>NZ_JABVEB010000029.1 GCF_014323665.1 Actinomadura sp. HBU206391 | reverse complement strand
GGGACCTTCGTCCGGGCCGCCATGCGGGCGTCCCGGCAGTACACCCTCGCTGGGCCCCCTGGCCGGAAGGGCGGCCCGCACGGGGACCGGTGACACCACCTCGGTCTCCGGGCTGCACTCGTTGTCGGCCTTGTTGGCGTCGGGCGTAGGCGAGGTCACCAGAGCCGGTGCGTTGATCAGCAGGCCGGGCTGAACCGCCGCGTTGAGCTGAAGGTTCATCCGGACCCTGCGGGACTCGCCCGACTCCAGCGACCCGAGGTCGCAGACGGTCGCGGCTCGCTGGGGTTCGCACGGCGCCGACGCGTCCGTCACCGTGAACGGCGGACGCTCCTGGGTGACGCTCTCCAGGACGGTCCGGATCACTTGGCGCACCATGACGTGCTCGGCGGTGACGGTTCCCCGGTTGAAGACCGTGAACTCGTACGGCACCTCACCGCCCGGCCGCACCTCCGGCGGCGCCTTCCCGATCACCGCCAGGTCGGGTGCCTCCACGACCTTCACCGGCGGGAAGGCGGCCTTGACCCTGCCGTGGTCCGACGGGTCGCCCCAGCTCACCGAGGCGCGGCCGCCGATGGCGTCGCCGTCGCACGCGTCGTCGTCGACCTTCGCGGTCAGTACACCGGTCTTGGTCTGGCCGTGCGTCATCGCACCGAGCTCGCAGACCGCCATCTTGCGCTGCCACGAGCAGTCGTCCTGCCCCTCGACGAAGTCCAGGTGCTTGGACAGCGGGGCGGCGAAGGTGACGTGCTCGATCTTGTCCGATCCCCGGTTGGTGACGGAGAACGGCCAGTCGTAGGTCTTCCCGGGGAGAATGGGAGCGTTCGGAGCGTCGATGTCGAGGACGATGCCGGCGCGCGGGCGCTTGTGCGGCCGCTTCGCCTTCTTGTTCGTCTTCTTGGCCGTGGCGTGACGTGCAGGCGAAAGCTTGCCGTTGCTCGCGACCCCGGCCTGTCCGTGGGCCCGCGCCTCTGCCCGGGCGTCCGCACCGGACAGGAGCGCCGTAACCGATGCGGACAGCACCATCACCGGCACGACCATGAGAGCGCCGAACCGGCGTCTCGTTGTGTGGATCATTACGGTCCTTCCGTGACCTGGTCGGCACCTAGAGCAAGTCACTGTTGTAATCGCCCTCGGCCGTATCTCCTAACTCCCAGTCGGCATGTCGTAACGGAAAGTAGCGTAAAATCTCGGTTGAGTTCGATCTGCGTTCGGGGTGGGAACCGGCCCGGGGCCGCCAGTCGTCGTATCGGCGTGCAGAAGATCCTTATCGTCGCCGTCCCGCTGGTCCTGGCCCTCTCGGCATGCTCGGGTTTCAGCAACGAACGGGGCTGGGGCGACGCCCCGGTGAGCAAACGCGACGACTCCGCCGCCGAGGTGATCAACTACCCGAATCAGTTCGGCAACGTCGCGCACAAGTGCGACGGGCACGGCCACCGGGTCTACGTCGTCACCCATGCCAAGTCCGACGTCGCGCCGGTGGTCGTCACCGATCCGAGCTGCCCCGGCGGCGCCGAGACCACTCCCTCGGCCGTTCCTACGGCGTCGCCCTCGCCCGGCTGACGGGCAGAATGGTCCGCGCGGAATCGGTACGACGTCAGTACGGATTCCGCGCGGGGTAGGCCATATGACTCACTTCATACGGCCTTCGCAATGAAACGGCGGGAAACGCGCCTGAACCTTGGACGCTCGGAGAGTGCGCTTTACTGGCTGCATGTCGGAAACGGACCGCTCACGCCTTTCCCACAAGATCAGGTACGCGACCCGCAATCCTCGGCGCATTCCCCCGTACGCCCGGCGGCTGGCTCGCGACGCCTGGCTGCGGCTGAAGACCAGGGACCACGTGAGCTATTACCGCGCGGTCATGAAGTCGGACGCGACCAAGAGCCCCGAACGGGCCGTCGGCAGCAAGTCCCATGATCGCTGGCTGGCGCTGGGCAAGATGCAGTTCGACTATCTGGTCGGGCACGGACTCGAGCCCCGCGACCGAATGCTCGAGATCGGGTGCGGGAATCTGCGGGCCGGCTGGCGATTCATCGACTATCTCGACACCGGCGGTTACTACGGCCTCGACATCTCGCCCGACATCCTGATCGCCGCCCAAGAAACGATCAAGGAACACGGCTTGCAGGCCAAGATGCCGCACCTCACCCCCGTACGGGATCTGCGTTTCGCATTCCTTCCCGACGGCGCCTTCACCGTGGCGCATGCGCACAGCGTCTTCTCCCATTCGCCGATCGGCGTCATCGAGGAGTGCTTCAGCCACATCGGCAGAGTTCTCGCCCCAGGAGGGTTCTTCGACTTCACCTTCGACCGCACCGAAGGCGCCGAGCATCACGTGCTCCGGGAGGACTTCTACTACCGCACCGAAACCCTCATCGGTCTGGCCGACAAGCACGGCCTGGCGGCCCAATTCATGGCCGACTGGGAGGAACTCCGCCACAAACAGTCCAAGATCCGGGTGACCCATGGCGGATGAACGACCGGCGATACCGATCACGTGGAAGACCAGGCCCGAGACGGCGCGGTCGTACGGTCGCTGCTCGACGCGGCCCGGCACCGCGGTGAGCGCTTGGTGGTGGTCCTCGGCCACCCCGAGTACTACCCGAGGTTCGGCTTCACTCCGGCGTCGGGATACGGGATCCGGGCCTCCTTCGACCCGCCCGACGAGGCGCTGATGGCGCTTCCCCTCTCCGACGCCGCCCCGGTACCGCGGGACCATCCGCTACGCGGCGCCCTTCGGCGTCTGACCTCATGCGGCCTTGGCCGTACGCCTGCGCACCCTGTCGGCGCAGCTCAGAGCAGCGCACACTCGTGCCGGGTTCCGGTGCAGAACGCATCATCGCCGAAACGGTGGCCATCGCTCCGCCGGAGCTGCACGATGTGACGGACGCACCGTACGGGGAGGCGCTGATGAGCGTATTCGGCATCGACTACTCCTGGGGCCGTCCCGGCACGGCCGCGTTGAAGAAGGCGGGGGCCAAGTTCGTCTGCCGCTATCTGTCCGACGACCCGAGCGGCAAGAACCTCACCAGGGCGGAGGCCGACGAGCTGTCGGCGGCCGGCATCTGGGTGGTCGTCGTATGGGAGTCGGCCAAGGACCGGGCTCTGGCCGGCCGGTCCGGCGGGACCGCGGACGCCAAGGCGGCGGCCGCGCAGGCCACGGCGTGCGGCATGCCGGGCGACCGGCCGATCTACTTCGCGGTGGACTTCGACGCCACCGCCGCCCAGCAGAGCAAGATCAACGCCTATCTCGACGGCGCCGCGAGCGTGATCGGGCAACGCCGCGTCGGGGTCTACGGCGGCTACGGACCGGTCAAGCGCAGCCTCGACGCCGGGAAGGCCGCCTGGGCCTGGCAGACCTACGCCTGGTCGGGCGGCAAGTGGGACTCGCGGGCGCACATCCAGCAGTACTTGAACGAACAGGTTCTGAACGGCGCCGCCGTCGACCACGACCGCGCCATGAAGGACGACTACGGGCAGTGGCGCGTCGGCGTCACCCCCGCACGCGACCCCGCGCCCGGCTACGTCTCCGTCGGCGTCACCACCGCCCGGCCGCTCCCGCCCGGCAGGTGGACGAACGTGAGCTGGGACAAGGACTACGCCGACGGCGCCCACCAGCACGCCGACGAGGGCGGGCCGAGCATCCTGTGGGGTCCGGCGAAGTACGCGCTGACCGCGTCGGTGACGATCCGGGGTCTGGCCGCGGGCACCGCGGTGCGAGCGCGCGCGATCGAGGTGGTCGCCTCGGACGTCTCCGAGTTCGACGCCGGGCCGGTCCAGAGCTTCACCGCGGCGGCCGAGGACGCCCACGTGCTGTACGCCCTGCCCGCCGACGGCATCGGCAAGGACCGCAGGCTGCGCTTCCAGGTCATGCAACTCGGCCCCGCCGAAGCGAGCATCGTCGCCGGCGCCGCCAAGCTCCTCTACTGGCGCGGCTGAGACCACCGGCCCCGCCCCACCGTCAACCGGGGAATGGGGCACGGCTGCGGGTCAGCTGTAGCGGCCCACCACGTCGCGGATCAGCCCGTCACGGATCAGGTAGTCGTAATAGAACCTCTCCCTGCCTCCGCCGCCCGTGGTGAATTCGTAGTCCACGATGTAGCGTCCGCCGTTCCAGCGCTCGCCGACGACCCGGTAGCCGCCGTTGGCCTGCAGCACCTCAGGGATGAGGAAATCGTTCATGATGTCGTCGCGGGACGGGTAGATCCGGCCCACGCTGTCGAAACGCGCGTCCTCGGCGAGGCTCTCCCGTGCACCGTCCTCGTCACCGGCGTTGAGCGCATCGGTGAACCGCCGCACCACCCGTTCCGCCTCCGCCCGGTCGGCGCCCGCCGGCGCTGTGGACCCGCCGCCCGAGGTCCTGGGGCTCGGTGCGACCGACGCCGGCGGTGCCGAAGCCGCGTGCCCGGGACCATCGTCGCTGGAACAGGCCGCGAGCGCCAGCGCCACCGAAACGACGACGGCCATCCGGCCCGCCCTGATCATCATCTGTGCTCTCCTCGGTGTGGTCGCCGTCGAGGGGCCGGGATCGGCGCGGACGGCGCTGCGTCCCGCGGCCTCCGGTCACCACGGGTTCATTGATCCCTAGGGCCCGGAACGCCGCTTCCTCGCATCAAGACAACAGCGATGACCCGATCGGCGTCCAAGACCTGTCGTCATAACCGGAAGGCATCAACCGGCGGCGGGAACGCGCGACCGTCATCCCACCGGGCACGCACCGGTCGAGCGGCGCCCGGACGGGAGAGCGGTGACTGGACGGAAGGCTAGGCTTCCGCGCCGGGGATTCCACGTTCCCGGCGCATGACCTCAGCCCCTGACCATGGTGGCGACGGGTTCCACGTGATGGGGCATGGGAAAGGCGTCGAACGCAGGGCGGACATCGCGTGATGCGGCACTAGCTCCGGCGGCGATTACCGATCTCGTCCCCTGCCCCACGGACCATGCCGTTGAGCATGTTGCTGGTGGCGCGTTCAACGCTTTCGAGCGCGTCGAGCCTGGTGATGACGCTCTTCTCGGCGATGGCCAGGCTTTTTTCGAGGCTGGCGAGAGAGCTCGTCAGTTCGCCCATCATCTCGGCGAGTCGTCTGTCGCCGTCGGCGGCGATCTTGGCGAGCTGCGTGTGGTTGTCCGCGGCGAACGCGGCCAAGATCATCATGGTCGCCCCGATCCAGCACGCGACACCGAAGCCGAACGCGGCGGCGGCGCCGGCATCCTCGACGGTGAACGCGACCAAAATGGTCCCGCCGAAGATGAAGATGGCCGCGAAGAGGATGGCGACGTTGCGCCGATCCGTGAAGCCGGTCAGGATGCCGGCGTGGCGGTTATGGTAATCGCTCTGCTGGTGCGTCAGCGACAAGGCAGGAGGCCCTTTCCGTGCCAGGGGGCGTCTTCGCTGAAGGTGCACC
The DNA here is from genome assembly GCF_014323665.1 of Actinomadura sp. HBU206391. Taxonomy (GTDB): domain Bacteria; phylum Actinomycetota; class Actinomycetes; order Streptosporangiales; family Streptosporangiaceae; genus Actinomadura_C. Next base: position 47,765 of record NZ_JABVEB010000029.1, on the reverse strand, counting down.
ACTGGTTGTCACTCAGCGCCAGAACGTCCTTACATATTGTGCCGTGGCCCCCAAATCCTGGCGCACACGCGGGCCGGTACGCACCATACGAAAGGGTAAGGTTTTAATTACCTTAAGGCACCGGGTCAGGCAGTATCACGCTCGTCAGCCCTGTCGTGGTCGGGCGGCCGGAGTCCGAGCAGCGTCGCGACCGCCCGCGCCGGCTCCGGGTCGTTTCGCACCTGCTCGGCGATCTCCTCGGCCTGGCGAACCTCTTCTTCGGCGAACCCGTGCGATGGCCTGACGCGCCGCTCTTCGCGCCGGCGCTCGACGGTGGCATCGCTCGCCGGACTCCGGGTTATAGATCGTCTTGATGTCGACGCCCGCTCGCCCCGCGAGGCCTTGCCGTGTCAGGCCGAGTTCCCCTCGGCGCGCGATGACGTAGCGCGCGGCACGTGCTCGGCCCTGACTCATGACACCATCATGCAGGGAACAACTGGGAACATCCAGCTCCCTGAATCAGCTTCCCGATCCGGCAGGGTAAGAGTGTCCAACGAGTGGGCACGTCAAGGGCTCGCGATGCAGGGGCGTTCCCATCTGTTACCTAGCGTTGCTGATCCATGCTTGTAGAGTTACCAATTCTTCCCTAGTCTTTCCGGTATGACGGACGGGCAGCAGGAGGGACGCAGGTGATGAGCGAGCTGAACCTGTTCGATGGCGGCGGCATCGACCCCGACGCGAACGCCGGGATCTTCCACCACCCGGAGACCGGTCAGCCGCTGCGGTGGTTACTCCTCGATGAGGTCGTCTGGCTCTACTTCGGCGACCTGTGCCACGGCGCCGGGCACTCCAACCCGTCAGCGGCCATCAACCTGGTCGACGACGAGGACAAGAAAAAGGTGAACATGTGGAGCGTCTTCGCGGGCCGCGCCACCCTGAGTTTTCTCAGAGCTGGCACGACCGGCGGAAACGCCGAGACCTGGTTCGTCACCGAGGAAGGGTTCGTCACCCTCGACCTCGCTGCTCGAGGCGACGGTCCACGCATGTTCCGCCGCTGGGTCGTCAAGGTCGTCATCCCCCAGTTCCGCCGCGCCCGGCGCGATGAACCCGCGGTGATCGGCGACAACCACGATCTCGATCTCATCGAGAACATGATCGCGGCAATACGCGCCGACCGCCGTCGCCTGGCCGCGCTGGAGGCCCGCCAGGCGGAACTGGCCGCCGGTCAACGCCTGATCGAGGCCAAGGTCGCCGCGATCGAAGACCAGCACGACCGATCGACCGCCCTCGGCTACGCCAAGCTCAACGACTGCCCCACCGACCGGCCCTTTCTCGCCCGAGTCGGCAAGCAAGCGACCGCCATCATGCGGGACCGCGGAGAGAAACCCGAGCGGCGACAGGACGCCACCTTCGGCACGGTCAACGTCTACCCGATCGATGTGCTGGAGCAGGCGTTCGAGGCGGTGACGTCCTGAGCCCTCCGCCTCCGTACGGCCTCATCCGGGACCGCGCCGCCCGGATGAGGCCGTACGGAGGCGGATTCGCGCAACCATGCGGGTCAGCGCGGAAATCTACCCTCTGACGAGCACCGCCAGCAGCTCCACGTGATGGGTCATCGGGAAGGCGTCGAAGGCGCGCAGATCGTCGAGGGTCCAGCCGCGCTCGCTGAAGTAGGCGAGGTCGCGGGCGAGCGTCGCCGGGTCGCAGGAGACATAGGCGATCTTGCGGCCGGCCAGTTTGGCGACCTGTTCCACCACCTCGCGGCCGGCTCCGGCCCTGGGCGGGTCGAGCACGACCAGATCGGCGCGCTTGACCCGGCTCTCGCCGCCCCGCCCGGCCGGCTTTCCGCGCTTGGCGGCGCCGGGCTGGTCCCGGCGGCCGAACTCCAGGTCACTCAGAACCTCCTCGACCTTGCCGCCCTCGATGGAGACCTGCGGGAGGTCCTTCAGGTTGAAGCGCGCGTCTCGTACGGACTGTGCGTCGGACTCGATGCCGACCACCAGTCCGTCACGGCCGACCCGCTGGCCGAGCACCCCGGCGAACAACCCGACTCCGCAGTAGAGGTCCACGGCGATGTCGCCCGGCTTGGGCTCCAGCGCCTCCAGCACCGCGTCGACCAGCACCTGTGCCGCACCCGGGTGAACCTGCCAGAAGCCGCTTCCGCTGACCTGCCACAGCCGCCCGGCCACCTCCTCGCGGACGAACGGCAGGGTGCTGCCGGGCCCGGGGCGCCCGCGGACCAGCCGCACCGGCACGTCCAGCCGGGGCACCTTGACCGGGCGGCGGTCGCGGCCACGCCGCTCGGCCAGTGCGACGAGCCGGTCTCCGGTGCCGGCGGACGCGATGCCCTCGACACCCGACGCTCCGGGCCACCGCTTGCGCTCGATGCCCATCGCCTCGACCTCGGGGTGGGCGATCAGGCACTCGTCGATCGGCTCGATCCCGTGGGAGCGGTGCCGCCGGAGGCCCACCGCGCCGTCGCCGCGAACGGCGAACTGCACTCTCGTACGCCAGCCCAGCCCGGGCGGCGTGACGATCGGCTCACCGTCGTCGGCGTACTCCACCGGCATCGGCACCTCTTCGACGACCACCGGGCGCTCGATCCCGGCCAGCCGGCTCAGCTGCTCCTCCACCACGGCCGCCTTCATCCGGCGCTGCGCGGCCAGAGAGGCGTGCTGCCAGTCGCAGCCGCCACAGCGGCCGGGCCCGGCGAACGGGCAGGGCGGCTCGACCCGGTCGGGGGATGCCTGGAGCACCTCGACCGCGTCGGCGCGGAGGAACTTCTTGCCCTCCTCGGTCACCCGGGCGCGGACGCGCTCACCCGGCAGGGCGTGGCGCACGAACACCACCTGGCCCTCGTGCCGGGCGACGCACCAGCCGCCATGGGCCACCGGTCCGATCTCGAGCTCGAGCAGGTCACCGGTGCTGGGCAGGCCATCAGTCATGATCTGAGACACTACCGCCACCAGCGGTGACGTCAGACCGGCCGCCGCCGGACTCGTACGTGCGCCGGGCGACCTGTTCGGGCCGGCCCTTCAGCCGGTCGGACGACACCAGCTGCCAGGGCACGCTCGTGACCATGACGCCCGGCTGGAAGAGCAGCCGCCCCTTGAGCCGCAGAGCGCTCTGGTTGTGCAGCAGGTGCTCCCACCAGTGGCCGACGACGTACTCGGGGATGAAGACCGTCACGACGTCGCGGGGGCTGCGCCTGCGGACGCTCTTGACGTACTCAAGCACCGGCCGGGTGATCTCGCGGTAGGGCGAGTCGAGGATCTTGAGCGGCACCGGAAGATCGAGCCGGTCCCAGGTCTCCTGCAGCTGTCTCGCCTCCTGGGCGTCGACCGAGACGGTGATCGCCTCAAGCGTCGACGGCCGCGTCGCGCGGGCGTAGGCCAGGGCGCGGAGCGTCGGCTTGTGGATCTTGGAGACCAGCACGATCGCGTGGTTGCGGGCGGGCAGGACGATGTCCTCGCCGGTCGCCTCGAGCTCCCGGCCGATCCGGTCGTAGTGCCGCCGGATCGCCTTCATCAGCATGAAGAGCATCGGCATCGCGATGCAGACGATGTAGGCGCCGTGGGTGAACTTGGTGATCAGCACGACCACGAGGACGATGCCGGTGATCACCGCGCCGAAGGCGTTGATCGCCCGGGATCGCTGCATCTGCCGCCGGGCAGCGAGTTCGGGCCTGCGTGCGAGCAGCCGGTTCCAGTGTCGGACCATGCCGATCTGACTCACCGTGAACGAGACGAACACCCCGACGATGTAGAGCTGGATCAGCCTCGTGACGTCGGCGTCGTAGGCGTAGATGAGCAGGCCCGCCATGGTCGCCAGGATGATGATCCCGTTGCTGAACGCGAGCCGGTCGCCTCGCGTGTGCAGTTGCCGCGGCAGGTAGCGGTTCTGAGCCAGCACCGAGCCGAGTACCGGGAACCCGTTGTAGGCGGTGTTGGCGGCCAGGATCAGCACGAGCGCGGTCATCAGCGTGACGTAGCCGAACATGGGCGGGAAGTTGCTGAAGACGGTGTGCGCCACCTGGGCGACGATCGGATCCTGGTCGGACACGTCCCGCCCGGTCGCGGGGTCCACCAGATGGCTGCCCTGGGCCGGGTCGGCGAACTTGGCGTCGGTGATGAAGGCGAGCGCCGTGATCCCGCCGAACATGGTGGCCGCGACCAGGCCGAGCATGAGCAGCGTCGTCGCGGCGTTCTGCCCCTTCGGCTTCTTGAACGCCGGCACGCCGTTGCTGATCGCCTCGACCCCGGTCAGCGCGGCGCAGCCGGACGCGAACGCGCGCAGGAGCAGGAAGATCAGGGCGAACCCGGCGATGTCGGCGTGGCTGCCCTGCACCTGGTAGCCCGCCGTCTCGGCCTTGAGGTCCGCGCCGAAGGACAGGCGGGTGAAGCCCCAGATCATCATGCTGAAGATCCCGAACATGAACAGGTAGGTCGGGATCGCGAAGGCGAACCCCGACTCCTTGAGCCCGCGCAGGTTCAGCACCGTGAGCAGCGCGACGACGGCGATCGCCGCCAGGACCTTGTGCTCCTCGATGATGTGGACGAAGGCGCCGAGGTTCTCCATCGCCGACGACACCGACACCGCCACGGTGAGCACGTAGTCGACGAGGAGCGCGCTCGCGACCAGCACGCCCCAGTTGCCGCCGAGGTTCTCGGTGGCGACCTCGAAGTCGCCGCCGCCGCTGGTGTAGGCGCGGACGTTCTGGCGGTACGACGCCACGACGACCAGCAGGATCCCGATGACGGCGAGGCCGACCCAGGGGGTGAAGTGGTAGGCCGCCAGGCCCGCGATGCCCAGCGTGATAAGGATCTCCTGGGGCGCGTAGGCCACGGAGGACAGTGCGTCGCTGGCGAAAACGGGCAGCGCAAGACGCTTCGGGAGCAGCTGCTCGTGCTGCTGAGCGCTTCGCAACGCCCTTCCCAGAAGAAGCCGCTTCACAAGGTCGGGTGCCTTCGACACGAGATGAGACTCTAGCCGGTCCTTGACGGCCTCTTGACGCCCGCCGACCTGTCCAGATGGGCAGCTCAGCCGGGTCACACCCCCTGGACGATCTTTACCTGGCTAAGGTGATACTTACGGTGGCGGATGTGTAGGTTTCATCCGGTCCAGGATCATCAGCAATGGATCCACGAAGCCGGGAAGGAACGGCCGTGCATATCGTGATCATGGGCTGTGGGCGGGTCGGCTCGAAGCTCGCGCACATCCTCGAGGACAAGGGCCATTCGGTGGCCATCATCGACCAGAGTCCCGAGGCGTTCCGGCGGTTGCGGGGGGGCTTCAAGGGCCGCCGCATCACCGGGTTCGGCTTCGATCGCGACGTCCTCGTCGAGGCGGGCATCGAGCACGCCTCCGCGTTCGTCGCGGTCAGCAGCGGCGACAACTCCAACGTCATCTCGGCCCGGGTGGCCCGCGAGACGTTCGGAATCGACAACGTGGTCGCCCGGATCTACGACTCCCGCCGGGCGGAGGTCTACCAGCGCCTCGGCATCCCGACCGTGGCGACGGTGCGATGGACCGCCGACCAGATGCTCCGGCGGCTCCTGCCCGAGGGCGCGGAACCGCTGTGGCGAGACCCGACCGGTGAGGTCGTGCTCGCCGAGTTGCACGTCGACCCCGGCTGGATCGGCGAGAAGGTGGCCGCGCTCGAGGAGGCCGCCCGGACCAGGGTCGCCTTCCTGTCCCGGCTGGGCGAGGCGCTCGTGCCGACCGCCGACACGATGATCCAGGACGGTGACATCGTGAACGTGATGGCCCACACCGGGGACATGGAACGGATCAACGAAGCGGTGTCCCGGCGCGTGGAGAGGAGCGAGTGATGCGAGTCGCGATCGCCGGAGCCGGCGCCGTGGGACGCTCCATCGCCCAGGAACTGCTGGAGAACGGCCATGAGGTGCTCCTCATCGACCGCGACCCCAAGGCGATCAAGGTCGAGGTCGTCCCCCGGGCGGAATGGCTGCTCGCCGACGCCTGCGAGATCGCGTCACTGGACGACGCGGCCCTCGAGCGCTGCCAGGTCGTCGTCGCCTCGAGCGGCGACGACAAGGTCAACCTGGTCGTCTCGCTGCTGGCCAAGACCGAGTACGGGGTGCCGAGGGTGGTCGCCCGCATCAACCATCCCAAGAACGAGTGGCTCTTCAACGAGTCATGGGGGGTCGACGTCGCCGTGTCGACGCCCCGCCTGCTGTCCGCCCTCGTCGAGGAGGCGGTCAGCGTGGGCGACCTGGTGCGGCTGATGACCTTCCGGCAGGGTGAGGCCAATCTGGTCGAGCTGACCCTGCCGGAGGACGCGCCGCTGGCGGGCGAGCGCGTCGGATCCGTGGCGTGGCCCCACGACACGGCACTGGTCGCCGTGCTGCGCGAAGGCCGGGTGCTGGTGCCGACGCCCGACGACACTCTCGAGGCCGGTGACGAACTGCTGTTCGTCGCCAGCCAGGACGTGGAGGACGAGCTCGCCGAGCTGCTCAACGCCCGCTGAGGCTTCCGCGGTCCGCCGCCCGGCGCCCCCGTCCCGGCTGGGACGCCCGTCAGGTGGCGGGCCTCGACTCCAGCGGCGTGCGGCCTCGGGCGAGCACCCAGACCATGGCGCCGAGCGCCGCGATCTGCAGCGGCCAGCCGAGCGCGATCTTGGACGCGCCGAGCCACCCGACCTCTCCCGCGAGGTAGAGCGGATACTGCACGACCACGCGCACTAGGCAGGGGATCAGCAGCAGCCAGGTCAGCCGCGAGCAGAGCCGTACGACGCCCGGATCACGCCGCCACGCGGTCGGGTCACCGGTGACCGAGCCGATGATGAAGCCGACGACGGGCCAGCGGACCGCGATCGAGAACACCATGGCCGCCGCGTAGGCGCCGTTGTAGATGATGCCGGGCAGGAACGCGTCCTCGGCCTTGCCCGACCGCAGGGCGAACACGGCCGCGATGCCGATGCCGACGAGGCTGTTCAGCACGAACTGGGTGGTCGACTTCTGCGCGATCCGCACGATCAGCAGCAGCACCGCTGCGCCGGCGCCGATCCACAGGGCGAGTTTGAGCTGCTCGGTGATCAGGTAGGTGGCGGTGAAGCCGATCGTGGGCACCGCCGCCTCGACCGTGCCGCGGATGCCGCCCAGTGCCTTGGCGAGCTGCGCCCGCACCGCCGACTCGACCGTGTCGTGCGGCGACGACGCGGTGCTCAGCGGGGACACGGTCGCGTCGGACGGGGACGCGATCATGTCGGACGAGGACGAGGACGAGGACGCGGCCGCGTTCGCATCGGTGGCGTCCGTACGCCCTGCCTCGCTCATGATGTTCCCCGCAGATCGTATTTGGGGTTGAACATGACCTTCCGCCCGTCCTGCAGGCTCACCAGGCCCTCCGCGCGCAGCCGCCGGCCGGGCTCGATGCCGGCGATCCTACGGCGGCCCAGCCAGATCAGATTGATGACGTCCGAGCCGTCGTAGAGCTCGGCCTCGAGAGCCGGAGCTCCCCCACGTGGTCTCAAGGTCACGGTACGTAGCGTACCCGCCACACAGGCACGTTTACGCTCCCCGCAGACGGCGATGGGGGTGGCCCCTTCCTCGCCGCTGTTCTTCTGCAGGTCCTCCGCTTCGAGCTCGGCCCTGCTCGAGGCCAGACGACGAAGGAAACGCCGCAAGCCGCCCTGCTCTCGGCCGGACAGGGGTCGCCCGCTCGGCTCCGGCGTCGACGCGGCCGGCACTTCGTCCATGATGCGCAAGCGTAGGCCATGTTCGTAAGAAGCGAACCGTCCGACTTAGGGTAATTGCCGGACTGCCGCGCGCACACCGTCTGACCTGTGCGGATACGGCTCGCCGGAGGCGCCACGAGCCTAGCCCTCGAAGCGGTAGCCCATGCCCGGCTCGGTGATCAGATGTTCCGGCCGGGACGGATCCCGCTCCAGCTTGCGGCGCAGTTGCGCGAGATAGACGCGCAGGTAGTTGGTCTCATGCTCATACGCGGGCCCCCACACCTCGCGCAGGAGCCGACGCCGGCCCACCAGCCGGCCGGCGTTGCGGACGAGGACTTCCAGCACCTGCCACTCGGTGGGGGTGAGGCGGACGTCCGTGCCGTCACGGGACACCTTCTTGGCGGCCAGATCCACGGTGAAGGCCGCGGTCGTGACGACCGCGGCCTCCTCGGCCGGCACCGCCCGGCGTACGGCGGCGCGCAGACGGGCGAGCAGCTCGTCCATGCCGAACGGCTTCGTCACGTAGTCGTCGGCTCCGAGGTCCAGGGCCCGGACCTTGTCGTCGGAGCCGTGCCGCGCGGACAGCACGATGATCGGCACGGTCAGCCAGCCGCGCAGGCCCTCGATGACCTCGGTGCCGCCCATCTCCGGCAGGCCGAGGTCGAGCAGGATCACATCGGGATGCCGCCGCGCCGCGAGATCGAGGGCGGTCCGGCCGTCGGACGCCGCGTCGACCTCGTAGCCGCGGGCCCGCAGATTGATCTCCAGCGCCCGTACGATCTGCGGCTCGTCGTCCACGATCAGCACTCGCGTCATGCGCCCTCCGTCGCCGGTCACCTGCCCGTCCCCGCCATCGGCAGCGAGAACACCAGGGTGAGACCGCCGGCCGGGGTGTCCTCGGCGGTCAGGGTGCCGCCGACGGCCTCGGTGAAGCCGCGAGCCACGGCCAAACCCAGCCCGACACCGCCCTCGGCGGCGGTCTCCCGGGCGTCGCGAGCCCGGGAGGCGTCGCCGAGCCGACGGAACGGAGCGAAGATCTGCTCCTTGCCGTCGCCCGGCACGCCCGGACCGTGGTCGACGACCCGGAGCTCGATCCGGTCCGGCCACTCGCCCTCCCGCCCCGGGCGTACGGCACCGAAGCGCGCCGCGCTCGCGGTCACGAGGACCGGCGCGGCGCTGTAGCGCACGGCGTTCTGCACCACATTGGCCACGGCCCGCTCCAGCAGGCCCGGATCGACGTCGACCATGGGCAGCGACTCGGGGACGTCGACCTTGACCCGGTCGCCGGGGATACCGGCGAGCGCGGCGGGGACGATCTCGTCGAGACCGACCGGCCGGGTCAGCGCCGCGACCGTGCCCGTCTGCAACCGGGTCATGTCGAGCAGGTTGGCGATGAGGCCGTCCAGCCGGTCCGCCGACTCCTCGATCGCGGCGAGCAGCTCGGCCTCGTCGGCCGGATCCCAGTCCACGTCGGCCTGGCGGAGGCTGCTGACACTCGCCTTGATCGACGCCAGCGGGTTGCGGAGGTCGTGCGACACCGCGGCCAGCAGAGCCGTACGGATCTTGTCCGACTCGGCGAGCCGCCTCGCCCGCCCCGCCTCGTCGGCCAGCCGCTGGCGTTCGAGCGCTGCGGCCGCCTGGTGGGCGAAGGCGGACAGGACGCGCCGGTCCGAGGCCGGCAGCACCCGGCCGCGCAGCGCGAGGAGCAGGTCGTCGCTGACCGGCACGCGCGTGTCGGACTCTTCCGGGCGGGCGCGGGGCTCCGGCCCCGCCGAGGCGGCGCAGCGCCAGCCGCCGGCGTCATCTCGCTCCAGCAGCGCGACCGAGGTCAGCCCGAAGGTCGCTCGGACCTGCTCCAGCAGTGCGGGAAGGGTGTGCTCACCGCGCAGGACGTTGGTGGCGAGCAGGCTGAGCGCGCCCGCCTCGGCCTGCGCCCGGCCCGCCTCGCGGCGGTGCTGTGCGGCCAGGTGAACGACCGTCGACACCGCGACCGCCGTGACCACCGAGATCGCGAGCGCGAGGGTGTTGGCCGGCTCGGCGATGGTGAGCGTGTGCCGGGGCGGGGTGAAGAACCAGTTGACCAGCAGGCTCCCTGCCACCGCGGCGACCACGGCCGGCCACAGCCCTCCCACCATGGCGACCAGGACGGTGAGGGCGAGGAACATCAGCAGGTCCGACGCGAGCCCGATGTGCGCGGGTATCCGGGTGAGCGACAGCGCGAGCCCGGCGGGGCCGAGGACGGCCAGGATCCAGCCGGCCACCCGGCGGCGCCGGCTCAGGGCCCTCAGGCCCGTCCCCGCCCAGCGCAGGCCGCCGGCCTTGCCGGTCCGCTCGTGCGTGACCATGTGGACGTCGATGTCCCCTGACCGGTCGGTGACCGTACGGCCGACTCCGGGCTCGAGGACGTACTGCCAGGCGGGGCGCCTGCTGGTGCCGAGGACGATCTGAGTGGCGTTGACGCTCCGGGCGAAGTCGAGCAGCGCGGTCGGCACGTCGTCGCCGACCACCTGGTGGTAGCTGCCGCCCAGGCTCTCGACCAGTTCGCGCTGCCGGGCCAGTGCCGCGGCCGAGCCCGCGGTCAGCGCGTCGCCGCCGGCGACGTGCACGCCGACGAGGTCTCCGCTGCCCAGGCGTGCCGCGACCCTGGCGGCCCTGCGGATCAGCGTGTCGCCCTCAGCGCCGCCGGTGAGGCCCACCACGACCCGCTCACGGGTCTCCCAGGTCTCGGTGATGCCGTGCTCGTCGCGGTAGCGGGCGAGGCCCGCGTCGACCCGGTCGGCCACCCACAGCAGCGCCAGCTCCCGCAGGGCGGTGAGATTGCCGACCCGGAAGTAGTGCGACAACGCCACATCGATCTTGTCCGGACCGTAGATGTTGCCGTGCGCCATCCGCTTGCGCAGCGCCTCGGGCGACATGTCGACGAGCTCGATCTGGTCGGCCCGCCGCACCTCGTCGTCGGGCACGGTCTCGCGCTGCCGGACCCCGGTGATGCGTTCGACCACGTCATTGATCGACTCCAGGTGCTGCACGTTCAGCGTGGAGATGACGTCCAGCCCGGCGGCGAGCAGTTCCTCGACGTCCTGCCACCGCTTGGCGTTGCGAGCGCCCGGGATGTTGGTGTGGGCGAGCTCGTCGACCAGCACGACCGCCGGACGGCGTCGCAGGATCGCGTCGACGTCCATCTCGGTGAAACGCACGCCCCGGTACTCGATCGTCTGCCGCTCGACGACCTCGAGGCCAGTGACCAGCTCGGCGGTCCGGGCCCGGCCGTGCGTCTCGACGAAGCCGACGACCACGTCGGTGCCGCGCTCACTGCGCCGGTGCCCCTCGCCGAGCATGGCGTAGGTCTTCCCCACCCCGGGCGCGGCACCGAGGTAGATCCGCAATGTGCCTCGTGCGCCGACGGCCCATCACCCCCTACGCGATCACGCGACCACGCCGCCGGGAATGCCGAAGTCCCGCCGTGGCCACGGCGTGCGGACGCCCGACATGACGACGGCGGGATGAGACCGCTCAGCGGACCTCAGTGATCTCCGGGCCCCGCTCGAACGGGTTGAACCCGTCATCGTCGTCATCCTCGTCCGGCCGGCCGAGGGCCTCCTGCGCCTCCTCGGGCAGGGTCAGCTCCAGCAGCTCGCGCGGCGGCATCGGCTGGTCGCCGCGGAGCACCACGACGTTGCGGAAGACGTCCTCGAGGACCTGCCACTGCTCCTCGTCCTCGACCGCGGCGCCGCTCACCACTCCGCGCAGGAACCAGCGGGGGCCGTCGACGCCGAGGAACCGCACCGGCTGCCAGGCGAAGCCCTGCTCGCGGATCTCGTCCGGAACCTGGTCCTTGACCTCGTCGGGGATCTGGACGGGCACCATGGCTCGCAACTCGGTGCCGAACGGCCCTTCCGCGTCCTCGGCCTGACCGCCGGCCTCGGTGATCTCCGCGCCGGTCTCGCGCCGCACCTCGTCCCAGATGCCGCTGCGCTTGGGCGCCGCGAACGCCTGAAGCTGCAGCCCGCTCTCCCCGTGCACAACGGTGATCGCGACCAGCCGGCCACCGATGGGGTTGCCCTCGGCGTCGGCCTCGGTCGCCTCTACGTTGACCTGGACCTCGAGTCCCGGTCCGATCGGCACCTGAACGGCGCCGAAATCGATGCGCTCGAGCTCGGGGAAGGAGGCCTCGGCGTCCCACGGGCCGCCCTCGGATCGGGCGTCCGCGTGGTCCACGGCGTCATCCGCGGCCACGTCCGTCTCCTCGTCGGTCAGCTCGAGATCGTTCTTGGGCTCCTCGCCCTGACCACGACGTCGAAACACGACTCACGCTCCTTCGTTGCTGTGCTCGTAGTCGCCACCGTCGGCGTATCCGCCGGTGGAGCCGAATCCGCCCACTCCCCGAGCCGATCCAGGGAGCGCCGTGACCTCGTGGAACACGGCTCGTCCCACCCGCTGAACTACCATCTGCGCGATACGGTCACCGCGCCTGAGCCGTACGGTGTCGCGAGCGTCCGTGTTCAACAGGGTCACCTTGATCTCGCCGCGATAACCGGCGTCGACCGTGCCCGGAGCATTGACGATCGTCACTCCCAACTTAGCGCCCAATCCCGACCTCGGGTGAATGAAGGCCGCGTAGCCGTCGGGCAACGCGATCGCCATCCCGGTCGGGACGACGGCGCGCTCACCAGGGGCCAGCTCGACGTCCTCGGCCGCGACCAGGTCGGCCCCCGCGTCGCCGGGGTGGGCATAGGACGGCAGCGGCAGCTCGGGGTCGATCCGCTGGACGAGTACGTCGATCTTGTCGTTCATGGGTTCACCTCGTGGTCGGGGGTCAGGCCCGCCACCCCTCCACCGTGCTCGGCGAAATGCTCGATCGGCACCTCGACGAACAGGGCGGCGCCGCGCACGGCCGCCGGGCCGTCCGGGCCGTCCAGGTGCGCCTCGGCCTCGAGGTAGGCCTTGCGGCCACTGACGCCGGTGCACCGGGCCCGGAGATGCAGCGTCGCCCCCACCGGGACGGGCCGCAGATAGTCGGTCTCCAGCCTGCCCGTGACGTACGGCTTGCGGAGCAGCCACACGACCATACCGAGCACCTCGTCCATCGCGGTCGCAAGCACGCCGCCGTGGGCGAGTCCCGGAGCGCCCTGATGCGCGTCGGCGACCGTGAACTCCGCGGTGACCGTCAGGCCCTCCGCGATGACGGCGTCAAGGTGCAGGCCGGTCGGGTGATCCGAGCCGCAGCCGAAGCACCGGGCGTAGTGGGGGCCGATCCGCTGGCCGATCTTGACCTCGGGGTGCGGCTCGGGAATCACCGCACCGGGCGGAGGACTGGTCAAGGTGGAACGGTTCACGGCGCGACCCTACCCGTTCGGGCGAAACGTCCTGCGCCGTCACCCCTTGCGTACACCGGTGACCGCGAACCGCTCAACCTCCGCGACATGGCCGCCCGTGGTCACCACGATGGTGAGGACGGGGTCGTGGGCGCCCTGGAACGGCACCTTCGCCGACCATCGCCCCGGAGTGCCGCCGGCGGGCACGCAGCAGAACACACCGATCGCCGACCCCGACGATCTCTGGTGGACCGCCACCCGCAGGCTCTCGTCCACGCCGGTGATCGAGCCCCCCACGGCGATGGGCGAGGTCACCGTGGCGCCATAGGCGGGGATGGTGAGCGACAGCTCCTTGTCGTCGGTGCCGACGACCTCCCACGGCGCGTCAGCGCCGACGCCGAGCCGGACCAGATGGATCACCGCTGCCGTTCCGGTGCCCTCAGGGCCGCGATAACCGACGCCGACGCGGGCGTCACCACCGGCGACCGCACGGCGGGTCACGCGGTCGATCCCCTTGAGCCCGAGGAAGCGCGTGAACGCGAGCGCGGTGTCCTCGGCGCTCAGGTGCCACGGCTGGTGACCACCGGCGCGGTAGGTCCCCTGCCAGGCCCTCGCCTCGTCCGCGGAGCCGAAGGGCCACAACGGCTGATGGCCCCCGAGCCCGTACGAAGTCCCGGCCGTCAGGGACGGCGCGGCCGACGGGGCCGACGGGGCCGGTGATCGGACGACGGCGGTGCCCGTCGCCGCCGACGGCGAGGCGACCGCGCCCGCCGGGCTGGCGCTACGCGCGCAGGCCGAGACGGCCAGGGCGGCCAGCGCGAGCACGACCACGATCGGCGCTCCGCACCTGCGGCGGGCAGCGCATGGACCCGCGCCACTGGTCCGCGGTCGTTGCATCGCTCCTCGCCCACCCTCCGGACACGCGCATCCCACGCTGCGGTCCTACCCGATGCGGGGGCGCGTGGAACTCGGCGGCGGTCATTGCTCCGCCAGCGTGACGCCGACCGTGAGGTCCCCCTCGGCGGCATCGTCGAGGGTCAGGTCGCCGATACGGCCGGCTGCGCGCAGGTCCGACTCGGCGAGAGCCGCCTTCGGCGCGGCCGCTCCGCGCACGACCGCATGCGAGACCTCGGCCCGCATCGAGACCTTGGCCTCCGACTTGGCCCTGCGGACCTGCTGGAGCACCTGCGCGGCGGCCGCCAGCACCTCCGGGTCGCCGCCGCCGGGCAGTTCCGCGCGGGTCGGCCAGGGCGCGGTGTGCACCGATCCCTCCTGCCACCAGGACCACACCTCCTCGGTGACGAACGGCAGGAACGGCGCGAACAACCGCAGGACCGCCGACAGGGCCAGCCGCAGCGCCGCCCGCGCGGAATCGGCGTCGGGGCCGCCCCCTGCCGGGCCGTCCTGACCTCCGTAGGCCCGGGTCTTGACCAGTTCCAGGTAGTCGTCGCACAGATCCCAGAAGAACCGCTCGGTCCGCTCGAGGGCCCTGGTGTGGTCGTAGGCCTCGAAGGCCGCCGTCGCCTCGTCGACCACCTCGGCCAGCGTGGCCAGCATGGCCAGGTCCACGGGCGCTGTCGGGGTACCGGATCGCGTGGGCTCGCCCAGGCCGAGCACGAACTTGGCGGCGTTGAGGATCTTGATGGCCAGACGGCGGCCGATCTTGAGCTGCCCGGTGTCGAAGGCCGTGTCGGTGCCGAGACGCCCGCTGGCCGCCCAGTAACGGAAGCCGTCGGTGCCGTACTCCCGGAGCAGGCCCATCGGGGTCACGACGTTGCCCTTGGACTTCGACATCTTCTTGCGATCCGGGTCGAGGATCCAGCCGGACATGGCGGTACGGGCCCACGGCAGGGAGCCGTGCTCCTGGTGCGACCGCACGACGGTCGAGAACAGCCAGGTCCGGATGATGTCGTGCGCCTGCGGCCGCAGGTCGTAGGGGAACACCCGGCCGAACAGATCCGGATCGCGCTCCCAGCGACCGGCGATCTGCGGGGTCAGCGACGAGGTCGCCCAGGTGTCCATCACGTCGGGATCGCCGACGAAGCCTCCGGGCTTGCCGCGCTGGTCCTCGGTGAGGCCGGGAGGGACGTCGGACGACGGGTCGACCGGGAGCACGGACTCGTCCGGCACGATCGGCCGGTCGTAGACGGGCTCGCCGTCGGCGTCGAGGTGGTACCAGACCGGGATGGGGATGCCGAAGAACCGCTGCCGGGAGATCAGCCAGTCCCCCGCCAGCCCCTCGACCCAGTTCTCGTACCTCGCGCGCATGAAGGCCGGGTGCCAGGTCAGCTCACCCCCCCGGGCGAGCAGCCGCTCGCGCAGGCCGGCGTCCCTGCCGCCGTTGCGGATGTACCACTGCCGGGACGTGATGATCTCCAGGGGCTTGGTGCCCCGCTCGTAGAACTTGACCGGCCGGACGGTCGGGCGTGGATCTCCGTCCAGGTCGCCGGACTCGCGCAGCAGTTCGACGATCCGCTCCCTGGCCGAGTGCGCCGTCCGGCCCGCGATCTCGGCGAAGGCCGCTCGCCCGGCCGCCGAGTCGACTCCCGGGGGCGGGGCCGCCGCGAGACGCCCGCCGGTGTCGATGACCGCGCGGGTCGGCAGATCGAGCTCCCGCCACCAGATCACGTCGGTGAGATCGCCGAACGTGCAGATCATCGCGATTCCCGAGCCCTTGTCGGGCTCGGCGAGACGGTGCGCCACGACCGGCACCTCGACCCCGAACAGCGGGGTGCGGACGGTCTGCCCGAACAGCGGCCGGTACCGCTCATCGCCCGGATGCGCGACGAGGGCGACGCAGGCCGGGATCAGCTCAGGCCGGGTCGTCTCGATGTGGACAGGCCCCGCCGGCCCCTGGAAGGCGATGCGGTGGAAGGCGCCCGGCTGGTCCCGGTCCTCCAGCTCCGCCTGTGCCACGGCGGTACGGAAGGTGACGTCCCACAGGGTCGGCGCCTCCGCGACATAGGCCTCGCCGCGCGCCAGGTTGCGCAGGAACGCCCGCTGCGAGGTCGCGCGGGACTCGTCGCCGATCGTGGTGTAGAGGAGCCCCCAGTCCACGGAGAGGCCGACCCGGCGCCAGACCTCTTCGAACGCCTCCTCGTCGATGTCGGTGAGCCGGCGGCACAGCTCGACGAAGTTCCTGCGGCTCACCGGGATCTGCCGCTTGGGGTCGGGGCGCTCGGGCGGCTCGAACGAGGGATCGTAGGGCAGCGAGGGGTCGCAACGGACCCCGAAGTAGTTCTGCGCGCGGCGCTCGGTGGGCAGGCCGTTGTCGTCCCACCCCATCGGGTAGAAGACGGCCATGCCCCGCATCCGCCGGTACCGCGCCACGGTGTCGGTCTGGGTGTAGGAGAACACGTGCCCGACGTGCAGCGAGCCGCTCACGGTGGGCGGCGGCGTGTCGATGGAGTACACCCGCTCCCGCGGCGCGGTGCGGTCGAAGCGGTAGGTGCCGACCTCGTCCCAGACGCGTACCCACTTGTCCTCCAGGCCGTCGAGCGAGGGCTTCTGGGGAATGGATGGAGTACGCGACTGTTCGGTCATGCGTCAATGGTATTGACGGCGCGGTGTCGGCGTGCTCATTAAAACGGCGGCGGCTCCGATCCGGCCCACGGACTCCGTGGCGCCTCACGTGCGGCTCACGTGCGGCTCAGGGGCCTCAGGCGGCGCCTCGGGTGGCGGCTCGCGTGGCGGCCGGGCGGCTCGCGTGGCGGCGGCTCACGGCGTGAGCGGCGATCGGGGCGTTTCGATACGGTCGTCCTCTGAGCGTGCGTCCCCGCCCTAGGGCGGTGGGCGGAGGCGGGACGGCGAAGGCACGTGCGGGCCGATTGTGCGGGCCGGCTGTCGCGGGCCGATTGTGCGGACGGACTGGAGGATGACGATGGCGGACAAGGGTGAGATCGGCTGGCGGGTCATGGCCGGCGCCGCGGCCCTCGCGAGCGGCTGGGCGGCCCGCAGGGTCATCACCGCGGGGTGGAAGAAGACCACCGGCAAGGAGCCTCCGACCAACCCGGAGTCGCCCGAGGTGGGGCTCGGCGAAGCGCTCGGCTGGGCAGTCGTCATGGGCGTGGGGATGGAGGTCTCCCGGTTGCTGGCCACGCGGGCGGCCGCCAAGCGCTGGCAGCGCGGCACCGGCGAACTTCCGGCGATCTTCCGCGACGCCTGACCGGTGACGGGGCCATCCGGCCGGCTGATCCGGCGGCGGGCCGGCCGGCGGTCAGTCGGCCGGCCCGAGCCGAGGCCGGTCGACCGGGCCGACGGGCGCGGACGGGCCGACGTGGCGGCGCAGATCCTTGCGGACGGACTCGGCGAGTCGTCTGGTGAAGGCCCGGTTGAGCGCTCCCCCGGCGACCGCGCCGGTGAGAAAGGGGCCGAGGGTCGTGAGATGACGGCCGAGTATGCGGAGCAGGCGCTTGCGGAGCGCCTGCTTCGCGGCCGTCCCGAGCGCCACCGTCATGGTGCCGCCCGCCATCGGGTTGATGCCCCGCTGCTTGGCCCATGCGGTGAGGAAGACCGCGGCCCGGGCCGAACCGCCGCCGGGCACCTGCACGCCGTACACCTCGTGCAGTTCGGCGATCAACTTGACCTCGATCGCCGAGACCACGAGCGTCTCGGCGACCAGCTGCGCGGGGACGGAGAGCAGCAAGGGGGGTGCCACGAACTCCACCGCCGCCAGCGCCCCGCCGGCCGCGCCCACTGCGGTCGTGCCGTTCGTCGCCATGCGAACGAGGTCGTCGGCCAGCAGTTCACCGAGATGACCGTCGTGATGCCGCCGCAGTGTCTCCAGATCCCGCACCGGAATACGAGGCGCGACGTAGGCGAACACGTCGCCCAGCCACCGGCCGCCCGCGATCCCGGTCACGCCGGCGCGGCGGGCGCTGGCGCTGAGCAGCCGCGCGAGCCGCCCGAGCAGGCGGCCGCGCGTCTCCTTGTCCATGTCCTCGTCAGAGGACAACCGGCCGATCAGCTCGCCTATCTCGGCGTCGATCTCGGGATCCGGAGCGCCTTGGGGCTCGACAACACCTGACACGGGACCCTCCCTGCTCAGGCAGCGCATTCGCGGCAGATGGGCTGCCCCTTACGCTCCTCGGCGAGCTGGCTGCGGTGGTGAACCAGGAAGCAACGCGAGCAGGTGAACTCGTCGGCCTGCCTCGGCACCACCCGGAAGGTGAGCTCCTCGTTCGACAGGTCCGCGCCGGGCAGCTCAGCGACCTCACCGGCGTCCAGGTCCTCGTCGATGATGCTCGCCGCCTTGTCGGCACGACGCGCCTGAAGCTCCTGCAGGCTGTCCTCGCTGAGGTCGTCGTCCGTCTTACGCGGGCTGTCGTAGTCGGTAGCCATTTTCTATCTCCATCCCCCTCGGTCGTTTATGCGCCCCGTCGCGCGGATCTAACGCTCGGGATGCCCTTCTTGTGCCCGATCCGGGCGGGAATTTTTGTCACGGGTCGTGACCCACAACACACAAGGCGCGACTGGCCACACGAGTGACACCAATCACCGCGCCCAACCCACCTCATGTGTCGCATGTCACACACCCAACTCGATAAAAGCGGAGTTGATCATGCCTGTCCGCTTCGAACACCCTGTCCCTGGGGTGCCGCAGCGGCGGGATCATACCCTCCCCAGAGCCAGGCTGCCCGCACGACGTCCAGCTCGGAACCAAATGCGGGAACGGTGAACCCACTACTTCCCTGAAACGTCTGATGTAACGCGATAATGTGCCCGCCGACGGGGTGGGTACACACTGCGGGTTGCTGGAGGGGTCACATTGCCGGATGCCGCTCCCCTGGAGCCGGGCGATCCGGCGTCGCTGGGGCAATATGAGGTAGTCGGACGGCTCGGTGCGGGCGGTCAGGGCGCGGTCTACCTTGGGCAGACGCCGGGGAACGAGTACGTCGCCATCAAGTTGCTGCACGCGCAGATGTCCGCCGATCCGGCGGCACGGGCGCGGTTCATCCGGGAGGTGTCGGCGGCACAGCGGGTCGCGCCGTTCTGCACCGCCCGGGTCCTCGAGTCAGACGTGCACGGCGATCAGCCGTACATCGTCAGCGAGTTCATCGACGGACCGTCGCTGCACGACGTGGTCGTACAGCAGAGGCCGTTCGGCCCGCAGGACCTCGATCGGCTGGCCATCGGCACGGTGACCGCGCTCGCCGCGATCCACGAGGCCGGCATCGTGCACCGGGACTTCAAGCCCAACAACGTGCTGCTCGCCGCCGACGGACCGCGCGTGGTCGACTTCGGCATCGCCCGGACGGTCAACTCCCAGGAGAGCGCCGTCACCGCCACCGGGATGGTGGTCGGCACGCCGGGCTATCTCGCGCCCGAGCAGCTGACCGGGGCACCGCTCATGCCGTCCGTCGACATCTTCGCCTGGGCGGCGACCATGGTCTTCGCCGCCACCGGGCAGTCGCCGTTCGAGGCCGACACGCTGCCGGTGATCATCAACCGGATCCTGCACGACGACCCCGACCTGTCCGCGCTGCACAGTCCGCTGCGGGAGGTGGTGGGGCGCTGCCTGTCCAAGGACCCGGCACGGCGACCCGCCTCGCACCAGCTGCTCCTGCAGTTGCTCGGAAACGCCGGGGCGGCGCCCGGCCCGGCACCCGCCCGTGAGGAGCTGCTCGACCAGGGCACCCGGATCGCGGCGCAGATGCCGGCTCCGCCGCCCATCGCGCCGGGGCCGCCGCCACCGCCGATCACTCCGAACCCGCCCATGTCCATGCCGGGGCCCATGACCCCGCCGCCCATGCCGATGTACCAGGGCCCGGTCACCCCACCGCCGATCGCGATGCACCAGGGGCCGATGAACCGCCCCCCGATGGCGCCGCGACCGCCCATGCAGCCGCCGTATCCGCCACCGGCGCCGCGCGGCTCCAACTCCAACGGCCCGCTGATCGCGGGCGTCGGATGCGTCGTGGTGGCACTGGTGGTGATCCTGCTCGTCGCCCTGGGCGTGGCCATGAACAACGACGACGCGGAC
Source organism: Actinomadura sp. HBU206391 (assembly GCF_014323665.1). GTDB lineage: Bacteria > Actinomycetota > Actinomycetes > Streptosporangiales > Streptosporangiaceae > Actinomadura_C. Next base: position 27,790 of record NZ_JABVEB010000029.1, on the reverse strand, counting down.
CCGGAGACGAGCTACACCCCGTACTCCTACCGGCCTTACAGCTACACGCCCTACAGCTACACGCCGTTCAGCCTCACGCCCTTCTCCAGCCGCCTGCTGCACTCCAACTTCGGCGGTACGTGGAAGGGCAACGGCTACCAGAGCCAGGGCGGGACCAGCAGCTGGGACATCACGCTCACGCTGACGTCGGGCAACCTGACCGGGCGGATCGAGTACGACAACGGCAAGTGCTCGGGCATCACGCTGGTGGACTCGTCGAGCCCCTCGAAGACCGTGCTCAGGGACACGATCACGCGCAACGCCGGGAACTGCTACACGAGCGGCTACGTGACGCTGTACTACTCCACGAGCACCAGCGTCAGGTTCGAGTGGCGCAGGTACAGCGCCGCCGGCACGCCGTGGGCCAGCGGGCTCCTGCGGAAGCAGTGATCACGCGCACACAGTGATCGCTTGCCCTGTGATCACGCGGACAGTGATCACAGGGCAAGCGGTCACAGGGCGTGGTCACCGGGCCAGTGGTCACAGGGCCCGGTGGTCACAGGGCCCGGTGGTCACAGTGCGAGGGGCACGCGGGCGGTGACGACGAGGCCGCCGCCCGGCCGGGGCGTCGCGTAGACGGTGCCCCGGTGCGCGCGGACGACCGACCGTACGATCGACAGGCCGAGCCCGGCGCCCTTGGCCGACTCGATCCGGTCGGTGTAGAGGCGGCGGAACGGCTCGAACAGCCGCTCGACCTCGTAGGCCGGCACGACCGGCCCGGTGTTCTCGACCTGGCAGGCGGCGAATCCGTCGAGCACGCCGGTCCGTACGAAGACCTCGCCGTCCTCGACATTGTGCTTGATCGCGTTGTCGACCAGGTTGGAGACCAGGTGCTCCAGCAGCACCGGATCGCCCATAGCCCGGCCCGCCGTGAGCTCGGGGTGCACGGTCACCTCGGGCCCGTCGCTGCGCTTGCCGGTCGTCTCGAGCACTCTGGCCGCCACCTCGGCCAGGTCGACGGGCGACCAGGTCGTCAGCTCCCGTTCGCTGCGGGCCAGTAGCAGCAGGCCCTCGATCAGCCGCTCGTGCCGGGCATTGGTGGCGAGCAGGGTACGGCCCACCGCCTTGAGGTCGTCGGAGGCCTCCGGATCACCGAGGGCCACCTCCAGCAGCGTCCGGTTGATGGCGAGCGGCGTGCGGAGCTCGTGGGAGGCGTTGGCGACGAACCGGCGCTGGGAGTCGAAGGCCTGGCCGAGGCGTTCGAGCATCGCGTCGAACGTGTCGGCCAGTTCCTTGATCTCATCCTCCGGCCCCTCCAGGGCGATCCGCTCGTGCAGCGTGCTCTCCGACAGCTGGCGTGCCGTCGTGGTCATCTTCTGCAGTGGCGCGAGCGCCCGGTCGGCGACGAAGTATCCGAGTACCAGTGCGATGATCCCGACCCCGGCCAGTGCCAGCAGCGACCGGCCGATCAGTTGCCGCATCGTCTGCTCGATGAACTGCTGGCGCAGGCGTTCCAGCTGCTCGCTCGTCGCGAGGCCGTACACCCCGACGTCGATGTTGCTGAGGATGTCGGCGACCAGCAGGTAGGTCACGACGAGCAGCAGGCCTCCCGCGAGGAAGAACAGCAGCCCGTACAGCAGGGTCAGCCGGAGCCGGACGCTCACCCGGCCGGGCAGCGCGTGCAGATCGGCGAGGAACGAGCCCCGGGTGCGGCCCGGGCCCGGGCCGGGTCCCGGCACGGCCTGGCGGCCGGGGGCGGGCGGCGCCTCCGGCCCGGTTCCACCGGAGGTCGGGCCGGCCTCGTCCCCGGCCTCGGGGGCCGGCATGCTCATCGCCCGCTCCCGGTTCACAGGCGGTACCCCACTCCGGACACGGTTTCGATCACCGGAGGGTCGCCCAGCTTCTTGCGCAACGTCATCATCGTGACCCGGACGACGTTGGTGAACGGGTCGATGTGCTCGTCCCACGCCTTCTCCAGCAACTGCTCGGAGCTGACCACGGCGCCCTCGGCGCGCATGAGCACCTCGAGCACCGCGAACTCCTTGCGGGTGAGCTCGACCGGCCGCCCGTCGCGGTGCACCTCGCGGCGGGCCGGGTCGAGCTCGACCCCGGACCGCTCCAGCACGGGGGGCAGCGGGGTCGCGGCCCGACGGCCCAGCGCCCGCACCCGGGCCACCAGCTCGGCGAACGCGAACGGCTTGGCCAGGTAGTCGTCGGCGCCGATGGACAGGCCCTCGACCCTGTCGTTCAGCTCACCGGCCGCGGTGAGCATCAGGATCCGGGCCGGATAGCGCTCGGCCACCAGCTGCTTGCACACGTCGTCACCGTGCACCTTCGGCAGGTCACGGTCCAGGACTATCACGTCGTACTCGTTGACACTGGTCCGCTCCAGCGCGCCGCCGCCGTCGTAGGCGACATCTACGGCGAGTGCCTCGCGGCGCAGACCGGTCGCGATCGCGTCGGCGAGCACCCGCTCGTCTTCGACGACTAGAACTCGCACCGGATCTCCCCTCCCCCGAATTCCTCGGCACCGGCGCGCTGGACCGGCGCTCTCCGTTATGCCAGGAGGCCCGTAAGTCCTCCGTAAGCGGCCGCCCTACCCGCTTTCCCCCTGAAAGCATCCTTTACCGGTTCTTTACCTTCCCTCTGCTGTATCTCCCCCATCTCGGGCGATTTCAGGCGATTCTCAGCCGATTCTCATCCGGATCGGGGCGTGCTCCAGGTTTACCATCGGTTAGGACATGGGTAGGGAGCGCTGAACCAGGAAGGACGGCCATGGGCGAGCTATCTCATATGATCGAAAAGCGGTTGAACGACGCCTACGAGTCGTTGCGCACCGCCCACGCCGACGGCGATGTGTCCCTCGTCGACGCACGACAGGCCGAGATCGAGGATCTCTACCGCATCGCCGCGGACAACGGAATCCAGCCGCCTCGCTGCGACTGAGCCCGCGTAGGCCCGGCGGCGGCCGGGCGAACCCCCGTCTCATCATGCACTTCCGCCGTGAGCATGATCATGCGATCCGAAGCCGCGTTCATTCGCTAGGCGCCGAAAACCTGGGTCAGGTAGCGGTTGGCGAACCGGCGGTCCGGGTCGAGCTCGTTACGCAGCCTGACGAAGTCGTCGAACCGCGGGTAGACGCTCCGCAGGTAGGCGGCGTCGCGAGTGTGCAGTTTGCCCCAGTGCGGGCGGCCGCCGACGGCGGTCATCAGCTCCTCCACCGCCTGGAAGTACTGCGCGTGCGGCAGCGCGTGGTAGATGTGAACGGCGATGAACGCGGTGGGCCGGTCATAGGCCATCGACAGCCAGGCGTCCTCGGGCGGCAGCAGCCGTACCTCGATCGGGAAGCCGATCCGCCAGTCCTTCCCGGCGAGCAGCTCGCGCAGCGACCGTAGCGCCGAGCCCAGCTGCTCACGTGGGATGGCGTACTCCTGCTCCTTGAAGCGGACCCGCCGGGGACTGGTGAAGACCTTGTACGACAGGTCCGTGTAGGTACGGGCGCTGAGCGCCTTGGTGGAGATCTCGTTGACCGCGGGAACGACGGCGGGCACCCTGCGGCCGAGACGGTTGACGCCGCCGAAGACCACATTGGACAGCAGCTCGTCGTCCAGCCAGCGCCGCCAGGTCGGCAGCGGCCCCACCTCGCGGGCGGCCGGCCCGGCGACGCGGTTGTTCCGCTTGGTCAGGCAGCCCTCGGTGTGCGGGAACCAGTAGAACTCGAAATGCTCGTTGTCGGCCGCCAGCTCGTCGAGCCGCTCCAGCACCTCGTCCCACCGCATCGGCTCCTCCCGCGCGCGCAGCAGGAACGCCGGAACCGTCCGCCAGGTGATCGCCGTGACCACGCCGAGGGCGCCGAGGCCGGCCCTGGCGGCGTCGAACAGATCGGGCCGCCGGTCCCGGGAACAGGTCACGACGCTGCCGTCGGCGAGCACGAGTTCCAGCTCGGCGATCTGGGAGACCAGCCCCGCGGCGTCGCGCCCCGTGCCGTGCGTGCCCGTCTGCGCGGCGCCCGCGACGGTCTGCTCCTGGATGTCGCCCATGTTCGCGAGCGCCATCCGGTGCTCGGCCAGTACCCGGTTGAAGTCACGGAGCGGCAGGCCCGCCTCCACGGTGACGAGCCCGCCGACGGTGTCGATCGAGCGCACCCTGGTGAGCCCGCCGGGCCGGAGCTGCACGCCGTCGGTGAGGGCGGCGCCGGTGAAGGAGTGGCCGGTGCCGACCATCCGCACGGTGAGGCCGTCCTCGGCCGCCGTGCGCACCGCGGCGGCCACGTCCTCGGTCGACCGGGGCACCAGTACGCGCCGGGGCGTGGCCCGCTGATTACCAGCCCAGTTTCGCCAGCTTCCGCCACCTACGCGCGACATGTCAGCACTGTACTGGGGAGTAGCTCAGATTCGGCGAAGAATATTCACGTTCGAGATATTCACGTTCGCCGGCGTCGGTCCGGCCGGAACGCCCAGCCGACGCCCGCCGCCAAGAGCCCCGCCCCGGCGGAGAACAGGAAGGCGGCGCCCGAGCCGCTCGCGTCGATGAGCCGCCCCGCGATCGACGCGCCCGCCGCGACGCCGATGCCGATCGCCGTGGACATCCAGGTCAGGCCCTCGGTGAGCCGGTGCTCGGGGACCAGCGACTCGACCAGGCCGTACGCCGGGATGATCGTGGGCGAGATGGCCAGCCCGGAGAAGAAGATCAACGCCATCATGACGTACAGATTGGTGATCAGGACGACGGGGATCAGGCCGGCCACCAGCAGCGCCAGCCCGATCCGGAACCGCAGATGGAGCGGCATCGTCCAGCTCCGGGCCCCGTACCAGAGCGCCGCCACCGCGCTGCCGAGGGCGAGCAGGCCGAGCAGCGGGCCGGCCAGCCTCGGGTGCCCCGCCTCGTCGGCGAAGGCCAGCGCGCCCACCTCGATCGAGGCGAACACCATCCCGAGCAGCAGGAACACCGCGGAGACCGCCGGCACGCCGGGAACGGCGATCGCGCTGCCCCTCTCCCCGGCTCGGTGCGGCCGCGGGGGTGGCTCGGTGCGGCGCTGCACCGCCAGCGCGAGGCAGCCGGCGAGTGTCAGCAGTGAGGCGACGACCACGCCGGCCGCGGGGCTCACGCCGGTCGCCAGCAGAGTGACGATCATCGGGCCGGCGACGAAGATCATCTCGTCCACCACCGACTCGAACGAGAACGCCGCGTGCAGACGCGCGGCCGTCGATCCGCCGGCGCGCAGGACGTGCGACCACCGGGCCCGGACCATCGCGCCGAGCGACGGCGAGGTCAGCCCGCTCGCCGCGGCGGCGGGGAACAGCGTCCAGGTCGGTGCGTCTAGCTGGGCGAAGAGGACGAGCACCGTCATGCTCACGCAGTTGGCGAGGACGAGCGGAGGCAGCACCCGGCTCTGCCCGTACCGGTCGGTGAGCCGCCCGGCGACCGGCGAGCCGATGGCGTACGCGAGCGCGAAGCTCGCCGACACCGCTCCGGCGATACCGTACGAACCGGTGACCGCGGACACGAGAAGGACGATGCCTATGCCCACCATGGACATCGACATGCGCCCGACGAGGGCCGCAGCGACGAAGATCCGGGCGCCGGGAACGGCGAACAGCTCCCGGTACGGATTGACCACGCTTCCCCCCATTTGATGCACTTTGCCGTGATCACGCTATCTGGCCCGAACGACCGATTCGGCCTGGTAATCGGCACCCTGTAGCGAGACCGTTGGAGATGGTCGTGACCCGTTCGACGCGATCCCCGGATACGTCCATGGTCGGCCGCGGGACGGCGCGCACCATCATCGGCCTCGCGCTGACGTGCGCGTTGACGCTGACCGGAGGCGTGGTGGCGGCGCTGACGGGTGACCGGCCGCCCTCCGAGCGGAATCGCTCCGGGACCGTTGCGCCGGGCCCGGCGGGCGCTGAAGGCCCGGCCGGCCGGGGAGGCCCGGAGACGACCGCCGGCGACTCCCCGAGCGGCGTGACGAACATCTCCGAGGGGCAGGTGGCCGCGTTCAAGCGCGCGGTCCCCCCGGATCTGCTGGCCGTGGCGACCACGTCGATAGACCCCGCCAAGGCCCGCGCGATCGGGAGACTCCGGCAGGTCCGGGAGGTGATCGTCGTCGGCGGCGGCGCCGTGCGGCTGCAGGGTAACAAGATCAACGCTTTTGCCGTCGAGCCGTCCGGCTTCCGATCCTGGACCCCGCCCGGCACCGCCAGGCGGCAGGACCTGTGGGCGGCGCTCGCGGCGGACCGGTTCGTCGTCTCAGAGTCGGCGGCCCGCACGCTCCGGCTCCAGGACGGCACGGACTATCCGATCGCCGCGAAGACGGTCCCGCAGATCACGATGGGCGGCTCCGGCGCGCTGGGCCTGCCCGGGGTCGACATGCTGGTCGGTCGCGAGACCGGGCACCGCATCGGCCTGGTGCCCGACCTCGCGGTCATGGTCAACGCCCCGGGCGCCGACCTCGGTGCGCTGTCCCGGCGCCTTCGCGGGATCCTCGGCGGCGGCGTACAGGTGCTCAACCTGCACGAGAGCCGCTACCAGGTCTCCGGTCGCGGCGGGCGGCCCGGCGGCTACCTGGACCTTTACCGCCAGGCAGCCACGGGCTGCTCCGGGCTGTCGTGGACCGTCCTCGCCGCGATCGGGCAGATCGAGAGCGCCCACGGCCGCAACGCGGGCCGGTCCAGCGCCGGGGCGCTCGGGCCGATGCAGTTCATGCCGGCCACGTGGCGGGCCTACGGCGTGGACGGCGACGGCGACCGAAGGGCCGACATCATGAACCCCTACGACGCCGTGCCGTCGGCCGCGAAGTACCTGTGCGCCAACGGGGCGGGCCGCGGCGGCCAATCCCTCTACAAGGCGGTGTTCGCCTACAACCACGCCCACTGGTACGTGCGCGACGTGCTCGAACTGGCGAAGGCCTACGCCCGGCAGTACTCCTGACGCCGCCGTGGCATCCGGGTGAGGTGGGTCGTCCCGGCGGTTCGAAACGCCGGCTCCGGGCTCTGCGGCACCACCGTGGGGCCCTGGTTGGATGGAGGAATGACCGCCTACGACGCGCTACTGCTCGTCTCCTTCGGAGGGCCGGAGGGGCCCGACCAGGTGATGCCCTTCCTCGAGAACGTCACCCGCGGCCGGAACATCCCGCGGGAACGGCTCGAGGGCGTCGCCGAGCACTACCACCTGTTCGGCGGGGTGAGCCCGATCAACCAGCAGTGCCGCGAGCTCAAGGCCTCGATCGAGGCCGACTTCGCCTGCCACGGGGTGCGGCTGCCCGTGTACTGGGGGAACCGCAACTGGGATCCCTACCTCGCCGACACGGTGCGGCGGATGAAGGCCGACGGGATCCGCCGGGCCGCCGCGTTCGTGACGTCGGCCTACAGCGGGTACTCCTGCTCCGACCAGTACGTCGAGGACATCGAACGGGCCCGGACGCAGGTCGGCGACGCGCCTGAGATCGACAAGCTCCCCGTCTATTGCCACCGGCCGGAGTTCGTGGAACCGTTCGTCGAGAGCGCCCGGAGCGCTCTGGAGCGGGTCCCCACCGGCGCCCACCTCGTCTTCACCGCGCACAGCGTGCCGATCGCCCAGCCCGGCCGCGAGGACTACGTCGCCGAACTGCGGCAGGTGGCCGCGGCCGTGCGCGAGCGGGTCGCGCCCGGCGCGCCCTCGGCGCTGGTCTACCAGAGCCGCAGCGGCCCGCCCGCCCAGCCGTGGCTGGAGCCGGACATCTGCGATCACCTGGAGAAACTGCAAGGTGAGGGCGCACCCGGCGTGGTCGTCGTGCCGATCGGATTCGTCTCCGATCACATGGAGGTCAAGTTCGACCTCGACGTCGAGGCGGCCGAGCGCGCCGCCGAGCTGGGGCTGCCGTTCGAGCGCGTGGCCACGCCGGGCGTCCATCCACGCTTCGTGACGCTCCCCCGCCGGCTGCTCGAGGCCGCCTCGGACGCCGGGTGATCCCCGTTCACCGTCCGCCCGTAAGGTGATCGGTGCGGCACGGTGATCGGTGCGGCGGAACGAACGGGGGATCGTGATCATGGATTTTGACCTGCTCTGCGAGCTGGCGGTCGCGACGGCCCGCGAGGCCGGGGCGATGCTGGCCGGCGAGCGGTCGGCCCGCGGGCCGGACGTCGTGCAGACCAAGTCCAGCCCGACCGACATCGTCACCCAGATGGACCAGGCCGCCGAGCGGCTGATCCTCGATCGGATCCGGGCCGTGCGACCGGACGACGGCTTCCTCGGCGAGGAGGGCGGCGCGCACGAGGGCAGCACCGGGGTCCGCTGGGTGATCGATCCCATCGACGGCACGGTCAACTACCTGTACGACCTTCCCGACTGGGCGGTCAGCATCGCCGCCCAGATCGACGGCGAGACGGTGGCGGGGGCGATCGACATCCCACGCCGAGGCGAGACCTACACCGCCGTACGAGGACAGGGCGCCCGGCTGCACACCGTCACGACGGCCGGCCCGTCGCGCACACCGGAAACGCGGACGCCGCGGGTCAGCACCGGCGTCCCGCTGAACGCGGCGCTCGTCGGCACCGGCTTCGGCTACGCCGCCGAGCGACGCGCCCACCAGGCCCGGGTGCTCACCGGCGTGCTCCCCCGGGTCCGTGACATCCGGCGCTCGGGATCCTGCTGTGTGGACCTCTGCTCGCTTGCCGCCGGGCGGCTCGACGCCTACTACGAACGCGGCGTACAGGAATGGGACATCGCCGCCGGGACGCTCATCGTCGAGGAGGCGGGCGGCCGCGTCGGCGGACTCCACGGGGCGCCCCCGGGCCCCGACCTGACGATCGCCGCGGCTCCGGAGCTCTTCGAAGCACTCCACGACCTCCTCGCGCCCCTCGACCCCGCCCGGGATTGACTGACGTACTCCCAGCAGACGCACCGAACCGAAGCGCCGCGCTGACCCACCGTGAGCGGCACGGTGTGGAAAAGGATCCACAAGAATCGGGCAGGCTGGCCCCACCGGCTCCCTGGGAACGGCAAGCTGTCCAGGAAACGGGCCGTTCCCGGAGCCAGGCGGGCTCCGAGAGCGGCGATGTTCGGACATGCCGGGTACGGTGCTGGAAGCAGGCGTGTTCGGCAGAGACACTCGAGAAACCGGGGGAAGGGCACGCATGCGCCCTGGACGAGGGTGGAACGACCCTGACCGCCGCGAACACCGCCAAGGCGGGTTCGCGGAGGCGAGGGACCGTTCGGCACTCTCCAGTGCCGTCGTAGGACAGGGCAGGAAGGACACGCATGCAGGAGCTGCGCCTCGTCGCGGTCAGCGAGGACGGTTCGTACCTCGTTCTTGCCACTGCGGGGCGAGGCACCCGGTTCACCCTGCCCGTCGACGACAGGCTCCGTGCCGCAGTTCGTGGGCATTTCTCCCGCCTCGGCCAGTTCGAGATCGAAGTGGAGAGTCCCTTGCGCCCCAAGGAGATCCAGGCACGCATCCGCGCCGGCGAGACGGCGGACGAGATCGCCGAATCCGCGGGCATCCCGGTTGAACGCGTCCGCTGGTTCGAGGGACCGGTGCTGCAGGAACGCGAATACATGGCGCAGCAGGCCCAGCGGGTCGCGGTGCGCCGTCCGGGCGAGTCGACGTCCGGCCCGCCGCTCGGCGAGATGGTCGAGGAACGCCTCAGCCGGCGCGGCATAGACCTCGAAGACGTCGAGTGGGACTCGTGGAAGTGCGAGGACAGCACCTGGCGGGTGCGCCTGTCGTTCTTCGACGACGGCCGCCCGTACACCGCCGAGTGGGGCTTCGACCCGCGGCGGCGGCATGTGTCGCCGCACGACGAGGAGGCCGCCCAGCTCTCCTCGCTGCTCCTCGAGGAGCCGGTCGCCGACACCGTCACGCCGCTCATGCCGCGCCGGCCCGCGATGAAGGTCGTCTCGGATCCCCTCGGCGTCCCGCCTGAGACTCGGCACGACCGCGTCCGCCGCGAGTACATCGTCGAGCGCGGCCGGATGGTCACCCAGCCCGAGCCGGTGGCGGCGCCGGAGCAGACCGGGCCCTCGAGGCCGGACCGTCACGAGTTCGCCGAGGCGGGTCTCGACGACGACGACGCCGCACCCCCGGAGCGGATGGAGCCGGTGCCGGAGCGTCCCGCCCCGGAGCGCCCCGCGCCGTCGGTGGCCGAGGAGCCAGAGGCCCCGGCCCCCTCGTACGGCGACTCGGCACCGAAGCAGGACGACCCCGAACCGGAGGTGTCCGAGGCCCCGGCCGAGCCCGCGGCCGTACCGCAGCCCGAGTTCACCGAGCCGAAGGCGCCCGCACCGCGGCCCGCGGCACGCCGCGAGCCCGAGCCCGCCCGCGATGCGCCCGCACCGCGGCCGAGGAAGAAGGCGGCGGAGCCGCGCAAGGACGCCGCGCGGTCGCACGAGGAGACCGCCGAGCCCCGTACGGCTGAGCCCCGCACGGCCGCGGCCCGCTCGGACGACCCTCGGGCCGGCGATGCGGCCGAGGCGGGCAAGGATCGCGCGCCCAAGCCCGCGCCCAAGCCCGCAACCAGGCCCGAGCGGCCACGTCGGCACGAGCCGGCCGAGCGAGCATCCGAGCAGGTCGCCGCCGCGCAGGTCAAGGAGCCGGCCGCGGTGGCGGGCGACAAGGCGCCCGCGTCCAACCCGCCGCCCCGGCCACGCCGCAAGTCGGCCCGGGGCAAGCGCGCATCGGTCCCGTCCTGGGACGAGATCATGTTCGGCGCGCGCCGCCCCGACTGAAGGGCGGCGGGCCCGAATTCGGATCAGCGTCGCTCGACGAACGGCACGACCCACTCCGGGGTGATCCGGTGGGCGAAGGCGATGGCGTCCGCGTCGGCCATGTCGACCACCGGTACGCCTCCGTCACCTGCCCCGAGCGCGACGACCAGGGTGGCCAGGCCGAGCCGCCGCTGCAGAAGGGTCTGCCGGAGCCGCCAGCCGACCACGGCGCGGTGTTCTACGACCGACTGCCGGCGGCGGAGCGAACCCGATCGCACCGACAGCCGTACGCCGTCGCTGGCATGTCCGAGCTGCCGGTAGCGGTCCAGCCCGATGGGCACCGCGAGCACCGAGATCACCGCGCACGCGCACGCCACCCACGGCTGCCCGGCGAGCAGCGCGATGGCCGCCACCGTCAGCGGCGGCGCCATGGCCCGTAGCACCCGGCGCGTCCGGGCCGCAGGCGGGTGCGCGGTCAGCGGCGACGGGACCTCGCCGAGCAGGCGGGCCGTGACGCCCCGGGCCACCGCGCGTGGCGAGACGGGCAGTAGCTGCCCGCGGTGGGCGTCGTCACCGAGCCCGGTGACGAGGGCGCGCAGCCGCACCACTCCGGCGATCCGCTCGAGCGGGTTGTCGCGCAGCTCCGCCCCGCGGATGCGACGGCGTTCCAGCGACACGCTGCGGCGCGTGATCAGACCGCGCTCGACGACCACAGCGCCGTCCCGGGCGCGCAGGGTGAAGTTCCAGTTGAACAGGGCGAACGCGATGATCGAGATGGCCGGCGTGGCGAGCACGAACAGCGCCGCCACGGCGATGCCGAAGCCGAGCGGCAGGCCCAGTACCCCGTCTCCGACGTGCTCCAGCCGCGTCCGCGTGATGAGGCCGAAGTCGTCGCCGAGGTTGTACAGGGTGCCGAGCACGCTCCCGGCGACGGCGAACGGGGTGAGCAGATAGGCGCCGCTGAGCGGGGCGTAGAGGTACCACCGCGGCCGGGCCTGCGCGTACACGACGTCCTCGATCGGCGCGTCCGGGTGCGTGGGCCCGGTCGCCGAAGGCGCGAGCAGTGTCCGGCGGAGCCGCTCGGCCTCTCGGCGGGAGACGGCGTTGAGCGTGCCCTCGTCGCCGCCGTCGCCACCCGCGGCGGCGTCGATGCGCACGACGGCGAGTTTGAGCAGCCGATGGCTGAGGGTGGCGCTGATGTCGACGCCGCGGATCCGCTCGATCGGGATGTTCTTCACCGACCGGCCCACCAGGGCACGGCGCAGTTCGATGCGGTCGTCGTACACGGCGTAGGTGAACGTGAACCACTTGACCAGGTGGTGGGTCAGGCTCACGCCGAGCCCGATGAGGGTGAAGTGGACGCCCGTGGCGAGGCCGCCGACCGCCAGCCCGGCGGCTCCCGCGCCGAGCAGCGCCATGAGCTCGCGTACGGCGCCGACCACGAACGTCAGCGGATGGAGGTGCCGCGGTCGTGACACAGCGGTCATGTGGCATCGTCGCGCAGATCGTGAGCCCGCCCGGCGAGCTCTTCCGCGAGCCTGACGGCGATCTGGACGGGCAGACCGGCCACCTTGGACGAACCCTCGTGAGAGGCCGTGCTGATCTTTATGGTGGCGAGCCCGAGGATCCGCTCGATCCAGCCCTGTTCGGTGTCGACGGTCTGTATGCGGCTGACCGGCACCAGCAGCCAGTGCCGGTTGAACCAGCCCGCGCGGGTGTAGATCACGTCGGAGCTGACCTCCCAGCGGTGCACCCGGTAACGCCAGACCGGTGCGACGAGGGCGGAGACCACGCCGAGCGCCGCGACCAGCGGCGGCAGCCACCAGATCCGGGCCACGAGGGCGGGCGGGAAGCCCACCCAGCGGGACGCGTCGATCCACGCGGCCGCACCCACGGCCAGCCCGAACGCGATCGCCCACCCGAGGAGGTACTCCAGCCCCCACTGCACCATCGCCCGTGGTGACACGCGGTTGTCCGGAGGCCGCAACCTCATCGCCGACGTCACGCTCAGGAGTCTAGGTCGCGCCCGGCGCACGCCGAGTGCGCTCCGGGTCGTGTCACGGCCCCGGGGGGCCGGCAGGAGGCCGTCATGGTTCTGTCAGACCCTCGTGCGACGCTGTCAGCGGCTTGCCAGCCGCTTGACAGCGGCATGGAAAAAACTGATCGCGCGACCGAACAGACGCCAGCTATTTTGACGGGGCGCAGCGTCAAAGCGAGAGATATCCGGCGTCGACATCCGAGGAGAGAGACGGACATGACCTACGCGATCCAGGCCCAGGGCCTGGTGAAGCGCTTCGGTGAGACACGGGCACTCGACGGCGTCGACCTCACCGTGCGCACCGGGACGGTCCTCGGTCTGCTCGGTCCCAACGGGGCCGGCAAGACGACCGCGGTCCGGGTGCTCGCGACCCTGATCCGCCCCAACGAGGGCACCGCCCAGGTGGGCGGCTACGACGTGGTGGCCGACGCGCACCGGGTACGGCAGCAGATCGGCCTGACCGGTCAGTACGCCGGTGTCGACGAGATGCTCACCGGCACCGAGAACCTCGTCCTCATCGGCCGGCTGCTCGGCATGCCGCGCCGTGAGGCCAAGAGCCGGGCGGCGGAGCTGCTCGAGCGATTCGACCTGTGGGACGCCCGCGAGCGGGCGGCCAAGACCTACTCCGGCGGCATGCGGCGGCGGCTCGACCTCGCCGCCAGCCTGGTCGGCCGGCCGCAGATCCTCTTTCTCGACGAGCCGACGACCGGCCTCGACCCGCGCAGCCGCGGGGGCCTGTGGGACATCGTCCGCGGGCTGGTGGAGGACGGTGTCACCGTGCTCCTCACCACCCAGTATCTGGAAGAGGCCGACCAGCTCGCCGACGACATCGTGGTGATCGACCACGGCCGGGTCATCGCCAAGGGCACCCCGGACGAGCTCAAGACCCAGGCCGGCGGTCAGGTGATCGAGGTACGGCCGGTGACCGAGGCCGACCACGTGACGGTGACCAGGGTCGTCTCCGAACTCGTTGGCAGCATCCCCCAGGTCGTCGACGGCCTGGTGCGGGCTCCGATCACGGATCCGACCGTGATGCCCGCCGTCGTGCGGCGGCTCGACGACGCCGGCGTCGCGATCGCCGAGCTGTCACTGCGCAAGTCCAGCCTGAACGAGGTGTTCTTCGCCCTGACCGGCCACGGTGCCGACGAGATCGAGGACAGTCCCGAGGCGCTCGTCAAGGAAGGAACACCGGCATGACCGCCATGACCACCACCGCACCGGCGGCGGTCTCGCTGGACAAGCGGATCTCCCCCGTCACGACCGTGCGGAACATCCTGACCCTCACCTGGCGCGGGCTGGTGCAGATCCGGCACAACCCGATGGAGCTGCTGGATCTCAGCATCCAGCCGATCATGTTCGTGCTGCTCTTCGCCTACGTCTTCGGGCCGCCGATGGCCGGGAGCGTGGAGGCCTACCTCCCCATCGTGATCCCGGGCATCATCGCGCAGAACGCGCTCTTCGCGACGATGTCCACCGGCTTCGGGTTGAACGTCGACATCACCAAGGGGGTCTTCGACCGGTTCCGCAGCCTGCCGATCGCCCGCACATCGCCCCTGGCCGGCCGGATCCTCGCCGACACGGTGAAGCAGGCCTGGTCCATGTTCGTCCTGCTCGGCATGGGCATCCTGATCGGCTTCCGGATCGAGACCAACGCCTTCGCCGTAATGGCGGCGTTCTTCCTGCTGCTGGCGTTCGCGCTTCTGGTCTCATGGGCGTCGGTGTTCATCGGGCTGTCGGTCCGTGAGCCCGAGAAGGTACAGATCTTCGGCTTCACGATCATCTTCCCGCTGAGCTTCCTCAGCACCGCCTTCATCAAGTTGAGCCCGGGCACGCCCGACTGGCTGGCCTTCGTGATGCGCAACAACCCGGTGACCCAGCTGGTGGAGGCGACCAGGGGTCTGCTGCTCGGCGGGCCGGTCGCGGCACACGCGACCATCGCGCTGGCCTGGGGGGCGGCGATGGCCGCGCTCTTCATCCCGCTGTCCATCTGGCAGTTCCGCCGCCGCGTCTGATCCGCCGGTACGTCCGAACGCGCGTCTCGCGTCAGCGCGAGCCGCGCGTTCGTCACAGGGTGAACCGGGGCGGGCGGACCACGCCGAGCAGCGCGAGCACGTCGTCGACCGTCATCACCCTGCCGCGTTCGAAGGCGGCGGTGAAGGCCTCCGCTCCCAGCGCGGCGCGCGCCTCCGCGGCGAGACGCAGCCCGTCCGGCAGCGACAGATCGGGCATGCCGCGGATCCCGTCCGCGGCGCCGAGCAGCAGAGCGACCTCCGCGAGATCGCCCTGGCGCAGCGAGAGGTCGGCGAAGCCGACGAGCACCAGGGCGATGATCGGAGCGTCATTGGACGCCACCGCGTCTTCGAGCGCCTTGACGTGCTGGGTGCGGGCCCCCGCGGTGTCACCGTCCGCGGCCAGCACGAGTCCGAGCCCGGACTCGACCATCGCCCGGATCTGGTGCGGGCCCGCGAGGTCATCGGCGAGGGACAGAGCCCGGTCCATCCGGCGGCGTGCCTCGTCGAGATCGCCCTCGCGCCGGGCGAACTCGCCCATCTGGAAGTGCACGGCCGCCAGGCTCTCGATCGAGCCGGTCCGCTCGGCGATCCGCAGTGCCTCTTCGACCAGCTCGCGCGCGTCGTCGTGCTCGCCGAGCAACCACAGCTCGTTGGAGAACCGGGTGTAGACCCAGGGGGCGTCCTCGCCGGTACCGAGCTCGACGAGATGCCGGCGGGCCTCCTCGTACAGCTTCACCGCATGACGGTGCTCACCGCGCCATGCGCTGATCTCCGCCTGCGAGATCAGCGCGAACGACGTGCCCCAGTGCTCGCCGAGGGCGCGAAATCCCTCCAGCCCGATCCCGAAATGCCGGCCGGCGTCCGCGGCCAACCCCGCGTTGAGACCGACCTGGCCGGACATCAGATGGGCGAACGCCCGCAACCATGGGTCCGGATCGTCGAAGAGCGGGGTCAGGTCGTCCAGGACGCGCAGGTCCATGCCGGTCTCGAACAGCCGGAAGAGCGGGCCGAGCGCCCGGAGCATCGGGTGGTGCAGCGGGCCCGGCTCGGCGTCGCAGATGGCGCGGGCCCGGCGCAGCCACTCCTTGATCTGCTCGAAGTCGTGATTCCCGCCGATGGACCCGAACGCCGCGAGGCCGTAGACCAGTGCGGTCGTCTGGTCCTGGGGCAGATCGGGCATCGCCTGCACCACCACCGCCAGCTCGCTGCCCTCCGCCCGGTGCCCGCGCAGCCACCAGTACCACCCGAGCGCGGCACAGAATCGCACCGCGAGTTCCTGGTCGGGGACGCCGATGGCCCAGCGCAGCGCAGTGTGGATGTTGTCGTGCTCGGCAAACAGGCGACCCAGCCAGTGCCGCTGCCGCTCCCGGCGCAACTCCGGCTCGGCCGTCTCGGCCAGAACGGCGAAATACTCCGCGTGCGCCCGGCGCACCCGGTCCTCCTCGCCCGCCTCGGCGAGCCGCTCCATGCCGTACGCCCGGATCGTCTCCAGCATCCGGTAACGGGGTCCCTCGGTCTCGGTCTCGGTCACGACCAGCAGGGACTTGTCCACCAGGGCGGCGAGCATGTCGAGCATCTCCGCGGCCGTCACGCCCTCGCCCGCGCAGACCGCCTCCGCGCTCTCCACGGTGGCGCCGCCAGTGAAGATCGACAGCCGCCGCCAGAGCGCCTGTTCGCGTTCGTCCAGCAGTTCCCAGCTCCACTCCACCACGGCTCGCAGCGTCTGGTGGCGGGGCAGCGCGATGCGGCTACCCGCCGTCAGCAGCCGGAAGCGGTCCCCGAGCCGGGCGGCGACCTGGTCCGGGCTCAGCGCCCGCATGCGCGCCGCCGCGAGCTCGATGGCGAGCGGCATGCCGTCCAGGGCCCGGCAGATCCGCACAACACTCCCCGCGTTCGCCGTGGTGACCGCGAAGTCGGGCCGCACCGCCGTGGCCCGGTCGGTGAACAGGCGTACGGACGGGTATGCCGCGGCCTCATCGATGCCGGCGTCCTGCGGCGGCAGGGCCAGCGGGTCCACCGGCCAGAGGATCTCGCCCGTGATGGCGAGCGGCTCCCGGCTGGTCGTCAGGATCCGTACGCCGGGGCAGTCCGCGAGCAGCCGGTCGGCGAGCCGGGCCGCCGCGTCGACCAGATGCTCGCAGTTGTCGAGCAGGAGCAGCATCCGTTTGCCGGCGAGGGCCTCGGCCAGCCGGTCCAGGGGTTCCAGAGCCTCGGGCACCGCGCCGGGCGAGCGGGCGCGCGTGAGCAGCGCCATCTCGCGCAGGCCCAGCACCGAGAGCACCGCCTGGGGTATCTCGGCGGGATCGGTCACCGGAGCCAGTGTCACGATCCAGACGCCGTCGGCCGACTGGTCGGTCTGCCGGGCCGCCGCCTCCATCGCCAGCCGGGTCTTACCCGCTCCCCCGGGCCCGGTGAGCGTGACCAGGCGGCCCTCGCCGAGCAGTTTTCCGACCCGTTTCAGATCCTCGTCGCGCCCGATGAAGCTGGTGAGCTGGGCCCGGATGTTGGTGCGCGGCCGGTCGAGCCCGGCCGGCTCCGGAGGGGCCGGCGGCGCGAGGCCGGGCTCTTGGCGCAGGACGGCGAGATGGACGCGTTCCAGCTCCACCGACGGATCGACGCCGAGCGTCTGCGCCAGCACCCGCTTCGTGTCGTCATAGACGGCGAGCGCGTCCGCCTGCCGCCCTGCGCCGTACAGCGCCCGCATGAGCTGACCGCGGAGGGGCTCGCGCAGCGGCTCGGCGGCGGCCAGTGCGGCGAGCTCGGGGATCAGTTCCGCGTACCGGCCCAGCGCGAGGTCGGCCTCGATCCGCTCCTCGGTCGCCGCCCGGCGGAGACCTTCGAGCCGGGCGATGGGCCCCTCGGCGAACGGCGCTCCCATGACATCGGACAGGGCGGGGCCGCGCCAGAGGGCCAGTGCCTCGCGGAGCTCCGCTGCCGCGGTCGCCGGGTCGCCGGTCCGCCGGGCCCTGCGGACCCTGGCCTCGAAGTCGTGTGCGTCCACGGCGCCGAGGTCGATCGCGAGTAGGTACCCGGCCGCGTGCGACTCCACGAGCTCCCGACCGTCCCCGAGGGTCGCGCGGAGCCGGGACACCAGTGACTGCAGCGCGTTGGGCGCTCCGGCCGGCGGGTTGTCGTCCCACAGGTCGTCGATGAGCCGCTCGGCCGGGACGACCCGACCGGCGTCCAGGGCGAGCAGGGTCAGCAGGGCACGCAGGCGGGCGCCGCCGATCTCAACGGGCCGGTCGCCGACGCGCACCTCCAGAGGGCCCAGAATCCCGATTCGCACCCGTCGATTGTCTCCTGTTCCGAGGGCTTTTCGGGAAATGGGCTGATGGAAGCGGGCACGACGGCGCACCGACCCGGTCATCGCGCCGTCTCGGCCACCCCTGGGTGCACGCGGCCGAGGCCGACGCGAGATAGTGCCCCAGGTGGAGAGGGCGACGCGAACGTCCTCGACATCGTGGGACACAGATCGTTCGACGGAAGGCGTGAGTATGGAACACCGGCCTCTCGGCGGTACCGGGACCGCGGTCTCAAAGCTGTGCCTGGGTGCCATGACCTTCGGCAACGAGAGCGATGAGAGGACCTCGCACGCCCTGCTGGACCGGTTCGTCGAGCGCGGGGGGAACTTCGTCGATACGGCGGACGTGTACTCCCAGGGGGTCTCAGAGGAGATCATCGGCAGCTGGCTCGCGGGCCGGCCGGCGCTCAGGGACCAGGTCGTGATCGCCACCAAGGGGCGCTTCCCGATGGGCGACGGGCCGGGCGACATGGGTCTGAGCCGCACCCACCTCTCCCGGGCCCTCGACGCGAGCCTGCGCCGGCTCGGAGTGGAGACCGTCGACCTCTACCAGGCGCACGCGTGGGATCCGATCACTCCGCTCGAGGAGACCTTGCGGTTCTTCGACGACGCCGTGCGCGCGGGCAAGATTCGTTATGCCGGGGTCAGCAACTTCGTCGGCTGGCAGTTGCAGAAGGCAGCCATGCTCACCGACTTCCGCGGCCTGAACCCGATCGTGACTCTGCAGCCGCAGTACAACCTGCTCGTCCGCGACATCGAGTTCGAGCTCGTGGACGTATGCCTGGGCGAGAACATCGGCATCCTGCCGTGGTCGCCTCTCGCCGGCGGCTGGCTCACCGGGAAGTACCGGCGAGACCTGACGCCGACCGGTTCGAGCCGCTTGGGCGAGAACCCGGAGCGCGGCATGGAGGCGTACGGGCCGCGCAACGCGCAGGAGCGAACCTGGCGGATCATCGACGCCGTCCGGCAGGTGGCCGAGGGCCGCGGCGTGTCGATGTCGCAGGTGGCGCTGGCCTGGGTGGCCGGCCGCCCGGCCGTCGCCTCGGTCATCCTCGGCGCCCGCAAGCTGGAACAGCTCGACGACAACCTCGCGGCGGGCGAGCTGCGCCTGTCCGAGGACGAAACGGCCGTGCTGGACCAGGTCAGCGCTCCAGAGGTGGACGACTACCCGTACGGCGTGCTCGGGGTCGACCAGCGGTCGCGGCGGCTGTGAATCGCTGAGATCGCCTGCTCGGCGGCCGATGGGACCGGTCACCGGTGCCGTCGGCCGCCGCCGGTGACGCCGGGTCAGTCCGGTACACCCGCTGATCCGGCCAGCGCCTTGACCGCCACGTTGCGCGGCATGCCGCCGAAGACCAGCCCGTGGAACGGCCAGATCGCCCGCCAGTAGAGATGGCCGAGGAGCCCGCGCGGATAGAAGATCGCGCGCTGGCCGTACACGGTGCGGCCGCCCTCGGCGCGGACGGACAGCTCCAGCCAGGCGAGGCCGGGCAGCCGCATCTCGGCGCGCAGCCGCAGGAGCCGGCCCGGCTCGACCTCTTCCACGCGCCAGAAGTCCACCGCGTCGCCGACCCGCAGCCGGCACGGGTCGCGGCGGCCCCGGCGCAATCCGACCCCGCCGGCGAGCCGGTCGAGGAATCCGCGTACGCGCCAGGCCATGGGCAGCGAGTACCAGCCGTTCTGCCCCCCTATGCTCTCGATGACCCGCCAGACCGCCGCCGACGGGGCGTCGATCACCCGGGTGCGCTCGTCGACGTACAGCCGCCCGCCCGCCCAGTCCGGGTCGGTGGGCAGCGGGTCGCTCGGCGCGCCGGGGGTGGAGGCCGACGACCAGCGGGTGAGGACGTCCCTGTCCTGGATGCGGCGGAGTGCCAGCTCGACGGCCCGATCGAAGCCGATCAGACCCTGCGGAGGGTCGGGGACGAACCGGCTGACATCGTGCTCGCGAGCGACCGCCTCGGTGCGGAGCGACTCCACCAGCGGGCGCGCCAGCCGGCCCGGCACCGGAGTCACCAGCCCGACCCAGAGGCTGGAGAGCTTCGGCGTGAGCAGTGGCACCCGCAAGATGACCCGCGGCGGCAGCCCGGCGACGGCCGCGTACCGGCGCATCATGTCGGCGTAGGTCAGCACGTCCGGGCCACCGATGTCGAAGCCGCGGTTCACCTCGGGCGGCAGCGTGGCGCAACCGACGAGATAACGGAGAACGTCGCGGACGGCGATCGGCTGGATCCTGGTGCCCACCCACCGCGGAGTGATCATCACGGGCAGCCGTTCGGTCAGGTGCCGCAGTATCTCGAACGAGGCGGATCCGGAGCCGATGATCACGGCGGCGCGCAGCACCGCCGTCGGCACCCCCGACGCCAGCAGGATCTCGCCCACCTCGGCGCGAGAACGCAGATGCGGTGAGAGCCCACCCCCGGGCACCGGCTCACGCTCACCCGCCGGACCGGGTCCGGATGCCGGACCGCCGAGGTAGACGATCCTGCGGATCCGGGCCTCCCCGGCCGCGGCGGCGAAGATCTCGGCCGCCCGCCGATCCGCGGCCGCGAAGTCGTCCCCGCCGCCGATCGCATGGATCAGGTAGTACGCCACGTCCATGCCGTCGAGCGCCTTGGAGACCGCGTCGGCGTCGTTGACGTCGGCACCGGCGATGTCCACCTCACCGGCCCAGGGCAGGTCGCGCAGTCGCTCCGGCCTGCGCGCCATGCAGCGCACCTCATGGCCGGCGAGCAGCAGTTCGGGGACCAGACGGCCGCCGATATAGCCGGTGGCTCCCGTGACCAGGCATCGCACCCACGATCCCCTTCCCGGTGGCACGCGGATGAACCTCCGACGCAGGGGCTCCGCAGGGTTCCCTCAGAGCCCCTCAGCCCCCTCAGGCCACCTGGCGGACGTCCTCGCGGCTGGCCAGCTCGAACTCGGCGCGCGGCTGCTCGAGGCTGCCGAGCGACACCGTCTCGCGGCGGAAGACCAGCGCCAGCGTCCAGTCGGCGAGCACGCGCACCTTGCGGTTGAGGGTCGGCACCCGGGACAGGTGGTAGGTGCGGTGCATGAACCACGCCGCGACGCCCTTGAGCTTCACGCCGTAGACGTACGCCACGCCCTTGTACAGCCCGAGCCCGGCGACCGACCCCACAGAGGCGTGCTCGTACGGCTTGAGGTTCTTGCCGCGCAGCGAGCGCACGAGGTTGTCGGCCAGTACCTTCGCCTGACGGACCGCGTGCTGGGCGTTGGGCGCGCAGAGCTGCCCCTCGCTGGTCAGGTCGGGCACGGCGGCGTTGTCGCCGGCCGTGAAGGCCCGCACCACGCCCTCGACGGTCAGGTACTCGGTGGCCTTGACCCGTCCCCGCTCGTCGAGCGGAAGGTCGGTCGAGCGCAGCACCGGCGCGGCCTTCACGCCGGCCGTCCAGACCAGCGTGTCGGAGAGGAACTCCGTCCCGTCGGAGAGCTCGACCTTCCCGCCGACGGCCGAGTCGAGGTAGGTCTTCATGCGGACGTCGATGCCGCGGCCGCGCAACTGCTCGGCGGTCCAGCGGCCCATCTCCGGGCCGACCTCGGGGAGGATGCGGTCCGAGGCCTCGACCAACACCCAGCGCATGTCCTCGACGTTGACGTTGCCGTAGTAGCGGCTGGCGTTGCGGGCCATGTCCTCCAGCTCGGCCAGCGCCTCGACGCCGGCGAAGCCGCCCCCGACGAAGACGAACGTGAGCGCCCGGCGGCGCACCTCCTCGTCATCGGTGGTCGCGGCGATGTCGAGCTGCGCCAGCACGTGGTTGCGGAGGTGGATCGCCTCGCCGATGGTCTTGAAGCCGATGCCGTGCTCGGCGAGCCCGGGGATCGGCAGCGTGCGCGACACCGACCCGGCGGCCATCACGAGGTAGTCATAGGAGATCCGCTTCGGCGGCCCGACGATCGGCTGCACGATGGCCCAGCGGCCGGAGTGGTCGAGCTCGGTCAGCCGGGCGTTGAGCACCGTCGCCTTGGGCAGCACCCGCCGCAGCGGGGCCACCACGTGCCGCGGCGAGAGGTTCCCGGCAGCGGCCTCCGGCAGGAACGGCTGGTAGGTCATGTACGACTGCGGGTCGACGACGGTGATCTCGACCTCGCCTCGCCGCAGCTCCGAACGCAGCTTCTTGTGCAGCCGCAGCGCGGTGTACATACCGACGTAGCCGCCGCCGACGATGAGGATGTGGGGGACGTCCTTCGGTCTCGTGGCCATCAAGGCCTCCCTCTTGACGCTTGTGAAGACATTCACAAGCTACCCGATGACCCAGTCCCCTTCAAGTGATTAAGAGCGAAGAACAGCAGAAGTTAACACATTCGCAACGATGATCTTTTATTGCGGTGTGAACTACAGCACTCCTTCGCCGAGCCGTACATAAATATGACCGACGTCACATCCGGGCGTCGCACCAGGAGATCCCGCCCGGCACACGCCTCGCTGAGCGCAAAAGACGCCGACGCCGTCCGGCACCCGGCTAAGGTGTCCACCGGGAGCAATATTCAATGATGAGAAGACATTGGCGGCCGGCCGCGGTCGCTGCCGTCGGGATCACGCTGCTGACCAGCTGCGGACTCAATGGACAGGCCACCACACAGAGCGCCGAGCTATCGGACTGGTTCACCGTGACCAGTCCGGCGTTCCGTGATGGCGGCGAGATCCCGGCCCGCTTCGGCTGCTCCGGCAACGGGGGCCGGGGCAAGACTCCCCCGCTACGGTGGTCAGGGGCGCCGGCCAACACCAAGGCGTTCGCCATCGTGACCGACTCCGCCGACGCCCCGGACGGCGCGGCGGTCCTCTGGCTGATCGCCAACATCGACGGGACCACCACCGAACTGGTGGAGGGAGCCCGCCCCGACAAAGCGGTCGAAGGCCGGAACACCTCGGGCAAGATCGGCTACACACCGCCGTGCCCGAAACGGGGAGACCGGCAGCGATACCGGTACCGGTACACGATCTACGCCCTCAGCGAAAAGGTGCAGATGCCCCAGGGTGCGGCGTTGAAGGACTCGCTGAACGACATCGCCAAGCTCACGATCGGCCGGGGCAGGATCACCGGGAACTTCAGCGGCGCTTAGATCCGTTGGACCACGGGATCACGGGGTAGACGGCCGTACGAACCGGCCAAAGTGGCCATACGAGGCGACTCGTGTGAAGGTAGATATCCGCGAAGGGTGTGACAACGGTCATAGCGGTCAGCCAGAATCGGTTGAGGTCCCAGGGGACCAGGCCGTCAGCGACCATCGGGATCATCCCGCGGGCAACGCTGGCGCTACTCGCTGGGCCATGGCATTGGGTGGTGCAATGACTTACATCGTCGTACTCGGCCTCATTGTGGTCGTCATACTCGTAGTGGTCCTCGTCGCGCTCGGCATGCGGGCGAACAGGCAGGCCCGCGCCGATGACGACGACTGGATGGACGACGAGTCGCAGACGCGGCACGACGGCCTTGATGAGGAAGGCGAGGACGGCTACTCCGCCGGTTACGACCGCCGGGTGGCCGGAGCCCCGTTGTCCGCGCCTGTCGCCGCCCCGCCCATGTCCGCGCCTCCGGCCGAGCCCGCCCCCGCCGCTCCACGGCGTGGGCGTGCCAACGATGAGATGGCCGACGACGACTACTGGGCCACCATCACCTTCGACAAGCCGAAGTTCCCCTGGCAGCACGACGGCGCCCCAGAGCCGGACGACATGGAACGCGGCGCCGACCCGCTCGGTACGACGCCGGACGAGTACGACATGCCGGTCGCTCCCGCGACCGCCGGCCACTCGTCCACCGGCCCGCAGCCGGTGACGCCCGCGTCGTCGTTCGCGCCGGACCCGCTGGGCATGACGCCCAGCCCGCCGTCACACGCTCCCGATCCGCTGGGCATGGGCACGCACCAGCCCACGCACGCACCGGACCTGCTGGGCATGGGCCCGCAGCAGCCCACGCATGCTCCCGACCCGCTCGGCATGGGCCCGCAGCAGCCCACGCACGCTCCCGACCCGCTGGGCATGGGCCCGCAGCAGCCCACGCACGCTCCCGACCCGCTCGGCATGGGCCCGCACCAGCCCACGCACGCTCCCGACCCGCTCGGCATGGGCCCGCACCAGCCCACCCACGCACCGGACCCGCTGGGCATGGCTCCACACCAGCCCACCCACGCTCCCGACCCGCTCGGCATGCCGCCGGCGCGCAGCGACCAGGGCCTGGAGGCCTCGCCGTCCTTCCAGTCCTCGCACCAGCCCGCGCAGCCCTCCCGGTCGTACTCGAGCGACCCGCTCGGCGGGTTCCCCGAGAGCCCGTTGAGCGGTCCGCCCGCCGGATCGCCCGGATCCGGCAATGACACCGACTCCCAGCGGCTGCCCACCGTCGACGAGCTGCTCCAGCGCATCCAGTCGGGTCGCCAGCGGTCCGGTTCGCCGGCGGACACGCCCTCGCCGGGCGCGCCGACGCCGTCGTACGGTGGCGGATCACTGACCGACCCGCTCAACGACCCGCTGAGCACCACGGTCGACCCGTCGTTCGGCGGCGCGCCCTGGTCGTCGTCGAGCCCCGCCCCCACGTCTGGATACGACCCCGGTCCGCTGCACACCCCGTCCGGCGAGCAGCCCACCTCGACCGGCGGTTTCTCGGGGGGCGGCTACTCCGGAGGCGGCTACTCCAGCGGTGACGGCTACAGCGGTACCAGTGGCGACGGCTACAGCGGCTCCACCGGCTCCACCGGCTCTGGTGGGGAGGGCTACGGCGGCTACGGCTCCAGCGCGCCCGCGGCACCGTCCCACGACGGCTACGGCAGCGGCGCACAGGGCGGCGGGCAGGGCGGCCCGGGACAGGGCGGCCCGGGACAGGGCGGCTCCGGACAGGGTGGCCCTGGGCAGGGTTACTCCACCGGCGGTTACCCGACCTCGCCAACGTATGAGAGCCCGCGCTATGACGACCCGCTGAGCGGTTACGACTCCGGCTCGACCCGGATGGACAGCTACAGCTCCTTCGGCGGCCAGAGCGACTCCTCGTCGACCTCTCCGCTCTCGAGCAACCCCTCCGGCGAGCCCGGGCGCTACTCCGACTTCACCGGAAGCAGCTACGGCAACTCCGACCCGCTCGGAACCGGAGGCGGCTACGGCGAGCAGAGCCAGCAGCCTCCCAGCGGCGGGTACGACACCGGCGGGACCGGCTACTACGGGTCGGAGCAGAGCTACGGCCAGCAGCCGCCGCCTCAGCCCCCGGCGGACCCGAACGGCACGAACGGCTCGTACGGCTCCGCCTACGACACGGGCGAGAATCCGCGCCGTACCCCTGAAGAGTGGGACAACTACCGCGGCGATTTCCGCCGCTGAGCGGCAGGCCGGCGTCGCCGCGTGCACAGCGGCTCGGCGGCCTGCTCACTCCTCACGGACATGGGCAGGGCTCAGGGACGCCGGACGTAGACGCCGACGTAGCGCCTGGCCAGCAGGCACTGGGAACTCTGGGCCGACGTGGTCAGCGGGTCGTTCCGGGTGGCGCGCTGGAACACCCAGAGGTTGGCCAGGTACGCGACGAACATCAGGCCACCGATTACCGCGGTCAGAGCGATCATGACGCCCTCCTCACCTTGCTCGATACCTTGAGCATGCGCTGCTCTGAGCCGCGAAGCCGCGTCGCATGACACCTTTTGCGGCGTTGTGAAGAGAAGTTCGAGAGAAGTCTGCGGCTCTGGCGGAACAGATCCGGGCCGGGCCGCGATCAGCCGCCGCGTGGTTCGGCGTGCAGGATGTCGAGGGCGGTTCGGGCACAGTTGCCGCAGATCCACACGCCGGGTCCAGCGACCAGGGGGCCGAGGTCTTTACAGCCGCAGAACGAGCAGGCCCGGCCGGTGCCTTTGCTCTTGCCGATGCGGCGGTGCCGGCGCTGGACGGGGGCGACCCATTCGTCGAGTTCCTTCTTGAGCCGGGCTACGTCCACACCGAGGTCGTTGAGAACTCGGCGGGCTGAGGAGCCGGGATCGGTGGCCAGGCAGAACAGCAGGTGCTCAGAACGGAACTGGGACTGCCCGCGCCGGGCGGCCAGTCGGCGGGCCCCGGTCACCGCGTTCTCGGCATCGCCGTCGCCGACGACCCGGCGTTCCCGGCCGTCCCCGTCAGCAATCATCGCGGGCTCGAAGAGGCGGGCACTGGCCTCCCGGACCTTGTCGCGAGTGACGCCGAGTTGGTCCAGGATGTTGGCGGCCACTCCGACGTGCAGCACGCCGAGTAGCAGGTGCTGGGTACCAGGGACACTGTCGTCAGCGTCAGCGGCAGCCTGTGCCGCTTGCAGGCAGGCCGACAGCCGCGGTGCCATGACCATGCTCTCGGCGGCATCGCCGATGAGGTCGCTGACCTCCAGGCGGTGGGCGAACTTCTGCCGGGCAGCCTGTTTGGACACCCCGAGCCGTTCACCGATCAGTGTCCATGACACGTTCACCGCACGAGCGGCGCCCACGTAGTGCTCGATCAGACCGTCCGCCGCAGAACTGGTCTCCCCCGCGACGACCATCGCTGTCTCCAGCAGCACCAGCGGGTCGTTGCTTCCGGCCCGCTCCTGGACGGCCCGTACCAGGGTCCGCACGCTCACCTCACCCATGCGACAACCATAAGTTGTCGAAACCACCCCGACAAGACCCGGTTGTCGGGTCGGGAACTCGGAAGCGCGATGACGGCAGACAGGCCGTGCGTGAGACCCGTCCCGTCAGAAAAGAGTGTCGCCGTTCGTTCTGGCCACCTTGCGGATCTCCTCAGGAGAGGGACCTGTGATGTCGTGGAGGCTCGCGCCGGTCAGATTCGTTTTGAAAAGGACCGCGCCGCTCAGGTCGGCGCCGGACAGGTCCGCCCGGGACAGATTCGAATCGTTCAGGATCGCGCCGACCAGGACCGCGTTGATGAGCTCCGCGCCGGTCGGGGTCGCTCGGGCCAGGTACGCGCGGGTCAGGTTCGTGTCGCTCAGGATCGCGCCGGTCAGATCCGCCTTGTACAGGTTCGCGCCGGTCAGGTTGGCACCGGTCAGATCCGCGCCGGCCAACTTGGCACTGTGCAGATCCGTATTGGCCAGGTTCGCGCCGGTCAGGTCGGCACCGGTCAGATCCGCGTAGCGCAAATTCGCCCAGCTGAGGTCACCCTCGACGACCTGCGCGCGGGGCAACCGGACCCGGTGCAGATCAAGACGCCGTGATTCGCGCGCGCCGTCCAGACGAACGAGAACGGCCAGCGCCGCCTGCACATCGGTGGCGGGCTCCTCAGGGACCTCGGCGCCAGGAGCCGGGTCGTGTTCTCGAACCAACGAGGTCAGGAGCGCGATGATCGTCGGATCATCACGGTCGGAGTCCGCTGCGATCCGCTCCATCGTGTAGATGGCGCCCACACGAACGTCGCGCTTGTCCGAACCGAGTTGTTCGACGGTTCTGGTGAAACGATCGGTCGCCCGGTCCTCTTGGGCGGTGCGGAGGGTCATCGCGGTAGCGATCAGGCTTCCCGCGGTGAAGAGAACTCCGAACAGGATGCCGACACTGTTGAGCGTCTGACGCCCGCCCTGCCGTCGCCGATCCATCAGCTCGATGCGCTCTTTGACCGAAAGCGTGTCGAGTTCGTCTTGCGTCGGCTCCGGGATCCGGATCGGCCGCAGCCGCCTTCGGAACCGCCGGTCCTCGAGATCCCCATCGGCGGCGTCGCCGATGCGGTCACCCCGTTCGAACCTGTCAGGAATCCTCACCTTGCGCACGGTACGGACTCATGCCACTTGACGATCGGTTCACGGCCGATTGTGGCCACCCCGGCGATCG
>NZ_JABVEB010000289.1 GCF_014323665.1 Actinomadura sp. HBU206391 | reverse complement strand
GGACCTAGCCGGTGACGTTGGCGGTGGTTCTGCCACCGCTCCACCAGGAGTGGCATCTCGGTGCGGAAGAAGCGGTAGAACTCGAGGGTTTCGTGGATGCGCCGGCCCCCTGGCCGGTCGGGGTCGAGGAGTTCGAGCCCCTCGGCGAGAAAGTCCTCAGAACGCTTGAGCAGCGGAACACGCTGCAAGGTGATGGCCGACCAGACATCGTCGTCGTAGACGCGGTAGTGGTCGGTGCGGGCGCCGGGTTGGCGTTCGCGGGCGAGCAGGCCGATCTGGACGAGATGCCGTACGGCCATGGAGATCGCAGCAGGGCTGACCTGAAGTCCGGCGGCGAGTTCACCGGCGGTATAGATCTCGGCGTCGTCAGCCAACACGTAGGCGAACACCCGCGCCGACATGCGCGGCATCCCACTCTCGTGCAGAAGCAGCGCGAACTTCTCCACGAACTGCAGGAGCCTGACGTCATAGGGCTCTACAGGGTCTGACGGAGTGAGCACGGCCCTCCCGGTGGCGACGTCACACAAGGTGACATGACTCTAGCATTTCAATGAACTTTAGTGCCTTCACGAAAGTGTAAAAACGGTGTAGCGTCCTCGGCATGACGACTGCCATCGAGATCGTGGGTCTGGTGAAGACCTTCGGCCGAACCCGTGCGTTGGACGAGCTCGACTTGAACGTCGCTACCGGAGAGGTGCACGGCTTCCTGGGCCCGAACGGCGCAGGCAAGTCCACGACCATCCGCATCCTGCTCGGTCTCCTGCGAGCCGACTCAGGCCACACCACGGTACTCGGCGGCGATCCTTGGAAGGACGCGGTCAGACTCCATCCCCGGCTGGCATACGTGCCAGGCGATGTGGACCTATGGCCGAACCTGTCCGGGGGACAGATCATCGACCTGCTGTCACGGCTGCGCGGCGGGTTGGACCGGGCGCGTCGCGACGAACTGTGCGAGCGATTCGATCTGGACCCCTCGAAGAAGGGCCGCACCTATTCCAAAGGGAACCGGCAGAAGGTGGCCCTGGTGGCCGCGCTCGCCTCCGACGCCGAGCTGCTGATCCTGGACGAGCCCACCGCCGGTCTGGATCCGCTGATGGAGGCGGTGTTCCAGGAGTGCATCTTCGAGGCCAAGGCAGCCGGACGCACCGTGCTGCTGTCCAGCCACATCCTCGCGCAGGTCGAGAAGTTGTGCGATCGGGTGAGCATCATCCGGCTGGGGAAGATCGTCCAAAGCGGGGCGCTGAGCGAGATGCGGCACCTGACCAGAACCACGATCGAGGCCGAAACCGCCCGTCCGGTGGTGGGCATGGCCGAGTCGCCCGGCGTGCACAACACCAGTGTCAACGGCTCCAAGGTGCGCTTCGACGTCGACGGCGAACATTTGGAGGAGGCGATTCGCCGGCTGAACGGGTTCGGGCTGCGCAGCCTGGTCAGCCAGCCACCTACCCTGGAAGAACTCTTCCTGCGGCACTACGGTGACGAACTCGTCGCCAACGGGGTCCCACGGCCCTCGGGTGGGGCCGGCGGGGTCACACCAGACGCGGGGGCCTCTCGATGACCACCGCAACCCTCAAAGCGCCCACTGAAACGGCGTCCACGGGCGGCGCTACGCTGACGGGCACTGCGGCGCTCATTCGGTTCATCCTGCGCCGTGACCGGATCCGTCTCCCGGTATGGATCGCCGTACTGACGCTCGTCACCGTGTCGACGGCCACAAGCTTCCCCAGCAGCTATGCCGACCCGGCCGACCGGCAGGCTCGCGCGGAGCTGATGCGCAATCCCACTGGAATCGCGCTCAGCGGTCCGGGTCATGGCCTGGACGATTACACCTTCGGCGCGATGATGACCAACGAGATGATCGGATTTACCGCGATCTTCGTGGCGTTGATGAGCCTACTGCTGTTCGTCCGGCACACCCGGGCCGAGGAGGAGACCGGCCGCGCCGAGCTAGTACGCGCCTCGGTCGTGGGCCGCCACGCGCCCCTAGCCGCTGCGTTGTTCGTGGTCGGCGGTGCCAACATCGTGCTCGGCGGGCTGATCGCGATCGGGCTGGGTGGCAGTGGTGTGGAGAGCATCACGTGGGAAGGGTCGTTGCTCTTCGGCGCCGCACTCACCGGCGTGGGTCTGGTCTTCACCGCCATCGCCGCGGTCACCGCGCAGATCAGCGAGAACGCCCGAGGCGCCTCCGGCCTGGCCGGCGCTCTGATCGGCATCGCCTACGCCCTCCGCGCCGCCGGCGATCTGGGCAACGGCGCGCTGTCCTGGCTGTCCCCGATCGGCTGGACCCAGGCCACCAGCGCCTACGTCGATGACCGGTGGTGGCCCCTGCTCCCGCCCGTGGCCCTGTCGGCCGTGCTCGTGTACGTGGCGTTCGCCTTGACCTCCCGCCGCGATGTCGGCGCCGGACTCCTACGACCCCGCCCCGGACCGCAGACCGCGTCACGGTTTCTGGGCACACCGCTCGGCCTCGCCCTGCGGCTGCAACGCGCCTCTCTGATCTGGTGGAGCATCGCGATGCTGCTGTTCGGCCTCATGTACGGAACGCTCATCAGCGACGTGGAAGCGACGCTCGCCGAGAACAAAGCGCTCCAAGAGTGGATCGCACGAATCCCCGGCGCCGACCTGACCGAATCATTCCTGGCCATGATCATCTCCATGCTCGCCATGGTCTGCTCGATCTACGCGATCATCGCCGCCCAGCGACCACGCAGCGAAGAGACCACCGGCCGAGCCGAACCCGTGCTCGCCACCGCCGTATCCCGCACCCGCTGGCTGAACAGCCACCTGGCCATCTCAGCCATCGGTGGCACCTGGCTACTGCTGCTCAGCGCCCTGGGCCTGGGCACCAGCGCCGCCGTCACCGCAGACGACTCCGAGCTGCTGCCCAAAGTGCTCGGTGCGGCGCTCGCCTACACACCCGCCATATGGGTCAGTGCCGCACTGGCCATCGCACTCTTCGGGCTTCTCCCTCGAGCCACCGCCCTGGCCTGGGCGATCCTGGCCTACGGCCTCACCATCGGCATGCTCGGGGGCCTTCTCAAATTCCCCGACTGGATGCTCAACCTCTCCCCCTTCGAGCACATCCCCCAACTCCCCGCCGCAGAACTACGCCCGCTCCCCCTCATCCTCCTCACCGCGATCGCTCTCGGCCTCATCACCCTCGGACTGGCAGGATTCCGCCGCCGCGACCTGCAATCGAATTAACAGAACCGGGTGGCGGCGGGCCTTCGCCGCCACCCGGCATTCTGATTACAGGTAGCGGAGCCAGAGGTAGGGCGTGGCGAGGGCCACGGTGACGAGGGTGACCAGGAGCCCGTATTTGGTGAAGGTCCAGAAGCTGATGGGGGCACCGTTCTTGGCGGCGATGCCGAGGACGACGACGTTGGCGCTGGCGCCGATGGCGGTGGCGTTGCCGCCGAGGTCGGCGCCGAGGGCGAGTGCCCACCAGAGCACTTGGCCGTCCGGGCCGGCCTTGGCGACGAGGTCGGCGACGATGGGGCTCATGGTGGCGACGTAGGGGATGTTGTCGACGATGGCCGACAGGCCGGCCGAGGCCCACAGGAGCAGCATCGTGGCGAACCCGAGGCGGCCTTCGGTGGTGTCGGCGGCGGCCTTGGAGATGTCGCCGATGACTCCGGTCTCGACCAGTCCGCCGACCATGACGAACAGGCCGGCGAAGAACACCAGCGTGGGCCATTCGACTTCTTCCAGGGCCTGCTGTGTGGTGACACGGGTGGCGGCGACCAGCAGCCCGGCGCCGAGCAGGGCGACGACCGAGGGCTCGTAGTGCAGCACGGGGTGCAGCACGAACGCGGCGACCACCACGCCCAGCACAGCCAGGCTCTGGACGAGCAGCCGGCCGTCGGTGATGGCCTCTTTCTCCTCCAGGGCCATAACATCGCGGGCCCGCTTTGGGTCATAGGTGAACGCCGACCGGAACAGCCAGCGGCACATCAGGCAGAACACAACGAGCAGGACGACCACCAGTGGGGCGAGGTGGATGAGGAAGTCGTTGAACGACAGCCCGGCTCGGCTGGCGATGATGATGTTGGGCGGGTCCCCGACCAGGGTGGCGGTGCCGCCGATGTTGGAGGCCATCACCTCGGCGATCAGGTAGGGCACCACCGGCAAAGCGAGTCGTTCGCACACCAGGAAGGTGACGGGGGCGATCAGCAGCACGGTGGTGACATTGTCCAGCAGCGCCGAGGCGACCGCAGTGATCAGTACTAGCATCACCATCAACCGGTAGGGCTTGCCGCGGGCGCGTTTGGCGGCCCAGATCGCCACGTACTCGAACACACCCGTCTGCCGCAGCACCGACACGATGATCATCATGCCGAGCAGCAGGAACACGACGTTCCAGTCGACACCGGTGTGCGAGTCGAAGAAGGCCTTGTCGGCGTCGGTGATGTGCAACAGCAGCATCAACGCCGCGCCGCCGAGCGCCACCTTGGTGCGATCGACCTTCTCCGTCGCGATCAGCACATAGGCGACGACAAAGATCGAGATAGCGGCTACGGCGGCCAAGGCGACTCCTGAACGGCTGAAACGGCGGAAATGGCTGAGACGCCGACCAGACTTCCCGGCACACCAGTCACCACAGTAACCAGGTTCATCACAGGTCGTCCTGTTGAGTGCGTGGTGACTTGGTCGCGCTGGGGCGGCGTATCAATGTGCGGGCGCGGCCGAACCAGGTGGGGACCTCGTGCTCGTCGTCGAACCAGCGGGCCACGACGATGTCGGTGGAGGAGTGCGCGAGGATCGAGGCGACGATCGTTACGGCCGCGAGATGGAAGATCTTGTCTGCGGCGGGGATGCCGGACTCCAGCACCAGCAGTGCGTAGACGACCGAGGCGAAACCCTTCGGGCCGAACCACATCATCGCCGCCTGCTCGCGCCCGGACAGCCGCGACCGCCAGAACGCGATCCAGATCGCCAGCGGCCGGGCGGCCACCAACGCCAGCACCGCGAACGCCCATCCGTTCCAGCCGATCTCACCCAGCAGGCCCGGTGTGATCAGCGCCCCGAACACCAGCAACGCCGCCAGCTTCAAAAGCTCGGCGATCAGCTCGCCGAAGTGCTCGAACGACTCGCGCTGCCGCTCGC
Source organism: Actinomadura sp. HBU206391 (assembly GCF_014323665.1). Lineage (GTDB taxonomy): Bacteria > Actinomycetota > Actinomycetes > Streptosporangiales > Streptosporangiaceae > Actinomadura_C. The sequence goes on along the minus strand of NZ_JABVEB010000289.1, from coordinate 1,356 downwards.
CGAAGGTCGCGACCGTGATCCCGGCGGCGAACGCGGCAAGGAACAGGTTGCCGTGCGTGGCCTTGCCCAGCGCCAGCACCAGCAGCCCGATCGCGATCGCGTTCAGCGGCTCGTACTGGATGGAGGCCGAAAACAGCCGGGTCCGCTCCAGCAAGATCGCGACTAGCGGCACCAGCACTCCGATGGCAACGCCCACGATCAGCTCCAGCCCCAGCTCGCCCAGATGCAGATCCTCCGAGCCGGCCGCGATCGCCAAGAACACCACCACGAACGGAAGCGCCAAGCCGTCGTTGACGCCGGACTCCACGTTCAGCAGGTGGCGCAGCCGCGGCGGCACGCGGTCATCCCCGACCAACGCAGCGGCGAAGACCGGATCGGTCGGCGCCAAAATCGCACCGATCAGCAACGACTCGGCCCAGCCCAGACCGACCAGATAGTGAGCGCACAGCGCGGTCACCAGCAGCGTCAGGGGCAATCCCCAGCCGAGAGCCCGGCCGGGCAGCCGCCACGCGCTGCGCAGATCCGCCCAGCCGACCCGCATCCCATCGGTGAACAACACCGCGAACAACGCCAGCTCCGCCAGGGTCCCCACCACCGGGTCGCCCGGCCGAAGCGACACCACCCCGCTCACCCCGTCACCCAGGACGAACCCGGCGACGAGAAACAGCGCGGCCGTGGACAGGATCGTGCGATGAGCCAGACTCGACACCAGCACGGCCAGCAACAGAACGGCGGCGAACGCGACAAGCAGCGACGTCATGGGAGCCCTTCGGGAAAAAGCTGACAGACTTGCCGACCAGACTTCCCGGCGCTCCAGCTAAGATCTTAACGGCATATTGACGCGATTCCTACGCATTACCTACGGGGACACCCCGCTCTCCCGCCGGGGCGCTTCTCGGATACCGTGAGGCTGGTGCGCGCCCGACAGCTTGCCACCGACTTCCCCACCGTGACCCCCGACAGCAGCGCCCTTGAGGCCGCCCGGCTGCTGGCCGAACACCGGCTTCCCGGCCTGATCGTTATCGACGCCGACCGTCGGCCGCAAGCGGTGCTGCCCGGCCCACTACTCCTGCGTGCCGTCATCCCCCGCTACGTCCAAGACGACCCCGCCCTCGCCCGCGTCTACGACGAGACCCACGCCGACCAGCTCTGCGTCAAACTGGCCGACAAGCAAGTCGCCGACCTGCTGCCGAGCGAGCGGACCCCACCGCCGATCGTGGACGCCAACGCCACCGCCATCGAGATCGCCAGCGTCATGGCCTCGACCCGCAGCCCCATCGTCGCCGTCGCCGATGACCCGCGCCGCACCGACGCACCCATGATCGGAGCCATCACCGTCGACCAACTGCTGACCCA
>NZ_JABVEB010000288.1 GCF_014323665.1 Actinomadura sp. HBU206391 | reverse complement strand
CCGAGCTGCTGCGTTGATGGCCGCGCCTCCGGCGCGGCGGCTCGGGGCGCTTTGACGCGCTGTCTTCCCTCGTCGCTCCCGAGCGCTCGTTCCTCAGTCCAGACAGCGCGGCGCCCCTCGCAAGGCGCTTCGGCGTAGGGATGATCGGGGGTCTTTCCACAACGGTCCTTGCGGGACGGTCGGCGTGGGGGCTCGGTCGTGAGCGGGGTTCGGGCCATCATCTGACGAGACTCTCCACGGCATGGGCGGGCGGCGATGGCGGATACCGGCACGGTGGCGGGACGGGAGCGTGCCGCGAACGGGCCTCCGGCGGAGCCGGCGAGCTCGCGGCGGCCCACTCGCTGGAAGGTCATCTGCGTGGCCCTGCTGGTCGTCGGCGTGCTCGCGACCGCCGCGTGGGTGCTGCTCGGATCCCGGCTCCTGGTCGTCCGGCATGTCCAGGTGACCGGCGTGAAGATCCTGCCCCGCGACCGTGTGGTGACGACCGCCCGGGTGCCGCTCGGCACGCCGATGGTCCGGATGGACACCGACGTCGTACGTGACCGTGTCGAGCGGCTGCCCGAGGTCGAGTCCGCACGCGTGGAGCGGCGCTGGCCGGCCACGGTGCGGATCGTCGTCAGGGAGCGGGTGCCCGTGGTGGTGGTGGAGCGCGCGCGGAAGTACTACGAGATGGACCGTTACGGCGTGATCGTGGTCACCACCTCACGCCGGCCGAGCGGCCTACCGGCACTGGTCGTGGCGAACCCGAGCGCAACCGACCCCGCGACGGCCGCGGCGCTGAAGGTGCGGGGGGACCTGCCGGTCCGGTTCGCGCGGCGGCTCGCCCAGATCGAGGCGTCCAGTGCCGAGTCGGTCACCCTGCGGTTCAAGGCCGGGACGACCGTCGTGTGGGGCGCCGCGGAGCGGTCCGAGGAGAAGGTGCGGCTGATCGACGCCCTGCTCGCCACGCCCGAGGGGCGCGCGGCTCGCACCGTCGACGTGAGCTCGCCCGAGGTCGTCACGACCCGGTGAGAGACACGCGCTCGACGCAGGGATGCGGGACGCGGGGGCGTTGATGCGAGACGCTGTGACAGGCGACACCGCGTGTCGCCGCCCGGCCTTCGAGGTGTTCCATGGGGCAGGCTGGGAAGATCGGTTCGTGATCCGGGGGAGGTGCGGGGGTGCGACGGCTTATCAACTGGGGCAACACGGACCCACCGCGACACGCCGGTTCAGTTCGTGCCGGGTTAGTTGACCCTGGAGGTTGACCGCACCTACTGTCCGTATCAGCCCTCAGGTTGACATAACTCTAAGCCTCAACTTGAGGGTGAGGGTTGGGCGTGGCGCCGGTCACCCCGATCCACCAGAAAAGACCTGTGTCAGCAACACCGCGGCGGTACCGGTTCAAGGACTGGGCCGGCCGGTTCGATAGAACGAGCGGAAAGGCCCCTCGTCGTGGCAGCACCGCAGAACTACCTCGCGGTCATCAAGGTCGTCGGCATTGGCGGCGGCGGCGTCAATGCCGTCAACCGGATGATCGAGGAGGGTCTCAAGGGCGTCGAGTTCATCGCGATCAACACAGATGCCCAGGCGCTGCTGATGAGTGACGCCGACGTCAAGCTCGACGTCGGCCGTGAGCTCACCCGCGGACTCGGCGCCGGAGCCAATCCCGATGTGGGCCGCAAGGCCGCGGAGGACCACCGAGAGGAGATCGAGGAGGTCCTCAAGGGCGCCGACATGGTCTTCGTCACGGCCGGCGAGGGCGGTGGCACCGGCACCGGCGGGGCGCCGGTCGTGGCCAACATCGCCCGCTCGCTCGGGGCCCTCACCATCGGCGTCGTCACCCGCCCCTTCAGCTTCGAGGGCAAGCGCCGTGCGATGCAGGCCGAGGCCGGTATCGAGACGCTGCGCGACGAGGTGGACACGCTCATCGTCATCCCGAACGACCGGCTGCTGTCGATCTCCGATCGCCAGGTCAGCGTGCTGGACGCCTTCAAGGCCGCCGATCAGGTGCTCCTCTCCGGTGTGCAGGGCATCACGGACCTGATCACCACCCCGGGTCTGATCAACCTCGACTTCGCCGACGTGAAGTCGGTCATGTCCGGCGCCGGTTCGGCGCTCATGGGCATCGGCTCGGCCCGCGGTGACGACCGGTCGGTCGCGGCCGCCGAGATGGCCATCTCGAGCCCGCTGCTGGAGGCCAGCATCGACGGCGCGCACGGTGTGCTGCTCTCCATCTCGGGTGGTTCGGATCTCGGTCTCTTCGAGATCAACGAGGCCGCCCAGCTCGTCTCCAACGCCGCGGCACCCGACGCCAACATCATCTTCGGCGCGGTCATCGACGACGCCCTCGGCGACGAGGTGCGGGTGACCGTCATCGCGGCGGGTTTCGACGAGGGCGCCCCGTCCAAGCCCGCGCCGCTGCCGGTGGCGCAGAGCCAGCGGACGGCCCAGTCCGGCCGGCCCGCCGCCCCACCGCCGCCGCCACGCCCGGCGCCGCCGCCGACCGCTCCGGCGGTCCCGGTGTCATCCGTCGTGTCCGAGTCCGTCGCGCCCCGGCCGGTGCCGCAGGACGACTCGGCCGTCGGGCAGGAGGAGCGAGCGAACAGCGACGAGTCGCCGGCCTCGCGGTCCGACGATGTCGACGAGCGTGAGGCGCAGAGCGCGACGCGCCCTAAGGTGCCGCGGCCGGCGACGGAGCCGTCCGCGGCGAGCGTCACTGCGAGTGAACCGGTACGGCGGCGCCCGGTCGTGTTCGACGAGGACGACGACCTCGACGTGCCCGACTTCCTCAAGTAGTGGTCGGACGCGTCGACCTCGGTGAGGGCATCGGAGCGGCCTTCACCGACCGGGAGGGCGGGGCGAGCTCCGCGCCGTACGACTCGCTGAATCTGGGCGGTGCGGTCGGCGACGACGCTGAGGCCGTACGGAAGAACCGGGCGATCGTCGAAGAGGCGCTCGGGCTGGCCGCCGGCCGAACCGTGTGGATGCGCCAGGTGCACGGAGCGGAGGTCGCCGTGGCGACCGGGCCGCTGCCACCGCCGTCGGGAGAGACCGACCCGCCCGGAGTCGATGCGGTGTTGACCACCGAGCCGGGCCTGGCGCTCGCGGTGCTCGTGGCCGACTGCGCGCCCGTGCTGCTCGCCGACCCGGTCGCCCGTGTCGTCGGCGCCGCGCATTCCGGGCGCCCGGGCACCGCACTCGGGGTGGTGCCCGCCCTGGTGACCGCGATGTGCGAGCACGGTGCCGTGCCTTCGCGGTTGCGCGCGATGATCGGGCCCGTGGTGTGCGGAGGCTGTTACGAGGTGCCGGCCGGGCTGCGCGACGAGGTCTCGGCCGTCGTGCCGGAGGCCCGCGCCACGACCCGCGAGGGCACGCCCGCACTCGACATCCGTGCGGGGATAGCCGCCCAGCTGCGTGCCGCCGGAGTCGCGGCCATCGGCGGCGACCCGCGGTGCACCATGGAGACCCCGGCCCTCTACTCCTACCGGCGAGACGGCCGGACCGGCCGGTTCGCCGGCTACGTGTGGCTCAAGCCGTGATCCGCAGCGAGGCCGTCAGGGCGAACCTGTCCGCCGTGCGCGAGCGGATCGCGGCCGCGTGCGCGGCGGCGGGCCGGGACGCCGGTGAGATCACGCTGATCGCGGTGACCAAGACCTTCCCCGCCTCGGACGTGCGGTTGCTCGCCGACCTCGGCGTGACCGACGTCGCGGAGAACCGTGACCAGGAGGCGGCCCCCAAGGCCGCCGACTGCGCCGACCTGCCGCTGACGTGGCATTTCGTCGGGCGGCTGCAGACCAACAAGGCACGGTCGGTGGTCTCGTACGCCGACGTCGTGCACTCGGTCGACCGGCCGAGACTGGTCACCGCGCTGTCCACGGAGGCCGTACGGGCCGGACGAACGCTCCGGTGTCTGGTCCAGGTCTCGCTCGAAGCCGGCGCCGAGGGGCGGGGCGGGCTCACGCCGGCCGAGGCGCCGGGCCTCGCGGACGCCGTGGCGACGGCGGAGGGGCTGGAACTCGGCGGTGTGATGGCCGTCGCACCGCTCGGAGCCGACCCGGGGCCGCCCTTCGCCCGGCTCGCCGAGATCGCGCGCGAGGTGCGGAAGGCGCACCCGGCCGCAAAGATCATTTCGGCCGGTATGAGCGGAGACCTGGAGCAGGCGATCGCGTGTGGCGCGACACACGTGCGTGTCGGTACGGCGTTGCTCGGTGGCCGACAGGCAATCGTCAGGTAATGTCCCCCCAAGTGGGCTCCGTCGGATAGGCGTGGCGGCCCGCGGATCCGAGTATCGATCGGCGAGCGGTCGCCGGGGACAGGTCTGCACCGGAGAGGCGACGGAGGGACATATGGCCAGCGCGATGCGCAAGATGGCGGTCTACCTCGGCCTCGTGGAGGACGACCGCTACGACGACGACTACGACGACTACGATGTCTACGATGACGAGACCGCCGAGCGGCGCCGCACCGGGGAGGAACCCGCCGGTCAGGCCAACCGGACGGTGGAGTCCGCAGACCGCGAGCACGGTCACGCTCCGTCGGGCGGTGAGCGGCGCTCCGTGGCAATCTACGACTCGGCTACCACTGACCTTGCGCGCATCACTACGCTGCACCCCAGGACGTACAACGAAGCCAGAACCATCGGGGAACACTTCCGTGAGGGCACGCCAGTGATCATGAACCTGACCGAGATGGTCGACAGTGACGCCAAGCGTCTCGTCGACTTCGCGGCAGGTCTCGTGTTCGGCCTACACGGGAGCATCGAGCGTGTTACGAACAAGGTGTTCCTGTTGTCGCCGGCCAATGTCGAGGTGACCGCGGAGGACAAAGCCCGGATGGCAGAACGAGGATTCTTCAACCAGAGCTGACCGCCACATGCGAGAGTGCCCGTGACAACTGTTGGAACCGTGCTGAGCGCACTGCTGTACCTCTTCCTCCTACTGCTCATCGGGAGGCTGGTCTTGGAGACGCTGCAGTCCTTCGCGCGGAAATGGCGTCCTACGGGGGTGGTGCTGGTGCTTGCCGAGGTCACGTACACGGTCACCGATCCACCACTGAAGTTGCTGAGACGGTTCATCCCACCCCTGCGGCTCGGGAACGTGGCGTTGGACCTCAGCTTCATGGTGCTCTTCTTCGTGGTCTACATCATGATCATCTTCGTGGGGGGGCTCTGATCGGATACCGTCCTTTGGGACAGACTCCAAGCGCGCCAAGGAGACGAACATGCCGTTGACACCCGCCGACGTGCGGAACAAGCAGTTCAGTACCACCCGGCTGCGGCCGGGTTATGACGAAGAGGAGGTCGACGCCTTCCTCGACGAGGTCGAGGCGGAACTCGACCGGCTCATCCAGGAGAACGAGGAACTGAGGGCCAAGCTGGCCGAGTGCCTGCGTGGCAAGGTGCCCGCGATGGCGGCGCCGATCGTCGAGCCCAAGCCCGACATCTCGCCCATCCCCGAGCCTCCGCGGCCCGAGCCCAAGCCCGAGCCCGAGCCCTCGATCGGCCTGAGCATGGCGCCGACGAGCGAGGACAACATGGACACGGCCGCGCGGGTGCTCGCCCTCGCGCAGCAGACCGCCGACCAGGCGATCGCCGACGCCCGCAGGGAGGCCGACGAGACGCTCGGCCGTGCGCGCCGGGAGGCCGAGGAGATCCTCGGCAAGGCCCGCCGCCAGGCCGACCAGGTCGTCAGCGAGGCGCGCTCGCGCGCCGAGGCGCTCGACCGCGACGCCCAGGAGCGGCACCGCCAGGTCATGGGTTCTCTCGTGCAGCAGCGTGAGGAGCTCGAGCGCGAGGTGGACAACCTCCGTGCCTTCGAGCGTGAGTACCGCAGCCGCCTCAAGGCCTATCTCGAGGGGCAGCTCCGCGAACTCGACGCGAGCACCAACGACAGTGGTGCGTTCCCGACCGGCCCGAATCCCAGTGGACCGCAGACGGCTCCGCAGAACGCGATTCAGCATGTCGAGAGCCGTAACGGGCAGCCGGGCGGCCCTTCCGCCACCGGACCCACCCCGTTCCCGCCACCGCCGGCCGAGGCGCCTCAGCACATCCAGCACGCGCAGCACAGCAGCACCGGTGCATTCCACGCCGTCGGCGACAATCCCCCGCACGAGAGGCGTTGAGATTGTGGCGTCGCGCGGAGTGTGGAACTCTCTTTGAGCCGACAGTCATGCCGTGCTCGTGAGAGGCGCGACAGCCGGTAATGTCTGCCATCGGTCGCGCCGCGGATGTCGTCGACATCTCGTCGGCGCTCTTGCCGATGCGGCTACACCGGGCTGGCGCTCGTCCTGTAGAGGGAGAGAAACCCTGTGATCATCCTGAGTGGCCTATTCGTTGTGCTGGCGATCGCCCTGCTCATCACGGGCGTCGTATTCGGCAACTCGGGTACCGAGGTCGTGGGCCTCGACGGACTGGCGCTGATCTACGTTTCGATCGCGGTCAGCATCGTCTCCGCTCTCTGCCTGGCCATCGGGGTATTCCTGCGCCGCAGAGAGCTGTTCGGCGCGTCG
>NZ_JABVEB010000287.1 GCF_014323665.1 Actinomadura sp. HBU206391 | reverse complement strand
CGGGTCGTCGCGGCCGACCCGGCGCCGCCGGCCACGGCCGTCACGCTTCAGGTCGCCACGGTGGCGGCGGCCGTCGCCGCACTGCCGCCCGGCTCCCTGCGCGACCGGCTCGCGCCGCTCGTGGCCCGGTCGCCGGCCGAGCTTCTCGCGCCCTTGGCCGCCGGGCGCGGCGCGCTGCTCGCCGGCCTCGACGCCACGCGCGCCATGTACGACCGGCTCGCTGCGGTCCCCACCGCCGCGCTCGCCGGGCTGGCCGCCGGGATCGGCACGGCGCTCGCCCCGCTCGTCACCCCGCTGCGCGACCTCGCCCACGCCTGGGTGACGCGGGCCGGCGGCGACGCCGCAGCGGACCTGCGGGGCGAGCTGCGCTCGATGCTGGTCACCGTGGCCGACCGGCTGCGCCCGCAGGCGGCGGCGTTCGACGCGGCCGTGGGCGCCAAGCTCCGGTCGGTCGTCGATGAGCTCGTACGCGAGCCCGTCCGCGACACGGTCGAGGCCGTCGACGACCTGATCGCCGAGATCGACGTCCGGGCCCTGGTCGTGGAGGCTCAGGGGATCTTCACGACGGTCCGCGACGCCGTCGCGGCGCTGCGCCCGAGCACCGTCCTCGCCGATCTGGTGGCGGCGGTCGACGGGCTGCTCGCCGATACGCCCGCCTGGGACCCCTTCAGCGCCGCCCGCCCGGCCATCGCGCAGCTCAAGACCGACATCGCCGCGATCGCGAACGACCTGCGGCCGACCGTGGTGCTCGCCCCGGTCGTCGAGACGTACGCGGCGGTGGTGGCCGCGTTGAGCCTGCTCGACGTGGACGCCCTGTTCGCCTCGACCCTCACCGCGCTCCACGGCTTCGAGGACGAGATCTCCACCGGTCTCACGTCCGCCGACACCGCCTTCACCCGCCTGCAGGAGGCCCTGCCCTGAGACCCACCCGGCCTCGGGGATCAGGTCTCGTCGAACGGGGCGTACGAACACGTCAGCTCGGTGAGGGTCAGGTCGAGGACGGCCGCCGAGAACAGGCTCAGCGTGACGGTCCGGCGGCCGGTCTCGCTCACGGGGGCTCCCGTGCCGGCGGCGAGCAGCCGGGCGATCCGCTCCGGCAGGCCGGTCGGCCCGGCGTAGTCCCCTGGCCGGCCGGCCGGCGCCAGCGGCATCGGGTCCAGCGCCACCTCGCCGGCGCGCACGGTGAGGACTGGCGCTGTGACGGTGGCCGGGTCGACCGCGTGCTGGAGCCGTACCCACGGCGTGCCCACCCGCCCGGCGGCGGCGTCCGCGTCGGCCCAGCTGCGCCCGTCGTCGCCACTGACCCGGGCGGGCGGCCCGCCGGCCGCGGCGAACCAGTCGAGCGCACCGCCGGTGGTGCGCACGCTGACCCACAGTGCCGAGGGGACCGCCACTCTCACGGCCGGGTCGAGGTCCAGCCGCACCCACGCGCGAGCGGCGCCCGCCGGCAGCCGCGCCACCAGCGGACCGGTGAGCGGTGCGCCGGGCGTGCCGCCGGCGTCGGCGTGCAGCCGGCAGGTGAACTCGGCGTGGCCGAGCGGCGCGACCAGCAACTGGACGGCGGCGAGGGCGAGGGCCGAGGTTCCCGCCGGCAACCGGGCCGGCGCGGCGACCGTACGACCCGGTGCCACGTGCAGCCCGGCGGCGGGCGGGCGGATCGGCGGTTCCGGCGATCCTGGCACCAGCTCCCGGCCCTGGTGCTCCGCGCGCAGCCGGAGCGTGCTCGAGACGATCGCGCGTACCGGCGCGGTCAGCGTCAGGTCCGCCCAGTCGCCGTCGAGGGCGAGCGCCAGAGGGTCGCGGCCGGCCGGATACGCCACGTACCGCAGATCGAGGGTGCGGTCGACGACATGCAGGGTGCCCGCCGAGGCGGCGTGGAAGCGCAGCGGCAGCGCCAGCGTCCCGGCGTCCGCGCCCGACACCCCCGCGCTCACCGCCGCGGCCGGTGCGGCGGCCCGTGCTTCGGCCCGTGCTTCGGCCGGTGCGGCGGCCCGTGCTTCGGCCAGTGCGGCGGCCAGCCGGGCGCCCGCGGCGGGGGTGAAGTCCGCGTCCTGCCGCCCGGCTCCGGGCTCCAGGCTCCCGGGGTGCCGCCACAGCGGCTGGTCGGCTCCGCCGCCCCGCAGCACGAGCCGCACGTCCGTGGGGGCGGGTGCGACGGTCACCGAGGTCACGGCGGTCTGGAGGTCGGCGGGGATCAGTTCGATCACTTCGTCGCCCGTCGCGTACTGCAGGAGCCAGGCTCGTCCGGCCGCCGCGGGCGAGTCCGGCAGTGTGACCGTGACCCGGTTCCCGGCGGTCGTGGCGGTGAGCCGTGGGATCGGCGGGGGGAACATCGGCCCGCCGGGCGGGAAGTCCTTCCCGGCGAACAGCGGAGGGCCCGGTGCCAGGGGCGGCCCGGGCTCGGTCGATCGGACGACGAGGAACGACCCAGCGGGGGGCGCGGGGCCCTCCAGGACGAGCCGCCGCAACCGGGCGGGGACGTCGAGGAGGACGAAGACGCCCTTGCCCTCGGGGCCGGCCTTGACCTGCCAGCCGTCGATGCTCAGCTCTCCGGCGGCCGCCTCGATCGTCAGGCGGGCGGCGTCGACGGCGACCTCGTCCATTCCGGCCCGGTAGGGCACCGACAGTTCCATGTCGACGTCGCCGCCGCCCTCGGGGAACACGACCGGCACCACGGCGGGGACGTCCACGACCCGCGCGATGATGCTCGTGAGCGCAGGCCCGGACAGGTTCGACGGCAGCAGGAACGCCTGGGCGGACACCTCGATCATGGCGGCGCCGCCCGTACGGTGAGGGTCACGGCGCCGAGCGGCGCTCCTAGACCGCCGGTCGGGTGGGCGAGGTGGACCGCCACCTCCTCGTGGGCCGGCCCCTGGGCGGGCGCGGTGTAGGTCACCACGGTCAGCGGCTCGGTGACCGGCACGACGCGGAAACCGGCGACGGCGGCTGGAGCCCCGTCGGCGATGGCGCCTCGGTCGGCGGGCGGCAGGTCGCTGCGCACGCCGACGGCGAGCCGGACCGTCTCCCGCGCACCGGTCTCGGCGTCGGCGAGCCTGCTGCCGCTGACGCCGTGGATCCGGACCAACGCGCTGCCCCCGGCCACGACGACGGGCGGGTCGGCCGTGATGCCGAGCGGAAGCGACTCGATGACCACGTCGACGGCCGGGATGAGGCCGAGCGTCTGCGCCGTTCCGGGCGGCCACACCAGCACCCGGCCGAGGTAGGACACCACCGCGTGCTGGTCGTCGCCGGTGGGCGTGGGGGCGACCGTCACCTCGGCCAGATCGAGCCCCAGCACCTTGAACCCCGGATCGTCGCCGGCTCCGTCGAGGCCGCCGCCGCCGTGCGCGACGGCGACGTCGAGACCGTGGACCACCAGCGTCACGTCCTCGAGCAGCGCGGTCCTGGCCGTGAGCAGGGCCGCGTCGCCGGCGCCGGTGGCGCGGCGGGCCAATGACGCCCGCACCTCCACCGCGAGCGGCACCACCCGGCGGCTGCCGTCCGGTCCGGACAGCGTGCCGCCGGGGGAGAAGCCGCGGCCGGTGTCGGGCCGCGCGCCGACGACACCGATCTCGACCCGGCCGGACCCTCCGGTGAGAACGCCGGGGGAGCCGCCGGCCCGGATGACGGCGAGCTCGGTCCGGTCGGCCAGCAACTCGGCGACCGCCGCGACCACGCGCCCCTCGAACGTGCTCAGCATCGCGTGCGCCTGCTCACTGGTCCTTGCCCTCCAGCTTGCGGACGCGGGTGTCGAGGTCCTTGAGCTGGTCGCCCATCTTGGACAGCCGGCCGTCGACGCTTCTCAACGCCTCATCGACGCCCTCCAGCCGCGCGTCGATCGCCTTGGCCACGCCCTCGTCGATCCGTTCCTGCACCGTGGCCAGCACCATCGGGGCGACGCGGTCGGCGACCACGGCCGTGATGTCGTCCACGATCTTGTCGCGGAACGACCTGAACCGGTCGTCCACCGAGGCGGACAGATCCGAGAGCCGCTCGTCCATCGAGGCCGACAGGTCGCCGACCTTGGCGTCGGTCTGCTCGGCGATGTTCCCGGTGGCGGTGTCGAGCGACTCGGCCAGCTCGTCGCGCAGTTGCGCGACGAGCCCGCCGACGCGGTTCTCCATCTTCGCGTCGAGCACGGCGGACAGTTGCGCCAGCTCGGCGTCGATCGCCTGCTGCTGCTCGCCGAGCCGTTCGACGATGTCATCGTTCAGCCGGCCCTCCAGCTCGCCGCCGAGCGCGGCGATCCGGGCCTCCAGCCCGCCGCCGGCGCCGATGCCGATCGCGTCCTTGACCTCGTCCAGCTCCACCTCGAAGTCGCGCATGCGCAGTGGCCGTCCGTCGACCCCGGTGAGCGCCTCGTCCTGCCGTTCCGCCAGCGTCCCGACCCGCTGATCGAGCCCGAGTACGTCGATCGGGCTGCCGTCCGGTCTGCGGAGTTGCTCGCGCAGTTCGAGCACCGTCGCCACCGCCGGCTGCAGTCCCTCGAGGAGTGCCGACAGCGTGGTGACATGGCCGCGCAGATTCTCCAGGCCGTCGATGCGCTGCTCGAACCCGCGCAGCTTCCCGATGCGCGCCAGCTCGTCCACCGCGCTCTCGTCGACCCGCCGCTGAGTCGTTTCGATCCGTTCCGCCAGCGTGGCCACCTCGGCGGCGGTGTCGGACAGCCGCCGCACCACGTCGGCCACCGTCGCCCGCACCGACAGCGACTCGCGCGCGTCGGTGAGCCGGCTCTGCAGGTCGGGCGCGAGCCAGCTCAGTGTGACCGCGCCCAGATGTTCGTGCTCGCGAGCGGCGAAGCCGTCCTTCAGCGACTGCTCGAGCCCGTTCTCCTGAGCGCGGTCGATCTCGAGGACGTCCCTGAGGACGTCGACGAGCGTGTTCCAGTGCTCGGCCTCGATCGGCATGCCGCGCTGCCGGCCGGCGAGTGGCGCGAGCAGCCGGCCCAGCCGGTCGATGTTCTGCAGACGTCCAGTGGTGGCCACCGTGGCTCCCCGGGTTCGGCTCTGGCGATGGTTCGAATGGTCAGGTGCGGCCGCCGTCGAGGACCGAGGTGAGGCCGCCGACGCCGAACGTGAGGTCGGACTTGCGCAGGTGCCGCAGCTCGGTCTCGTAGCTGGTCGTGTTGGTGCCGCGCAGCAGGTCCGCGGACTGCCCGATGGCCTTCACCTGCGGCGACGTCGGCAGGTCCGGGTCCTCGGCCTGCTCGTCCAGGATCTGCTGTACGAGGCTCTCGAGCTGGACGCCGGTGTTGCGGGACACCTGGGCGAACCGGGACGGCGGTGCGACGACCCCCTGGTTCAGCTGGGCGACCGCATCGAGCAGCGCCGTGCGCCGTGGGTTGTCCGCGGGCAGCCCGGCGCGGTCGACGAGCTCGTCGACCTGCTTGCGGATGCGCTCGGCCTGGATCTGGCGCTGCAGTTCGGTGAAGGCCGTCGTCAGCGTGTCGAGCAGCGCGGTGAAGTTGCCCTGGATCTCGTTGATCTTGTTCTCGAGCTCCCCGTGGTCGTGCCCTGTCGGCGTGACCAGCCGGGTCAGCTGTGTGACCGCGTTGGCGAGCGCGCCGAGGTTGCCGGCGAGCGTGTTCCAGTCGGCGGCGGTGATCGCCTCGCCCGGACGCTTGGTGGCGAGAGGCTGCACCGTCTGCTCCACCGTGGTGGTCGCGTCGCGCACGGGCCCGAGGTTGGCGTCGGGGATGTCGGCGATCGGGGTGTCGCGGAACCTGCTCGGATCCAGCAGCAGCGAGATCTTGGTGTCGCCCACGGGGAGCACCCGGATCTGCTGGCGCAGTACGGGCAGTGCCAGGTTCGGATGGCGGATCGCGACGTCGTAGGCCCCCGGCAGGATTTGCGGGATGCTCACCGTGCCGTCGAGGAACGGCCGGGCGGTCTTGACCACCGTGCCGGTCGACGGGTCGCGCACCTCCACCTCCAGCTCGTGGTTGACGGCGGGAAAGCCGAGGATGTTGAGCTTGAGCGCCTGCATGGGCCCCACCTCTTGGGTTCAGTGTCCGTACGGAAAGTCGATCTCCCAGAAGAACGTCACGTCCTGCCCCGGCCGCAGCGTCACCGGCTCGAAGACCACCTGGTTGTACAGCCGCGATCCGCCGAACAGACCCGCCTCGGTGACGTCGGCCAGCTCGACCGTGGGATGGAAGACCGTCGCGAGGGAGACCACGATCTCGTCCTGGCCGCCGGGCTTCACGGTGACGTCCTCGGGCCGCACCGCGCTCGACAGCGCGGCCGCCGGGATCGCCGGATCCGGCGGCGGGGTCAGCGCCGTCGCGCCCGGGTCGGCCGCCTCGGTGCCGAACCCGACCCCGACCGACGAGATCGGCTGGGCCTCGAGACCGGTGAGCCGGCGCGCGACGAGTTCGGCGCCGCCGCGCAGGACGGCGTTGGCCGCCGACCGTTCCGCCACGACCGCGCCGCACCCGGCCGCGCTCTCTCCTCCTGCACGCCCGGCCGCGCTCTCTCCTCCCGCACGCCCGGCCGCGCTTCCTCCGCCGGGACTCCCGGCGCGT
>NZ_JABVEB010000286.1 GCF_014323665.1 Actinomadura sp. HBU206391 | reverse complement strand
CGGCTGATCGACACCGTACGGCGACGGTGGGGCGACCTCGAGGCCGCGCGGCTGCTGCCGGACTGCGGGCCCGATCTGGCAGCCGCCCTTGTCGACACCCTCGCCCCCGCCGTCTCCAACTGGCGGGCGCTCGGCCGTCGGCATCCCGGCCTCGTCCTCGACCACGCGGAGCGGGCACTCGCCGGGCTGCCGCCCAGTCAGTGGCCGGCCTGGTGGCTGCGGCATCAGGGGGGAGTGGCCGCGGCGATCCCGCACCACCCGCAGCGCGTGATCACGCTGCTTGAACGGCACTGGACGGCCGGCCCGATGCCCCAGGCCATGGTCAAGCCGTGCGGCCTGCTGCTGGACGCCGATGTGCCGCGAATGCTGGAGCTCCTGCTCGCGCCCGATCGAAGGCCTGCCGCCGGGCAGTGGCTCGGGCGGCGGGCCGTACGCCGCCGGCTGGCCGGGCTGACCGACGCCGACCTCGGCCGGGTCGGCCGCGCCGTCCGAGAGAACGAGCGGTTGCTGCTCACGTTGCTGAGCGCGGTGGCCCCCAGGCGCCGCCCGGACCTGTACGACGCCGCGATGGCGGGCTTCGACCGGGGACGGGCAGAGGTATCCGACCAGATCCTGGAGGTGCTGCCCGCGGCCAGGCGGGCGGCCGAGGCCGGGCGGATGCTGGGCCTGCGTCACGTCCGAGACCATCCGGACCGGGTGATGGCGATCACGGCCTTCCTCCCGTACGACGAGGCGGAACCGACCCTCGCCCTGCGGACGCGTGCGCGCGACGCCGGCGAACGGGCCGACGGCTACCGCCTGCTGATCTCCTGCGCGGGCCGCAGCCGCGACCCCGAGGTCCTGACCAGGCTGCTGGAGTCGCTGACCCGGTTCCGCAACGAGCAGGACCCCGTTCGTGACAAGGCGGCCGCCGCGCTCGCCGCGGTTCCGCCCAGCCTGTTCCGCGAGGTGCACCTGCCCGCCCTCGACCAGATGATCGATGACGCGCTCGCCGCCCGTGACTGCTCCCACCAGACCCGCTACACCTTCACCAGGATCGCCGCCCGCGTGTTCGAGCAGGGCGCGCTGCGCGAGGAGCAGCAACTGGTCGAGTTCGCCCTCGGCTGTTTCGAACGTCTCACCGGGCATCTGGGCACGATTCATCTCGGAAGGCTCCACCGGGTCCTGCGCCGCGGCCGGGAACGCGAACTGGTGGCCAGGCTGGCACCGCATCTCGAGCGCGAAGCGGCACGGGACCAGCACCAGCTGGCCTTCGCCCTCGCCGAGGCGCTCGAACATCGCGGCCACGACCTGCCCGAGCTGCAAGAGGCCCTGCGACGCGCGGTGAGCGCCCGCCTCGACTCGATCAGCCGGCGCGCGATCAGGTTGTGGCTCGCCGCACCCGGTACTCGCGACGACCGCGCGGGTCGGCTCGTGGCGGACGACCCGTCCACGGTGGTCATCGCCGAGGTGATGGCGATCTTGGCGCGACGACGCACGGACCTTCTCGGGGTCGTGCTCGGCGGACGAGCCCCGACCGGCCGGTTCCTGATGGAGGGCGTGCGATACGTGCCCACGGTGTGGCGCGGTGACCTCGTCCGGTGGACGGCCACCCAACGCACCGCCTATCTGCGGCTGATGCGCCGTGCGGCCGACGACGCCTCGGCGAGCAAGGTCGACCGGGCCGGCGCGGTGCGGGCGATCGGCCAGATCCCCGGGCTGTCCCACGACCGGCTGGGGCGGTATGTGCGCTCGCCCGATCCGCTGCTGCGCCGCGCCGGGCTCACCTCGTCGGCGTGGACGGCGCGGCCGGCCGATGTGCTGCCCGACCTGCTCGCCCACGCCTCCGGCGACGATGCCCACGTGGCCGTCTACGCCGCGACCCGGGCCGCGCGGTTCGTCCGGCCGAGCGCACTGGGCGCACTGCTCGCCCCGGTGCTCGCCGACGGCAAGGTGACCGCACGGAAGGAGGCGGTACGGCTGCTCGCCGTCCATCGCGTGCCGGGCGCGGCGGACCTGCTGACCGGGCTGTGGGCGCAGGACGGTCTGCACCATGACGTACGGGCCGCCGTCGTCTCGGCCGCACTGCGGATGCTCGACGAGCCCCGCATGTGGGGGCTGCTGCGCGAGGCCGTCACCGGGCCGCCGGATGTCGCACGCGCGGTGATCGGCGGCGCCCCGCTGGATCTGCCGGCGCCCTGGCGGCGGCCGTACGCCGACCTCGTCGTCGAGGCCACCCGGTCGCCGGATCCGAGGGTCCGGTCGGCGGCCGTGCATGCTCTCATGGCGTGGGGCTCCTACGCTCCGGAGGCGTCCGAACGGCTGGCCGGGCTCGTCGCCGACCTGGGGGCTTCCGCCGACTGGCGTGCCGCCGTGGAGGGCCTGGTCATCGGCGCCTTCAGCGGTCATACGCGCCGGTCGGACGGGCCGGGAGGTTCGGGAGGTTCCGGAGACTGGGGCTCCGCCGGCGATGCGCTGCGCGAGGCGATCGAGCGGCTTGCCACCGCGCCGGAGGGACCGGACGCCGAGCCCGAGCGGGATCGGCCGGCGGCACAGCGGCTGGAGCTGATCACAGCGCGCGTGGCGTCGCTGGCCGGCGTGAACCGGGCGGCGGCCGGCCCCGTCATCGAGATGGCGGCGACCGCACTGCCCCTACCCCTCGCCGCCAGGTTGCGGGCCGCGACCGTGCGGTGGGACGAACCCGGGACCGCACTGCCGGCACCGCTGCCGCCCGGAGTGCTGGCGGTGGTCGACGTCGGCCGGGCGCTCGCCGGCTCGACCGGTCGCGTGGAGCCGGAACGGGTGCTGCCCCACGCGGAAAGGCTGGCCGCCCTCGGGGAGGAGGCGGCCGGCCTGCTCGCCGTGGCGCTGACGGATGCGTGCGGAGCGCGGGCGGGCTGGCCGCCGCCCTGGCGGGATCTGCTGCGGCGGCTGCGCGCCCATGCCGCTCCCGACGTCGCCTACGCGGCCAGGGGGATCCGGACCGCCGCCGAATAGCGGGGACACGCCGGTGAGCCGGGCACGTCCCGCGTGAAACGCGGCGCCGGTCCGGGGCGACGGCTCGGTCGTCAACCCTCGTCTCCCGGGGCCGACGTCGACGCGGGCGACGCGGGCGACGCCTTCTTCCCGTCGCCCGGCTCGGGGAGCCGCAGCACCAGCCGCCGGGTGAAACCGCCGCGTTCGGCCGACTTCGCCGCCCGCAGTTCTTCCAGAGCGGCGGGATCGAGGCCGTGGGTGCGAGCGAGGGCGTGCACGACCTCGAGGAGATCGGCGAGTTCCTCCGGGTCGCTCTCCGCCGGGCCGGTGGCCCCCGCCGCGTACTCGCCGGCCTCCTCGTACATCTTGGCGCGCAGCAGTGCGGCGTACTCGTCGTCGCCGGCCACGCGGACGCGAGGCGACCTGCCGCTCGCCTCGATGATCTCGGGGATGCGGTCACGGACCAGCTTCTCGGCGCCGCCGCCGCTCTCGCCCGCCGGGTGCGGCGCGCCGGGAGGCCGCCTGTCCAAGGCCTGCACCCACTTGACCGCGACCGCCGCGGTCTGCACGAGTTCGGCGCGCAGACGCTCGGGATCCGACTCGGCCAGCGCCTCGAGGAACTCCTCGGTGAGGATGTGCCGCCAGGTCAGCTCACCCTCCGACCACGCCGTCCGGCAGGCGGCCTTGGCCCGCTCGGCGTCGGCGGCGTATTCGGTGCCGGTGCCGTCGGGGAACTCCTGGACCCCCCACAACGCGTCCTGCGCGGCGCGTTCCCGCGTGACGTCGCCCAGCACGTCGGTGAGCGATCCTGGTGTCCCCGCATCGGCCTCTGCGCACATGACCGCCACCCTAAGAGGTCCTGAAGGCGCTCATCGACGGGTCTCGCGCACGGGCGCCGAAAGGCGGTTCCCGAGACACCGGTCAGTGTTCCGGGTGCCCGGAGAGTCGTTTCACGTAGCGGTGCGACGGAACGGGGATCGGCCCGGTGGCGCTCGCGGCGGAATAGTCGAACAGCCCCTCGTCGGTTTAGCCGCACCTTTCGTAGAACCTGCGGGCTCGGGCGTTGCCGGCCACGACCGCGAGCCACGCTCGCCGGTGGCCGCCGGCTTCGACGAGACGCTCGGCCTCGGCGAGCAGGGCGGTCGCCACACCGGTGCCGCGGTGGTCTTCGGATACGTAGACCTGCTCGACCTCGTCCTCGACCACCATGACGAAGCCCGCCACCGCGTCGTCGACGATCGCGACCACCGTGTCGCCGACCCGCTCCGCCGCGCGCGTTCCGAACGACTCCGGCGTCCGGGCCGCGACGAGATCGCCTGGAACGTGCCCAAGGTGGCCGTCACGCCATCCGTGGTGCCAGATCCTCGCGACCGCCGTCGCGTCCTCGGGGCCTGCCGGACGAAACTCCACGGCCGTGCGGTCGGTTGTCACCCCGTCAATGTAATGAAATGACCCGTTATATCGGACCTGTCGAACTCGCCGGTCCTTGAGAGCCGATCGCATAGGCTCTGGCGTCATGCGCCGATCTATGCTCGCCGGTCTCGCGATCGTGGTCACCGCAGGCGTCTCCACGGCGGCGGCCGTGGCGTCGGCGACGGAGGCGCCCGGCCGCGCTGCCGCGGGCACCTCGGCAAGGCTCCCCATTACGGCCGCCGCCGCTCCCCATGCGGCCGAGAGCCCGAGGCGCGTCGCAGGTGTCGGCCGGCCACAGCCCGGTGGCGGCCTCGCGGCCGACCTCGACGCCATCCTCGGGGACGCCCGTCTGAACGGGGCCAAGATCGGTGTCGTCGTCCGCGACGCCCGCACCGGCAAAGGCCTCTACACGCGCGGCGCCGACGACCAGGTGATGCCCGCCTCGAACCAGAAGCTGCAGACGGCGGCGGCCGCGTTCGGCGTTCTCGGGCCGGGCTACACCTTCCGTACGAGTGTGCTCGCCGACGGCCCCGTGGAGGGGGCCACGCTGACCGGCGACGTCATCCTCAAGGGCACCGGTGACCCCACGCTGCAGGCCGCCGACTACGACCGGCTGGCCGCCGCGGTCGCGGCGAAGGGCATCACCAGCGTGACCGGCCGGCTGGTGGCCGACGACACCTGGTTCGACGACCAGCGGCTCGCGGCCGGCTGGGATCCGGCGGACGAGCCGTACGCCTATGCCTCCCAGGTCTCAGCGCTCACCGTTTCACCGGACGCCGACTTCAACGTCGGAACGGTGCGCGTCGACGTCACACCGGGGCCGCAGGGCGGCCCGGTGGACGTCGCACTCGCACCGGCGACCGGCCACGTCACGATCGACAACCGGGCCACGACGGGTGCGCCCGGGTCGGCATCGACCTTGTCGATCACGCGGCCGCGCGGCACCGACATCATCCGGGTGACCGGCTCGTACCCCCTCGGCGGCGCGAAGGTGCAGACCCTCCGCACGGTCGACAACCCCTCCCTGTACGCGGCCGACGTCTTCCGCAGGGCGCTCACCGCCCACGGCGTGAGCGTGGCCGGCTCGACCGCGCGTGCGGCGGCGCCGCCGACGGCGACCACGGTCACCGACCGCACGTCGATGCCGTTGTCCAGGCTGTCGGTGCCGTTCCTCAAGCTCAGCAACAACAACATCGCCGAGATCCTGGTGAAGGCGATGGGCCGCGAGGACGGCGGTGAGGGCAGCTGGCAGGCCGGCCTGCCGGTCGTGGCGAGGTACGTGAAGACCCTCGGGGTCGACACCACGCGGCTGAACCTCACTGACGGCTCCGGGCTGTCGCGTTCGAACCGGGCCACTCCGGCCCAGGCCGGCAACCTCCTGAGGGGCGTGATGACCAAGACCTGGTATCCCGCCTTCTACAACTCGCTGCCCATCGCGGGGCAGACCGATCCGTGGGTGGGCGGCACGCTGGCGGCCCGGATGACGAACACGGCCGCCGCGGGGAACGTGCGCGCCAAGACGGGGACGCTGACCGGGGCCACGGCGCTCTCGGGTTACGTCAGAGACCCCGCCGGCCGGCGACTGATCTTCTCGATCATGCTGAACGACTACACGGGCGCGGCGCCGAAGGACCTCGAGGACAAGATCGCGATTCGGCTGGCCACCGGCAAGATCGTCGAGCGGGCGACCGTGCTGCGGGCACCGGGTCATTCGCTGCACGTCAGGCCGGGCGCCGAGGTCGAATGCTCCTGGATCGGAGCCTGCTGACCCGGCGTCTCACGCGCCCGCGTCGGGACCCCCGCCACGTCGCGCCGCACCATGCCCTTGGCGTCGGGATCGATCCCCCAGGTGAAGACGCGCCGCGGATGTATGCGGATCAGCTCGCCGCTCATGTGCGGGCCGGACGGCGCCTGACCGGTGAGCGCCTCGGCCCGGCCACGGATCTCGATCCCGCGGACCCGCCAGGGGCTGGTCGAGACCAGGTCGTCGACGACGAGGGCGACCTGCCCGTTGTTCTGGACGTTCCGGAACTTGCGGCTGGCGCCCATGTCGAACCCGGCGATGTCGATCGTGCCGGTCTCGGCGTTGTAGCGGTAGCCGACGGGGTTGTTCTGCGGGTCGCCCTTGGGCCCGACGGTCGCCAGCCGCCCCAGGCG
>NZ_JABVEB010000285.1 GCF_014323665.1 Actinomadura sp. HBU206391 | reverse complement strand
GGCCGTTTCTGTGATGAGGGGGGCGGGGCGGAAGCCCTTGGTGATGAGCCAGATGCCCAGTGACGCTTCCCAGACGATTTCTGGCGCCGTGAACAGGAAATTCACCGGGGACTGCTGCTCGTAGGCGCCGAACAGGACAGCGGTCGCGGTGGCGCAGGCGATGGGGCCTCCGATGAGTCCGATGAGTGCCATGGGGCGTGGCACCAGGCCCGACCGGTACATCAGGTAGCCCAGCAGCAGCCCGTTGCCGAAGCCCGCGCAGAAGGCGGGCCCGAGCAGGAACGTCTGATCCTTCAGCGCCACCAGTGACTGACCGATCAGAGTGGCATTGACGCCGCCCTCGCCCGCCAGGTCCTGCCGCAACGTCACGACGGCGAGCACGCTGACGACCCCCATCACGATGACGGTCGATTCGAGGATGCGCAAGCCGATGTAACCGAGGGCGATGCTCTCGCTCTGCCGCTTCAAGATCGGGAACAGCACGACCGCGGTGGCGATGTTCGCGACGGCGGTCAGAATCTCAAGGAGGGCTCCAAGCTGCACCTGCGTGTCCGCGCCCACTCCCAGGATGTAGTTCGCGTCATTGAGGACCGGGTCGTACAGGAACACCGCCGGGATCGAGAAGACGAAGGTGAGGACGAACCAGACACCGGCGATCCTGGCGGTCCGTTGAACGGCGTCTACCGAGGTTTTCGGCGTCCGAGATTCGATCGTGTTCACGTGACTCTCCAAGGCTTGAAACAGCCCCGGCCCGGTTGCCGGGATAGTCGTAGGGAACCACGCTGAACGGGCGCTGTCCCCACCTGCTGGTGGCCGGTTCACGGCGTGCCCGTGGAACGACGCCCAGGTCCGTGCGTTCCTGGACTGGTCGCGGGAACACAGTCACCTCCATGTTGCGTGGTGAGTACGCGGTGACCGGGATACGCCGCGGGGAGCTGTTCGCGCTCCGCTGGCGAAACGTCAACTTGGATGCGGCCACGATCTGCATCCACCGGTAGGTCGGCCTGGTCCGCGTGAAGGACCAGGGGCGCCGAGATCAAAGAGGGCGACACCAAGACGAGCAAGCCGCGCGCAGTCAACATTGACGAGGCGACCATCACGCCTGCTCCGCGCGCACAAGTGCGAGCGCGGCGGCCTGGCGCTGCTGCTCGCCCGTGGTGACGCGCTGGTCTTCGGCGACGCCGAGGGTCGGCACCGGCACCCGGAGCGGTTCTCCCGCGCGTTCAAGCACCAGCTGAAGCGACGTGCCAAGCACCAGGAATAAGGAGGGTGCCGAGGCGATCTCAGAGATCCTGTACTGCTCCAAACTCGTCGATGCGCTGACCTGGGGATACACAAACGTTCTATGCCGCTCGGTGATACTCGTTGATCCCACCGCCGAGCACTTCCGTCGCCGGATCGGTACGTCCGGCGGTATGACGACCGGCTTGTCGGAGTCAGGGGGGTCGCTGCCAGCGGGACTGGTGAGGCCGATGGCGGTTGTAATGATCGGTGTAATCGCCGAGCACCGCCAGCAGGTGCCGCTCGCTGGAAATCAGCAACCTGTCCGTGCACTCACCTCGAACGGTGCGTACCCACCGCTCGGCGTAACAGTTCGCCCGTCGTGTCACGGCGGAGTCTTCACGACCGTCACGCGTCGTCGCGCACGCCGCTGACGGCGACCTCGCCGCCCAGCGCGTCATCGGGTTCGCCCGGTCCCGCTGTCATGGCTACCTCCCGCAGTTTCGCCGCGCCCACCGCCTCGCGGCGCAGCCGGTCGAACGGCACGGTTGCGCGCCGTCGTGGTGAGCCAGGCTCCGGGCCGCCGAGGCACGCCGTCGCGCGGCCATCGCTCGAGCGCCTGCGCGAACGCGTCCTGCGCGCACTCCTCGGCGAGGTCCTGAACTCCTCGCAGAATGTGGGGATTCGCGCAGGTCCGCAACTCCGGCGGGCGCGCTCTGGAGATGAGCGGATCACTGACGATCTCGGACGGGCCCGGCGGGCTCAGGGCCGGCCCGTATCCCGCCACACTCGGTACCACGCTGGCCACCGGGCAGACCTCACCCGTCAGCGTGGTGCTCGACAAGCAGTTGCCCAGTGGCCCGTGGAAAGTCCGCCTGTCGTTGCAAAGCGGCATGATCAAGCGAACGGTGACCACCACGCTCACGTTTCCCGGCCACCGCCGGCGACAGTGGCCTGCCGATCCGGCTCACCTCCACGAGCGTGCGCAATGGCCTCGCAGTAGCCGGGTCTGCTTCCCGTGCTTCTGCCGTTCATCCTGCTCCGCCGGCACCGCCGCCGGGCCCGGTGACGGACCGGTACCGCCGTTTCCATGTGCCTGCCAACGAGACGAAGGACATTCACCACCGGCAAGTGGTGCGTTGCGGTTGCTACGCAGATTCGCGTGCTGTGGGGATCGAGCCGGTGGGCGAGCTAGCGCCGGTCACGCCCGCCGGTCGAGGCGGGATGAGCGAACGTTTCCGGTGAGCCTGGCACCTCCTCCAGGGCGCGACTGCCCTTGCAGGCGACCCAGATCTTCTGGCCACCCCAAATCGACGTGCTCGCCGCGTAGTCCCAGCAGTTCGCTGGCGCGAGCACCGCTGGAGACGTAGAACGCCATCAGGGCCCGATGAGATTTGTCATGTCTGGTCAGCTTGGGTTGGCGACGACGGGCTTTCGAGGCCAATTACGGGGCGCGCCATCTCTCAGCCGGCGGAGATGGCTACTACCGCAGTGAGCGTGATGGCCACACCGAATCGTTGAAGCCGGTGGAGATGTTCCTTCAAAAAGATTCGGGCGAGGGCGATGGTGACGATGGTATGGAGGGAGCCGAGGACGGCGACGACGCCAAGCAGGCCCAGGGTCGAGGCGGTGGCGTACATCGAGTCGGCCGCGACGATGAGCGCGCCGATCGCGGCGATCGTGGGAAGCTCGGTTCGGTGGACCGCCGGCCGCGGCCGCAGTGCAAGGGCGACGGTCGCCATCACGGTCACCGAGGCGAGGCGGGCGGCGAGCAGGGCCCAGCCGATGTCTCCGTGGCTGGCGGTGTCCATGGCCGTGAAGAAGAGCCCGAAGCCGAGCGCGGCGAGCAGCCCGTAGCCGATGCTGGGGCCTACCCGGGTCGCGGTGGCGGTGCCGGGTCGCCGGGCGGTGACGACGATGCCGATGATCGCCAGGATGACGCCGGCGGTCTGGAGTGGTCCGGGGACTTGGGCGGCCGGCAGGCCCACTACGAGCGGGACGACGGGAGCGGTCGCCGCCGCCGGCACGACGATGCTCATCGTCGCGGTGGACAGACCGCGGTAGAGGGCGGCGATGCCCACCATCTCGCTGAGCCCCGCGGCGACCGCCCAGATGAGGGATTCGGTGTCCGGGGGGCCAGCACCACGGACGAGGACGATGACCGTGAGCAGGCCGAGGGCGGTCGCCTGCGAGATCAGCAGCACGAGGACGACCGGCACCGAGCGGCCCTTCAATCCGCCGAGGAAGTCCGAGAGTCCCCAGCTCAGGGCTGCTCCCAGCGCCAGCATGATCGCAAGCATGAGTTTCCCTTCCGATGCGTGGGCTGTGCGGTCGGCCGTGGGATCACGGTCGGGCCGATGAGCCGGGCGAATTCGGCGCGGGTCGGGCGCGCTGTATCGTCGGCGGTCGGGTCTGTCAGGGTGTGGATTCCGCCGGGCCGGGCGCACGCCTTTTCCCGAGAGCGAGGTAGTGCGCCCGCCGCTCCGGCTCCAGGTGTTCGATGGTGTATCGCAGCAGTACGCGCGGCGCGGTGGCCGCGTGACGGTCCAGGAAGCCCAGTAGCCGGTCGCGGTCGTGCTTGCCCGCCTCCCGTAGCATCCCGCCGACCACGGTGTGGACCTTGTCGTGCTCGTCGGAGATCAGGATGTCGGCGAGGGCGAACGTGTCGTCGAGGTCGCCTGCGCGTACGAACGTCAGCGTGGCCTGCATGGCGATGCGGCGTTCCCACCAGCGCGGGGAGCGGGCCAGCCGGTACAGGACGTCCCGTGGCCGGTCCAGCAGGTAGCCGCCGATCACCTGATGGGCGCTGACGTCGACCAGATCCCAGGTGTCGATCCGGTCGACGCGCCTCAGGTAGAGCTCGAGGAGCTCCCTCCGAGTAACGTCCGGGGTACCCTTGCGCGCGGACCGCTTGCCCATGATGCTGAGCGCGCCGACCCGGATCTCGTGCACGTGGCTGTCCAGCAGCCGGTCGATCTCGGCGATCGGCAGGTCGATGAACCGCTCGGCGAGTGCGAACACATCACGCATCCGTACCCGGTCCCGGCCGGGCGGTATGGAGAGAGCCTCGATGCTCTCCGCGAACCGGGCGGCGGTGAGCGGCGATCCGGTCATGTGATCGGTTGGACGAGTTCGGTACGCCAGTCGGCCGGTGCTGGCCAGGCCGACGGGTTCGGCTCGTGGGCCAGGTCGATCCACTCGTAGACCTCCCAGGCGGGCCCGTTACGCGCGCCCTGAGCGGCCAGCCAGTCCTCGATCCGCGTGTATGCGTCACCCAGGTCGTCGTGGGCGCCGAGATGTGCGGTCACGACGGCCCGACCGCCGGGCAGCTCGCCTTCGATGATCTCGCTTTCACCAGTGACGTCGTCCACCACCGGCACGCCGATCTCCACATCGGTATCGATGTCGCCGAACGTGTGGTAGCGGACGAAGGGAGGGCCCGCGGGCGCGATGTCGCGGGCGCGCAGGAAGCGCCACAACCGAAGCAGCCGCTCGCTCTGGGTCTGCGTCAATTCGGCGACGGGTATCTCCCCACGGATGCTCACCACCGGCTGTGGTGTGAGTCGGCGAAACTCGATGGTCGTCATGGGACTCTCCTGTCCGGTCGATCGATGTGGAGGTACAGATGGGTGACGCCGGTGCCGTGGATGATCCGGTGGGCGTGCAGGCTCATCGGCGTGCCGCTGAGGTTGTCGAAAGCCGCACCCCCTTGCCGAGCAGGACCGGCACCAGGTCGACCCGGATCTCATCCAGAAGGCCCGCGTTGAGGTACTGCTGGATGAGCGACGCGCTCGCGGCGGCGACCTGCCCGTCACCGGCGACCGTGCCGGCCTGCGCCAACGCGCTCTCGATATCGTCGGTGACGAAGGTGATCGGCGCGTCCGGGCGGGGCCGGCCGTGAGGGATGGTGTGGGTGACCACGAACACCGGGAGCCCTATCGGGTGACCGCCACCCCAGCCCCTGGTCAGATCGAACAGGCGACGGCCGCTGATGAGCGCGCCGACGTTGATGAGGGCATTGCGCAGATGCTCCGCGCTCGCCTCCGACACCCAGTAGACCCACCTCGGGTCGGCGCTGGGGACGGTGACCGCACCGTTGCCGTACCACGCGAGCAGGTGCTCCGCCTGGTCGAACGGATCGGCCACATAGCCGTCCAACGACATCGACATGTTTCCCAGTACCTTGCACTGTGCCATGAGCGAATCGTCGTCGCCGCGACCGGCCGTGGTCCAACACCGGGTTCGGGGTCATCTACACACATTCGATGTAGATCCTGGTAGACAGAGACGGTGGCCGAGGACCTGGATCTGCGCCTGCTACGGCATTTCGTCGCGGTCGCCGAGGAACTGCATTTCAGCCGGGCCGCGCAGCGGCTGTTCGTGGCCCAGCAGGCCCTCAGTCGCGACGTGCGGAAGCTGGAGGAGCGCGTCGGCACGCCGCTGTTCGACCGGACCAGCCGTAACGTGATGCTCACTCCGGCTGGCCAGCGCCTGCTGGTCCGCGCCCGGCAGATCCTCTCCCTGCATGACGAGATCTTGCGGGAGTTGCGTGGTCAGGGTACATCGCTGCTGGTTGACGTGGTCGGCGAACGGCTCACTCCGGCGCTGGTCCTCGCCGGCGCTCGGGCCTGCGCGCCGGGATGTGAGTTCTTCGCCCGCTACCACGGCGGGTTGGCGGCGTCCCTGCCTCTTCTGGCCCCGCATCGCCTCGATGTCACCTTCGGGCGCTGGCACGGCGTGGCCGGCCAGGTACCCGAAGGCCTGGCACACCGGCTGATCAGGTACGAGCGGATCTGCGTCCTGCTGCCCGAACATCACCCGCTGGCCACCCGCACCGAGATACCGCTGGCCGCCCTGCGCGACGCCGATGCCTGCTGGCACTGCGGCGACCACGCCTCGGCCGAGTGGGAACACGCCATGCTGCAACTGTTCACCGACGCCGACTTGACACCGACCCCGCCCCGTCCCAATGTGCGGGGCACTGACGAACTGGCCTACCACCTCCAGCATTGGGACATGCCGGTCTTGACCATCAGTAGTCAGCCCGAAGTCCCGGGCGCGGTCATCCGCCCGCTCGTTGACCCTCTCGCGCTGTACCCGTGGAGCATGATCTGGTGCAGGGACCAACGCCATCCCGGCCTGACGGCACTGCTGGATGCCGCCCGCGACCTCGCCGAGGCCCACGGATGGCTCGATCTGCCCGAAGGCGCCTGGCTACCCGATCCGGAGGCGAGCCTGCAAACGCACCCACAGCCGACACTGTGATGATTCTCAGGCTGACGAGAGCAGGCTTGAGGACCAGCATCAGGCTGCCCGATCAGAGCGACAGTC
>NZ_JABVEB010000284.1 GCF_014323665.1 Actinomadura sp. HBU206391 | reverse complement strand
TCATACGACTGAACCGCGTGGAGGGGCAGCACGGCCGGAGCCGGTGCGAGCATGCTCTTCAAGTCCTCCGTAGGTACGGTCATCGCCATGTCGGCTGCTGGCACACGTGGAGAGGCCTTGGCGGTCTGTCCTTGATCGCCTACCTCGGACTGATCCGAACTCGGGCCGGCCTCACGGTATGTGGCTGAACAGACCGCCATGCTCGTGTTCATCGGGGTGTTCGTCGTGATGCTCGCCGGCGCCGCTGTGACAGCCCGCACCGGGGATCGGGCGTGCCCGGGCAAGCGAACAGCCCAGCCGCAATGACCGGGCTGCCGCATCAAGGCCCCAAGCGGGATGCCGCTACGGCATCAACGAGTTGCTTGGGCCAAGGCCGGCGCGTTTGAGGATGTCGCGTACGGTGCTGCGGTATTCGTGCGGCGGGGACAAGGCCCGGCCGCCATGCTCGGCGTCGCCCTCCTACCCGTCGGCATACTGCTCACCGTGGCACCCCAACCCCCCGATCACCGGCCTCTAGGCGGTCCAGCATGATCACCGTCTCAGGGCCCTGACCATCGGCGCCGGGCTCCTGATGATTCCGGCCAGCCGTTTCGACACCATGTGAGGTCCGCACCATGGCTGTAGCCATCACCCAGGACGGCGTCGCCCTCTCCTACCAAACCCACGGCCGCGGCGAAGCCCTCGTCCTACTGGCCGGACAGGCCAACACCCACCGCTGGTGGGACGGCATCAGACAGGACTTCGAAGACGACTACCACACGATCACCTTCGACTACCGCGGCACCGGGGCGAGCGACAAGCCCGATATGCCCTACAGCACGCGAGGGTTCGCCACCGACGTCATCGCCGTCCTCGACGACCTGGGCATCGACCGAGCCCACGTCTACGGGACCTCGATGGGCGGGCGGGTCGCCCAATGGCTTGCGGCCGACCACCCCGACAAGGTCGGATCGCTGGTCCTGGGATGCACCTCACCCGGAGGCAAGCACGGCATCGAGCGCGACAACACCGTCAAGAAGTCTCTGGCCCAGCCCGACAGACAGGCGGCCGCGCGGGCACTCCTGGAGCTGATGTACACGCCCGAGTGGCTGGCCACCCACCCCGGCCCGCACAACACCATCGGCGATCCGGACATGCCCGGCTTCACGCGGAGGCGCCACCTGGCCGCCAGCACCGCGCACGACGCCTGGGACGTGCTGCCCGGCATCACCGCGCCCACGCTAGTCATCCACGGCACCGACGACCTCTTCAATCCCGCAGCCAACGCACCCCTTCTCGCCGGCCGCATCCCCGGGGCAAGAATGCACGCCATCCCCGGCGCCAGGCACGCCTACTTCGAGGAGTTCCGCGAACTCGCCAGCCCCGCCGTCCTGGACTTCCTCACCGACCCCACACACGGATGACCTCAGTTCGCCCGGCCAAGAACTGGCACATGATCAGCCGAGGGGCCAGAACTCTCAACCCGTCACGCCCGCGCTGGACGTCGCCCGTACGCAGCTCGCGCAAGGCGGAGACACCGGCTCCGGCACAAGAGTCGGCACATCGACCAACCCAGATTACGACTGCCCCGGCGGATTCGGCAGCGTCGGCCTCTCCTATCGGACACGGGCCCCATCACACCGCCCGCGTTCATACCGCCGACGCCGAGCGCCAGAGAATCGCCCCAGGCCCAGGCGTTCACGTACTGTAGCGTGCCCGCTCCACCCAGAGTGCAGGCCGTGGCGAACTGGAACAGCTCAATGAAGCAGGGTTTCCGCGCTGGATTCCGACCCGATCTCACCCGCATCTGCACGCGTAGGGGCGCACTTGCCTGTCTGCACGGACCGGAGGAGATCACGTTCGGCTTCGCTGCCCGCGACGCCGTGGGAAGATCACCGACGACGATGTACATGGAGTTCACCGCCGCTCATCCAGATGGCGAGGCGGAGACTGATCGGCCATCAGGGCTCGGGAAGGGAAGTTCGTGGCACACAGAACGGTCGTTGAGCTGCTCGACGACATCGACGGCAAGCCCGCCGAAGAGACGGTGACGTTCTCCCTCGACGGCGTCACCTATGAGATCGACCTCAGCGCGGACAACGCAGACAAGTTGCGCAAGAACCTCACGCCGTACGTTGAGAAGGCCCGCAAGGCCACCGCCCGCCAAGCCGGCCGCCTAGGAAAGGCACCTAGCCGGACCGCTCAAACCCGCGAGCGGTCCGCTGACATCCGCAACTGGGCCAAGCAGCACGGCATCACCGTGAACGACCGCGGTCGGATCTCCGCCCAGGTCGTCGAGGCCTACGAGGCAGGCGACCCCAGCCTGGGCAAGGACACTACGAAGGTCTCGCAGCCCATGTTCCAGGACGCCGCCCACTGAGCGTCCTCGCTCACCCGCTCCGGTGACTCCGACCGATTCGCTCAACGGTCGCGGTCACCGGGGCGGCTCCCGCTGCGAGATAATCCTCACCGTGCTGTCTCGAGTGTCAATCTAAACTGACGGACATCGTTGACACCTGGGTCTCCGGCCACTACGGAGATCATCCATGAGCCTTTCCAAATTGATCTTGCAGGTCAGGGCGGGTGTGGCAGACCCGGACATCGATGAGGGCGAGGCTCCAGGTAAGACAGCAGTCGACCAAGACCCGATGCCCCGACCGCGAGCCTCGCTGTGCTGTCTTACCCCGCCACGATCCCGCTGTCCAGTCGAACCCTGAACCACCTCGCCGACCTGATCCGCCAACACCGCAGCCAGCATCGATCCCGCTGGCGGCGCCTCGCACCGAGTCGCCAAGCCCTGCTCGCACTGGCCCACCTACGCAACGGTGACACCTATACCCGCCTCGCCGCCGGATTCGAGATCGGCGTCGCCACCGCCTGGCGCTACGTGCAGGAAGCGATCGCCCTGCTCGCCGCGGCTGCCGACGACCTGACCACAGCCATGGACCGGATCCGCAAGCTGGCGTACGCGATCCTGGACGGCACCTTGATTCCCATCGACCGCGTCGCCGATCAGAAGCCGTACTACTCCGAAAAGCACAAGAGACGCGGCGTGAATATGCAGGCGCGGATTCCTCTGGCCGGCTCGTATGGGCATCGCCGGCACTGCCCGGCTCGGCGCACGACCTGAGCGCTGCCCGCACTCGCGGCATCATCGACGCGCTGACCAACGCAAACGTGATGACCTTCGCCGACAAGGGCTACCAGGGTGCCCGCGGCAGCGTGCGCACTCCGTTCAGACGGCACCGATACCGGCCGAAGCTGTCACCGACATCTCGGTCATTCGAAGCGACCGGATCGGCGGCCTGCTGCACGAATACCACCAGGTCGCATGAGGTGACACGATAATCGGCACCCACACCACTGGTTCAATCCCAGTATCGCCCACCATACTATCCCCAGGTCAGGATCATGATCCCGACCTGGGGATCTTTGTTTTGGGGCCGGATCGGGAGCATATCGGGAGCACGCTGCTCCACAGGGCCCCGGACACAACCCGGGTCGTGGTCTGCCCCGTGTATGGATGGTTGTCACCGGGAGCAGTTGCTCCCGGATCGGGAGCATCGCTGGTGGGCAGGGTGGGTGGTGGTCACGGGTGTGGGCGCTGCCGGTTGAGGGTGGCCCGTTGGCGTTGGAGCTTGGCGGCCCCCAGATCCTCGGTGGGCATCTCCCGGTGTACGGACGGAATCCGCTGTCCAAAACGCTGTCCGGTGCCAGCGGCCACGGCAATCTCCGGGTACGCGGACCCGCGCATCCCGGTGGATGGCCATGCGATTCCGGGTGGGCGGCCAAGAGCGGTAGCCGGTGGCCTGGAGCGATGAGCGGCACGGAGGGTCGGACTTACAGCCATGGCCGGGGATGGCCGTTCGCTGCATCCGGTAGGGCTCATCCCGTCATGGCGACCCGGGTCGGTGACGGTCCGTGACACCGTGTGCTCCGACAGCCGGCAGGCAGATACGGCACCGACAAGCCGGGCTATGCCGAGTGCTGCGGCGGCCCATCGTCTGGCTCCGACCGCGTCAGAAGCGGAAGCGGGTCAGGCCGCCCGGTTCCGTCGCCAAGACCACGGTGGCCGAGCATGGCTCGATGCGATACACGTTCCACGGCGGTGAACCTTGCGACGGTGCATTGAACGGGGCAGTGATGCCAGGCCCGCTCTCATCAGGCTCCGCCGGCCAGCCGTTGTCCGCCCACGCCTTCGCAATGTGCGCCAGTGCACCCGGCTCGGTTACCCGCGCCGCGTCACCCTCTATCACGACGTCCGCGTCGCGGATCGACACCGCGACCGAACACCGCGGATCGCGCGCGACGTTGCGCCCCTTGCGCGTATCCGCTCCCGTCTGGAACCAGAACGCGCCGTCCACCCAGAGGGCACCGACCGCAGTCACATGCGGGCTGCCGTCCTCGTTGACGGTCGACAGCCACGTCGTGCGGGAGTTCGCCGCGTCCGGTCGTGGTGTCGACCCCGCACCGAGCTTCTCGACAACAGCGGCCCAATCCACTGGTGGCAGCCCATCCGCCTTACCCAAATTAATGATCTCCATATCCAGAACCTACATGCCCATTCTTCCCCGGCAAGCGCAATCCGCAACGAGATTCGCGGCCGTGCGTAGGCGTAGGTCGACGAACTGGCAGCACGCTGACGGATCCGCGCTCCTCCCGTCACCGGCTAGAAGCCGACGTCGGCGTACCGATCGCGCGAACTCGACAACCTATTTCAGCGCCCGCCGTCACAGAACATTACGGTCGCTCCCTGCAACGATGCACCACTGCGTCCAGTCAAGACCGCCCAGCACCGACAACTGCCCGCCTCAAACCGACCGCCGTACCATATCTGAATGGCCACCTGCCAGGAGCTGAGGCGACCGCTCACCGGAAGGGCCTTGTGTCCGTTTACCTGGATGGGCTTTCCGCCGGCCACGACGATACGGTGCTGCTATGGGACATGGCCGCCCGTGCACGGTCGCCGTATTCGTCAGTCAGAGACGTTGGCGCGCTTGGGGTGTCGGCGGCCTAATCGCGGACGTCGTTGTTCTCATCCTCGTTCATGGCTTCGTCATCCATACCACGGATTAGCCCGCGGCGGCATCACCGCGAGTCGCACCAACCCGTCACATCGCTCAGTTAGAACCGTCAGTCGATTGCTCGCTCGACGATCGTCTAAAGATCTTTAGGTAGTCTTCCCGGTCCTTGTCCTCCGCCGGAAGATGGGGCTCAAGCACAGCGATGGCGCACCGTTTCGAGCAGACGACCGCGGCGAAGGGGTGCCGTATGGCGGCGGTCGTTGGGCCTCGGCCGGCGCTCTCACCGAACTGCTGGACCTCTACCTCCTTCAGCTCTATCCAGTGGTGCCTCATCGTGAGATTGGTGGTTCTGTGCGCTGGCAGTCCGGGTTCGCGCACCTTGTGTCCATGCGGGCGTCCTCTCGTCGAGCGGTAGAGGTTACCGAGTCTTTCAAAGCGCATCGGGAGGAGGGGAAGAACCCGCCCCGCAGGTGTTCGGCACACTGGTCGCCTCCGTGCGCCGCCAGGGAACTGGTCTCCCGTGTCGTGGCCGGCCGTGGTCACTGCCGCTGGGGGACCGGGTCCTGCTGGTCGCTGCGTACTGGCAGACGAACCTCACCCTGCAGCAGCTCGCACCCTGGTTCGGGGTGTCGAAGTCGGCAGCGAGCCGCATCATCAACCATCTTGGGCCGTTGCTCGGACTACAAACCGCGCACGCGGCTCCGCAAGGACACCGCGCTGATCGTGGACGGCACCCTGGTTCCACCCGTGACGACACGGTCGCCGAGCAGTCGAAGAATTACCGGTACTCGACCAATCATTAGGTCGTCATCGATGCCGACGCCCAACTGGTCGTCGCTGTCGGCCGGCAACGGCCGCCTGACTCCGACGAGCCAGCGGTCACGCCGTTCGATTCGCCGATTCGTCGGCGGAAAGTGCTCGACGGTGTGATCAACGAGTATCACAGGGCCACGTAGGCGACCTTACGTATCCCCAGGTCAGCCCCCCTCGACAAGTTTTGGAGCAGTACAGGCCCCGATGGGGTCGGTGCCTGTTGTAGTGCCGCTGGTAGGCGGCCAGGACCTGTCGGGCGTGGGCCTCGCATGCCCAGCCCGGCGGCGAGATTCGATCGCGGCGAAGCGGGACTACAGCGCGCGGCGCGCCCGTACCGGGCGACCGCCGACGAAGGCGGCGCTCAAGCTGGGTGCCGGGAGTAACCGGGAAGATCTCCCGCCACCGGTGACGGGATATCACGTTAGACAGTGCCGCCAGCCAGAATCGGTCGGCCGGCTCGTAGCGGACCGGGCCGGCGATCTGACGGCGCAGGACCTCGTTCTCGTGCCGCAGCACGAGCAACTCCGCATCCTTCACGGCCTCGCTGCGCAGCAGCACCCCCGGGACGGACAGCAGCCTGCCGACCACCTTGTACACCAGTGAGACGATCACGTGGACATGCTGCCATCCGCGACCGAATCGCTACCTTGTGCAGGCGGGCGAGGTGGTCGGACTTGTGGTCGGTGCAGCCGCGCAGTGGGGCACGGTGCCGGGTCCGGGGTGCTCGCGTGGTCGGAGGTGGTGGTCATCCCATCTCA
>NZ_JABVEB010000283.1 GCF_014323665.1 Actinomadura sp. HBU206391 | reverse complement strand
TCAGCGTCCCCGTGCCGCTGGCCAAGGGCGCTCCAGGCGAGGGATACCCCTTCAACTGGTCGATCCGCGGCTGGCTGGAGGGCGAGACCGCGAGCCCGCACCGCATCGACGACCTGTCCGGATTCGCGACCTCGGTGGCCGACTTCATTCGCACCCTGCAGCGCATCGACGCGACGGGCGGGCCGCAGGCGGGTGCGCACAGTTTCTATCGGGGCGCGTCACCGGCTCACTACGACGAGGAGACCCGCCGCTCCATCGCCGCGTTGGCCGGCCGCATCGACACCGGCCGCGCGTCGGCGGTGTGGGACGCCGCCCTCGATGCGGCCTGGGCGGGGCCGCCGGTGTGGTTCCACGGCGACATCGCGAGCGGCAACCTGCTGGTCAGGAACGGAAGGCTGGCCGCCGTCATCGACTTCGGGACGTCAGGGGTCGGCGATCCCGCCTGTGATCTGGTGATCGCGTGGACGATGTTCAAAGGCGACAGCCGGGAGAGCTTCCGCAGCGCAGTCGGCCAGGACCCCGCCACCTGGGCCCGAGCCCGCGGCTGGGCGCTGTGGAAGGCCCTGATCGGCCTGGCCGAGGACATCGACACAGACGAGAAGCGAGCCGCGGGCAACCGCAGGGTGATCGATGAGGTCCTGGCCGACCACGATCGTGCGGGACGACCGTGCGGCACGTGATGAGAAGGTAGGTCATGACGTCGCCGCCCGCTGTGCCCTGCCGGCCCACGCCCGCGAGCGCCGGGGTTTCCTCGAACCGATTCGAAGCGCTGCGGCGGCATCGGCGATGGTTGTTCGCGCTGGTCGTGGTCGCGCTGCTCGCCGAGATGGCGATCGCGATGGTCACCACGGCGGTGCAGCAGACTCCGACCACGGACGAGCCTGTGTACATGGGTGCGGCGGCGGTCTACCTGCGTCAGCACAGCCTGCGCTACAACCCTGAGCACCCGCCACTGGGCAAACTGGTCATCGGGTCCGGGCTGGCGTGGGCCGACCCGCGCCTCGACTCCTCCTACGCAGGCTCCCAAGAGTCGGTCGGACGGCATCTGCTCTACGAATCGGGCAACGACGCGGGCCGGCTGATGCTGTGGGCCCGGCTACCGATGATCGCGGTGACCCTGCTGTTCGGGCTGGTCGTCTTCGCGTTCGCCCGTGACCTCGTCGGATCGGCGGGTGGATCGGTGGCGCTCGCCCTGTACGCGTTCTCGCCCGACATCATCGCGCACGGGTCGCTGGCCACGCTCGACGTACTGGCGGCCGGCCTGCTGCTGACAGCGGTCTGGTTGCTGTGGCGGGCGCGGCAGCGGCCGCTCCTCTACCTCCCGCTCGCCGGTGTGGCGGTCGGCGCGGCCATGGCCACCCGGATGAGCGCGCTGCAGGCGGTTCCGGTGCTGCTGGTGCTGGTGATCGCGTCGATCTGGTTCGCCGGCCGGAGGCCCGGGCTCGGCACGCGCGGGTCGGCGACGCTCCTCGGGGCGGGCGTGGCGGCGGCGGCCGGCGTGGCGCTGGTCGCGGTGGGCGTGGTGTGGGCCGCCTACCTCGCCGTCGACCCGCGGCTGCGCTGGGCGACGCCAGAGAACCTGCCGGTCGTCGACGGGCTGCGCGGGTTCGTCGTCGACCGGCTGCCGTTCCCGCAGCCGTACCGGGACGGGATGCGCATCCAGTTCGGCTTCGAGGACCGGACGTGGGGCGGCTTCCTGTTCGGCCGGCAGTACCTCGGTTCGCTCTGGTACTACCTGCCGGCCGCGCTGCTGGTGAAGACGCCGCTCGGCATGCTCGCGCTGTGGCTGTCAGGCGCCGTCGCGATGGTCACGGCGCCCCGGCTACGGCCCGCGGCGCCGTACGTGCTCATCCCCGCCGCCGTGCTGCTGGCAGCGGGGATGACCGGCTCGCGCGACCTCGGCGTCCGTTACGCCGTCTTCGTGCCCATGTTCCTGGCGGTCGCGGCAGGCTGCGTGGTCGCATTCCGGTGGCGGTGGGCGCCCGTCGCCACGGCGGCGCTGGTGCTGCTCGTCGTGGTCAGTTCGCTGCGAACGTACCCGTACTACCTGCCGTACTCCAACGAGGCGTTCGGCGGGCCGTCGAAGACCTACCTGCGCCTGCACGACTCGAACGTCGATTGGGGCCAGGATCTGGGGCGGCTCGCCGACCGCCTACGGGAACGGTATCCGGGTGAGCGGATCTGGCTGGTCTACAAGGGCAGCGGCATGCCGTCCTACTACGGCATCGAGGCCTCGGACCCGCTCCAGGTGCCCCCGGGCGAGGTGCACGGGCTGCTCGCCGTGTCGGACAGCTCGATCGCCCGAGCCGATGGCCGGCTGGCGGCGCTGGTCGCCGGCAGCAGGCCGATCGGCACGGTCGGTCACTCAATCACGATCTACCGGCGATAGCGGCGGTGAGCTGGGCCGACGGTGAGCTGGGCCGATGATGAACTGGGCCGACGGTCACCGCGCCGGCGGAGCCTGCGGCCGGCTGGGCCGGGACTGCGATCCGAAGGCGGTCAGGAACCGGTCGCGGAAGGCGTTCATCGGCCAGACCGGAGCCTTCGGACCGGGCTTCAGTCCGTCCTGCCAGCCCCACCCGGAGATCCGGTCGAGAACCGTCCGGTCGCGGGCGACGATCGTGATCGGCACGTCGTGGTCGGCGCCGGTGCCCGTGACGATCGGGGCGGCCTGGTGGTCGCCGAGAAAGACGAGCACGAGATCATCGTCGCCGTAGGTCTCCACGTAGGAGATGAGGGTGTTCAGCGAGTACTCGATGGAACCTCGGTAGGCGGCGCGGACCCGGGCGGGATCGCGCCACACGGCGTCCGGCTGGTCACCGGTCGCGGGCATGCCGTTGAACACCGAGCCGTCACCGACGTCCTTCCAGTCGATGAGCCGGGGGGTGGGCGCCCAGGGCGCGTGGCTCGAGACCATGGGGAACTCGGCCATCACCGGAGCGCGATGCGCCTTCGCCCGCTCGGAGCGCTGGAACGCCGACAGGGTGAACTGGTCGGGCGGAGTGCCCCAGTTGAAACGCGGGCCGCCGTACCCGAGAGTCCATCGGTCGTAGACGTGGTCATAGCCGAAGAACGCCCCCTCGGGCCATGCGCGGGTGTTGCCGGGCATGACACCGACCGTCCGCCAGCCCGCGTGTCGGAAGGCGCCGTTGAGGGTCAGGCGGTCGCTCTTGAGCAGATCCTGGTAGCGCCGCTGGTTGTCGACCCACAGGCCGGAGAGCAACGTGCCGTGGGCCAGCCAGCTGCCGCCGCCCGTTGTCGGTGAGGTGAGAAAGCCGCTCCGGGAGGCGAATCCCGCCGCGCGCAGCCGGCGGTTCCCCGCCTCGAGAACCGCACCGACCTGCGGCGCGAACCGAGGGTTCTCGATCGCGTCGCGCCCGTAGCTCTCGACGAAGGCGAGAAGGACGTCCTTGCCGCGCAGCGCGGGCAGCAGCTCGTTGCCCGGGGTGCCGCCGAAGGGGTCGACGGCGGCCTCAGCGGCGAACACCTTGTGATCCTGCAGGCTCGTGCGCACCTGGACCGTACGGTCGAAAGCGATGACGGCGACCGGCACGCCCGGGACGATCTGGGCGCCGAGCACGGCACAGGCGACCCAGGCGACCCCGAGCACGGCGACGGCGCGGGTCGCCGCGGTGTTGTGCCGGACCACAACGCGGCTCAGCCGCAGGAGCGACAGGGCCATGAGGACGAGCACCGCCACGGCGAGGGTGGCGACCGCGATCACGGAGCCGATCGCGCCGACCCGGCCGGCCGACCCCGTGAGGAACTCCATGGCGTTCGCGAACAGGGGCCAGTCGAACACCAGGTTGAACGGCCGGCCGAGAACCGCGGAGAAGCCGAGGTCGACGGCCTTCACGATGGCCAGCAGACCGAAGGCCACTCCGAGCAGCGCCACCACGACCCGTCTCACTCTCGCCGGCAGGACGAGAACCAGGGCGGCACCGACGAGTCCCTCCAGCGGGATGCGCACGAACGCCTCAGGCGTGAGACGGCCGACCTCGTTCGGAGCGATGAGGGCGAACAGCACGAGCAGGCAGGCGAGCACGGTGGTCACCCACACTGCGATGACACGTCCCCTTCGGAGGCCGCCGGCGGGTTCACCCGCCTCCACGTCGCGCCCCGTACCGCCCGCGCCGTCACCCGCCGCGCCGTCGTCCCGGGTATCACCGTCGTCGTCCCTGGTGGTGCCGTCGTCCCGGGTCGTACCGGCGTCGTCGCCCGGAACGCGCTGCTCCGGACGGTCGTCCGTCGCCGGAGCGGCCGTCGCCGGGTCGTCCGTCGTCAGGTCCTCCTCCGCGGTCGTCCTTCCCTGAGTCGGCAGCCGACGAAAGCGTGTGAGGAACGGCACAACCGAAGGACCTTCCGTGTGAAGCCTGGTGATGTGGTCACTGCGGCGAATACCGGCCCTCACTGCGGAGACGGCCGGCCGCGCCCACTGTATATACGGGCCACGGACGGCGGCGGTTCAAGCGTGGTGCACCGGGTTCTGCACGTCAGCGGCCGCCCGTCGCATGGCCGGTGAAGTGGCAGACTTCCGGGACGGCCCCATCGCCGCACTGCACCTTGCGAACCACGGGACCTTGCGAACCACGGGACCTTGCGAACCACGGGCCCTTGGCAGCCGCGCCCCTTGGGAACCCGGAAAGGACGGGCAATGACCGCGTTGGACGCACCTCTTCTTCCGCTGAGCACCACGACAGAGGAACAGGCCCGGAGGGCCGAGGTGGCGGTACTGCCGATCGGCAGTTTCGAGCAGCACGGCGCCTTCCTGCCGCTGGCGACCGACACCGTGGTGGCGGTCGCCATCACCAGGGCGATCAGCGACGCCTACCCGGTGCTGCACCTGCCGCCGATCACGATCTCATGCTCACACGAGCACGCGGCCTGGGCCGGGACGGTGAGCATCTCCGCCACCACGCTTTCCGCGGTCGTACGCGACGTCGCGGACTCGCTCCACCGGTCCGGGGTCGGCACCCTGGTGCTGGTCAACGGGCACGGCGGAAACTACGTGCTGTCGAACGTGGTGCAGGAGGCCGGACCGGCCGGCCGCCGCATGGCGCTCTTCCCGTCGCTGGAGGCCTGGGCGAAGGCCCGCAGCGCGGCGGGGATCGTGACGTCGGCCGACAGTGACATGCACGCGGGGGAACTGGAGACCAGCCTGCTGCTGCACGCCCACCCGACCCTGGTCGGCCGTGGATACGCCACGAGCGACCACCTCGCGGACGACCGGGAACATCTGCTCACGCTCGGAATGGCCGCCTATACCGAATCGGGCGTGGTCGGCCGTCCCTCGTTGGCGTCCGCGGAGAAGGGCCGGGACGTGCTCGCGAGCCTGGTCGCCTCGTTCGGCGAGATGCTGTCGGTACTCGGCTGACCGAGGAGCGAGTCCAGGTTCGGAAGGTGATGGCCGAGCCGTTCGCGTTTCGTACGCAGGTAGCGCAGGTTCTCATCGTTCGGCGGGATGAGCAGCGGGACCTGTTCGGCCACCTTGACGCCGTAACGCCGCAAC
Organism: Actinomadura sp. HBU206391; assembly: GCF_014323665.1. Lineage (GTDB taxonomy): Bacteria > Actinomycetota > Actinomycetes > Streptosporangiales > Streptosporangiaceae > Actinomadura_C. The sequence goes on along the minus strand of NZ_JABVEB010000283.1, from coordinate 1,091 downwards.
GCCTCCAGCTTCCGCGGGTTGTTCGAGAGCAACCGCACTGAGCGCACGCCGAGGTCGTTCAGCATCTCCGCGGCCACGCGGTAGTCCCGCGCGTCGACCGGAAGCCCCAGCGCGAGGTTCGCCTCGACCGTGTCGAGGCCCTCGTCCTGTAGCCGCATGGCCTTCAACTTCGCCAGCAGCCCGATCCCCCGCCCTTCGTGTCCCTGCAGATAGACGAGGACGCCCGCACCTTCCGCGACGATCGTCCGCAGAGCCGCGGACAGTTGGTCGCCGCACTCGCAATGGGTGGAGCCGAAGACGTCGCCGGTGAGGCATTCCGAATGCACCCGGGTGAGCACATCGTGCCCGCTGACATCGCCATAGACCAGTGCCACCTGCTCGCGGGCGTTCGCGCGATCGAGATAGCCGATCGCGCGAAGATCCCCGTACACGGTGGGCAGCCGGGTGTTCACCACCCGCTCGGTGGCCGACCGCCGCGGAACGTCCAGAGCGACATCAGGTTCTGACATACACCTTTCCCATCTGTGCGGGTGTCCGACAGTACGCGGCGGGAAGCCGGAGTTCAGCACCTCGTTCGCGCGCACCTGCCGGTCACGGCCGGACATCGCGCGGTGGCGGTGCCGTCGCCCACTTCGCGATACCGGTCGAGGGCGTGGTCGGCCGCGACGATACATCGCGCGCCGGACGTTCTGACCGCATGCCGGCGAAGCTCAGACGCAGCAGCGCCCCGGCGCCGGGCAGGCTCGCGACGAACGCGAGCACCCCGTACACGACAGCGGTCGTGAGGCCCTGTGCGGCGCCCAGCCCCGCCGCGCCGAACGCCAGCGCGGCCACGCCTTCGCGCGGTCCCCAGCCGCCGACGTTCACCGGCACCACCATGGCCAGCAGCGTCAGCACCATCAGCGGCAGCAGCAGGGTGACCGGAGCGGTCGATCCGGCCGCGCGGGCGGCGACCAGAAGCAGGGCGAGATGCCCGGCGAACGTCATGACCGACAGCAGCACGACACCCGGCCAAGCGTCGCGGGCGAGCAGGCCGCGCCGGAGGTCACCGAAGGAGACGGCCGACGCGCGGCGCCATCGCGAGCCGCTCT
>NZ_JABVEB010000282.1 GCF_014323665.1 Actinomadura sp. HBU206391 | reverse complement strand
GGCGATAGAGCCGCGCAGGTCGGCGGACGTGGACCCGGATCTCGCCGACATCGAGAACATCCTCCGCCGGCGTGGGATCTCCTGAGGACGATCACTGTTCCGACTTGGTTAAGGCCGTATCTTTTCCTGAGTTGTCTGGCGTACAGTATCCCCGGTCTAGGGGTTACTGGCTCTTGGTTATGCTTTGGGCTGTTTGTCCAGTAAAGCATCAAGAGCGCATATGCCCTAGATGACGACGAGATCACAAGTCAGACACGGGGACTAGCGCCACGGACCCCTGCGCGCGACATTCGTCCGGGGAGAGTAGGTTTCCCTCCGACAGAGGGGCGTTACGGGTCCTGGACCAGTGCATACATCAGTGGTCTGTGGCTTGTCGGCCGTCCATGGGGCGGTCGTGTGCATGGGAGGTACGTAGGTGACCGCACCGATCGAGGTGGCCGGGTCTGAGGCCGATGCCCAGCCGGATGCCGTCCTTGCGGGGGTCGATCGCAAGGCGATCCAGGGGCGTTCGCTCGGGCAGATCGCGTGGCTGCGGCTCAAGCGCGACAAGGTCGCCCTCGGCGGCGGACTGGTCGTGCTTCTGCTCGTCATCGCAACCGTTCCCGGAGTGACTGAGGCGCTGGTCCGCTGGTTCGGCCACCCTCCGAACGAGTTCCACCAGGAGCTCACCGACCCGACGCTCGGCAGTCCGATCGGCAAGTGGGGAGGGATCAGCGCCGACTACCCGTTCGGCATCGAGCCGGTCAACGGGCGGGACCTGTTCAGCCGCGTGCTCTACGGGGCACGCGTCTCGATCCTGATCGGCTTCCTGGCGACGCTTGTCTCGGTCCTGATCGGTACGGTCATGGGCGTCATCGCCGGCTACTTCGGTGGCTGGGTGGACGCAGTGATCGCTCGCACCATGGACATCTTCCTGGCCTTCCCGCTGCTGCTGTTCTCGATCGCGCTGGTCGGCGTGATACCGAACGACATGCTCGGACTCGCGGGCAACAACCTGCGGGTCGCGGTCCTGGTGTTCATCATCGGGTTCTTCAACTGGCCCTACATCGGGCGGATCATCCGGGGCCAGACGCTGTCGCTGCGGGAGCGTGAGTTCGTCGACGCGGCGCGCAGCCTCGGCGGGCGCAGCTCCTACATCATCTTCCGCGAGATCCTGCCCAACCTGATGGGGCCGATCCTGGTCTACGCGACGCTGCTGATCCCGACGAACATCCTCTTCGAGGCGGCGCTGTCGTTCCTCGGGGTCGGCATCAATCCCCCGAAGCCGTCATGGGGCGGCATGCTGACGGATGCGACCAACCTGTATTCGATCGCCCCCCATTTCGTGGTCGTCCCTGGCCTGGCCATCTTCGTCACCGTCCTGGCCTTCAACCTGTTCGGTGATGGGCTCCGCGACGCCCTGGACCCGCGGGCTCGATGACTCCGGCACGTACCGGTAAAAAGAAAGGCAACCCATGAGAAGTCCGAAAGTCTTGACCACGGCGGTGGCAGGTGCCATCGCCCTGAGCTTGGGCTTGGCCGCCTGTGGCGGCGGTGACGACGGCGGTACCGACTCCGGCGGCAGCGGTGGCGGAGTCAAGTTCGACGCCGGCTCCACCGCCGTGGTGAACCCTTCTGACAAGAAGGGCGGGGTGTTGAAGACGGCGGTGAGCGATGACTTCGACTCCACCGACCCCGGTGACACCTACTACGCCTTCGGCAACAACTTCATCCGGACGTACGCTCGCATGCTCATGACGTACGCCTCGAAGCCGGGTGTCGAGGGCAACAAGGCGGTGCCCGACCTGGCCGAGGCCCCCGGGGTGCCGAGTGACGGAAACAAGACCTGGACCTACAAGCTGAAGAAGGGCATCAAGTACGAGGACGGCAACGAGGTCAAGGCCAAGGACATCAAGTACGCGGTGGCCCGGACCTACGACCGCGGCGTGCTCGGCCATGGCCCCGCCTACTTCCCGCAGCTGCTCGACGCCGACGGCTACAAGGGTCCCTTCAAGGACAAGAACCTCGACCACTTCAAGGGCATTGAGACGCCCGACGACTACACGGTCGTCTTCAAGCTGAAGGACTCGTTCGCCGAGCTCAACGAGCTCGTCATGTTCAGCGGGCAGACCGCGCCGGTGCAGCAGGCCACGGACAAGGGCACGCGCTACGCGCTCCACCCGATCTCCACCGGGCCGTACAAGTGGGAGGGCGACTACAAGCCCGGGAAGGGCGGTGCGCTGGTCCGCAACGAGAACTGGGACCCGGCCACCGACCCCAACCGCAAGCAGCTGCCCGACCGCATCGAGGTGACCGCGGGGCTGAAGGCCGAGGAGCTGGACAACCGCCTGCTCAACGGCACCCTCCATGTCGACCTGGCCGGATCCGGAGTGCAGGCCGCCGCTCGGCAGAAGATTCTCACCGATCCGAAGCTGAAGGCCAACGCAGACAACCCGCTCGCGGGCTTCCACTGGTTCATCCCGATCAACGTCAAGAACATCCCGAACGTCGAGTGCCGCAAGGCGATCGTCTACGCCACGGACCGGGACGCGCTGTTCCGGGCCTACGGCGGTGAGGTCGGCGGGGAGCTGGCGACCTCGATCATGCCACCCGCGATTCCCGGGCGCGAGAAGGGCCAGGACCTCTACACCTCGTCCCAGCCGGGCTACAAGGGCGACGTGGACAAGGCCAAGGAAGCGCTGACGAAGTGCGGCAAGCCGAACGGCTTCGAGACCATCATGGTCTTCCGCTCCGACCGGCCGAAGGAGAAGGCCGCGGCCGAGGCGATGGAGCAGGCGCTGAGCCGTGCCAACATCAAGCTGACCCTCAAGGGCTTCCCCGCGGGCACCTACACCGGTGAGCAGTTCGGTTCCCCGGCGTTCGTGAAGAAGGAGAAGATCGGCCTGGGCACCTATGGCTGGGCTCCTGACTGGCCGACCGGTTACGGCTACCTGCAGCCGATCTCGGATGGCAAGGCGATCGTGGAGAGCGGCAACTCCAACCCGGAGGAGATGAACGACCCAGAGATCAACAAGCTCTGGAACGACGTGGTCAAGCTCGAGACCCCGGCGGAGCGTGACAAGGTCTACAACCAGATCGACACGAAGCTGCGGGAGCAGGCCGCGCTTCTGCCGAACGTCTACGCCAAGTCGCTGCTCTACCGGCCGCCCACACTGACCAACGTGTACTTCCACGCCGGCTTCGGCATGATCGACTACGCCAACCTCGGCGTGACGGGCTGAGTCGGCGCCGCACTACCTGATAGAAAGCAGGTGAAGGCACCGGGCGGCCGGCAGGGACGACTTCCGCCGGCCGCCCAAGCCGGACACCGTGATCGCATTCATCGTTCGTCGGCTGCTGGGTGCGGCCGCGTTGCTGTTCATCGTGAGCGCGGTGACGTTCGCGATCTTTTTTCTTGTGCCCAAGGCGGCCGGAACGAGCACCAACGACCTCGCCGCGCGTTTCGCCGGCAAGTCACCGACCCCCGCCGCGCTGGCCGAGATCAAAGAGCGCCTCGCACTCGACGACCCGGTGCCGGTGCAGTACGGCCGCTTCATCAAGGCGATCGCCCTCGGTGACGAATACGACACCGGCACGGAGAAGATCGACTGTCCGGCGCCCTGCCTGGGCTTCTCTTTCCGCACCAACCAGCCGGTGCTAGGGGAGATCATCGATCGGGTTCCGGTCACGCTGTCGATCGCAGGTGGGGCGGCGGTCCTCTGGCTGGCGGTCGGCCTGTCCATCGGCGTGCTGTCGGCCCTGCGCCGCGGCACCTTCTTCGACCGTGCCGCGATGGCGGTCGCGCTCGCCGGGGTCTCGTTGCCGATCTTCTTCACCGGCCTGCTCGGCCTGGCGTTCGTCGTCCATCAGTGGGGGATCCTGCCGCAGGTGGACTACGCGCCGCTCACCCGGGATCCGGGTAAGTGGTTCATGAGCCTGATCCTGCCGTGGATCAGCCTGGCGTTCCTCTACGCGGCGCTCTATGCCCGGCTCACCAGGGCGGGCATGCTGGAAACACTGAACGAGGACTATATTCGTACCGCCCGTGCCAAGGGACTGCCGGAGCGCACGGTCATCGTCAAGCATGGGCTGCGGGCCACCTTGACCCCGATCCTCACCGTGTTCGGTCTCGACATCGGGCTGCTGCTCGGCGGGGCGGTCATCACCGAGACGACGTTCTCGATGAAGGGAATGGGCGCCCTCGCGCTCACCGGCATCGCCCAGAGCGACTTGCCGGTGGTCCTCGGGGTCACGCTGGTCGCGGCGGTCTTCATCGTCTTGGCGAACCTGGTCGTGGACGTCTTGTACGGGGTCGTGGATCCGAGGGTGAGGCATAACTGATGGGGGATAAGGAGCTGCGGGCCGAGACACTCGACGGCGCGCCGGGCGGCGCCAAGGCGCCGACGGCGTTCTTGGAGGTGCGCGATCTGCGTATCCACTTCCCGACCGACGACGGGCTGGTCAAGTCCGTTGACGGGCTGTCGTTCCAGCTGGAGCGCGGCCGCACGCTCGGGATCGTGGGGGAGTCCGGTTCCGGGAAGAGCGTGACGAGCCTGGGCATCCTCGGCCTGCACAACCGCAGGAACGCCAACGTGTCCGGGGAGATCTGGCTGGACGGCCAGGAGATCGTCGGTTCGTCGCCCGATCAGGTCCGGCGGCTGCGCGGCCGGAACATGGCGATGATCTTTCAGGACCCGCTGTCGTCCATGCACCCGTTCTACACGGTCGGTAACCAGATCATCGAGGCCTACCGGATCCACAACGACGTCAGCAAGAAGGTCGCGCGCAAGCACGCCATCGACATGCTGGGCCGCGTGGGCATCCCGCAGCCGGACCGCAGGGTGGACGACTACCCGCACCAGTTCTCCGGCGGTATGCGGCAACGCGCCATGATCGCGATGTCGCTCTCCTGCGACCCGGAACTGCTCATCGCCGACGAGCCAACCACGGCGCTCGATGTGACGGTACAGGCGCAGATCCTCGACCTGCTCCGGGACCTGCAGGAGGAGTTCAACTCCGCGATCATCATGATCACCCACGACCTGGGCGTCGTGGCGGAGCTCGCGGACGACATCCTCGTCATGTACGGCGGCCGTTGCGTGGAGTACGCGGCCGTCGATGATGTCTTCCACCGGCCGCTGCACCCGTACACCTGGGGGCTGCTGGGCTCGATGCCGCGCCTGGACCGGGAGCGCTCCGAGCGCCTGCTGCCGATCAAGGGCACTCCGCCCAGTCTCATCAATCTCCCGTCCGGCTGTGCCTTCAACCCCCGGTGTGTCTACTCGGAGCTGAACGACGGCAGGAGCGAGACGGAACGCCCGGAGCTCGAGGAGCTGGAGCCAGGCCACAGGGTCGCGTGCCACCTGCCGCTGGCCAGGCGCAAGGAGATTTGGGACAACGAGATCAGGCCGAAGCTGTGACGGCCATGGTCGGGGGACCAGGGGTAGCGTCGCTCCTGAAGACAATCCTGGAGTACGTGTGAGCACATCGGAAAGCCCGGCCACCGAGTCGGACGCGAACCGGCCAGGCGACGGCGGCGCGGCGACCGCGCCGTCCGCGGTGTCGGTCGCCAAGGAACCGCAGCCCGAGAAGAGCCGCGAGACGCTCCTCGAGGTGACGGATCTGCAGAAGCACTTCCCGGTCACCGCGGGCGTGCTGCGGCGGCAGATCGCCGCGGTCAAGGCGGTCGACGGCATCTCGTTCTCCGTGCGCAAGGGTGAGACCCTGGGGCTGGTGGGGGAGTCGGGCTGCGGCAAGACCACCACCGGGCGGATGATCATGCGGCTCCTGGAGCCCTCGGCAGGGAAGATCACCTTCGAGGGCCAGGACATCACGCACATGAAGCAGCGGACCCTCCGGCCGCTGCGGCGTGACATCCAGATGATCTTCCAGGATCCGTACTCCTCGCTGAACCCCCGGCACACGGTCGGCGCGATCGTCGGAGCGCCGTTCAAGCTGCAGAAGATCGCGACCGAGAACGGGGTCAAGAAGGCGGTCCAGGAAATCCTGGAGCTCGTCGGCCTCAACCCCGAGCACTACAACCGCTACCCGCACGAGTTCTCGGGCGGTCAGCGGCAGCGCATCGGGGTGGCCCGGACGCTCGCGCTGCGGCCCAAGCTCATCGTCGCCGACGAGCCGGTGTCGGCTCTGGACGTGTCGATCCAGGCGCAGGTCGTCAACCTGCTGGAGGACCTGCAGGACGAGCTCGGCCTGACCTACGTGGTCATCGCGCACGACCTGTCAGTGGTACGCCACATCTCCGACCGGGTCGCGGTCATGTACCTCGGCAAGATCGTTGAGGTGGCCGACCGGACCAGCCTGTACGAGTCGCCGATGCACCCGTACACCAACGCGCTGCTGTCGGCGGTGCCGATCCCGGACCCGGAGAAGCGCAAGGGACGGGAGCGGATCCGGCTCCAGGGCGACGTGCCGAGCCCGCTCAACCCGCCGCCCGCCTGCCGGTTCCACACCCGGTGCTGGAAGGCCCAGGAGATCTGCAAGACGGTCGAGCCCCCCATGGTGGAGCTCAGGCCCGGCCACGAGACCGCCTGCCACTTCCCGGAGAACGCCCCGGCCGGTGCGGCCGAGACGGTCGCCAAGAGCGCCGCACTGTAGGACACCGC
>NZ_JABVEB010000281.1 GCF_014323665.1 Actinomadura sp. HBU206391 | reverse complement strand
TGCGCCCGCGCCGACGACGCCGGCGGTCGCGACGAGCCCGAGCGCGGCCCTGCGGCCCACGATCCTCTTCTCGGTCATGGCTCAGACCTCCCGGTTCAGGCCGGGGCGTCCGGCCTCGGTGACGAAACGCGCCGTAGTGGTGAGGGGGGCGCCGGGCGTGCGGACGAAGGGAACGGACTTGAACTCCGAGGTGAGCTCGGCCGGCGTCATGCGGCAGCTCAGGTAGCCGCGGCGGGCGTTGTAGAGCTTCACGTGCGGGTTGCCGAGCCAGATCGGTGCCAGGTTGTCGCTCTCGGCACCGTCGCCGTCGGAGGCGATGGAGCTCCCCACGAGCTCGACGCCGACCGCGGCGGAGGCCGGGTCTCGCCAGTCGGCCTTCAGCTCGGCGGCCACATGGCGGTGGATGTCCCCGGTCAGCACCACCGGATTGGCGATCCCGTACCGCCGCCACGCGGCGAAGAGCCGATCCCTGGCGGCCGGGAACCCGTCCCACTGGTCGTTGCTGTAGAGCTCGCCGGGCCCGGTGTCGCGGTCGATCTGGGCCATGACCACCCCCTGGGCGAACACGTTCCAGGTCGCCTCCGACCGGCGCATCCTCTCATGCAGCCACCGCTCCTGCCGCTCGCCGAGGATCGACCGGCGCGGGTCGTGCCGCTCGGGGGAGTCGTCGGTCACCACGCCGGCCGGATAGCCGTCACGGAACTGCCGCGTGTCCAGGACGTCGATGTCCGCGAGCCGTCCCCATCGCAGGCGCTGGTACACCGGCAGGTCGGGACCGCGCGGCGCCGAGCGCACCGGCAGGTTCTCGTAGAAGGCGCGGTAGGCGACCGCTCGGCGGCGCAGGAAGTCGTGTGGCGGCGTGCCGCTCTCCAGCGACAGTTCGTCGGCGTAGTTGTTCTCCACCTCGTGGTCGTCGGTGGTCGACACCCAGGGGGCCGCCGCGTGCACGGCCTGCAGGTGCGGGTCGGTCTTGAAGAGGGAGTACCGCAGCCGGTACTGCTCCAGCGTGATGGTCGGCGCGTTGTGCTCGGCCGGCGGCATCGGCACGCCCTGGCGCCACAGGTTCGTCGCGTTGATGGCGTACTCGTAGACGTAGTCGCCGAGGAAGAACACGACGTCGAGGTCCTCCCGCGCCATGTGCTCGTAGGCGGTGAAGTGGCCGTGGTACCACGCCTGGCAGGAGGCGGTGGCGAACCGCAGCTCGCCCGGCGTCGTGTGGGGCGCCGGCGCGGTCTTCGTACGGCCGACCGGGCTGAGCTCGCCGCCCACCCGGAACCGGTAGAAGTAGTCACGCCCGGGCCGCAGCCCGTGCACCTCGGCGTGCACGGAGTGCCCGAGCTCGGGCGTGGCCACCGCCTGACCGCGCGCGGCCGGGCGGGCGAAGCCCTCGTCCTCGGCGACCTCGAAGCGCACGGTGTACGGGCGGCGCGGCATGCCGCCATGACCGTCCGGGGCCAGTGGCTCGGGGGCCAGCCGCGTCCACAGCACGAAGCCGTCGGGCAGCGGGTCGCCGGACGCGACGCCGAGTGTGAACGGGTCGGCCGGCACACCGGCCCCGTCGAGTTCGTCGGCCGCGGCGTGGCCGGTGCCGAGAGCGAATGCGGCCGAGCTGACGCCGGTCATCGCGAGGAAGGACCGGCGGCCTGGCCGGGGCAGAGGCGTTCTCATGCGCGGGCTCCAGGGTGTGGGGGCGGGAGGACGGGTCCGCCGTGACGGCGGTCTGCACGGTCCGCACGGTCTGCACGGTGTGCTCGGGCCTGCTCTGGTCTGCACGGTCTGCACGGTCTGCTCGGGCATCGCCGCGGCCTGGCCGGCCTGGCCGGACCGCTCGTGGCCTTGGGAGACGGTCCGGCCGGCGCCACCTCCCGCGGGAGGTTCTGGAGTACCCGGTCGTCGCCGGGTCCTGGGATCGGTACGTGGGCGGTCCATACGAGGGCCGTTCGCGGCCCGTGGTTGGCCGGCCCGTACGTGGGCCGGCCCCTCGGCTCGGGCGGGTCAGTCCTTCAGCTTCGTGAGGGCGTCCTGCAGGCCGGCCGCCGCCTGGTCGACGCTCTTCTCCCTGTTGATGGCGGCGAAGACGTGCTCCTGGACGGCCGCGGTGACTTCGCCGTACCTGACCACCGCCGGCCGTGACCTGGCGTGGAGCAGGCCCTCCTTGAGGACCGGCAGGTACGGGTAGAGCTTGATCATCTCCGGGTCGTCGTACAGGGCGGAACGGGACAGCGGGAACGACTGCTTCTTGCCGTAGTCGCGCTCGGTATCCAGGCTGGTCATGAACGTGATGAAGTCGCGCGCACTGGCCTGACGCTTGGAGAAGGTCGAGACGGCCAGGTTGTTGCCGCCGAGCGTGCCCGAGCCGAGCCCGTCCTTGCCGGGCAGCGGCGCGACCTCGAACCTGCCCTTCACCTTGGACGAGTTCTCGGAGGCGAGCGCGTACACGTACGCCCAGTTGCGGTGGAAGACCAGCTTGCCGTCCTGGAACCGGCGGCGGCCCTCCTCCTCCTTGTACGTCAGCGCCTGCTTGGGGATCGAGCCCCGCTCGAAGCCGTCGACGAGGAACTGGAGACCGGCCTTGGCCTGGGGGGTGGTCACCTGCGGTGCGCCGCCCGCGTCGAACACCGTGCCGCCGGCCGACTGCACGGCCTCGGAGAAGTTGACGGTGAGACCCTCGTACTTGTCGTGCTGGCCGGCGTAACAGTCGACGCCCTTGGCCGCGGGGAGCCTCTTCACCTTGCCGCAGGCGTCCCGCAGCTCCGCCCAGGTCTTGGGCGGCTGCTCGACGCCCGCCTTGGCGAGGAGATCCTTGCGGTAGTAGAGGATCCCGGTGCCGGTCAGCCAGGGCGCGGCGTAGAGCCGGTCCCGGTACATGCCGGTCTGGAGCGCCGCCGGCACGAAGCCCGCCGTGTCGAGTTTGTCCTTCGCGAGCTCGACGACCCACCGGCGGGCGGCGAACTCCGCCGTCCACACGGCGTCGAGGTTGAGCACGTCGAAGGCGTCCGACTTGATCTGGGCGTTCTGCACGAGCTGCTGTCGCTGCTGGTCGGCGGCCTCGGGCAACTCGACGATGCGGACCTTCTCGCTGCCGTGCGCGGCGTTCCACTTGTCGGCCAGCTTCTGCAGCTGACCCGTCATGTCCTTGCCGGTCGCGAACGTGAACGGCCCGCGACCCTCGTTGGCCGACGCCGTCGGCGCTGCCGCCTTGGTGTCCGAGCCGCACCCGCCAAGGACGAGGGCGAGGAGCAGCGCCGTCGCGGCGCCGCCCGGCAGAGTCTTGGTCCTCATCGGTTCGTTGCACCTCTCCTGGGTTGGATCGGGGCGATGTCGACCACCGTCCCGGTGTGTCGCGCCCGCTCCGCCGCCCAGACCACCCGGTGCCCGGCGAGGCTCTCACGCGCGTCCGAGATCAGCGGCCCGGGATCGCCGGTGGCGACCGCGGCGACGAACGCGTCGAGCAGCGCGTCGTCGGCGATGTCGTGCCGGCCGCTCGGCGCCTCATGGGCGGTGCGGGCGTCGCCGGCGTCGATCGCCTCGACGTCGCCGGTGACGAAGTCGTGCACCGAGATCCGCCGCCCGTCGCCCTCGACGCAGCCGTGGGTGCCGAAGACGCGGGTCTGCCGCTGGGCGAACGGCGTGAACGCCGTCATGGTGAACGAGCCGGTCGCACCCGAGGGGAACTCCAGGTTCACGACCTGATGGTCGACCACGTCGTTGTCGCTCGCGTACACGCAGCGGCCGTACGGGCCGTCGCGCAGGGCGGCCAGCACCCCCTGCTCGGTGAGGTCGTGCGTCACGGCCCCGAGCGGCCACTCCTCACGCACCGGATCGCCGAGAGCGGCCAGGTACAGCCGCTTCGCCGAGTAGGGGCAGTCCGGTTCGACCGGACAGGTGACGCAGCGGTCGGTGGCCCCCTCGGGCCGGTGCTCGGGCCGGAAGTGCGACAGCCCGCCGAAGGAGCTCACCCGGGCCGGCACCTCGCCCATGATGTGGATCAGCCAGTCGATGTCATGGCACGACTTGGTCATGAGCATCGGGCCGGACTCGTCCTCGCGCCGCCAGTTCCCCCGCACGTACGAGTGGGCGTGGTGCCACCAACCAACCGGCTCGAGGTGCTGAACGCTGACCGGCGTGCCGATCCTGCCCGCGGCGACCAGCTCTCTGAGCTTGCGCGTGTAGGGCGTATAACGGAGCACGTGACACACGGCGAGCATGGAACCTGCACGTTCGACGGCCTCGATGATCCGGGCGCCGTCGGCCTCGTTGCCGGCCATCGGCTTCTCCAGCAGGATGTGGTAGCCGAGGCCGGCGAACCGGACGGCGGGCTCGACGTGCTCGCTGTCCTGCGTCGCGATGATCACGCCGCCCGCCACGCGTCCGGCCGCCGCGAGCTCGCGCCAGTCCGCGAAGACGCGGTCCGGCGGGATCTCGTGCTCTGCCGCGAACCTGGCCCGCCGCGTCGGGTCCCTCTCGGCGACCGCGACCACCTTCGCGCCGCCGGTGAGCAGAGCGCGCCGGGCGTAGGCGGCCCCCCGGACCCCCGCTCCGGCCACCGCGAGCGTTACCCCCGTCATGCGCATCGCTCCCGTCGTCCGGACATCGGGCCGCCAGCCGGCGGCCTATTTACGAAGCAAGCTTTCATAAGTGGTTTTCATAATGTGGTCCGCCCGCCGAGTCATGTCAAGGGGGACAGGTGAGCGGAGTCCCGCCGCACGGAGTCCCGCCGCACGGAGTCCCCCTGCACGGGGGAGACCCCTCGGTGCTGCGCAGGCTGAACTCGGTCGCGACGTTGCGTGCGCTGCGCGGGGCCGGGGAGACCACCCTCACCGAACTGGCGAACCGGCTGAGCCTGTCGCGTCCCACGACCGAGGGTGCGCTGAGCGAGCTGGCCGCACGAGGGCTGGTCGAGGAGGTCGCTCCCGACGCCGGCCGGCGGCTCGGCCGGCCCGCGCGGCGCTACCGCTTCCGCGCCGAGGCCGGGTACGCCCTGGGCATTGAGATCAACGCGAACCGGACGCTCGCCTACGCCGCCGATCTCGACGGCCGGGTGGTCGGCCGCCACCGGGCCGAACTCGAGGTCGGCTGGACCTCGCGGGAACGGCTGTCGGCGGTGCGTGCCACGGTGCGCTCCTGCCTCGACGACGCGGGGGTGGACCGTTCACGGCTCTGGGCGGTGGCGGCGGGCACCCCGGGCGTGATCGACTCCGGCGGGAGGGTCGCGATCTGCACGGTGGTGCCCGACTGGCAGGGCGTGCACCTGGCCCGTGAGCTGGGCCGGGGGTTCCCCTTCCCGGTGCTGGTCGAGAACGACGCCAATCTCGCCGCGGTGGCCGAACGCTGGCGCGGGGCGGCCCAGAACGTCGACGACATGGTCTATGTCCTCGCCGGGCTGCACACCGGCGCCGGTGTCGTGATCGGCGGGCGGTTGCACCGCGGCCGCTGGGGCGCGGCAGGCGAGGTCGGGACGCTGCCCGAGCTGGGCCTGCGCGACACGGCGACGGAACTGGCCGGCTTCGGCGCGCCTCCCGGGCCGGAGAAGCGGGCGGACCGGGCCGCCGAGCAGGTGCTGACGGCGGCGCGGACCGGGGACCCGGCCGCGTTGGCGCGGGTGGACCAGGTGGCCGGGCGGATGGCCCGGGGCATCGCCGCCATGGTGCTCGCGCTCGACCCCGAGATGGTCATCGTCGGCGGCGCACTGACCCTGGCCGGGGACGTGCTCGTCGCAGAGCTGCGCCGGCATCTGCAGCCGCTGTGCCTCGGGCCGACCCGCATCGAGGCGTCGACCCTGGGCGATGAGTCCGTAGGCCTCGGTGCCGTGCGTCTCGCCCTCGACCGTATCGAGGAAGACCTCCTGCGCCTCGACGCCGCCTCGCCATGACGCGCAATGGCTTAGGAGAGGAGCGCGGCCATTCCGCATGGTGAGGAGGTAGTGTCCTCATTTCGTGTTACGGATGCTTGACCTGCAATATGACGGCTGTGTGAAATTTGTTGCTGAAAACCTCTTCTCACACGCCGTCAGGCGAGGTACTTTTCTGGTCGTGGCGACGTGGGAGCGCTCCCACCTAGGGCAGTCGCGAGAGGCGAAGGGAGGACCGGCGGAAGACCGGATCTGACCGGTGGCCGGCGCACCGAAAGCCGGCGGCGGCTTTCTCCGGGTGGGGTTCAGAGCACCCGGGCGGCACGCCTGACCTGCGCAGATCCCGCTCTGATGAGCGACCGGACCGCCTCGACGCGACCTGAGACCAACGCGGCAGACCGCGACCTGAGACCACCGCGACACGACTCTGCGACCGACCTGACAGCGACGTCGCAACGCGAGCGAAGACCGTAATGCCATCGACCACGGCGGCGACCGTTCTGACGGAACGGCGGCCCGCCCGGCATGGCGACTAGAAGACCCGCGGGGGCGGCGGCGAAGGACCATGCCCGGACATCGCCCCGGCCCCGGCCATTCCATCGCGGAAAGGAGGTGCCGTCACCACAGAACAGACCTCGGCTCTTTGCGTGACCACCCCAGCAACCCTCTGGGGACGTGACCCCCGTGGAGCGGGCTGACCCCCGCTCCACGGTGGGGTTGCGGCTCTGAAACTCAGCCGTCCCCGTAAACGAGTGGGCCGCCGCCCCCGTTCCCGCGGTGCCCCGCCACCGTCCTCACGACAGCGGAACACGGGAGAATCCTATGCGCTCCGTCATGCTCTGGCGATGGCCCGGC
>NZ_JABVEB010000280.1 GCF_014323665.1 Actinomadura sp. HBU206391 | reverse complement strand
CCACACAGCCGCTGACATCGATGACCGTGGCGCCATTGCTCACCCGGGACTACGACGCACGCCCCGCGCTCGTGTACGAGAGGCTGCGGAACCAGTACGGGACCGTCGCGCCGGTGGACCTGCTGGGAATGCCCGTCTGGCTCGCCCTCGGCTACACCGAGGTGCTGGAGATCCTCCGTAACGAACGGGGGATCTGGAGCAAGAGCCTGGACCGCTGGCGCGCCCGCGCCGAGGGACGGGTGCCGCAGGACTGGCCGCTGCTGCCCGCGCTCGAGGTCAACCATGTGATCTTCCAGGAGGGCCAGCGTCTCAGCGAGCTGCGCAACGCGTGGAGCGCGGCACTGCGGCCGTTCCAGGACCGCAGCCAGCCGCAGGCCCGGAGGCTGAAGGCAGCAGTCGCCAAACATGCCGACGATCTCATCAGCCTGCTGTCCGAGAGCGGCGGCCGGACCGGGTGGGCGGACCTGTCCGCGCAGTACACCCGGCCGCTGCCGTTGATGGTGGTCAACCATCTCCTCGGTTTCGAGAGCGCCCAGGGCGACAGCGTGCTCATGGACATGTGGCGGGTGCTCGACGCCGGCCCGGACTCGGCCGCGGCGCTGGAGCGCCTGCTCTCGGCCCTCAGTGAGCTGGCGGCCGCCAAGATGGCCCGTCCCGGCGAGGACTTCCCCTCGTACATGCTCGCCGCCCAGCCGGACCTCACCGTCGACGAGCTCTCGCGCGAGCTGATGATGCTGGTGGGCGTCACGGGCGACCACGTCGGCACCCTGATCTCCAACACCGTCGCCGAAGTGATCATCGGCAACGCCGGTGCCCGTGCCAGCCTGTCCGCCGGCCTGATCAGAGAGACGGTCAACCGGGTGGCGATGACCAACCCACCGATGGCCAACCTCACCTTCCGCTTCCCGACGGTGGACGTCCATCTCGGCGACTTCACGATCGCCGCCGGTGACCCGGTGATGCTGTCCGTGGCCTCCGCGCACGCGGATCCGGTCTTCGCCAGCAACATCAACCCCGACCCGCTGCTCAGCTCGCGCGCACATCTCGCCTGGGGCGCGGGGCCGCACCAGTGCCTGGCCCGCGAACTGGCCACCACGATCACCACGGTCGCCGTGAGCCGGCTGTTCGACCGGTTCATCCGGCTCGAGCTGACGCTGCCGGCCGATCAGCTGCCCTGGCGCTCCTCGCCCCTCATGCGGGGACTGCGGTCGCTGCCCGTGAACTTCGAGCTCGCCGACACGGCTCTTCCGAACCGGCCCGCCGGGCACCCGGTGGGCTCGCCGACGGCTTCGGAGTCCGTGCCGCCCGAGAAGAGCTCCCGCTCCGCGCTGTGGCGTTTTCTGCGCGGACTTCGACGTGGAAAGGGCTGACGCAGCCCTACAAGTACGTTCCTCTCACGCAACGGGAACTACGCGGGCAGGAGCTTCGTCTCCTTTCGCCGCCACATCGCCAGGGCCGATGATGAGAGATCACAACTTCGAGCCCGACGAGGTGTTCAGCGATGACGGCCGCCGAGGAGCTGCGCTACCCGGCCCGGTCACTGGTTCTCGTCGCGGGGCTGCCAGGCGCCGGGAAGAGCACCCTGCTGCTGCGGCTGTACCAACTCCAGGGTGACGAGACCGAGCCGGTCGTGGCCGGTGGCGTCCGCGTGATCGACTCGCGGCAGGCCCGCAACTGGTGGGCGCGCTATCTCGGGCCCATTCCGCCCCGGGTCCGGACGCCCCTCGTGCACGCCACCCATGTGTGGCGCATCTCGCGGGCGCTGCTGGGCGGCCATGCCGTCGTGGCCCACACGCGCGGCACGTGGCCGCACATCCTGCACGGCTTCGCCTGGCTGGCCCACCGCCGAGGCACCGATCTGCACCTCATCCTGCTCGACGTGGCTCCGACCATCGCGCGCGCGGGGCAGTTCTCACGCGGACGGGTCGTCACCGCGACCACCTTCGCCCGCCACTGCCGGCGCTGGCAGGTGCTCATCGAGCGCACCCGCGCAGGCGCCCTCCCGCCGGCCGCCAGCGTCACGGTGCTCGACCGGGCCGCCGCCGACCAGCTCGACGGCATCCACTTCGACACCTGAGAACCCGTTTCCGGTACTGGGCCCCGGTGACGCGGCCCGAGTGCATGAGCTGAGCGAAGATCACGTTACCGCTCTCGTGCACGGCGTCGGTGCCGTCCGGCCGCGTATCAGTGCGCATGGCAGAGCGCGAGACGCGCCCGCCTCACCCCCCGGCCGGGCGCCACTGGTAGCTGTGCTCGGGACGCCCGGCGCCCCCGTAGCGGGGCTGCCGGTCGGCGAGGCCCTGATCGGCGAGGTGTTCCAGGTAGCGGCGCGCGGTGACGCGCGAGATTCCCATCTGAGCGCCGACCTGGGCGGCCGACAGTTCACCGCCCACGTCGCGCAGCGTCTCGACGACCGAGCCGAGGGTGTCGGCGCTGAGCCCCTTGGGCAGGCCGGCGGCGCTGGTGCCGCGCAGAGCCGCCAGCGCCTGGTCGATCTCGTGCTGTGCCGCCGCCGGGCGCAGCGCGGCGAGGTGACGGTGGTAGTCGGCGTAGCGCTGGAGCTTGTCGCGGAACGAGGCGAAGGTGAACGGCTTGAGCAGGTACAGAACGACGCCCTGCGACACCGCGGCCCGTACGACGTGCAGGTCGCGGGCGGAGGTGACGGCGACGACGTCGGCCTCGTGCCCCTGTGCACGCATGACGCGGCACACCTCCAGGCCGCCCATGTCGGGCAGGTAGAAGTCGAGCAGCACCAGATCGACCTCGTGCGCCGCCAGGAACCTGAGCGCCTCGCCGCCCTGGTGCACCACCCCGACCGGCGTGAATCCGGGAACGCGCTCCACGTAGGCCCGGTGCGCGTCGGCGATGAGCGGATCATCCTCGACGACCAGGGTGCGGATCATTTGATCGCCTCCTCGGGAATGGGCAGCCGGACGGTGAAGACGGCCCCGGTGTCCCTGCCCACCTCGATGGCACCGTCGTAGCGGCGTACGACCTGGTGCACCAGCCCGAGCCCGAGGCCACGGCCCTGGAGCCGCTCGGTGGCCTTCGTCGACCAGCCGCGAGTGAAGGCGTCGTGGACCTTGGCCGGGTCGAGACCCGCTCCGGTGTCCGAGACGCGCACGACCAGGGCGCCGGTGTGCTCATGGACCGTGACGATGACTCGGCGCGGCGGCGGTGCCGCGAGCGCGGCCTCGATGGCGTTGTCGACGAGATTGCCGACCACCGTGACCAGGTCGCGCGGCTGCACGGCCGTACCCGCCATGGCCGTGTCGTCGGTGATGCTCAGCTCGACCCCGCGCTCGTTCGCCTGGGCGGCCTTGCCGAGCAGCAGCGCCGCGAGCACCGGCTCGCGCACCGCGCCCAGGAGACGGTCGGTCAGTTGCTGGGCGGTGGCGAGCTCGGCGGTGGCGAATCGCACCGCCTCGTCGGCGCGGCCGAGCTCGACCAACGTGATCACCGTGTGCAGCCGGTTGGCCGCCTCGTGGGCCTGGGCCCGCAGCGCCTCGGCGAAGCCGCGCATGGAGTCGAGCTCCCCGGTCAGCGCCTCGAGTTCGGTGTGGTCGCGCAGCGTGGTGACGGTGCCGAGGGACCGGCCGTCGCGGGTCGCCGGCAGCTGATCGACCACCAGCACCCGGTCGTCGGTCAGGTGGATTTCGTCGGTGACCGTACGTCCCGAGGCGAGCAGCTCGCGCAGCGGCCGCGGCACTTCGAGTCCTGCCGCAGGGCGGCCCTCCGCGCCCGGCGGCAGGTCGATCAGGCGTACGGCCTCGTCGTTGGCGAGCAGGAGCCGCCGGTCACGGTCGAGCACGAGGATCCCCTCGCGCACCGAGTGCAGCACCGCGTCATGGTGCTCGTACATCCGGGTGATCTCCTCGGGACCGAGGCCCAGCGTCTGCCGCCGCAGGCGGCGGCTCACGAGCAGGGCGCCGACCGCGGCGAGCGCGAAGCCGAGCGCGCTGACGCCGATGATGCCCGGTATCCGCCGGGCGAGTTGCTCCGACACCCGGGTCGTGGTGATGCCGATGGCGACCATTCCCCGCACCCGCCGATCCGGGCCGAAGACGGGGACGACGGCCCGGATGGAGGGCCCCAGCGTGCCGCGGTAGGTCTCGGTGAGGGGCCGGCCGGCCAGCGCGGGGCCCACATGGCCGATGAACGACCTGCCGATCTGCGCCGGGTCCGGATGGGAGTACCGCACCCGGCCGGTGCTCATGACCACGACGAAGTCGACGCCCGTGCCGCGCCGTATGGACTCCGCCAGCGGCTGTAGCCGCGACGCGGGATCGGGCGCTCGCAATGCGGCCACCACCTCGGGAGAGGCCGCGAAGGTCTGCGACACGTCGAGCACGCGACGGCGCGCGTCGGCCCGGGCGTCCAGCTGGGCGTCGACGAGCGCCAGCACCGTGCCCGCGGCCACCATCAGCCCCACCACCAGCACCTGGAGCAGGAACAGTTGCGTGGCGAGGCGAAGCCGGCGCAAACGGACGAACATGTTCATCAGTGTGCGGCATCCCGCACGCCGCCTTCGACGCACGCGGTCGGGCGAAGATCGCCACCTCCTCCGTGTGACCGTTATTTACGTAAGCGTGACTGCTCCTGTGATCGCCATCACTCTGAGGACCGATTCTTCCGGCCACGTGGCGAACGCCGCGCGCCGTGCCAGGTTCGAGGAGGAGAGCACTTTGGAAGCCGCTGAGCCCGTGCAGACAGCCCCCGAGCGGGTTCGAAACCCCTGGTACCGACAGTTGTACGTGTGGGTCCTCACCGCCATCGCGCTCGGCATCGCCGTGGGCGGGCTCTGGCCCTCGGTGGGCGTCGACCTCGAACCGCTCGGGACGACCTTCGTCAACGCCATCAAGATGGTCATCACCCCGATCATCTTCCTCACCGTCGTCTCGGGCATCGCGGGCGTCGAGGACCTGCGCCGGGTCGGCCGCGTCGGGCTGAAGGCCCTCATCTACTTCGAGGCCGTGACGACGGTCGCCCTGGCGCTCGGCCTCATCGCCGTCAACGTCTTCCGGCCGGGTGCGGGCGTGCACGCCGACCCCGGCACCCTGGAGGTCACCGGCAAGGCGGCCACCTACATCCAGGAGGGCGAGACCCAGAGCTGGTGGCACTTCCTCACCGACCTGGTGCCTGACAGCATCGTGGGCGCCTTCGCCGAGGGCGACGTGCTGCAAGTGCTGTTCTTCGCCGTCCTGTTCGGCGTCGCCGTCAAGGCCATCGGGCCCGTCGGCATACCCGTCGCGCGAGGGGTCAACAACCTCAGCGCCGTCATCTTCAGGGTGCTGCGCTACGTCATGTACGCGGCCCCCATCGGCGCGTTCGGCGCCATGGCCTTCACCGTCGGAAAGTACGGCCTTTCGACGCTGACCAGCCTGGGCAAGCTGATCGGCCTGTTCTACGGCACCTCGATCTTCTTCGTGATCGTCGTGCTGGGCGGCATCGCGGCGGTCAACAAGATCAACATGTTCAAGCTGCTGCGCTACCTCCGCGAGGAGTTGCTCGTCGTGCTCGGCACCTCCTCGTCCGAGACGGTGCTGCCGCAGCTCATGCGCAAGCTCGAGAACCTGGGCGCGCCCCGGCAGATCGTCGGGCTCACCGTGCCGACCGGGTACTCCTTCAACCTCGACGGCACGTCCATCTACCTCACGCTCGCGGCCGTCTACGTCGCCCAGGCGACCGACGTGAGCCTGTCGCTGGGTGCGCAACTCGGCCTGCTGGCGGTCCTGCTGCTGACCTCCAAGGGCGCCGCCGGCGTGACCGGGTCGGGCTTCATCGTGCTGGCCGCGACGCTGTCGACCGTCGGCACGATCCCGGTCGCCGGCATCATGTTGATCTTCGGCATCGACAAGTTCATGTCGGAGTGCCGCGCGATCATCAATGTCTGCGGCAACAGCCTCGCCTCCCTCGTGGTGGCCCGGTGGGAGGGCGTCCTCGATCACGATCGGGCCCGCCGCGTGCTGAACGGCGAGCCGGTCCCGCCGCTCGAGACCGAGGAAGACGCCGGGCCGCAGTTGGTCGGGGCCGCTCCCGTGCCCGTCGGCGCGGGCAAGTAGCCCCTTCCGCCCGGACACCGGGCGGACGCGCCGATCCAGGTGATCGCTTGATGACGGCCGAGGCCCGAGGAACGACCCTTGGGCCTCGGCCGTGCCCTGGTCAGAGATCGAACACGGCGCGCAATGCGACGTCGACACGCTCCATCACGTCGCTGCCGACCTTGCCGAGGCGTTCCAGCGAAGCGTCCTCTCGGCGCACCGGGTAGACGCCGGGGCAGAGCGCGACTCCGGCGTGGGGATCCTTGGGGAGGGTCACGGTGACCAGGGTGTCGCGAGCGGTGCCGGGATCGAAGATCGGCACGACCTGCACCGTGGGATAGAACTTCGCGAGGGCGTCGGAACCGACGACCAGCACCACATGCTCACGGCGCAGCGGACCCTTGATCCGCCAGATCTCACCACGCCTCACTTGGCGGCCTCTCCGCTGTCGCCCTCGGAGATCGCGGTCTGCTCGGCCTGCATGTCCGCCAACCATTCGTCGTGAGCCAGCCGGAAGGCCGGATTGGTCTCCAGATCCTCCGCCAGGCAGTCCATCGCCTCGTGCACGAGCTGGGCCCGCAGCGCTCGCGTGACGTAGGCGGAGAGGTTCCCGCCGGCGCTCTCCCGAACCGGGCCCAGCACCTCGGCGGGCACCGTCACGGTGATCTTCTCCGACGCCA
>NZ_JABVEB010000028.1 GCF_014323665.1 Actinomadura sp. HBU206391 | reverse complement strand
CAGATTCCGCCGCGACCACCCGGTGGTGCCGAACACCACGTACGTGCCCGCGACCGCGCCGGCGCCGCCCGGCGCCGACCGGGTCGTCTATCTCGGCCACCTCTCTGAGGCTCGCGGCGTCAGGGACCTCATCGAAACGGCACGGCTGCTCAGGCCCGAGGGCATCACGACCG
The DNA here is from genome assembly GCF_014323665.1 of Actinomadura sp. HBU206391. Taxonomy (GTDB): domain Bacteria; phylum Actinomycetota; class Actinomycetes; order Streptosporangiales; family Streptosporangiaceae; genus Actinomadura_C. The sequence continues at coordinate 53,610 of NZ_JABVEB010000028.1, read as the reverse complement.
AGCTCATCGGCGGCGCCGACCCCCAGGCCACGGCGCTGCTCCGCGACGCGCACCGCGACGGCCTGGTGCGGTGGCACGGCTACCAGAGCAACCGGGAGGCCCTGGCCATGCTCGAGGGGGCACTGGCCGGGCTCTCTCTCCTGCACGACCTCCCGAACTACCGGCATTCGCTGCCGACCAAGGTCGTGGAGTACATGGCGCACGGCGTTCCGGTCGTGACGACGCCGGTCCCACCTGCCGCCGCCATCGTGGCCGAGGCCGGGTGCGGGCTCGTGGTGCCGTACGAGGATCCCGCCGCCGCCGTGGCCGCGGTGCTACGGCTGCGCGACGACCCGGTCCTGCGCGCGAGGCTGGCCGGCCGCGGGCACGAAGCGGCCCTCCGTCGTTTTCACTGGCCCCACCATGGAAGCGTTTTCGTGACCCGGCTCATGGAATGGGCGGGCGAGACCCGCGCTCAGGAATCGCTGGTTGACGGAAACGCCGCACGCAAGCCAACGTGAGGTTGCGCGGACACTAGAGTTCTTCTCACTAGTGTTCTTGAGCGACAATTAAGGCAAATTGGATAGACGCATGTCCGGAGGGGCACCGTGAACGGGGCTGGCAGACCAGAGAACAACGACCCGCATCAGCCTCGTCCCGAGGAAGATCAGTGGGAGCAGGCGCCGGCGCCGCCACCGGCGTGGGGCAACCCGGCGGCCACGGACATCACCCGGCAGGACCCGCAGGCGCCGCCGGTGGAGCAGCCCGCGCAGGAGAACGCCGAGGCGGCGGCCGAACCCGGCCCCATGCCCGGCCTGCCCGAGGCCCCGCCCTGGCAGTACGGCCCGCCGAACGACTTCGGCTCCTCGTGGGGGCCTCAGCCCGTCCTGCCACCGGACGCCTTCGCCTCCCCCGGGGCGCAGCCGCCGGGCCCGCCCGCGGTCCCCCCGCCAAACGCCATCTCGGCGGCCCCGCCGCCGGAGGCCTTCGCCCCATCGGTTCCGCCGCCCTCCTACACCAATCCGGCGCCGCCGCCGGGGGCCTTCGGCGCCCCCGCCCCGCCTCCGCCGCCCCCGCCGCCCATGGGCCCGGGCCCCTCTCCGGGGGCCTTCAACGCGCCTCCCGCCGGACCGGAGCGGTTCCACCAGCCCGTCGCCTCGGAGCACTTCGGCGGGCCGCCGGCCATGCCTCTGGGCCCCGGCGCGCAGGGGAACGAACCGTGGGTCATCCAGGGCGGCACGCGACGCCGGCGCCGGTTTCCCACGGTGCCGGTCCTCATCGTGGTCGGCGCGCTGGTCGTGGCCGGCGGTGGCGGCTACGGGATCTACAGCGTGCTCGGCAAGGGCGGCTCCGATCCGGACAAGACCCCGGTCTCCCAGGTGGCCGACGACCTCTTCGCCGTCGACACGACCGGTCCCGATGGGCGCGATCAGGCGATCGCGAACATCGCCGCCGCGGGCAACACCGTCGTGGCGGCGGGATCCGAGGTCGGCGGCGCCGCCCCCCGTCCCGCGTTTCTGTTCTCCACCGACCAGGGACGCACCTGGAAGGTCGCCCCGGTCAAGTCCGAAGACGGCAGCGCCGCAACCGGCCGACCCGACGTGATCACCGGTGCGCCCGGCGCCTGGCTCGCCCTCGGCGCGAGCGGTAACGACCGGGCCGTCTGGACGAGCAAGGACGGCCGCTCGTGGACCCAGCTGAGCGGCCGCGTCAACGCCTTCCGCGCCGACGACGAGATCGAGGGGATCACCCGTACGCCCCAGGCGTTCGTCGCCGTCGGACACCGCGCGTCGGACCGGAACGCGGCCCCGATCGTGTGGCGCTCCGCCGACGGCAGGGCGTGGGAGCGTCTGGACGGCGGCAGGCTGAAGCTGCCGGCGAAGGCGGGAAAGCCCGCCGGGCTCCGCTACGTCGCGGCCGCCGGCGGCGCACTGCTGGTGACTGGTGACGTCGTCAAGGCCAAGAGCACCGTGGCCGCCGTCTGGCGGTCGACCGACGACGCGCGCACCTGGACCGCGATGGACTCGCCGAGCGGGAACGGCGCCTTCGGTTCCGTGCATCTGGCCGCCACCTCCGGCGGCTTCCTCGCGCTACGGGAGGGCAAGGACGGGCAGGACCGGTTCGGCGTGGTGTTCCGTTCGGCGGACGGGGAGAACTGGCAGGCCGGCGGCACCATCAGGAGCGCGGACGGCGCGCCGATCAACCCCCAGCGGATCGTCGGCGGAGACCAGGGATTCGCGGTGCTGTCGGCGGGGCCGGGCGACCAGCGGACCCTCTACCAGAGCACCGACGGCGCTAACTGGCGACCTTCGGCGACGCTCACCGACGATCCCGTCCGTACCGCGGCCGGGCTCGCCGTCACGAGCGGCGGCGTCGTGATCGGGGGCACGCGGCGCGGACCCGATCAGGACTTCTACCTCGCCATGGCCGGTGGCCCGGGAAGCCCCGCCCAGATCGACGTGGCCAAGGTGCCCGGCGCCGTGAACCGGGAGCGGTCCGTACGCGACGTCGCCACGGCCTCCGGCCGCACCGTCGCCGTCGGCAGCGCGAACGGCAGGGCGGCCGCATGGACCTCCGGTGACGGCGTCACCTGGAGCCGTGCCGACACCTCCTCGCTCGGCGGATCGGAGGAGCAGGGCTTCACCAAGGTCGCGCACGGCCCGCAGGGCTGGCTCGCGATCGGCTCCAAGGTGGGGAGGCCGTTCGCCGCCACGTCTCCCGACGGCCGGTCCTGGCAGGCGGTCGACGAACGGACCTTCGCCGGCACGGCGAACCGGCCGCCGACCCTGTCCGCCGTGGCGAACGGCGCCAAGGGCTATGTCATCGTCGGGACCGACGGCGGGGACAGCCCGACCTCGTTCGCGGTCGCCTGGCACTCGGCGGACCTTCGCACCTGGCGGCGCGGCCAGATCCCGGCGAGCAAGAGCGGGGCGCCGCGCACGATCCTCGACGTCGCCGCCGGTTCGGCCGGCTACGCCGCCGTCGGAGAGACCACCGATGCGGACCGGCCCCCGGCCCAGCGGGCCAGGCCGGGCATCTGGACCTCGCCCGACGGCCTGCGCTGGACCGAGAAGCAGGCGGCCCTGCCGAACCGCGCGTCGGCCGGCCGGCTCAGCCAGGTCACGATCAGCGGGAACACCGTCGTGGCGGCGGGAGAGGCGTTGTTCAGCGGCACGCGCGCCTTCGTCATGGTCTCGGATGATCTGGGGACGACGTGGCGGGCGGCGCAGCTGCCCATGCCGGTGCAGGGCACACCGAGCTATGTGACGGCGCGGACCGTCAGCCCCAAGGCCTTCGTGATCCTCGGGACGGTCGGCGGAGCGCTGACCGGGGACGTCATCATGTGGAGCTCACCGGACGGGCGGTCCTGGCGCATGTCGAGCCCGAAGGGCGTCGGACTCGCCGGCGCGGGGCTCCAGCGGGTGCACGGCATCACCCCGCAGGGCGCCGGGTACCTCGGAGTGGGGATCACCACGGAGAACGGGCCGGAGAAGACCACGCTGTGGCGCCCCCCGGCCCAATGACCGGCTGCGGGTGACCGGCCGCCTACCCAACCTCACGGGACAGACCGGCCAGCCCCGTGTCCCCGGGAGCGGGCCTGGTTCCGATGACGACGGTGGCGTTCAGCTCGTCCGAGACGGCCACCCGCGGGATCAGCCCGTCGCCGGCGAAGGTCTCGACGGTCCGTGACACCTGACGCTCGCTGGTCTCGACCAGCAGGTGGCCGCCCGGCGCCAGCCACAGCGGTGCCGCGGCGGTCACCCGCCGCAGGACGTCGAGCCCGTCCGCGCCGCCGTCGAGCGCGACCCGCGCCTCGTGTATGCGCGCCTCCGGAGGCAGCAACCCGATCTCCTCGGTCGGCACGTAGGGCACGTTGGCGAGCAGGACGTCGACGCGGCCACGCAGCGCGGCCGGCAGCGGCTCGTAGAGGTCGCCTTCGTACACCTGACCGCCCGCGGCGGCGACGTTGCGGCGGGCGCACCGCACCGCGGCGGGGTCGATGTCGGCGGCGTGCAACTCGACCTGATCGCGGCGGGACGCGACCAGAGCGGCGCCCAACGCGCCGGAGCCGCAGCACAGGTCGACGACGACGGCCCGTGGCCCGGCGAGGGCGGCGGCCTCGCGCACGAGGAACTCGGTGCGGCGGCGGGGCACGAAGACCCCGGCGTCCACGGCGATCCGCAGGCCGCAGAACTCGGCCCAGCCGAGGACGTGTTCGAGGGGCAGGCCGGCGGCGCGCCGGTCCACCATTGCGGCGAGGTCGGCCGGCGTCCGGGCCGTGGAGACGAGCAGGTCCGCCTCGTCCTCGGCGAAGACACAGCCGGCGGCCCGCAGCCTCGTGACGATGACGGACATGGCGAGAGGTGACGGTGAGACGGATCGATGGAGAGGTGATGGGGAAGCCGACATGGAAGCCCTTCGGGATACCGATGGGCGCTCTCCCGGTCACCTAGGGCAGGTCGACCGCACAGCCGTGAGGTGAGAGCACCCGGCCTGATCTGGCGGTAATGGGTCTCACCTCCTGGGTAGGTCCGCTGCTCGAGACGCCAACACTACCGCAGGCGTCCATGCCCGGCTTCGACGGGACCGTGGCGGCGGGAAGGGGGCGGCGCGGTCAGCGCGTCTCGTTGTCCCAGGACAGCACCCGGTTCTCGGCGCCGTTACCGCAGTCGGCCGCGGCCGAGTGTTCGGGGCCGTCCGGCGACGCCGACCAAGGCGTCACGCCGCCCACATAGCCGGAGATCAGCCGGTTCTCGTGGAACTTGTTCTGGGTGGACGGGCACTCTCTGGTCTCGCGTGACTTCAACGCGCTCACGAACCAGTCGGAGAAGAACGCCTTGAAGCCCGAACGCACGAAGGTGTTGCGGGCGATGTCGTTTCGGCCGCTGCCGTTACGGGTGCGGATGGGATCGCCGCTCACCCGATCGAAGCGATTCTCCCGGATGACGTTGCCGGTGCTGTGGTGCGCCATGTAGATGCCGTGCACCAGTTCGAGTTCGCCCGAGCCCGAACGGTTCTCGATCCGGGTGAACTCGTTGCGCTGAATGACGTTGTTCCTGGAGTTCACCAGGTCGAGCGCCCCGAACCCGAGCCCGGACGACACGTGCTTCGACCCGATCGACCGGAAATTCATCCCGTAAACGGTATTGCCGTTCACGCCGAGAGTGCGAGGAAGGGTCACGCCGGCGCCATTGCGCTTCGTGCCCCCGTCCAGCATGATCCCGCCGCTCGAATATCGCTCCACCTGCAGGTAGTAGAAGCGCAGCCGCGCGTCCCCGCCCGCGTTCTGCGGCGGCAGTACGGCCCGGAACCAGAATCCGGCCGACCCGGTGCCGCGGAAGATGGGACGCCCGCGGATTCCGCCGACGCCCTCGCCGTAGTCGTAGTCGGCCGGCAGGAAAGTGATCGACCGGCCGGCCACGTACGTGTCCCACACCAGGGGCGGCGCGACGTAGGTCCCCTTGGCGATCCGGACCTCGACGTCACTGGTCGGGCGCGCCGCCGCGATCACGCGCTGCACCTGGGCCAGGCTCTGGACCGGAGAAGAGGGCGTACGGCCGTCGTTGCCGTCGGTTCCCGACGGGTCCATGAAGACGCGGAACGCCCCGGTCGCGCCGTTGTCGGCCAGCCGGCCGGCCTGCTCTCCCGCCCGGTTCGCCGGGCTCCGCTCGGTGTCGGACGACCCCATCGCCAGGCTGAGCACCGCGGCCACGGCCACCGCGCCGAGCGCGACCGGACCCCCAAGATCGCGCATGCCCAGCGACCTCCTGATCAGTCCGCGCCCACTCTGGATGCTCGCCCGCTTGCCGAGACGGTATCACTGGATTCGCTACCACCATTACGAATCCGGCACGGCGTTAGATGTCGGCACAGAACCCATTAAGCGGGCACTTCGAAGCGCAGACTCGCGAGCCTGGACGCGTAGGTGGCCTGCCATTCACCGAGCAGGCTGGCCCAGTTCAGCACCCGCAACCCGGTCAGGCTCCGGCCGAGCAGCGTGAGCGCGTTCGGATCCCTGAGCGCCAGCCGCAGTTCGGCGCTGAGCACCTGCCGGGCCCCCTCGCCGGAGAGGATCGCGTCGGCCATGGCCGCCAGCGCCGCGGGCTCGGTCTGCCGCCTCGCCCCGCGCTTGCCCTTGGGCGGGGTGTCGTTCGTCGACGGCAGCGCGGCCACCCGGGGATCCGCCGTCTGGAGTATCTCGCGGTAGAAGCCACCGCCGACCTTCGTGCCGAGCGGCACGCGCAGGGCGGCGTTGATCACGTCGGGGTGGACGAACGGAAGGCGAACGTCGATCTCGGGCCCGAGCAGCCACTGCGCCGATGACGCGATCGCGCGCGCCGTACGGGTGTGCAGCACGCCCAGCGTCGGAGCCGCCGGGTGCCCTTCGAACCTCGCGACCGCTCCGTCGAAGGCCGAGCGGCTCATCTCCTCGAACGCCGCGCCGACGCCGGGTGCGAAGAGCTCATACCGGCGGAGCCTGCTCTCGGCCAGCTTGTCCCAGAGCAGCCGGCGCTGATGTCGTGGATCGCCGGCCTCGGCCGTCTGCCGGTCGACGAACAGGCTCTTCAACAGCACGTCGCCCGCCAGCCCGTCCAGGAACTGCTCGTCACGGGTGTGCAGTCGCCTGGCCAGCGGCATGATCCAGACATGGTGGGTCGTCTGGAAGTTGACCCGGCGGCGCACGTCGGAGTGCTCCTCCGTCCATGCGTCCGGTCCCGGCATGAACACCTGGTGGCTGAGCCCCAGCGCGCCCGCCACGGCGCCCGCGTACTCGATGTCGCGATCGCGGCCGTCGTCGTTGCTGGTGGTCCAGGCGACCATCCGCCGCCTTCTCCGGCGGGTGGCGAGGATCGCGAGCAGGCGGGAGTCCCATCCGCCGCTGAGGGTGATCGCCGCACGCCGCGCGCCACTGTGACTCGCGACGATCTCGACGATGTCGGCGGCGGTCGTGTCGCCCGTGGGCTCCGCTCCGAGCCATGACGGCTCGAAATCCCGCCGTTCGAGCACGCCGGGGCGGGCCCGCCAGGCCGTGGCGGCGACCATGCGGCGCACCTCCTGGAACGGCGTCGCATCTCCCACCGGGCCGGTGACGGCGAGGATGCCCGCCCAGGCCGACCAGTCGACGTGCAGTGGCCCGTCGGCGATGTCGAGAAGGGGGTCGATCCGCACGGAGAAGTAGACGGCGTCGCCGTGACGGCGCAGGTAGAGATCCTGCATCCCCAGCGCGCACGTGTGCAGTACCGCCTCGTCCCCCGTGAACTCGAGGCCGGCCGCGAGGCGCCGCTCGGCGGCTTCGGCCCACGACGCCGGCGCGGCCCCCTCGGAAAGCGATCCCCAGAAGTAGCCGCTGCGGGACGCCGCCTTCCACCTGTCCGGGGTGCCGGTCGCCCACAGGGTGGCGACCGGAGAGGACCGGACCTCGCGCAGTCCTCCGGGCGAGGCGTCCCTCAGCCGCCGCAGCGTTTCCGGGTCGACGCGCCCGATCGCCCCGCAGACATAGGGCCGCTTCCGGTAGGAGATCTCCACAGCGGACTCCTGCGGGGCCGGGCTCGTCGACGTCCCGGTCATGCCCGGCCGGCCGGATCGTCCGTGGAGCGGTGCCGGGTGACCCTGCGGCCCGCGGCTTCGAGCAGCTTCTCGCTGAGCGGCGCCTGAACCTTGCGCTTCAGCCGGGCCGCCTCCTTCTTCCACCGCTCGGCCTCCTTCTCCAGCCGGGCGGCCTCCTTCTCCAGCCGGGCGGCCTCCTTCTTCCACCGGGCGGCCTCGTCCTTCGGCTTCTGCGCGGCCGCCTTCGGCGCCGGTTTCGCGGCCTTGGCGGCTTTCGCCGCCTTCGCGGTGGAGACCAGCGCCCACTCGCTGCCGTCGAGCCAGTGCGTGCCGAACAGCTCGTGAACGACCTCGACGACGTCCTCCCCCGGTTCGCGCAGGGCCAGCGCCCGCGCGACCGCCTCCGTACGCTCCAGCCGCGCGATGAACAGTTCCCCGCCGAGAGGGAACGCCAGCAGCAGCAGACCGAGGCCCTCCTCATCGGCGAATTCGGCCAGGCGGCGCAGCGCGTCGGCGGTGGGCGTCAGGCCGGCGGGGCACACGAACCGGAACGGGGCGGGGGCGGAGGTCGGCGGAACCTCCTCGGCCAGGCTCACCCGGCCGTCGTGGACGAAGGCCTCATGGATGAGGCGCAGGTCGAGCAGCGGATCGTCCAACGGGGTCCGGCGATCGTCTGTGAGCTCCGACCAGGGGCCGACCAGGGTGACGCCGACATCCGACAGCGTGCCGGCGAGCACCCCGGCCGCACTCGCTCGCACGTCCTCGTACGACGCACCGCGCGTGTCGATGACGACGTCGATGTAGGGCACCCGCCACTGCCGGCCCGCCTCGCTCCGCCAGTCCCGGCGCAACGGCACGTAGTGGGTCAGGAACGGCTCCCGGTACCTCGTACCCTCGCGGTTACGGCTCTTCATCTGGGTGACCCCCAGGTGCCAGCACCGCGCCTGCCCGTCGGGCACGAAGACGGCGCCCGCCTGCGCGAGCCGGTAGCTGAGCTCGAGGTCGCCCCCGAGGACGAGCCGGGTGTTCATCTCGCCGCACTCGCGGTAGAGCCGTGGGGTGAAGGAGATGGTCCCGCCGCTGGCGGCACGGTAGGCACGGTTTCCGGCCTTGAGCAGGCCCCCAGTCTCCTCTATCACCTGGGCGGCCCAGGTCGCCCTGCTGCGATCCGCGTCGAAGAGCGCCTCGGCCGTGCCCGCCGACACGGCGTCGTGCACCTGCCGGTGGTCGAGTTCGCCGGGCGCGAAGTCCACGTAGCGCAGGCGGCCGAGCACCACGAGGTAGTCCACGATGTGGTGCCAGCGCATGTGCGCCTCGACATGCTCACCGTAGGCCAGCACGTCGGCGTCGAGCCGCAGGACGACGTCGCCGTCGGCCGCGATGATCCCCTGGTGCACCGCGTGCGCGGATCCCCAGCCGTCCGGGGAGCTCCGCACGATCTGCGAGTGTTCGGGGGCCAGCTCGGGCAGCCTCAGGGGCGGCGAACTCCCGTCGTCGACCACCACGACCTGCAGCAGATGCGCCGGGTAGGTCTGTGCCGCGAGTGCCGCCATGACGAGGTCGAGCTTCGCCTGGTCGCCGTAGGCGGGAATCACCACCGACGCCGTGCGGTCGGGTCGCCACGCGCCGATCTCGGGCACGTCCAGACCCGTGTAGTCGTTGTGCCTGATCCGAACCTGACGTCGCCGGATCGAGGGTTCACTCATCCGTCACGGCCCCCTTCGAAGGGGAAGCGGCGCTTCCCCGGATCTCCTCGGCCGCGATCAGAGCGCTCGGCCGGAACCCTCTCCACTGCCGCGTGGACCGACGCAGGAAGTGCGTGACCGGCTGCGTCCAGGTATGACCTGCGGCTCTGCGGTGCAGCATGTATCCGAGGCCGTGGGTCCGGTAGATCTGGCCGCCCACACTCTCGATCGCGCGTAGCAGTCCCGTGTCGACGTTCCGCGGGAGCGGGCGGAAGCCGCCCACGGCGTCGAAGATCCGGCGGTCCATGACCAGCGTGCCGCCGGAGAGATATCGGCTGCTCCGCTCCGAGGCCCCGCCGGGCCGCAGGACCGTGAGGTCGATCTCCTCGAGATAGACGAGCTGGCTGAGACCGCCCACGAGATCGGCCCCGGTGTAGGAGAACGCGAGGAGCATGTCGGCCAGGTGGTCGGGGCCGTACCAGTCGTCGTCGTCCCATTTGGCCACGTAGCGCCCGGACGCACGAGCCACCCCATGGTTGAGCGCCGTGCCGAAGGACACCTCGGACGGCACCTCGACAACGGTCAGCGGCCGGTCGAAGCCCGCTGTCGCCGCCTTGACCTCGGGCCGGTCCGCCGACGTTCCATGGAGGGTGAGGACCAGTTCGAGGTCGACGTGCCGTTGCCTGGCGACCTGCGCGAGGGCGAAGCCGAGAAAGTCGGGGCGGCGGGTGCAGAGGACCACCGACACCTGTGACCGGTCGGGCACCTCGAGGCCGGCCGTGACCGCCAGGTTGCGCCATCGGGCCTCGGCCGAATGGGTCCTCAGCGCCGCGCGGCGCAACCGGATGCTGTATTCCTCCCGGCGCAGGTCGTCGTCCAGATCGGCGTCGCACATCCCCACGATGAGCTCGGTGAGTTCGGTTCCGAGCGCCCGCGCCCACGTCGGGATGTGCGACGTGCGGAGAGGTACGCCCGCCGCCGCGAGCCCGGCTATCACGCGCACGGCCGCGACCGGGCCGCTGTGCCGGCCCCACTCGATGTTCACGGCACGCAACTGCCGCAGCGCGGCGACGTCGGCGTCGGTCACCGCTCCGGACGGGTGGAACCGCACCACGTGCGCCTCGCCGGTCCGCACCGACCAGTGGCCGCCGGTCTGTGTCAGCGAGCCGGTTCCGAGCTCGGGGGTGGAGACGAAGCCGATGGGGTTCACCGACCGCTCGTCGACCGGGGGCACCGCGTCCACCTGGGACAGCAATGGCATGATCGACTCTGCTTCGGCGGTGCCGCCGGGCGTGCCTAGCGCGCTCCAGGACAGGCGGCCGATCCGTGGGCGGTCCACCACCGGTACCCGCGGATCGCTCCACTGGAGCGGCTCCTGGCCGGTCGACCGGAAGACCAGATCCGCGGGCCGGAACTCGCCGGGGTCGCTGAGCGGACCCTGCTCGCTCATCGGCGTCACGCCGGGGTCGCCCGGACGCCAGTGCGAGGCCCCCGCGCCGGCGAGGGCGACACGTGTGGACGGCGATTCCTGCGGGCGATGGCCGTCGAAGCCACGGACCATCGTGGCGACGAACTCGCCGACGGGCATCGGACGGGTGAACCGCGCCTCCACGGCCCAGTCGCCCTTCGGCCCTCGGCGGGCCTGGAACTCGCGCATCGCCCGCCAGTCCGCGGTCACCGCGGGGAACGCGAGGGGTCGGTGCGGCGCCGACTGCGCGACACCGACCACGATATGCCTGGCCTTCGGCAGAAGCGGCGCGAAGGACGCCGCGCGCCGCAGGTCGGTCGAGGTGCGGGCGACGATCCCGACGATCCCCGAGCCAGGGGCGTCGAGGGCGGCCGCAGGGTCGATCTCGTCGAGGTCGACGACCTCGACGGCCTCCGGCAGGCCGAGGTCACCGGCCTGGTCCTCTGGAAGGAACCCCACGGTCACGATCAGCATCGGAGCGTCGGGCAGAACGCTCCGGATGAGACTTGTGATCACCGGGTTCGCCGGGTGAAGACGTGCGCGGAGCCGCCGCCCTTGGGAGCCGTACGCTCGAGTTCCGGATACGCGGCCAGCCACCGGTCGCTCAGCGCCCGCTCGTCCTGACGGTCCGCGTCGTCGAGCACGACGGTGACATCCTCGGAGCAGCGGGAGAGCAGCACCGGCAGGGCGGGGTACCGCGCCTGCGGGCCGGTCGGTCCCGGCGGGCCGTCCACCAGGAGCACCCCGATGTCGTGGAGGTCCTCGATCGCGCTCATGGCGTACCAGGAGTACTCCTCGTCGCCGTCCCGCCAGGCCTCCAGCGGAGCATGCCGGATCTCGACGACGTCCTCCATGCCGTGGGCGCGCACCAGGTCACGAGAGACCTGCAGGTAACGCTCGTCGTGTTCGAGGGCGATCACCCGGCCGCCCCCCAGCCGCTCCACCACATATCCGAGCCAGACGCTCGAAGAGCCGCTTCCGCACTCGACGATCACCTTCGGGCGCTTGCGCCAGATGATCTCGGCGGCGAGATGCAGCACGTCCGGGCTGATGGCCCAGCCCCGAAGAGCGGGCATCGGCGCGCGTGGCTGGAGCCATCCGCGCAGGTCGGCGTACGCCTCCAGCCGCGCGTAGGTGGCATCGGCGGCCGAGGTGACCGACTTCAGCGTCCGAGACACGTCCCTCTCGAGTTCGCGCAGGCGACCGTCGAGCGCCGTGAGAGCCTCGACGCGGCCGCCGAACTCGCTCATGCGCGCGTCCAGCGCGTCGGCCCGCCGCTCCATGTCCGCGGCGAGTGAGGCGAGGCGCTCATCGATCTGCGAGCGGGCCTCCGACCATCGGGAGAGGACCTCGATCCGGTCCTCGCCGAGTGCGCCGAGCACCTCCTCGACCTTCTCGCGAACCTCGTCCAGCCCGTTCGGCCCCGCCTGCGCGGTGACCACGGGCTGTTCGCGATGCCGGCGGTTCTCGCGCAGGGACCTCTGCACCTTCGCGTCGACACGGCGCACGCCGATCAGAATGACCATGAGCACGGCGAGAGCCGAGCCGCCGAGCGCCAGACCGCCGGCGACGGCGACGCTCACGACGTCCGCGACCGTGAGCACCGCGAGGCAGAGGATCCCCCCGACCACCATGACGCCCAGCGCAATCGTCAATCGCCTCGGCGACAATCCCGTCATGTCCTGCCCCGCAACCCTTGTCCCACGGCACATGATTGTCCGAGTTTCGCCAGAATAGTGGAGCTTCCGTGGCTCATGTCAAAGCTCGCAAGCCCCTCCGCCGAATCGTGATCCGCGGCCGGATTCCCGCCCGCCGTGCGGGAGGTCAGGACCTGAGCGGCTCGCTCATCCACACGTCGATGGTGAGGCCCCAAGTGCCGTCGGGCGGGGTGACCAGAGAGTGCTCGTCCTGGCGGGTCTTGACGTGCACGACCTGCCGCGCCTCGCCGTACGGAGCAACGCTGGACGGGAGCGCGCCGAGGACGACCGGGCGGCGCCCCACCGCGTAGATCCTGCCGATGACCCGCCGTACGTCCTGCTCGCTCGCGCCCCTGACGGTGCGCGCGGTCGGCACCCCGCACATCCCCCGGATCACCTGGGTGAAGCGGTCGGCGGTGACCCGTTCGACGATGACGACCGACGTGCCCTGGCCGAGCCTGGCGCAGAGGGAGCGCACCGCTGCCACCTCGCCCTGCTCGGTCCGGGTGAACATCAGCCCGGCCGAGGTGAGGCCGATCGGCACGAGCACGAGCAGCACCCCCGCGACGGCCGTCGCCCGGGTCACGCCCCGGCCGTACCCGAGCCGCCGGACCTGCCGCAGCGCCCAGGCGAGGGCCCACAGCGCCAGCAGCAGCAGCCCGGGAATCACGATCGAGATCAGCCGCCGGGCCGCCCACGGGTGGTCAGGGGTGATGCCCGGCCGCCACAGGGTGGTCACCGTGGTCCAGGCGATCACCGCGTACGGCAGCAGCCACTCGGGCGAGCGGCGCCACATCAGCCGGCGGCTGAGCAGCGCCGCGCCCACGGTGGCGAGCAGCAGCGCGGGCACGCCGATGTACCACCCGACCCAGTAGAGGGAGTTCTCCGAGTACTGCCGGCCCAGCTCGGCGGGCAGCCCGTTCGCCCGCTGGGCCAGCGTGATGAACGAGGCGTTCATCCGGTCGTCGGCGTTCGCCGGCACCCGCACGACGGTCTGGAGGTACGGGCGCACCGCGAAGCCGATCATCACGAGCACGGTGAGGACGGCGACCACGTCGGGCACCCGTCCCGACGACAGCCGTACGCCCACCCGCCGGAGCCGGTCACGCACACGGGACACCCGGCTCAGCGCCACCAGGACCGCCGTTCCGAGCACCACCGCCACGCTCATCAGCAGCAGCGGGTTCAGTGACGCGTGCAGGTACTTGAGGTAGGGCCCTGACAGCACGAAGCCCTCGATCACCCCGGCGCCCGCGCCGAGCGCCAGCCCGGCGAACAGCCAGAGCCCGGTCGGCCGCCGGCGGATCGTCAGCAGGCCGGCGAACACCACGACCGGCAGCACGTCGCGGAGCCCGTCGATGCGGACCAGCACGGTGAGCCCGAGCGCGAGCCCGGCCAGCAGGCTCCCGATCCTCGCCGCCCCTGAGCGCAGCTCGCGGACGTCGTGCAGCAGCGCCAGCCCGCCGAGCAGCAACACCAGCGCGGGGAGCTCGCTGTAGGTCGCCCGCGACACCCACTGCATCGGGAGCGTGAGCGCGAGGGCCAGTGCCCCGAGCGGCGCCCACCGCGGCCCCACGAGCCGGGCGACCAGCCCGGCGAACGACAGCACGGCGCACGCTCCGAGTACGGGCGCCATTCCGACGATGGCGGGCGTCCCGCCGATCCAGCCGCCGAGGGACAGGATCAACGGCAGCCCGGCCATGAACTGTGGGATGAGCGCGTCACCGCGCTGGTAGAACGCGGGGCTCTGGTAGGTGAGGGCCGGGTCGCCGCCGCCGAACGCCCACCGCATCTGCGGGATCGGCAGCGAACCGTGACCGGTCAGCCAGGTGGTGAACTGCACGTACGACGCCGGGTCGCGCCGGACGATGATCTGCTCCGAGCACATCGCCAGCTGCAGGACGAGGAACGCCAGCGTCACCGCGACCACGCCGGCGACCGCCCACCACGAGGCCTCTTGGCGGACCGGGACGACCCGGGCGCGCACGCCCCGGAATCCGAGGGTGAGGATGACGGCCGTGGCCAGCACGAAGAGCGCGAGAGCGGGACCGATGGTGAACGTCCCCGTCATCAGCAGCGGCAGGGCGGCGACCAGCCACGCGACGAGCAGGAGCGCCGGAGCGACCGTGACGCGCGCGAGAGTGCTGCCCGCACTCATGTCCCACCCCGGTCCGTAGCCTTCGCCTCCGCGCACGGGCCTCCGCGCACGACCATGCGTCAGTGCGTGAACCATGCGTCCTCGCATGTCCACCGCAGCGGAGCGTAGCGTCACCATCCCCGCCGACCGTAGTCGTCCCGGCGTTGTGCTCGCGCCCGCACCGGTTCCGCCGCTCCCACCGTTCCCTTTACTCCTCGCGCGGCCCCGGGCGGCCGCGTTGGTCATACGCTCTGCGCTATGTCAGACCGCACTCCCGCCGACCTGCTCGCGTCCGCCCTCGCGGCCGACCCGTCCCGCCCGCTGGTGACGTTCTACGACGACGCGACCGGCGAGCGCATCGAACTCTCGGCCAAGGTCTTCGCGAACTGGGTGGCGAAGACCGCGAACCTGCTCGTCGACGGGCTGGACGCCGAGCCCGGCGACCGGGTGGCCCTCGCCCTGCCGCCGCACTGGCAGACGGCGGTGTGGCTGATGGCGTGCTGGTCGGCCGGCGTGGTCGCCGTGCCCGTGGCCGCGACGACGGAGGGGTCACCGCGTGGCGAGGGTGGCGACCTCGGCACGGTCCGCGCGGACATCGTCGCGGTGGCCGAGGAGCTCTTGCCGGAGGTGCCGGCCGACACCGGCGCGCGTGAGGTGGTCGGGCTGTCGCTGCACTCGCTCGGCGCGCCGCTCTCCGCGGCGCCTCCCGGCGTCGTCGACTACGCCGTGGAGATCCGTGCGTACGCGGACGACTTCGTACCGTACGCGGAGGTGGATCCCGACGAGCCGGCGCTCATTGTGATGAACGCCACATTCTCCGCCACCGATCTCGTGCGCCGGGCTCGTGAGGCGGCCGTGACCTGGCAACTGGACGCCCAGAGCCGGATACTGGTCGACCTGCCACTTATCACACTCGAAGGGGTCTTGGCTGCACTGCTGGCGCCCCTGAGTGCTAACGGTTCGGTCATAATTCAACGAAACCTCGACAAAGTCACCCTAGATCGACGACTCTCTTTGGAGCATGTGACCGCTGTGGCCGGAGTACCCGGATGGGATCCCCGAACCGGGCCCGTACGCCGCCTTCTGTGAATAGCCTGTGGAGCCCATGAGCAGCAACCCGATGTACATGGAGTACGTCGACGACGCCGATTACGGGGAAGAGCCCCAGCCGGCACGTCGGCGTAGCTGGCGCATCCTCGGCTGGGTCTCCATAGGGCTCTCGGTGATCATGGTCGCCACCAGCCTGACCGCCTATGCCGGGTACCGGAAGCTGAACGGCAACATCACCCACGAGGACGTCGACGCCGCGGTGGGTCCCCGGCCGAAGAAGCTCAACAAGGCGCTGAACATCCTGCTGCTGGGGTCAGACACCCGCGCGGGCGCCAACGCGAAGTACGGCCGCGGTTTGAAGAACGAGGCGGCGCGGGCCGACACGACCATCCTGCTGCACCTGTCGCCCGGCGGCACCGGCGCCCTCGGCATCAGCTTCCCGCGCGACCTCGTGGTGCCCAGGCCGTCCTGCAAGCGCAAGGACGGCAGCCGCGCGCCCGGGTCGAACGCGGCGATGATCAATGAGGCCTTCACCTACGCGGGGGCCACCTGCACCATCGCCACCATCGAGGCGATGACCAACATCAAGATCGACCACTTCGCGCAGGTCGACTTCGCCGGATTCAAGGGCATCGTGAACGCACTCGGCGGCGTCCAGATCTGCCTGCCCAAGGACGTCGACGACCGCGAGGCCAAGCTGCACCTCAAGAAGGGCAAGCAGATCGTCAAGGGCGAGGACGCCCTGGCCTACGTCCGCGCCCGGCACGGCCTCGGCGACGGCTCCGACACCTCCCGGATCAAGCGCCAGCAGCAGTTCCTGGGATCGGTGGCCAACAAGGCCATGAGCGGCGGGGTGCTCGCCAACCCCATCAAGCTGACCTCGCTGCTCAACGCCGGCACGAAGTCGCTCACCACCGACAAGGGCCTGACGATCGGCGTCATGCGCGAGATCGCCACCAGCATGCAGGGCATGTCGGCCGGCAAGCTGCGGTTCGTCACGGTGCCGTACGGCGCCTACGCGCCCGACCCCAACCGGGTGGCGCTCGCGCAGCCGGCCGCCAACAACTTCTTCGCGGCGATCCGCTCCGACCGGGAGGTCAAGGAGGAGCCCAAGAAGAGCACGTCCGCCCCCAAGGTGCCGGCGAGCCAGGTGCGGGTCCGCGTCTACAACGGAACTGCCGTGTCCGGCCATGCGCAGCGGTACGCCGACCAGCTGAAGGCGCAGGGCTTCCAGGTCGTCGCCGTCGGCACCGCCCCCCGGGCCGTCACCGCCACCCAGGTTCGGTACGGCGCGGGCGGTGACCAGCAGGCGGCCACTCTGGTCGGCGTGCTCACCGGGGCGTCCCCCACCCCCCAGCCCCGGCAGGGCGGCACCCCGGCCGTCGTCGACCTGATCATCGGCCCGGACCTCGGCCCGGTGAAGCGCAAGGCGAACTCGATCCCCAAGCTCCAAGGTGAGATCCGCGCCAACGGGAACATCTGCAAGGCGACCTGAGTGGAGCGCGGCCGCAGATGACGCAGACCACCGTCCACGAACCGCCGGCCGGCGCGGGTCCGGAAGGGCGTGCGGGTCCGGAAGGACGCGCGCCCGCGGACTCTCCGGCCGCGCAGGCCCCCGCGACCGCGCCCGGCGGCAGGACGCGTGACCCGTTCTTCGACAACGCCAAGTTCCTGGCGATCCTGCTCGTGGTGTCGGGTCATGCGATCGAGGGCCTGTACGACGTGCACCTGGCGCACGCCGCGTACCTGTTCATCTACATGTTCCACATGCCGGTGTTCATCGTCATCACCGGCTACTTCTCCCGGAACTTCAGCTTCTCCGGGGGCAAGGCGCGCAAGCTCATCACCAACCTGGGCGTGCCCTACGTCGTGTTCGAGATCGCCTACTCGACCTACGACTGGAAGGTCGGCCACAACAACCTGCACATCACGCTGCTGGACCCGTACTTCCTGACGTGGTTCCTCATGGCGCTCTTCATGTGGCGGTTGTCGACCCCCGTCTGGCAGCAGATCCGCTGGCCGCTCGGGGTCGCGGTGGCCATCTCGCTGATGTCCTACATGGGCACCCTGTCCGACCAGCTCGACATGCACCGGGTCTTCGGGCTGGTGCCGTTCTACGTGCTGGGGCTCCTGCTGCGGCCGGAGCACTTCGAACTGCTCAAGCGGCCGGTGTCCCGGGTGCTCGGCGCTCTCGTCCTGGCCGGCGGGTTCGCCGCGTCGTTCGTCGTCGACCGGCACATGGCCACCGAGTGGGTCTACTGGCGCAGCAGCCACGCGAAACTGGGCGTCGACCTCGTGACCGGCACCCTCATGCGGTTCGGCATGCTCGTCGTCGCGACGATCCTGGTCGCCGCCTTCCTGGCCGTGGTGCCCAGGCGCCGCACGTGGTTCACCACGCTCGGCACCACCACCCTCTACGCCTACCTGCTGCACGGGTTCGGCACCCGGCTGATGAAGTTCGTCGGCTGGTACGACCTGGACTGGATGCACACCGTCCCCGGCGTCCTCACGCTCGCGGCGGGCGGTGCGGTGGTCGGCACGCTGCTGTGCACCAAACCGGTCGTGAAGGTCATGCACTGGGCCCTCGAACCACGGATGACCTGGGCCTTCACCCCGCTGCGCCGCCCTCGGTCAAAGCGCTGACGGGCGACCGCCGGGCCGGCCCAGTGCGGCGATCTGACGGAATCCGACCACTATCGGCCGCCCCGAGTCGGTAGGGTCGCTCTTCGGGCTCGAAGGACCCTGGACATCGGCTGAGCCCCTCGCACCCCCCACGGAACCATGACGCATACCCTCAACGGGCCTCAGGTCCCGGACACCGCTCCGGCGACCGCGGCTCCCCCAGCGCCGGTCAAGCAACGGGACGCCTTCTTCGACAACGCCAAGTTCATGACGATCACACTCGTGGTGGTCGGTCATCTCTGGGCGCAGCTTCGCGGAAGCCAGGCCGAGCACTCGGCCTACATGGTGATCTACGCGTTCCACATGCCCCTGTTCACTTTCATCACGGGGTACTTCTCCCGCGGCTACATCCGGTCGACCGACAAGCTGCGCGGCCTGCTCCCGACGGTGATAGCGCCGTACGTCATCTTCACCCTGCTGTCCCGGGCCAACCTCTACTTCGTTGCGGACAAGCCGTTCCCCGCCGACCAGTGGCTGGAGCCGCATTTCGTCACCTGGTTCCTCGCGGCCCTGGTCTGCTGGCGGCTGTCGGCCCCGCTGTGGCGGCACCTGCGCTTCCCCGTCACCACCTCGGTGGTCGTCGCCCTCGTCGTGGGCGGCTGGGATCTCAGCTCGGACAAGAACGTCGGCCACACCATCATCCTGCTGCCGTTCTTCGTCTTCGGCCTCACCGTGGACACCGAGCTGTTCGACCGGCTGCGCCGCCGGGCCCGGTGGTGGATGGGCGCGCCGGTGCTGCTCGGCGTTTTCCTGGCGTTCTACCTCTGGACGAGCTCGTACGTCGACCGCCGCGTGACCGCCCTGTCCTACTGGTGCGACACCTACAGGGACATGAAGATGTCCCTGCCGGTGGGGGTGGCGGCGAGGCTCATGGCCTTCGCGCTCGCCATCGCGCTGGGTGCGGCCTTCCTCGCCCTGGTCCCGAAGCGCCGGACGTGGTTCACCGAGCTCGGCACGCGGACGATGTACGTCTTCCTGCTGCACGCTCTGGTGCTCAAGGTGTTCGACTACACCAAGCTGCTCGACGAGCCCGCTGTGCAGTCCAGGGCCGGTCTCGTCCTGACGACCCTCGCGGCGGTGGGCCTGTCGGTCGTGCTCGCCTCCGCACCGGTGCGGCGCGCGACGCACTGGCTGGTGGAGCCCAGGGTCGGCTGGCTGCTGTCAAAGCCCGCGGCCAGGCACGCCGCCAAACCCACCAACGCGGCTCCCGCAGTCCCCGCAGTCCCCGCAGTCCCCACAGTCCCCACGGCTCCTGCGGCTCCCGCGGCTCCTGCGGCTCCTGCGGCTCCCGCGGCGACCGAACCGGCTCCGGCCGCCGAGCCGCCCACCGACCGGATCATCCCGTCGCAGGCCTCGGAACCGACCATCGGGCAGGCTCCTCACCCGGGCGAGCCCAGCCACCGGAGACCCTGACCGCCTGCGGCGACCCGAACAGCGCGCACAACTGCATGATCACGCCAGGGGGAGGCCGTCCCGTGATCATGCAGTTGTTCGCGCGCCCAGCGCCACACGCCCGCGAGTAGCCCAGAGGTCATTGCATGCGCAGCCGACGCAAGGATCTCGCCGTCTTCAGGGACGCGGTGCTTGCCGGGTGCGACGCGGTGCCGGGCTGCGAGCGCATCGCTGTGCCGATCGATCCGCGCGAGCGCTGGGCGATCGAGCCGGTCACGGTCGGATTCGATCGCGCCGCGCCGACAGCGTGGCTCGCCGAAGGGTTACTCGCCGCCTCCTACGGGCGCCGAGCCCCCGGATAGTCGACCGGCGGCTTCCTCATCGCCGTTCGTGCGGGTCGCCGACCCCACGTGGAAGAGCCCGGCGGGGGCCGTTCGAGGGCCCGCCCCGGGCTCTTTCCGTCGAGGTTCGGTCAGTTCTTCTCGAAGACCTGCTCGATCACCCGGGCGGCGGCGCGGCCGTCGTCGAGGTCGCAGAACCGCTCGGCGAACCGGTCGTAGGCCTCCTGGTAGTCCTTCGCGACCTGGTCGATGTTCACCAGCGCGTCGATGACCTCCTCGGAGGTCCGCAGCAGCGGGCCGGGGGACTCCTTCTCGAAGTCGATGTAAAAGCCGCGCAGCGTGTCCCGGTAGTGCTCGAGGTCGTAGGTGAAGAACAGCATCGGGCGTCCGGTGTTGGCATAGTCGAACATCAGCGACGAGTAGTCGGTGATGAGCACGTCCGCGATCAGGAACAGATCGTTGACGTCGGGGTAGGCGGCGACGTCGTAGACGAATCCGTCCCCGGCCCCCGGCACCGCGTCGACGACGTTCGAGTGCGGGCGGATCAGCAGCACGTGGTCGTCGCCCAGCCGCCTCTTGGCCTCGTCGAGGTCGAGCTGGAGATCGAACTTGTACCGGCCGCGGCCGTAGTACTGGTCGTCCCGCCAGGTCGGACCGTAAAGGATCACCCGCTTGCCGTCGGGAATGCCGATCCGCGCCCGCACCTCTGCCACGATCTTGTCGGCGTCGGGGCTGTAGAGGATGTCGTTGCGCGGGAACCCGACCTCGAGGATCTCCTCGTAGGAGCCCTTGAACGCCCGGCCGAGGATCTCGGTGCTGAACCGGTTCGGCGAGATCAGGTGGCTCCACTCCGCCAGTTTCGGCTCGCTCTTGGTCTCCTTCTTCTTCACCGTCGCCATGCCCGGTGCATAGGAGAAGTGGACCTCCTTCACGTCGCGGCCCACCTTCTTCAGCGGGGTGCCGTGCCAGGCCTGGATGAGGATCTGGTCGGGGCGCCGCTTGAAGAACTCCGGCATCCGCACGTTGCTCACGATGTAGCGGCTGCTGGCCAGCGCGTCGTACCACTCCGCACCGCGCCGGCGGATCGCCCGCACGGTGCCCGGAACCTCGGTCTGGGCGTCGTTGACCTCCCACAGCTGCTCCAGGGTGGAGCCCCGGCTCATCAGCTCCGTGTGGATCGCCCGCGGGCTGTCGGAGAACTGCTTGCCGTTGTAGCTGATGTACATGACCGCGTCCTTGAGCCCTTCGCGGGCGGCACGGTCGCGGGCCGCGGCCCAGAGCTTGCGCTGGCCGTGCGCCTCGTCCGGCTGGACGTTGGAGCCCACGGTGATCAGGAGCTGGTCGTAGCGGTGATGGTCGAGGGTGTAACGACGACCGGCGACCTCCACCTGCGCGGGGAACCGCTCGGCTGCGGCGCGGCCCAGCTCGACCGCCCGGGCGGCGCCGTCCACGTCCCGCCGGAACAGCACGTCCCACGTGCCGGCTCGCAGGGGCAGCGTGCCGGCCATCGATGTCACGGCCGCCACGTTGATCTCCGCCTGGAACCGGGTGCCGTCGACCGTGACCGGGAAGTGGTGCTCCTGGCTCCTGCCGCGCAGTCGCAGCACGACGTCGGCCGGGCGGGAGTCGAGCGCGGAGTGCTCCCCGGACAGCACCAGGGTGCCGTCGGGCCGCCACTCGACCGTGCTCGTGACCGGCCGGACCGGCTGCGCCGAGAGCCGCAGGTAACCGTCCCACGTGCGGCCGGCGACCAGCTCGCTGTCGCCGTCGAGCGACCGGGCGTCGTCCAGCCCCTCGGCCATGACGAGCCGCGGCGTCTCCTTCCCGGCCACGACGGCGACGTTCCAGCCGTTGACCGGGCCGTCGGCGGGCAGCTCGGCCGACCCCACCCGCGCCTCGAAGGCGGTTGCGCCGTCGCCGCTGCCGGTGACCGTCAGCGGAAGGTCGACCGGCTCGACGTCGCGGCCCGCGGACAGCCGCAGCGCGGACGGCTTGGCCGACTTGCCGCTGAGCCGACCCTCGATGACCAGCTCGGCGCCGTCGAAGCGGCAGCCGACGGCCTTGGCGCGGACCGTCTCGATCCGCAGCCGCAGACGGCCGCCGGCGAGCTCGGGAATCACCCGAACGTCATCGTCGACATAGTGGTACGGCGGGTGGGCGGCGCTTCCCGTGCTTCCTCCGCGCAACCGGGCCTTGCGGAACACGCCGGTGTTCACGACTCCACCCACGATGTCCCAGTTGCCGTCGCGCCACGCGCCCTTCGTCCGCAGTCGCTTCGGGTCGATCGTGATCGCGAATCCGGCCCACTCGTAGGGGTCGTTGCCCTTGGCCGCGCCGGGCCTGCGCCGGCTCAGGGCGGGCACCACCACGGTGCGGCGGGAACCGCCCCGCCGCAGCACGAACAGCTTCAGCGACAGCCACCGGCGCCTTTCGCTGAACGAGTGGATGTGCGCCTCTCCGGCGATCTGGAGCTTTCCGTCCCGCCAGCTCAGGCTGTGAACCTTGGTACGGAGGTTGAGCTCCGGCCCGGCCCGGTAGACGCTGCGCGGGATCGCCATCTTCTCGTGGCTGAAGTACGGGTAGCGCGCATAACGCCGGCCGCGCCGCCGGACGATCTCGACATTGGTCTTGCCGCGCTCGAAGCGCACGAGCTTGACCAGTTCGGTGGCGAAGCCCCGGTGCGCGAGGTACCACTTGAGCCGGGTCAGGGCGGGCAGCGGGTCGAGCGCCGACAGACCGGTCTCGCCGACGAATCCGGCCGCGAGCTCTACGATGCGGCGCCGCAGCGGCTCGTCGGCGTCGGGCATCGCGTCGAGGAAGGACTTGAGCAGATCGCCCAGGGCGACCTCGTCGTAGTGGTGCAGGTGCTTGCGGCCGCCCCTCCCCCGCGCGGTCAGAAAGGCTCGGGCCTTGGTCGCGGCGGCGAAGGCCTCCGTGGCGGCGGCGTCGTCGAACGGCGGCTTCGCCGTCTCGGGCCGCTCGAAGCAGACCGGGTCGTGCAGCACGTCGACCGAGGACGCATGGAAGTGAGCGGGCAGTGTGATCGCGAGATCGCCGTGACCGCCACCATCGCCGAAGCCGAGGCCGTGCCGGTCCCAGAAGGCCCGGCGGAAGACCTTTCCGGCCACCGAGGAGTCGGCGAACAGATCCTGGTCGCGGCTGATGTGCGTGCGCTTGCGCGTCCGGCCGAGAGCCGTGCCGTGCCGCGGGGACTGCCTCGGGCGCGCGTCGGTCAGCACGTGCACGTTGCCGGCCGCGAAGTCGGAGCCGGTCGCGTCGAGAGTGCCGACCAGTCGCTCGCAGGCGTCCTCGGCGAGCACCGTGCCCGCGTCCACGAACATGAGGAACTCGCCGGTGGCGGCCGCGGTGCCCGCGTCACGGGCGG
Source organism: Actinomadura sp. HBU206391 (assembly GCF_014323665.1). GTDB lineage: Bacteria > Actinomycetota > Actinomycetes > Streptosporangiales > Streptosporangiaceae > Actinomadura_C. The sequence goes on along the minus strand of NZ_JABVEB010000028.1, from coordinate 30,246 downwards.
CGCCGACGGAGGCCCCTTCCGCCGACGTCACGCGGAAGCGGTCGCCTGGGACGTCCGGGAGGGTGTCGGCCGCACCACGGTCGACGAGGACGACTTCGATATCGGTGAGCGTCTGCGCCTCGAGAGAGTCAAGGCACTCCCGCAGATGAGGCTCGTTCGCGCGAATCGGAACGACGATGCTGACCCGAGGTGACGACATGCAGACCCTTTCGGACTAACGCCCGTCAACTTTAACGAGAGATGGAAATTCGGGAGGGCGGAACGCGGACGGCCATCCGTCAGCGGAAGAGCAGTGTGAACAGCCGGTTCCAGCGGGCGGAGATGTTCTCGGAGGAGAATCGCCGTACCGACTCCCGCGCTCCGCGACCGAGCTTGTCGCGCAGCCCTTCGTCGGTCATGAGCAGCTCCAGCGCCAGCGCGAATTGCTCGGTGTGGCCGGGGTCGACGAGCAGACCGTCCACCTCGCCCGTGAGGACCTCCCGTACCGCCGGCGAGCAGTCGAAGGCGACCACCGGCAGCCCATGGCCCATCGCCGCCAGCAGAGCTTCGGGAAAGACCTCCTCGCGGGACGGCAGGGCGACGATCGACGCCTCGGAGAGCGTCGTCTCGGGGTCCTGCGCCGCAGGGTGGAACTCGACGCTGTCGTCCACCCCGAGCTCCGCCGCCATGCGGCGCAGCCGGGGTTCCTCCGGGCCGGTGCCGTGGAACCGGAGCCGCCACGACGGCTGCCGCCGCGCGACGACGGCCCAGGACTCCAGGAGCATGTCCACGCCCTTGTCATGGGTCAGCACGCTCGGCCCCAGAACGACCTGCCCGGTGGCCGGGGCCGGCTCGGCCTGCTCAGGCGCCCCGGTGTCGAACCAGTCGGGGATGACGTCGGCATTGGAAAGGCCCGCCCGGGCCCAGCCGTCGGCGTCCTCCCTGGTGAGCGCGAGAAACCGGTCGGCGCGCGCGAAATCACGCAGGACCTGCGCGTAGCCGGGCTTCGTCTCGGCGACGGCGTGGGGCACCCGGTGAACGCCTACGACCTTCAGCCCGGCGGTGTCGGCCCGCCCGACCCACTCCATGGCGGCCGGATGGGTCACGATCACCACGCCGCCCGGCCGGGCCGACCGGAAGATCTCGCCGAGCCGGGATATGACCCGCCCGCCGCCCCGGAAGCGCAGCCGGGCGGTGAGCACGGTCGTCTCGAAGGCCGGTTCGGGCCGGTCACCGCCGGCCCTGACGGCGATCAGCCGGACCCGGTGACCGCTGGAGGCCAGCAGCTCGCCAAGGCGGTGCAGGTCTCGCCGTCCGTCGTCCGGGCCGCCGATGGCGTCGCAGACCAGGAAGATGTCACGCTGCTCGCTCACCGCGTCCTCCCCGGGGTGAACAGCCGCTCGACGACCGACTTGGCGGCGGTGCCGCTGTCGTACTCGCCGAACCGCTTCGCGAAGTCGCCGAGGCGGGTCGCGTACCGCTCCTTCGTCCCGTCGAGGTCACGGAGGGCGTCGAACAGCGCCTCCTCATCCCGGGTGACCGGGCCCGGCGCCTGCTCGGCGAGGTCCAGATAGAACCCGCGGCCCTTCCGTACGTGGTCGTCGAGGTCGGGGGTGTAGAAGACCACCGGCCGGCCCAGCAGGGAGTAGTCGAACATCACTGGGGAGTAGTCCGTGATCAGAGCGTCGGAGAGCAGCATGAGAGAGGTGATGTCGTAGGGGGATGCGACGTTGCGCACCGCGTGCCGCAGCTCGGGCGGCACGACGATGCCGGTCTGGGGGTGTGGGCGCACCAGCAGGACATGGGTGTCGCCGAGCTCGGCGGCGAACCGCTCCAGATCGAACGGCATCTCGAAGCGCGCGACCGGCTTGGCGTTCGGGCCCTCGCGGTAGGTCGGCGCGTAGAGCACCACCTGGCGGTCGTCGTCCAGCTTCAGCTTGCCCCGCAGCGAGGCCAGTTCCGCCGGGTCGCCGCCGGTCACGAGAGCGTCGTTGCGCGGGTAGCCGCCGCGGAGCGGCTCGGCACGCAGCTTGAAGGCGCTGGTGAGGGCTCTGACGTCGTGCTCGGACCGTACGAGGATGTGGTCGAACCGATCCATCTCGGCCAGCACGCGCCGCTGCTCGCCGCGCGAGGCCGCCTTGACGTCCGGCCGGTCCAGGCCCATGTGCTTGACGGCGGAGCCGTGCCAGGCCTGCACATAGGTCGTACGCGGCCGTTTGGCCAGCTCGACGGGGAAGCCGCCCTCGTCGTCGACCCAGAACTCGGCCTGGGCCAGCGCCCGGTGGTAGGCCCACGAGCCCCGCTTGACCAGCTTCGTCCCCTTGGGGAACCCGCGGGTGCTGCCGCTGTAGGACCAGACCGGCTTGTACGGCGCACCGGAACGGCGCAGCTCCTCGTGGATGTACTTCGGGTTGCCGCCGTACTCGCGGCCGAGGTCGCTTTCGAAGACGATGGTCCGCTTGCGGATCGGCAGCCGCCGGAGCAACGTCCCGTAGACGAACACCTTGGTCCGGGGATGGCCGGCCGCCTTGAGCGCGAAGCGCTCACCGGCGGCGATGCCGCTCCACACCTTGCGTCCGACCTTGGTACCGGTGATCCACTGTGTGATGGCCCGCGCGGCCCGCGCCGGCCGTCCGCGCTCGACGAGCTGGAACGCCAGCTCCGAGCGCTCGGTCACGTAGGACTCGAGGTGGTCGGAGGCGAGCCTGGTGAGCCGGGGCCGCAACGGGACGGCGACGCCGCCGTGGGCGACGTCATACGTGCTGAGCCGGGACGTGATCTTCTCGTCTCCGACGGTGAGGTGGACCCGTACGTCCCAGACCCGGTCGATGAAACCGAGCGGGCGCATCGACCGGCCCGGCTCGAACTCGGCGTCCCAGCCGATCCGGTCACCCTGATGCGTCGCCCGCGCCTTCACCCGTACGGCGCGCCGGGGCCGCCGCCGGTCGAAGAACTCCAGGTCGCACTTGAGCTTGGCGTCGGGGCGGATCCGGCCGATCGGGTTGATCAGGGAGCCGGCCAACCGCAGCCGGGTGCCGTCCGCCTCGAGCCGGGTCAGTGTGTTGTCGAGCTCCAGTTTGGACAGGGGCTGCTGGTGGAGCCCGAGCTCGGTGACGTCGAGGATCCGGCGTCCCTCTTCGGTGTCGAGATGACGGTCGCACCAGTAGACGCGGCCGTCGCGTTCCACCAGCGGGGTGGAGATCTTCGGCCGCTGCCCCTTCGGGGGCGTGTAGTCGGCCGCCGCCATCGCTCCGGCGATGTCGCCCTCCCGCATGAGGTAACCGGCGATCGCCTTGAACTTGTGGCTGTCGTCGTAGGCCTGCGGGTCCAGCTCGGCGAGGTAGTCCCGCACGATGCCCTGGAACTTCTGCCGGTACTCCTCGTTCTGACCCGGCAGATCCCGGATGTGCATCAGCAGGTCGTGGTCGAGGAACCGGGTGTCCTTGCGGAGCTTGAGGTCGTCGGCGCCGTGCTCGCGGTAGACCGCGTCGATCCGCCGGTGGATCTCCAGCCGGTCGGAGATGTTGCGCAGGTCCCCCCGCCGGTTGGAGATCGACAGCGTGCCCTTCTTGCGCTCGATCCGCCAGTTGTAGATCCGGTGCGGCACGATCGCGATCCGGTTCGCGACGAGATAGGCGTGCGCGATGAACAGGATGTCCTCGTAGAGCAGGCCCTCGGGGAACCGCAGCTTGTGCCGGTTGAGCAGGTCGAGTCGGTAGAGCTTGTTGGTCGACAGCATGTCGTACAGCTGGTCGGGGTGGTCCCTGATGGAGTCGTAGGTCGCGCTGCGCTGGTAGAGCCCGGGGAACCAGCGGACCTCCTTGCCGGTGTCGACCATCTCGCGGACGGTCAGACCGGCCACCAGCTCGGCGCCGGTCTCCTCCGCCGTGCTGAGCAGGGTCATGCAGGCGTTGCGGTCGAAGGTGTCGTCACTGTCGAGGAACATGATGTACGTGCCGCGCGCGTTGTCGATGCCGACGTTGCGCGGGCGGCTGCACCCGCCCGAGTTCTCCGGGAGATGGATGACCCGCACCCGGTCGGGGTGGGCGGCGCCGAGCTCGTCCGCCACCCGCGGCGAGGCGTCCGTGCTCGCGTCGTCGACGATGATGACCTCGAGGTTGCGCAGGGTCTGATCCAGCACCGAGCGCACCGCGGCCGGCAGCCGGGCGGCGTCGTTGTAGACGATCACGACCACGCTGACATCCGGCACCGGGGTCAAAGCTTTCCCTTCTGGCAAACCAAACTCCTGTTGATCATTGAATGCCGCGATGACGCGAGAACGGGGGTCATCGCTCCAGGAACACGTGCCGGACGGCGCGCTCGGCGGCTCGGCCGTCGTCCCAGGGGCAGTACCGCCGGCGGAACTCGGCCCGCTGCTTGACGGCCTCGCCGTCCCAGGCCGTCCTGGCCCGGAACGCCTCGATCAGCTCGTTCTCGGTGGTCGCGACCGCGCCTGGCGGGGCGGCGGGCAGGTCGAAGTAGACGCCGCGGGTCCGGCGGTAGGTGTCCCAGTCGTTCGCGTAGATCACGATGGGCCGGTCGTCCAGGTTCGCGTAGTCGAACATGATCGACGAATAGTCGGTGATCAGGGCGTCCGAGGCAAGGCAGAGGTCCTCGACCGTGGGGTGGGCGGAGACGTCGATGATCCGGTCGGCCGGCCATCCGTACCGCTCGGCGGCGTCCTTGACGTTGTAGAAGTAGTGCGCGCGCAGCAGCAGCACATGATCCTGGCCGAGCTCGGTCATCACCTTGCCGATGTCCAGCATCGGCTCGAATCCGTGCTGGTAGTCCCGGTGCGTCGGGGCGTAGAGGATCGCGGTGGCGCCCTCGGGGATGCCGAGTTCCGTACGCAGCCGCGCGACCTCGGCGGCGTCGGCGGTGACCAGCCGGTCGTTGCGCGGGTAGCCGATCTCCAGCAGCTCGTAGTCGCAGGGGACCGCGCGCTCCCACGCCTCGCTGGACAGCGGGTTCGAGGAGATCAGGTAGTCCCAGCGGTCCGAGCGCCGCAGGAAGTCGTCGAAGTCGGTCCCCTTGGAGGCGACCGGATACTTGAGCTGGTCGAGGCCCATCGCCTTGAGCGGCGTACCGTGCATGGTCTGAAGATGCACGGCCCCCGGGCGCTTGACGAGGAAATTGGGGAAGTTGGCGTTGTTGACGAAGTACTTCGCCCTGGCCATCAGCCGGTAGTAGGGCAAAGAGCCGGCGATGACGTGGTCGACGCCGGCCGGCAGCGACTTCACGCCGTTCTTGTTGACCACCCACACGCCCCGAACGTCGGGGGCGAGCTCACGGGCCTTCTCGTAGATCGCGCGCGGATTGCAGGCATAGCCGCGGTTCCAGTAGGCGCTGTAGACCGCGAGCTTCGGGTCCATGGGAAGGCGGAGCTGGACCCGGTAGTAGAGCCTGCGGTATCTGGCCTTGGCGTCCTTGATCACGCGTCGGCCCGTGCCGCGCACGCCGGCGAGCAGCTTGCCGACGGTGACGCGGACCAGGTTGACCCGCCGGAACGCCACGAACAGGCGGTACGAACCCCGCTCGACCAGCCGCAGGCGCACGCCCGTCACGCCGCCCGGGGGCCGGTAGCCCTTGGGCTTGTACTTGCGGTAGCACTGCGCCATCTGCCGGAAGAACTCGTGCCGGTCGGACCGGTGCACGCGTTCGCCATGGCCGAAGATGATGAACAGGTGCCAGAACATCCGGTTGAACATCGCCTTGCGGAACTCGTCGACCTCGGCGCCGCGCTCGTCCATGAAGGCGAAGATCCGATCGTACTGCGGGAAGACCTCGAAGTGCCGCTTGCCGACGGTCTTCGTGATCGAGCCGCGCCGCCGCTGGCGGTAGAAGTAGCACACCCGGTCGAGCAGCGTGATGCGCTCGGCGGCCATCAGCACCGGGTAGGTGACGTTGATGTCCTCGTAGTAGCCACCGCCGAACCGCAGCCCGAGCTCGAGCAGGAACTCCCGCCGGATCGCCTTGTTGCAGACGATCATCAGGAAGTCCATGACGCTCGGCCGCTCGCGCATCGTGAAGACGCCCGATTCCGGCAGGTTCTTGAACACCTTGCGGTGGGCGCTGCGCGTCACCCGGCCGTCCCAGTAGGCACGCGAGTGGTCGAAGCCCAGCATGTCCGGGCGGGTCTCGCGGAGGCGCCGGGTGATCGCCTGGATCGAGCCGTCGGGCAGCCAGTCGTCGCCGTCGACGAACCAGACGTACTCGCCGCGTGCGAGTTCGAGCCCGATGTTGCGGGCCTCGCCCAGGCCGACGTTCTCTTCCATGTGCCGTACCCGGACCCGGGGGTCGCGCGCCGCGTACTCGTCCATGATCGCGCCGCAGCCGTCCGGCGAGCGGTCGTCGATCGTGATGAGCTCGATGTCGTCGCCCGGATGGGCGAGGACCGAGTCGAGGCACTCCCGGAGGTATCCGGCGACCTTGTAAGCGGGGACGATGACGCTGAGAAGGACCTCGCTCACAGGCCCGCCCGCTCAGGTGCGCCCGACGCCGCCCACCGGTAGACCGCCGCGATGCCCGCGTCGATCGTGGTGGCCGGTCTCCAGCCGAGCTCACGCTCCGCGAGGGCGCTGTCGAGCGCGCTGCGCTGCAGCTCGCCGGGCCGGGGCGGGGCGAACTCCGGCTCGAGCGGGCGATCGGCCGCCCGGCCGAGCAGGTCGATCAGGTCCAGCACCGTGGTCTCCGCTCCGGTGCCGATGTTCCACACTCCGGCCCGGTCGGCGTCCGCCGCCGCGAGGAAGCCGTCCACGACATCGCCGACGTACACGTAGTCGCGCGTCTGGGTGCCGTCACCGAACACCGTGAGGCCCTGGTCCTGCAGGATCCGGCCGCAGAAGATGGCGATCACTCCGGCCTCGCCCGAGGGGTCCTGGCGCGGTCCATAGACATTGCCCAGCCGCAGCACGCCGTGCCGGGTGCCGTGCAGCCGGTTGAACAGGCCGATGTACTGCTCCGCGCACAGTTTGGCCGTGCCGTACGGGGCCTCGGGGGCGGGCGGCACGGTCTCGTCCGAGGGGATGGGCGCGTTCTCGCCGTACAGGGCGCCGCCGGTGCTGGCGAACAGCACGCGGGCGCCGACCGCACGGGCGGCCTCCAGGACGTTGATGGTTCCGAGGACGTTGATCCTGGCGTCCTCGGCCGGGGTCTCCACGGAGACCCGGACGTCGATCTGGGCCGCGAGATGGCAGATCACCTGGGGCCTGGTCCGCTCCACGATCTCGGCCAGCCGGCCGGCGTCGGCAATGCTCACCTTGTGCAGGTCGGCCGCCGGGTCGAGCCGGGCGACCCGGCCGCTGGAGAGATCGTCCACCACGGTGACATCGGCACCTCGTGCGAGGAAGGCGTCAGTCAGGTGGGAGCCGATGAATCCGGCGCCTCCCGTCACGAGTACCCGCATGACCTTTGAACTTTGCGACATCCGTGCTGTCTCGTCTTCCTTTGAGGTGATCGGCAGGGTCGGCGGCCAGCGGATTCAGGGAGCGGGCCCCGGCCTGGTCGCGGGCGAGCCACCCGCTCCACGCACGGCCGACGGTGGTAGATCCTTCATCACGATATAGCAGAGCAGGGGGCATCTTCCGGCCATCACCCGTTTTCTGCACGTTTACCATCGGACGACCTGATCCTCTGTCGAAGCGCCCTCATCCGGCCCGCGTCGCCGCGCCGCGGGGCGTACGGATCGACGCCCCCCTGCGATCACAGGGCCGCCGCTCCTCTGCGCGGTCCGGTGTGCGGTCCGGTGCGGCCCTCTGGCCGGTCCGGACCTGTCCGCCCGGGGCCGGCGCGACGAGGGGCGCGCACCGGCGGGGGAAATGCGATCCGTTCGCCAACGCGACCGGTTAACGTTGCCGGAGATACGCTCCCGATCCATTCAATGACGGGGGCATTACCATGCAATCTTATCGAACGAATGGCCAACTTTGATGAGCATAGATAGCGACATCTCGCTGACTGTCGTCATCCCCGTGCACAAAGTTTATGGCTATCTCAGGAAATGCCTGGAGTCTGTACTAGATCCTGAATGCCCCAATTTACAGGTGATAGCGATCAACGATGCGTCACCAGATGGCAGCGGTGCGCTTCTCGATATGTTCGCCGAGCGTGATCCCCGGCTCCGGGTGCGGCACCTGGAGGCGAACGTCGGCCTCGGCGAGGCGCGCAACATCGGGCTCTCGATGGCCACCGGCGACTACGTGTGGTTCATCGACAGTGACGACCACCTCACCGACGACACCATGCCGCTGGTCTTCCGGCGGCTCGAGGAGACGCGGCCCGACGTCCTGCTGCTCGACTACGCGCGCGTCTACTGGGACGGCCGGATCCACCGCAGCATGCAGAGGCACCTGTTCGCCGATCCGCAGGCGCCAGAGGTGTTCCGGCTCGAGGAAAGGATGGAGTTACTGGAGATCCTGCCGCTCGCCTGGAACAAGGTGATCCGCCGCGAGTTCATGCTCCGATACGGCCTCCGGTTCCCCAAGGGTTATTACGAGGACACCCCGGTCGCCTATCCCGTGCTCTTCGCCGCCGAGCGCATCAGCATGCTCGACCGGGTGAGCGTCTGCTACCGGCAGCGCGGGCAAGGCACGTCGATCACCAGGACCATCAGCGCCAAGCACCTGGACATCTTCAAGCAGTACCGCTTGATCTTCGGATTCCTCGACCGGCTGGGCGACAGGGGCGAACCCTTCCGCAAGGCGATGTTCGACCGAATGATGTGGCATCTGCTCATCGTCTTCGCCAGCAAGGACCGGGTGCCGCGCGATCTGCGGCCGACGTTCTTCCACGAGATGTCCGGGCTCTACAACGCCTACCGGCCGAGGACCGGCCAGGTCCAGCCCGGCGGGTTGCAGGGACTGAAGTACCGCCTGGTCGAACGCGACGCCTTCACACTGTTCAGCCTGCTGAAGGTGCTCAACATCGGCCGGCTCCTGGTGCGCGGCGGCCTGCGCCGCCGTGCCCGCAAGGCGATCCGGGCGAGCGCCCGGTTCCTGCGCGGCCGGGGCAAGCGGCTCTACTACCGGGTCCAGCTCCGGCTGCCGATGGACGAGAATCTCGCCGTCTACGCGGCGTACTGGTATCGCGGATACGCCTGCAACCCGGCCGCCATCTACGAGAAGTGCAGGGAGCTGGCACCATGGGTCCGCGGCGTCTGGGTCGTGCGCAACCGCACGCAGGCCGAGCGCCTGCCCCCTGGCGTCGAGTATGTGATCGCGGGCACGCTCGGCCATCTGCGGGTCATGGCCCGCGCCAAGTACTTCATCAACAACGTCAACTTCCTCGACGACATCGTGAAGCGCCGCGGTCAGGTGCATCTGCAGACCCAGCACGGCACGCCGCTCAAGGTCATGGGCATCGAGCAGATCCACTACCCGCTGACCGCGCACCGTGGCGAGGAATTCCAGGCGCTGCTCGACCGGGTCGACCGCTGGGACTACCTGATCTCCGCCAATCCCCGGTCGACCGAGGTGTGGGACCGCTCCTATCCAGGCCGCCACGAGATCCTCGAGATCGGCTACCCGCGCAACGACCGGTTCTTTCGCGCCACGGACGCGGAGGTCGCCCGGCTGCGCGCCGGGCTCGGCATCCCCGAGGGCGCCAAGGCGATCCTGTACGCGCCGACGCACCGCGACTACATGCTCGCGTTCGAGCCGATGGTGCACCTCGGGCGGCTGGCGCGCGAGCTCGGCGACGGCTACGTGATCCTGCTGCGCGCCCACTACTTCTACCGGACCGGCGACCTCGCCACCCGGCAGGGCTGGCCGGCCGGCCGCGTCATCGACGTGTCGGCCCACCCGGCCGTCGAGGATCTGTGCCTGGCCTCGGATGTACTGCTGACCGACTACTCGTCGATCATGTTCGACTACGCCAACCTGGACGGCCGGCCCATCGTGATCTACGCGAACGACTGGGACACCTACGTCCGCACCCGCGGGGTCAACATCGACCTCATGGCCGAGCCGCCCGGCGCCGTCGCCACCACCGAGACCGGCCTGATCGAGGCCTTCCGGTCCGGCGCCGTCTGGGGCGACATCGCCGCCAAGGCCCGCGCCGAGTTCCGCCGCAAGTTCTGCGCCTATGACGACGGAAACGCCGCCGAGCGCGCCGTGCGCCGCGTCATCCTCGGGGAGCGGCCGCCCGGCCCCCGGCGCCGATGAGCGTTCGCATCAGCATCAGGATCAGGATCAGTGTCGCGTCTCGAACCGGCCGTGGCGGCGGTGTGCGCCCGGCTCGACGGCATCGCGCGCGAGATCGCGGCGCTATCGGGCGAGCGTGCTGGACAGGCCGGCGATCCCCCGCGCGGCCTACCTGGTGGCGACCTCTGACGCGCTCATCGAGGCCATCCGCGCCGCGGACGCCGTGGCATTGGATCCAACCCAGCGACGACCCTCCCACCACGGATGTCGTGAGACTCCGCCATGATGGCCCGGATGACCGTCGCATGACGCGACGGAGAGGTGACAACGAAGAAGGAGACGTTCATGGCTCTGCCCACGCTCACCCCCGAGCAGCGTGCCCAGGCGCTGGAGAAGGCGCAGCAGGCCCGCAAGGAGCGCAGCGAGCTTCTCGCGGGGGTGAAGTCCGGCACGCTCAGCGTCGGAGACATCCTCGCCCGCACCGACGACATCGCCAAGAAGACCAAGGTCGTCCAGGTTCTCAAGGCGCTGCCCGGTTACGGCCCGGCGAAGGCCGCCGCGCTCATGGAGCAGGCCGGCATCGACGACAGCCGCCGGGTCGGCGGCCTCGGCGAGCAGCAGCGCCGCAAGTTGCTCGAGGCCGTCAGCAGCTGAACGTGAGTCGACGCGTCACGCGTCGACGGACGTGCGCACGGCGGGTTCGGGGCGGGACGGGCCGAGCGCCCGGATCCCGGCCGGGCCCGCCGCGGCGATATAGCCGCAGAGAACACCCGGGATCACGAGGGCCAGGGACAGTGACGTGGCGTCGGCGAGGTGCCCGATCACGGGAGGCCCCCCGAGCAGCCCGGCGTAGCCGAACATCGTCACCGTCGACAGCGCGCGCCCCGCGCTGCCGCCCGCGGTCCCGACGGCGCTGAACACGACGGGCACGATCGTGGCCAGCCCGACACCGGCCAGCGCCCAGCCGGCCCAGGCGACGCCCAGCCCGGCCCCACCCACCGCCGGCGCCAGCAGGACCAGCACGTAGCCGGCGGCGGAGACCAGCCCGGACAGCCGGATGGTGCGGGCCGCACCTAGCCGGCCGCGCAGCCCGTCGCCGAGCAGCCGCACCGTGGTCATCGCGACCGAATAGACGGTGAACGCCAGCGGGGCCACCGACGGGCCCGCGTCCAGCACGTCTCTCGCGTGCAGGGCCGCCCAGTCGAGCGCCGCCCCCTCGCCGAGGTGTCCGGCGAAGACGACGGTGCCGAGGAACAGCACGAGGCTCCAGTGCACGGCCCGCCCGGTCTTCGCCGTACCGGTCTGCTCGGCCGTCCCCGCGTCGGGCGCACCGGCCAGCAGCCACCGGGCCGGCGGCAGGAAGAGGACCGCTCCGGCCAGCGCGGCCGCCACCAGCATGCCCTGCGCGTCGACGCCCGCGTGGACGCCCAGGGCGGTGATCCCCCCGCCCGCCGCACCGCCGAGGCTCCACACGCCGTGGAAGGCCGACAGGATCGGCTTGGAGTGGCGGCGCTCGACCTCCACCGCGTGGACGTTCATGGCGATCTCCAGCAGCCCCAGCCCCATGCCGAAGACGAGGGCACCGCCGATGAGCGTCCCGTACGAGGACGCGAGCGCGGGACAGAGCAGCGACAGGGCGCAGACCGGGCCGGCCACCATGTTGACGTACCGGCTCGACCACCGGTCGCACAGCCGGCCGGCGACCGGCATCGAGATCAGCGCGCCGAACGAGACGAACAGCAGCGCCGTGCCGAGACGTGCCGCGCCCAGCCCGAGCCGGTCGTCGAGGGCGGGCAGTCCGGCGGCCCACATCCCGACGACCGCGCCGCACAGGCCGAAGTAACCGAACACGCTCACCCGCGCGCGCCGCACGTCCGAGTCGATCACGTGTCTCCCCTTCCATCTTTGCTCTGAGTATCTTTTGCTCTGGGCTTGAACATAACAACCCGGAGCGGCTGACACAATGGGCGGGTGCCTGGCGAGACGGGAGCGACGACGAGCGGGCAACTCCGCGTCCACAACCTGCTCCGGATGCTGCGCGCCGTGCACGACGGCGGGGCACGGCACACCCGGGCGCAGCTCACCCACGACCTCGACCTGGCCCGTGGCACCGCCACCGTGCTGGTGGCGGACCTGATCGGCGACCGGCTCGTACGAGAGGAACCGGCCGTCCAGCGTGCCCGGGGCCGACCGACGCACGTCCTCCGGCCGCATCCGGAGGGTCCGATCGCGCTCGCCGTCGACTTCCGCGAGGACTCCTGGACCATCGCGGTGGCCGAGCTGGGCGGCCGGCTCGCCCCGCGCGAGACCCGGCCGCATCCCGCCGGGCCGCCCGAAGCGGTGCTGAGCGAGCTGGCGGAAGCCGTGCGCGCACACGTCGCCGCGCTCGGCCCGCGGGTCATCGGTGTGGGCATCGCGATGCCCGGCCCGGTACGCGACGACCGGCTGCTGGACATACCGCACCTCGGCTGGCGGGACGTCGACGCCGACGCGCTCCTCATCAGCACGCCACTGACCGCACCGCCGACCGGCGCCCCGTTCACGCAGGCACCGTCCGCCGAGGCATCGCGGACGGCACCGTCCGACCGTCCGCACGCTGGCTCACGCCCGCCGGTGCTGCTCGACAACGACGCGACGCTCGCGGGCCTGGCCGAGGCCCGCAGGGGCGCGCTGCGCGGCGTGGCGGTCGGCCTGCACCTGCACGTGGACTTCGACGTGGGCGGCGCTCTGCTCCTGGACGGGCGTCCGGTCAAAGGCGCGCACGGCACCAGTGGCGAGTTCGGTCACATGCCGCTGACCGGCGCGGCCGGAGTCTGCGCGTGCGGGGCCACCGGCTGCTGGAGCCTGGATGTCGGCGCCAACGCGCTCCTCAGGCTGACGGGTAGTGCGGTGACGCCCGGCGCGGGCCGCGCTGAGGCACGGCAGGTCATCACCCGCGCGATGGCGGGCGACGCCGCCTCGGCCGGGGTCCTCACCACGACCGCACACGCCCTGGGCCAGGGCGTGAGTGCACTGGTCAACGCCCACGATCCCCACGTCGTGACACTGTCCGGCGTCGGCGCCGACCTCTGGGCGCACGCCGAGGAGACCGTTCGCACTGCCTACCTCGCCGGTCTGATGATGTTCCGGCGCGACCGGCCGCCCGAACTCGTCCCCTCGGAACTCGGCATCGACGCGCCGCTCATCGGCGCGGCCGAACTCGCCTTCGACGCGTTCCTGACGCCTGAGGGGCTCCGCGCCTGGCAGCGGATCCAATCCCCCAAGGCCAACCAAACCTGACCGAACCGTCCAGCCGACGCACCCCCCGACGAAGAGCCGGGCGCTCCCGCCTCCACCTGGCGAAGTGAGCCCTGCTCGTCTATCTCACTATCCAGGACACCCCTCGGCGCCATTTTCGGTTCATAGAACGATCCTTGCCCAGACGATTTTCCCGATCCGGCAATTGCGATCTGTTGCACGATGAGAACCGTGGGCGTCAGCGGTCTTCGCGACGATCGTCATGCCCCGGCCCGATTCGGCCTCCAGAGCGCACCTCCTTTCGTTCGGCATTCGCGTGCTGGAATCCCAGATGCCCACGGAGACGGAAGACCCCTCGTGCTTCATCAGCAGGGCGATGCCCTTTCCCGGCGTCTCCGCGACCGCGTTGGTCGCCAGCTCGGACAGAATGAGCTTGACGTCCGGAAGGAGCCGCTCCAGTGCCCATGACCTGATCACCGTGTCGGCCATCTCGCGTATGAGCCGAACGCTCTGCGGCTCGGCCGGATACTTGAAGGTGTGTTCCGCGCCATTGCGAGCCGCCACATTTGCCGGAATTGAACTCATCTAGCCTGCCCTCTGGCCGTCTCCCGGATCTGGTTTCCGGTGTTCTTCGCTCATCGTGACACCGGGTCACTACTCTTTGAATGTCACCGAATTCATTGGATACGCGGAGGGTCAGCGATGAGCGCCGCCGACTCGATAGACCCGGACTCCTCGCTATGGGCGTGGCTCGCACACGACCTGCGGTTCTACCGCGAAAAGCACGGGCTCTCGCTGGCCCAGCTCGGGAGCATCATGGGGCGTACCAGAGGGAGCGTCTCCAACTGCGAGGCCGGCCGGCGCCGGATCAGCGAGCAGGAGGCCCGGATACTCGACCGCCACTGGGACACCGGCGGTCACTTCCTCCGACTGCTGAGGTTCGCCAGGGCGGGCCACGACCCCGACTGGTTCAAGCAGCACCTCGAGTACGAGTCCAAGGCGACCATGCTCAAGATCTACGAACTCGCCGTCGTCCCCGGCCTGCTCCAGACACCCGACTACGCCCGCGCCTCCTTCACCGCCGCCGGATTGCGGAACGAGGACCTGGACAGGGAACTGACCTCACGCATGGCGCGACAACGCGCATTGGAAAAGCCCGATCCGCCCACTGTGTGGGTCCTGCTGGATGAGGGAGTGCTCGACCACGAGGTCGGGAGTACGGCCGTGATGAGGGATCAGCTCGCCCGGCTCCTGGAGATCGGCGAACGACACCACGTGACCCTGCGAGTCGTCCCCAGAACCGTGGGATGGCATTTCGGATTCGAGGGCGCCTTCAAAATCCTCACTGTGGACACCGGTGATGTGGCCTGTACAGAGGCATGTGGCGGCGGCAGGCTGGTCACAGATCCCGGAGAGGTGCGAGCCTTCACCTTGCGGCATGATCGCATCGGGGCCTGGGCACTCCCCGTAGACTCGTCCCAGGCCTTGATCGTGAAAAAGATGGAGGCGAAGGCATGAGTGCACCCGTGTGGCGTAAGTCCAGTCACAGCGGCGGCAGCCAGAACACCGACTGTGTTGAACTGGCCAGGCTAGTCGGGGCCGTCGGGATTCGGGACGGCAAGAACCCGGAGGGCGGCATGCTTGCCGTTTCGGCCACCGATCTCGGCCGGCTGCTGAGCGCCATCAAGCTCGGCGAACTGGAGTTCTGAACAGCGCGGGCGGGCTCGCCCGCCCCTTCTCCGCCTGGCAAACGGCATTGTTCCGCGTGGTGTGACATCACGGGCGATTTGTCGGGTAGAGGCGGCCGCATGACGGTCTACGGAATCCATGCCTCGCACGAGCAGGTGCACCCCAGCGATCTCCTGGCCGCCGTGATCCAGGCCGAGCAGGCGGGTTTCGCGGCGGCCATGTGCTCTGACCACTTCTCCCCGTGGAGCGAACGCCAAGGACAGTCCGGCTTCGCCTGGTCCTGGCTCGGTGCGGCGCTACAGGCGACCGAGCTGCCGTTCGGTGTCGTCAACGCGCCCGGCCAGCGCTATCACCCCGCCATCATCGCGCAGGCGATCGGCACCCTCGGCGCGATGTACCCCGGCCGTTTCTGGACCGCGCTCGGCACCGGCGAGGCCAGCAACGAGCACATCACCGGCGGGCGCTGGCCGCGCAAGGACGAGCGGAACGCCAGGCTCCGCGAATGCGTCGACGTCATCCGCGCGCTGCTCGACGGTGAGGAGGTCAGCCATGACGGGCTGGTCACCGTGGACCGGGCGCGGCTGTGGACGCGGCCTGAGACCCCGCCGCCGCTGATCGGAGCCGCCGTGAGCGTCTCGACGGCCCGCCGGTGCGCCCAATGGGCCGACGGCCTCATCACGGTGAACCAGTCGACCGACGTACTACAGCAGATCATCGAGGTCTACCACGGCGCGGGCGGGCGCGGGCCGGTCAATCTGCAGGTCCATCTGAGCTGGGCCGAGAACGAGGACGAGGCCGCCCGGATCGCGCACGAGCAGTGGCGCAGCAACGTCTTCGCCCCACCGGTGTGCTGGGACTTGGAGCTGACCGACCATTTCGACGAGGCGTCCAAGCACGTCACGCCCGAACACGTCGCCGAGTCGGTCATAGTCTCCGCCGACCCGGGACTGCACGCCGCCCGGCTGCACGAGTACGCCGAGCTCGGCTTCGACGGCATCTACCTGCACCACGTCGGTCAGGAACAGACGGCGTTCATCGACACGTTCGGCGACAAGGTGCTGCCGCAGCTCAAGCAGGGAGGCCACTGAGCAACCCCCGATGGGTTCCGCGGAGTGGTGTGCGAGTCGGCCTCCGTTTGACCAGAGAAGGCGTGCACGACAGGAGCCGATGGGAAACCGTGACATGTCCTTGGTGTGCGGCAAACGCGGCCGTGATCAGCAGCTGACCCTTCGCCGGATAACATAAAAATTTGATGATTGAGTTCGATCAGGCGCTCACCAGGCGCTGGGGCAATGCCATCTCGATCCATCGAGAGCGTCGGCGGCCCTCAACATCAGCGAGGGGCATCCCATGTCTACTTTCTGGGACCTCAAACACCGGCTGGGCGAGGCGATCAATGCTCACGACCTGCAGGGAGTGCTCGACTGCTACCGTCCAGACGCCGTATATGTGACGCCGTCAGGCGTCGCAGAAGGACATGAGCAGATCGCCTGGCTCTACGGACATTTATTCCAGGGCTTCCCAGACCTTCACCTGACACCGTGGTTCGAGCTCGGCGACTGCGATAACCCTGCGGTGACGGAATGGACCATGACCGGGACACATACCGGACCCTTCCTTCTGCCAGATGGGCGTGTGCTGGATGGAACGGGCCGCCGCATCACCCTCCGGTCCACATGCTCGACCTTCGTCGAGGACGGCAAGATCAAGACGCACCGGGAGTACTTCGATCAGTTGGAGCTGTACAGCCAACTCGGCTTCGGCTTGAAGGAGCTCGACGCCGCCTCCGCGTAGGCCCCTTCGGAGCGCCGCTAACAGCGCCCCCACCCCACTGAAGCCCACGGCGCGCGTTGAGTTGCGGCGTGTCGTCGGTGTCGCAGGGCTCGCACCGACGACACGCCGCAACTCAACGACGGATTCGCGGGTAGGCCCAGTCAATCGGCCACTGCGATCGCTTCGGCGGCACGCCGTCCGCTCGCCCGCCCGCACCACGATGATCGTGTCCCATTCAGGTTCTCAGCGCACTGGAGCCGGGGCTTTCCGGCAGGTGTTCAACGGGTAACCCGACGTGTCCCTGATCGAAATCCGTTGGTCCATGCCCACCACGACCTCGACATCCCCCGTGTTGATCTCACACTGGGCGCTGAAACGCCTGGAGGGCTTCGCCGAATTGACTTTGCCGACTCCCGTCAATTCGACGATGCCGGGTTCCCGCTCGTTGAGCTCCAGCGCTTCAGTGCCCGGAGCGGCGACCACTGTCGGATATTTCAGTACCCTCCACGACGTTTGCCGAAATTCAGGAAAGGGGTAGCTTCGCCAAGTGAAAGAACTCGAAATATCCCTGCCGAAGGGGCACCCCTGCGGGCGAACCCCGCCCTTCCTCACACACTGGTCAATGAACGATTTGTACGCCCTTGCCACGGCCTGCTGCCCGACCGGCGTTATAGTGAATTGAGGTTCCACCCTCGCCCCGCCCCACAACCAGCTCTGCTCTACCCGGGTGCGCACAATGTCCGAGCGTCCCGCGTAAAACCGGTAATCCCCAGGAAAGAGATCGTAAGTGACGCTATTGTCCTCGTACCCGTCCCCGTTCTCGTCCTCGGCGACGAAGGGAATCCGCACCCCACCGACTTCGGCGTACCGCAGAGCGGTCTTTTCGAACACCACAACCGCAAACGGATCTGCGAGCCGCAGGCCGTCCTTCTCCTTGAGCACCCTCACCCTGCGCGGGAACGGAACCCCGTCCCGGGACTCCACAACGACCGTCATATCGGCGTATTCGCTGTCCTCGGACTCCACGGTGATCTTCGCGATCTCCAAGCCACCGTCTATCGCCTCTGGCACCAGGAACCGTCCCCGCTCACCCCGGGGACGCTGGACCCCCGCCACCCTGAGCGCCTCCTCCACCTTGCGCTCACCGATCGCCTCGAAATAGTCGCGGACGAGCGCCACCGGCTTCGGTTCCGGCCAGAACCAGGCCACGGACGCCGTCACAACCCCGGCCAGGAACACTCCACCCGCGACCAACCAGCCCCGACGTCGAACCACCACAGCACCCTCCTCATATCCTTTGGGAGATGAGACGTCCCGCTACCCCGTCGACCCGCCATTTGTCCTCATCCGGCCAGACCACCCCGCGGCCACCAACCTGCCGGTGCCCAGATCTGCGCCAATGGTCCTGTGCTATCGGTCCACGAGACCTCATACACCAAACCATAGATGCGTAATCCGCGCACGTAAGTCAAAGCTTTCAATCGAGGATTGATTAGGACCATACGCCATGCATTCGGCCGCACACGTCATATGCCATCGCACCTCGACGTGAGTGCGGACGCCGGCTGCGTGGCTGAGCCCGCCCCACAGCAGGCCGGGGACCGATGATTCCGCCGACCCCATTACTGTTAGCGCGACAAGAACCCGCGGCCCTCCGCCTTTCGACAGTTCACGTCGATGGCGCTTCCCGCTGACCGCCGGTGCGCCCGCGAGGTCTGCGATCACAGCATCGGTGATCGTGGCCCAAGTCGAACCCTGCTGCTGTGAGAGCCGCTTCGATCTCCGCCACCCGAACCGGGCCGATTCCGCTGATGGCTGTCAGTTTGCGCTCCTGTGCCAGCACATCCCCGACCACGGTCGGGGCTTTTGCATTTCCAGGCACAGGCGCAGGCGGCGGCCGCCTCACCTCACGAATGTTTCGTGTCGCTGACCAGGGCACAAGAAGTGCGGACGCGATGCAGACGAAACCTCCGAGGTCAGGGAGTCAACAGTGCCCCCCAGCATGCCGGCCCGCACAGCGGACCTGTGGTGGAAGAACGCGGTCATCTACTGCCTGGACGTCGAGACGTTCCAGGACGGCAACGGCGACGGGATCGGAGACTTCCGCGGCCTCACCGAGCGGATCGACTATCTCGACCGGCTCGGTGTCACCTGCATCTGGCTGATGCCCTTCTACCCGACTCAGGAGAACGACGACGGGTACGACATCACCGACTTCTACGGCGTCGATGAGCGCCTCGGCACGTTGGGCGACTTCGTGGAGTTCGTCCGCACGGCGCGCGACCGGGGCATCCGGGTCATCGCCGACCTGGTCGTCAACCACACCTCGGATCAGCACCCCTGGTTCCAGAGCGCACGCGAGAGCCTCGACTCTCCGTACCGTGACTGGTATGTGTGGGCCGACGAGCCGCCGGCCGACGGACCGCAGGGCATCACCTTCCCCGACAAGGAGAAGAGCCTGTGGGAGTACGACGAGAAGACCGAGCAGTACTACCTGCACCGCTTCTACAAGCAGCAGCCCGACCTCGACATCACCAACCCGGCGGTCCGCGATGAGATCGCCCGGATCGTGGGCTTCTGGATGGAGCTCGGGTTGTCGGGCTTCCGGGTCGACGCGGTGCCGTTCCTGCTCGAGACCGCCGGCCAGGCCGACGAGCTGAAGCTGCCCGACCCGCACGAGTACCTCGCCGACCTGCGCGCCTTCCAGTCCCGGCGCAGCGGCTCGTCCGTGCTGCTCGGCGAGGTGAACCTGAGCTACGACGAGACGATGCGCTTCTTCGGTGACGGCGACGGTCCCGAACTGACGATGTGCTTCGACTTCATCGGCATGCAGAAGATGTACCTCGCGCTCGCCCGCGGCGACGCCCGGCCGCTCGCGGCGGCCATCCGCGAGCGGCCAGCCCCGCCCAAGGACGGGCACTGGGCCACCTTCGTCCGCAACCACGACGAGCTGACCCTCGACAAGCTCAGCGACGGCGAGCGGCAGGAGGTGTTCGACGCCTTCGGCCCCGACGAGGACATGCAGTTGTACGGGCGCGGTCTGCGCCGCAGGCTGCCGCCGATGCTCGACGGCGACCAGGACCGGATCAGGATGGTCTACAGCCTGCTGTTCTCACTGCCGGGCACTCCCGTGCTGTTCTACGGCGAGGAGATCGGCATGGGCGAGAACCTGGACATCCCGGGCCGGATGGCGGTGCGAACGCCGATGCAGTGGAGGTCCGGCGACGGCGCCGGATTCTCCGCCGCCGATCCCGATCGGTTCCCCGGCCCGGTGGTCGAGGGCGACTACGGGCCCGACCGGGTGAACGTCGGCGCGCAGCTCGGCGACCCGGACTCGCTGCTGTCCTGGATCAGCCTGCTCGTGCGCCGCTACCGCGAGAACCCCGAGCTGGCCTGGGGCGAGTGCACCGTACTCGACACCGGAACGGACGCGGTGCTGGCGCATCGCACCACGGCCGGCGACGCCGCGGTTATCGCGGTGCACAACCTCACTGCCGACCCGGTCAAGGTCGAAGTCGAAACGGCCGGCCTTGACGATTCCCATGTGCTCACCGACCTGCTGGTGGACGGGACGACCCCGGTGTCGGCCGACGGCCGCGCGGCACTCAACCTGGGCGGCTACGAGTGCCGATGGCTCCGAGTCGGAGATCACTCGGCCCTCGGCTGACGCCAATCGACTGACACCACTCGGCTGGCACCACTCGGCTGAGACCCCTCGGCTGGCACCACTCGGCTGAGACCCCTCGGCTGAGACTCAGGGCCGGCGGACGGCCACCACGGTGTCCGCCGGCAGACCGTCCACGACGACGAAGGTCCTGGGGTCGAACTGCTGCGCTTGGAAGGTCGGCATTGTCGGAACCTGCCGCGCCCGCCAGACCAGGCCGGTCTTCTCCCGGTGCAGGACGAAGACGTCGATCGGCCCGAACTTCGTGTTCGCCGAGGCCTGCGCGAAGGCGGCCGGGTCGGTGATCTTGGAGAGTCTGGTGACCTCGGCGTACCTGTCGTCCCAGCGGACCGGGCCGTACGAGGCGATGCGCTCGACCCCCATGTAGCCGCGCCACGGCAGGAACGCGAACAACTGCTCGTCGTAGGACAGCGTGCTCGGGCGCGCTCCCGGGCCCAGCGTCGACTCCACCGCCCGCTGGATCGGCTCGACCGGGAACCACGGCCGGTTCTCGGCCCGGGCCGCGGCGCCGGCGAACCGGGGCCGGGAGCCGCCCGGGAACGCCTGGTTGTGGGCGTAGGCGGCATCGCGGTTGGACTTCGCGCCCGCGCCGAAGTCGGGCCTGCCCCCGCCCGTGGGCGTGGAGTACCAGAGGACGCTCGGCATGTTGGTGTGCCAGTAGGTGTATCCGGCGAAGACCAGCACGATGGACATGACGGCGACGCCGGTGCCGGCCGGGGACGGCGCGGAGAAATGCCGTACGAGCGCCGGAACCACATGGAGGACCGTGAGCACCGCCGCCGCGAGGAGAGCGGCCGAGATCACCGGGAACGCGTAGTAGAACAGGCCCGTGTGCGAGGTCGCCACGTAGCGCGCGAGGCTGATCAGGTAGTAGGCGTACGTTCCCAGGACGACCGCGAGCAGCGGGGGCGCCCACCACACCGAACGGCGCAGCCACAGCAGGCCCGCCAGCCCGACCAGCTGGGCGATGCCCAGCGGGGTCATCTCCAGGAAGAGCAGGGGGTTCATGGAGATCAGGCTCGACTGGAACATGTCGGCGACCTGCTGGCCGCCGTGCAACATCGCCCAGACGTACGGGATCAGGTACCACGACGTCACGACCAGCATGACGGCGACGATGCGGCCGAGGTAGAGGACGTACGCCCTGCGGTCGGACTCCGCCCGCCAGGTCAGCCACACCAGCGTCAGCACGCCCAGCACCGCGAACGCCAGGTAGGCGTAGTAGGTCAGCGCCATCAGCCCGCCGATCAGACCGGCCGGCAGCCAGTGCAGCCGCCCTCTGTCCGGCGATCCCGCCGTCAACAGCAGCAGCGGGATGATGATCGCCAGCGCGATGACCTCGTACGCTTTGACCGGCTTGCCGAAGACCGCCAGGCCGAGCGCGGTGATCGCCAGTGCCGCTCCCGGCGAGGTCAGCCGCGACCACAGCGCGAAGCCGACCACGATCGACGCCGACACCACGAGGATCGCGGCCGGCGCGAGCAGCCGCCAGGCCTCGATGTCCAGCAGCACGGCCGTCTTGCCGATCAGCCACGGGTACAGCGGCGGATACTCCGAGGCCACGCCCTCGACGAGGCCGTCAGTGCTGGCCGAGGTGACCGTGTAGCGGGTGGCCATTGCCGCCAGCCGGCCGGTGTCCCCGTACAGCCCCTCGGCCGGGAAGGGCGTGCCGTGCCAGGCGGTGCGCAGCAGCAGCACGGTCCAGGCCGCGAACAGGCCGGCGGCCACGCCGATCACGACCGGGCTCCGCTTCCACAGTGCCAGACCGGCGATCGCCGCCACGGCGAACCCGCCGAGCACGAGCGGCACGTCGGCGCCCGCCTGCGTGAACGGGTTCACGTCCAGCACCGACGGCACGAGGGCCGCCAAGGGGGCCGCGACCAGCCAGACCAGCACCGCCACCACGCTCGGATGCCCCAGCGTCGTCAGCCCCGGCCGCCATGACCGCCACGATCGCCGCCGCTCACTCTTCTCGGCATCCGGAGCGGCGGACGTCGCCGACTCGTCGTGGACCTCGACCCCAGCTCGCTGCATTGGTAGATCCTCGCAGACCCACCGTGCCGCTCCGACGCCGAACCGGGCTCACCTCTAGACCCATGATCGCTACCTGGGTCAGCATGGCCGCCGTGGAACCACTGCGGATCATCAAAGGCGACGCGACCAGCCCTCAGGCCAAAGGCCCGAAGATCATCACCCATGTCTGCAACGACCGCGGCGGGTGGGGCAAGGGGTTCGTGCTGGCGATCTCCCGGCGCTGGCCGGAGCCCGAGCGCGAATACCGCCGGTGACACCGGGAGCGGGCGAGCAGCGACTTCGCCCTCGGAGCCGTGCAGCTCGTACAGGTTCGCCCTGACACCTGGGTCGCGAACATGGTCGCCCAGCATGGCATGAAGACCGGCAGCAGCGGGCCACCGATCCGCTACGACGCCGTCGAGCAGTGTCTGCGAACCGTCGGAGACGACGCCCTGCGCCTCGGCGCCTCACTCCACATGCCCCGCATCGGCTGCGGGCTCGCCGGCGGCAAGTGGGAACGAATAGAGCCGATCATCATCGACACGCTGTCCGAGCGCGACATCCCCGTCACCGTCTACGACTTCGACTGAGACATCCTCACGACCGCGTCGATGAACACGGACGGAGGCCTACGACTCGGCGTCCGGGGTGAACAGGCTCCGACGACCGGGAACAGGCCCGTCTACCTCTGCATCTACCTCTGCATCTACCTCTACGTCTACCTCTACATCGCCTCGCCGGCGAGGAGGCCGGTCCACTGACGGCAGACCTCGTCGAGCGCGTAGGCCTCGCGCACCTGGACCCGGCCGAGCAGCCGCTCATCCTCCCAGCGTCCCTCCCGTACGGTCGCCGCGATCGAGGCGGCCATGGCAGCCGGGTCGGCGTGGATCCAGTGCGGGTCGTAGATCGTCTCCGCCCCCGGCCACGGCAGCAGCGCCGGGACCGCCCCGGCCGCCATGCCCTCGGCCGGGGCGAGGTGGAAGCTCTCGTCGTCGCTGGTGGACAGCACGAACCCGATCCGCCGCAGCCACGAGGCGACGTCACGGCCGTAGGAGTCGAACACGACAGCGCCGGCGAGCAGCGGCGACCGGCGGATGCGGCGGAAGACCTGCTCGTAGTGCTCCCGCTCCTCCTCGCGCTGCCAGATCCACCAGTAGTCCCAGGGCAGCTTGGACTTGATGAAGAGCATGAACCGCGGATCGTCACGGCGCAGCTGCTCCAGCACGTCGAGCCCCAGGTCGAGCCTCTTGCGCGAGGGAGCGATGCCGATCATGCCGAGATGGTGCTCGGCGCCGTCCAGCTTGACCCGGTCGAACTGGGTGTCGTCGACCCAGTTGGGCACCACCACGACCTTGTCGGTCGGCCAGCCGGTCATCTTGCGGGTCAGGTCGGCATAGTGCGGGCTGACGCAGATGACCCGGTCGACGGCGCCGATGTCGAGCCGCTGCGGCCAGCCCGAGTAGAGCTCGAACCGGTGCAGCCGCACGAACAGTCGCTGCCCGGGCCGCTTGTGCTCGGCGTACCACAGCGCGTTCGGGCCGCACCACTCGCAGATGATGACATCGGCCCAGTCGGCGAGCTCCTGGCTGCGCTCGGGGTCGTGCACCTTCAGCGCCGCCCAGTGGTCGACGCGGACCTCCATGTCCGGGCGGGACTTGAGGTAGTCGAGCAGCCTCGTGAAGAACTTCAGATCGTGCCCGGCGATCCCCACCCTGAGCGGGCGACCGCCCTGCCCGGACGACCGCAGGATCGCCTCGGACGGCTCGGGGAACGCCTGGGTCAGGTAGCGCCGCAGCCGGTCGGCGGCGGCGTCGAGCGAGAAACCGGCGGAGGCCTGACGGCAGCGTTCGACCGCCATGGCATAGGTCTCCGGCTCCCTGGCGGCGACCGCGAGGGCCTCGACGACGTCGGTCTCCGCCGCGGCGAACAGCGGGTAGTCGGCGCCGAGCAGCCGCTCGTGCATGGGCGTCCGGTTGAGCACGACCGGCACTCCGAGGGCGCCCATCTCGAGGACCTTGGTGGACAGTTCCAGGCTGGCGTCCATGTCCGGGTGCCGCCACGACAGCCCGATGTCGCAGCCGGCCGTCAGCCGCATGGCCTCGGCGCGCGGGTGCCCGCCGTGCCACACGACGCCGTCGGCCGACTCCAGGGCCGTGCGCATCCGCCGGGAGTAGTTCGGGTCCTGCGGGTCGTCGTGGATCTTGTCGCCGACCATGTGCATCTCGGCCTCGACACCGCGCGCGGCCAGCAGGCGTGGCAGCCCGGCCATCTCGTAGGTGTTCCAGCGCGGCGCGAACTTGCCCGTGTAGACCAGGCGCAGTGACCGGCCTTCCGGTGGCGTACGGTCCTGCGGCGACAGCCCGTCGGGCAGCACGACGACCGGCGAGAACAGCACGCACGACCCGGCGGTCGCGGGCACCGCGGCCTCGAGGAAGCAGCGCAGCTCCTCGGTCTGGCAGAGCAGGAACCGCGACGCCTCGGCGATGCGGGTGAGCTCGCCCTTCGCGTTGCCGTCGAACTCGGCCGCCGACTGCGGCACGTCGGTCAGGTAGGTCCACAGCCGGCCCCGCAGAGGGCTGTGCGCGAGCTTGCCGGCCAGCCGCCGGCCGCGGATCACCACCAGGTCGTACGGCTCCGCCGCGTCGATGTCGGTGAGGATCCGCACGGCCTGCTTGGCGGTCATGCCCACGCCGCCCTCGATGAGGCCCTCCTCGTGCGGCCGCCGTACGGTCACCCCGTCGAGGGCGGCGAGCGGGTCGACCAGCCGGCCCGTGCGCACCGGGGCCTTGAGCACGAGCGTCACCGCGCAGCCCGCGCGCACGAGGGCCTGCACCATCCCCTGAGCCCAGATCGCCGAACCGTCGATGAGGTTGAGATCGACGTCGCCGTAAACGAGGGCGCGTGGTCGCACTGAGGTTCCTAACTTCTCGGGTCAAGGGACATGAGGCGGACGCCCCGGGCGGCCCACCCGTCCGGGGCACCGCCCGTCTCGTACAGCTCCCGGCGGACCAGCGCGGGCTCGACCGCCGTGACGAACGTGTAGTCGGGAAAACCCGCCGGGCCGACGGCGTCGGCGCCGGAGCACTCCGCGGCGCAGACCAGATCGGCCAGGTAGGAGTCGGGCACGTGCGCGCGGGTCTGCCACGGCGCCACCCACGCGGCGTCGCCGGGCGTGGCCGCGCGCCCGTCGGCGGCCTGCAGGTGGACGGTCACGCCGTGCTCGGCGAGCCGGGCGGTGACCGTCGCGAACGCCCCGGCGGGAAGCTCGACGCCGTGCCGGACCACCACCTCGACCGGACGGTGCGCCTGGGCGAGCACGGTGTCGGCGAGCCGGGCCGCGTCGGCCGCCGCGTGGACGTCCGCCACGACGGTGACGCCGCGCGCGGCGGCGGGGTCGGCGTCGATCTCGAGCCGGCGGCACAGCTCCGCGAGCCGTACCGGGGCCGAGTGGCGCAGGAACAGCGTGCGCAGCGCCAGGCGCGGGTCGTGCCGGGGCACGGCCGAGAGCACCTCGTGCAGGGCGGCCGGGTCGGTGACCACGTGGACGTGAGCGCGCAGGTCCGCGGGGAGGGCGTCCGCGACCGCGGCGGGGCACAGGACGAAGGCGCCGGAGGCGAGCTGCTCGGGCACCTGCGCGGGAGTGGCCGCCACCGTCACGGCGTGCCGCCGCAGCAGTTCCGGCAGCTCCGCCGGCCCGGGCGCGGCGACCCGCGCGCCGATCGCGGCGGTGATGGCGTCGACGGCCCGGCGTACGCCCAGCGGCAGCCGCACTCCGGGGTCGACGACGAGCGGGGTGCGGTCGCGCGCCGTTCCCCAGGCGGGGTTGAAGCGGCGCAGTGACACGCCCGGGACGGCGATCGCGTCCCAGTCGAGCCGGCTCAGCCCGGGCGCGGTCGCGACACCGGCGAGCTCGCCCTCGTCGCCGCGGCCGGCCGGCCACAGCACGACCGGCAGCTCCCGGCCGCCCGCCGCGTCGAGGAGCGTGCGGAGCGTACGCTCCCGGTCGTACATCCCGGGCTCGCCGAGGTAGGCCCACGGCCCGCCGGCCGCGCCCGCTGCGGCGTCGACGAGCAGCAGGTCGGCGTCGGCCGACTCCAGCACGAGCGCGCCGTCATGCGGGAACAGCGGGACGGTGCGCGCGAACCCGGCGAGGTCGGCCGGGGTGGAGGGGCCGAACACGCCGGCGATGACGAGCTGCCGTACGGAGCCCTCGAGCGCCGACGGAGACGCGGCGAGCAGCCGGTCCTCCTGCCGGTCGAAGACGTCCGACTGGACCCGGGTGATGTCGCGGCCCTGGCCCGGCTGCTGCGGCGAGTCCCGGTGCTTCCACAGCCGGTACAGCTCGCGTGGCAGCCGCGTGGCCCGGCGGCCGGGCCGGCGGGCCGCGCCCACGACGATGCGCCCGAACCGGTAGGTCGTCGAGCCTTCGAGCGCGGCGAGCCGCTCCTCCACCTCGTGCAGGCGGCTGTCGCGCTCACGCACGGCGGCGCGCAGCCGGGCGACCTGCCGGTTGGCCTGCGCCTGCTGCGTCCGGAGCGCCTTGGACAGCTCGGCGGACGTCTCTGGAGACGTCTCGGACGTCCCTGCGGACGTCTCGGACGTGGTGGACTCAGTCACCCAGATACCTCGTGATCACTTCGGCGATGCGGGGCCCGGCCTGACCGTCCCACAGCGGCGGAGTGCGGTCCGACGCGGCATGGCCGGCCGAGGCGGATTGCCCGAGCGCCTTCCGTGCCGCGGGGACCAGCTCGTCGAAGGTGACGAGCTGGTTGGTGCCGTGGGTGATGGTGATCGGCCGTTCGGTGTTGGGACGCACGGTCAGGCACGGGACGCCCAGGATGGTCGTCTCCTCCTGCAGCCCGCCCGAGTCGGTCACGACGGCGGCCGCCCCGCGTACGGCCGCGATGAAGTCGATGTAGCCCAGCGGGTCGAGGACGTGCACGCCCGTGTGGTCGGCGAGGCCGGCGGCGAGCAGCACGGCCCGGCCGCGCGGATGCAGCGGGATCACCACGTCGGCCAGGTCGGCGATCTCGTGCAGGCGGCCGACGAGCTCGGCCGCCACCTCGGGCGAGTCGACGTTGGCCGGCCGGTGCATGGTGGCGAGCACGTAGCGATCGGGCAGCCCGTGGGCGGCGCGCACCGCCTCGGTGTCGAACGTGGCGAGGTTGGCCAGCAGGGTGTCGATCATCGGGTTTCCGACGAAGTGCACCTTCTCGACGGGCACGCCCTCGGCGGCGAGGTGGCCGATCGCCTCCGGGCTGGTGACGAAGCACAGATCGGAGAGCTGGTCGGTCAGGCGCCGGTTGACCTCTTCGGGCATGGTCATGTCGAAACTGCGCAGCCCGGCTTCCACATGGGCGACCGGGATGTGCAGTTTGGCCGCGACGAGGGCGGCGGCGATCGTCGAGTTCACGTCGCCGTACACGATGACCAGGGCGGGTGAACGCTCGGTGAACTCACGTTCCAGCCCGACCATCAGCGCGGCGGTCTGCTGCGCGTGAGTGCCGGAGCCGACGCCGAGGTTGACATCGGGTTCGGGCAGCCCGAGCTCACGGAAGAAGATCTCGGACAACCGCTCGTCGTAGTGCTGTCCCGTGTGGATGACGACCTGCCCGGTGCCGATCGCGCCGTCGGCGAGGGCGTTGATGACCGGGGCGGCCTTGGGGAAGTTGGGCCGCGCACCGAGGACGTGGGCGACCAGCGGATGGCCCCCCGTCGGCCGATCACCCGGAAACACACGGTCGGACATGATTTCCCTTCTGTTCATCGAACTTGCCTAGGCTCGCCCGCCGTGCTGGAAAAAACACGACCTCGGGCGAGACGGCATCGGTTCAGGCTGGTCGTCTTCGTCATCGGGCTCGGCGTGCGGCAACTGCGCGACGATCCCGCCCGCGCCCTGCGGCTCGGCGTTCGCCTGACGCGACGGTTCATGCCGGGCCCGGCCCGCAGGCGGCTGGCCGCCCTTGCCGTCCCGCGTCCGCGCGACCCCCGCCGCGAGGTGGCCGACCTCCGCGCCCTCCTCCGCCTCCGCCGTGATCACGCAGTCGTCGATCACACGGGCGTCGATCACACGGGCGTCGATCAAGCCGCCGCCGGCGCCGCCAGGCCGCGGGACGCGGTGGAGGTGCCGGTGGTGGAGGGACGCGTGCTGCAGCTCGTGACCAACGCGCTGCCGCGGACCAACGCCGGCTACACGGTGCGGACGCACAAGATCGCTCTGGCTCAGCGGGAGCTGGGCCTGGACCCGCATGTGGTGTCGCGCCTCGGCCACCCGGCGGCCCAGGGCGTCGCCGATGCCCGATCGTACGTCGAGGTCGACGGTGTCCCCTACCACCGCCTGCTGCCCTGGTTGCCGCCGCGCGACCTCGCCGCGGCCGTACGGGCCGGCGCCGACCACGCCGGGCGGCTGGTCGAGCGGCTGCGGCCGGCCGTGCTGCACCCGGTGAGCAATCACCTCAACGCCGCCGTCGCGCTGGAGCTGCGCGAGCGCTACGGCCTGCCGGTCGTGTACGAGGTGCGCGGCTTC
Source organism: Actinomadura sp. HBU206391 (assembly GCF_014323665.1). Classification (GTDB taxonomy): domain Bacteria; phylum Actinomycetota; class Actinomycetes; order Streptosporangiales; family Streptosporangiaceae; genus Actinomadura_C. The sequence goes on along the minus strand of NZ_JABVEB010000028.1, from coordinate 1,205 downwards.
CTCGAGGACTCGTGGCTGTCGCGCGATCCCGCGCACAGCGAGCAGGACGACTTCTACCGTCTCACCAGAGAGCTCGAGACCCGCTGCATCCAGGAGGCCGACCGCGTCGTCACGCTCGGCGAGGCGATGCGCGACGAGATCGCCGGCAGGGGCGTCGACCCCGAGAAGATCGTCGTCGTGCCCAACGCGGTCGACGACACCTTCCTCGAACCGCTGCCCGACGGCACCGCGCTGCGCGCGTCGCTCGGCATCGCGCCCGACGCGATGGTGACCGGGCTCACATCGTCGTTCTATGGTTACGAGGGCATTGACACGCTTATTGACGCGGCCGGGCTGCTGCGCGACCGGGGCACGCCGATCACCCTTTTGCTCGTCGGCGACGGACCTGAGCGCGCGGCGCTGGAACGGCGCGCCACCGAGCAGAGGGTGCACGCCGTCTTCACCGGCCGCGTGCCGATGTCGTCGGTCCGTCAATTCCACGCCGTCCTTGATCTTTTTGCCGTCCCCCGCAGGGCGGACCGAGTCTGCCAGTTGGTCACCCCGCTCAAGCCCGTCGAGGCGATGGCCGGAGGCGTCCCAGTAATAGCAAGTGATGTCAAAGCTCTCCGTGAAATCGTGGAACCAGGCGTGACCGGCACGTTAACTCTTCCGGAAGACCCAGAGGCCTGGGCCCAGTTGTTGACAGACCTGATTTACAGTCCTGAGCAACGCCGAAAAATCGGTGAGGCCGCCCAGGACTGGGTCCGGGCGAGACGCACGTGGCGTGCGGTCGCCACCGGCTACCTGAAGGCTTACCGCGACGTCGGCTGACCGGGCCGTACTACCCCCCGCCCCGGATCGGCCCCACTTCCCCGGGGGGAACATGCGAAGGGAGCGCCGCGTGGATCTCGTGGTCATAGGGCTCGGATACGTCGGGCTGCCTCTGGTGCGCGAAGCCTGCCTGGCCGGGCTTCGGGTCGGCGGGCTGGACCGGGACCCCCGCGTCGTGGCAGGTCTCGAGGCGGGGTCGTCGCACATCGACGACGTGTCCGCCGACGAGGTCGAGGCGATGCTGGCGGCCGGGTTCACGCCCAGCCTGGACGAGGCGATCCTCGAAGGCGCCCGTACCGTGGTGATCTGCGTGCCCACACCGCTCTCGCCGGACGGCGGCCCGGACCTCACCGCGGTGCGCGGCGCCTCCGAGACGGTCGCGCGCAACCTCGCGT
>NZ_JABVEB010000279.1 GCF_014323665.1 Actinomadura sp. HBU206391 | reverse complement strand
TAGGTGGGGTCACGTTTCAACATTGGCCACTTCCCAACCCGTGCGTCAGGTCCTTCGTGGGCAGCGGATCGAGATAGAGCTCGCTGCGCGCAGGGGCGACGTGGGGGACTATGTAGTCGAGGCCGCGGGCGATGTGACCACGAGCGCGCCCGGGAAGGACGATTCGGTCGGGTTGGTCGCGGTTTGCGTCGTCACAGTGGCTGGTTCCACCAATTATTTTTCCGGCCGCATTCCGAAACAGGGAGGTGGCCCACGCACGGCGGGAGGTGGCGTAGGCCGACTCCATCATGAACGACACGGTTAGCCCTGGATTTTGGGGGGTCTTGATCTCGCTGGCGGTGATCCTTGCGAACTCGTCGTAGCGACTGTTCGGCGGGAACCACGTGGACCGTCCGATTTGTACCTGGAGGTCGGCCGGGGCGCGCAGCCGTTTACCGGGATGGCGCCCGGGTGCTTCCAGGGGTTGCGTATGCCCCATGCCGAAGCGTTCGCCGGGACGGAGTACGACGATGGTCTCCGCCTTCGACCGTTTGCGGTAGTCGGTTTCGGATAGCACGACACCCGCCGCGTCGACCAGGTCGACGTCGACCACTGTGAATGCCGCCACCCATCTGCTGGTGTTCTCGATGAGGATGCCCCACGAGACGACGTCCCAGTCGCGCCTGGCCGCCTTGACCTCCGGCGTGAACTCAGCACCGTTGGCAGGTCCCGGAAATACCGAGAGGCCCCTGTCGACAAGGCGCAGCTGACCACCAGCCGGCGGCTTGATGGCAGTGACGCCGGATGAAGGACGCTCACCCTCCTTCCCACCGGTGCATGCAGTAACAGCCAACAATCCGATGGTCAGGCTGGCTGCAAGGATTCGTCGCATGTCATCGGCTCCAGGAGGCATGCACCCCAGCCGGTGCCCGGGGGAACGCATGTCAGGCTCTAATCGCGAGGAGCTGACCTTGAGTCCTTCGACTTCGCCGAGCCATCCTCCGCGTTCGGCTTCGGTGATGCCGACGAGCAGATTATCGCGGATCTCGGCGATGCGGGAGTATTGCTCTGGCGATGGCCAGTGCAGGGGGCAGCGTAGACAACTGTGCTCGTGGATGCATGGGTGTCGAATGCGCGTCCGCAGGTCCCGGTCGCGACTTTCTCAGCTCGAAGTGCCCGAGGAATTCTTGCCACTCCTGCTCGGTCGGAGTTCGGTACTCTTCGCTGGGGCGCAGGGCTCGGCGGCGGGCGAGGAACGCCAGGGTGGGCTTGGATAGCTTCGGGGTAGGTGGCCTTGTGGCCGAGTGTGACGTTGATATCCCGATGCCCGGCTATGACCTGGGCGATATGTGGTGGCAGCCCATTGAGGATGGCATCGGTGATGAACATTCTTCTTCTGCCCGCACTCAGCGTGTGCGGTCGTGTTCGTGTAGCGGTTGAGCTGGCGAGCGCTCGGAGGCCGAGCTCGACAAACGCGGCGCCGATCTGCTCTTCCAGGTTCTGACCGATAGGGAGGAGACCGCAAGTGTCGCCATCGCCTCCAACGACAGTTTGGAGGCTGAACCAAGACCTTCACCGACCCCCGGCTCTGCGCCGCCATCGTCGACCGTCTCACCTTTAATTCCACCATCATGCGTCAAGGCCGTGCCCATTGCGTGCCCGATCGGACGGGTGATCATGGTGCCCCACGGCGACTCACAGAGAACGCGATCACGACCGTTACCAGCACCGGAGCAGGCCACAAAATCGCGGCCCGAAATCTTCCAAACTGGCTATCTTATCCGTCACTCCGGTAGACGACTCGACCGTCCAAGCCCCGTCAACAAGCACCAGCCACGGTCCGCCCGGCTTGACAGCCAGGATCCTGCGCATCGCAGCACTCGTCATGTCCACAAGAGTGGCACGCCGGCCAAGAGAAAGATCCGGAATATGCACGGAATGATCACGGCTGGCGCCCTCTCAACCGCGAGGGCCAGTAGCAGGTCAGGCGGGATCATCAGCGCGCTCAAAAGATCGTCGATCTTCTAATCCGACGGTCGGGGGTTCGAATCCCTCCGGGCACGCACCGTCTGACCTGGGCATTCTCGAAAATTACGAGGGTGTTCCGTCGTCGTTTTAGGGTGGTTTGCGGCACATGGTCGCTCGTTGGTTGCTCGCCTGTCGTGATCTTGTCGCAGCGCGCTGGTCGGATCTCATATTGCGGTGATCGGAGGCGACTCTCGGCAGAGGCCACCGCCCAGAGCGCCGTGTGCCGCCTTGCGAGTTCATCCGCCACGTCGAAGAGGTCACCGGCAACGTCGCCCTCTCCTGCCGCTACTTTGGGATCAGCCGGCAGGCGTACTACATCTGGTACCGCCGCTACCAGGCCGAGGGCCGAGGGGATGCGCACCCGCTCCAAGCGGCCCAAGAACAGCCCGAACGCCCACACACGTCGAGGTCGCCGGGAAGATCATCCATCTGCGGCAGCACTACCACTTCGACCCGGAGAAGATCACCACCCCGGATCGACACGGACCTCCAGGTCACAGCCCAAATTCGGATCTTGAAGCCCTAACAGGCTCAGGGGATTCAGCACGATACCCACAAGGGTCGCCGCGACCCGCTGCGCGAGGCGTCAAGGCACGGGTCGCGATTTGCGAGCTCGAGGACGGCGGACATGGACCACAAAGGCATCGCAGCCGAGCCGGAAGCTCGCCCTTCTGCAGGAGTGTTGAGCCGGCCCTCAGCACCAGGCCGACGAGCTTCATAGGATTAGCCCGAATCTCCTGGGGCCAAGCGGACCTCTATGAAATTTTCACTTCTTCGAGTATTGCGACGCGATCTCCGTTTGGAGAAACGTCCAGGTCGGGCAATGCGCCGGTAGCAACACTCAGGTCAGCCACATTCGCGACTTGTTGACGCCTGATCCGACAGTCAGGTGTACTCCGCCACGTACCCACGAAAGCAGGTGATGAAGATCTTGCATCCGGAATGTGAACGCTAACATCTTCGTTTCCCTGCTCGGCCAAGGAGCGTTGGATGCGCTTTCATCCGGGTCCCGTAGGCAACGAGGCACTCATTATGCTTCCCCGGGGTGCTGGTGTACGCCCTGCCAGGGGAGATCGCCTGCGCACGCTGCTGGCCGTCCTCACCTCTGCCCTGCTTACCGGCACGCTGCTCGCGCTCGCTCCTCCCTCGGCGATCACGGCGACGGTGGACACCAACGCCTGGTACGTGCTGGTCAACCGCAACAGCGGCAAGGCCCTCGACGTCTACAACCTCTCCACCGCCGACGGCGGCCGGATCACCCAGTGGACCCGCAACAACCAGAACCAACAGCAGTGGCAGTTCGTCGACAGCGGCAGCGGCCACTACCGGATCAAATCCCGCCACTCGGGCAAGGTCCTGGACGTCAGCAACTTCTCCACCGCCGACGGCGGCCCCATCGTCCAATGGGCCGACAACAACAGCACCAACCAGCAATGGCGGCTGGCCGACTCCCCCGACGGCCACATCCGCCTCATCAACCGCAACAGCAACAAGGCACTCGAAGTCCAGGGCGCCTCCACCACCGACGGCGCCAACATCGTCCAGTACACCGACTGGAACGGCAACAACCAGCAATGGCAACTCGTCCAAGTCGGCAGCGGCAACCCCAACCCGGGCGGCGGCGACTACATCAACCCGGTGGTCTGGCAGGACTTCGCCGACGGGGACATCATCCGGGTCGGCGACGCCTACTACTACTCGGCCTCGACCATGCACTACTCCCCGGGCGCCCCGATCCTGCGCTCTTACAACCTGGTCGACTGGGAGTACGCCGGCCACTCCGTCCCGCGGCTCGACTTCGGCTCCAACGCCTACGACCTCAACGGGGGCCGGGCGTACGTGAAGGGCATCTGGGCCTCGACCCTCAACTACCGGTCCAGCAGCAGCACCTACTACTGGATCGGGTGCATCGAATTCAACCGCACCTACGTCTACACGGCGTCGGCGGTCGACGGCACATGGACCAAGCGGTCACAGATCAACAACTGCTACTACGACGCGGGCCTGCTGATCGACGACAACGACACGATGTACGTCGCCTACGGCAACGGCACGATCAGCGTCGCCCAGCTCTCCGTCGACGGTCTCAGCCAGGTGCGCGCCCAGCAGGTGTTCCAGACCCCGTCGAGCGTCGGCACCCTTGAGGGCTCCCGCTTCTACAAGCGGGGCGGCTACTACTACATCTGGCTCACCCGCCCGGCGAACGGCCAGTACGTGCTGCGTTCGACCAGCCCGTGGGGTCCGTACGAGATGCGCCAGGTGCTGCTGAACATGCCGGGACCTATCTCCGAGGGCGGGGTACCCCACCAGGGCGGGCTGGTGCAGACGCAGAACGGCGACTGGTACTACATGTCGTTCGTCGACGCCTACCCCGGCGGCAGGGTCCCGGCCCTCGCGCCGATCAGCTGGACGAACGACTGGCCCACCATCCAGACGGTCAACGGCGGCTGGGGGGTGCAGTACCCGAAGCCGAACATCCCGACCACCAGGACCGTGGCACCGATGATCGGCCCGGACAGCTTCGCCTCGGGCACACTCGGCCACCGCTGGGAGTGGAACCACAACCCCGACAACTCACGCTGGTCGACAGGCAACGGCCTGCGGCTGCAGACCGCGACCGTCACCAACGACCTGTACAACGCCCGCAACACACTGACGCACCGCATCCAGGGCCCGACGTCGACGGCGACGATCGAGCTCGACTCCTCACAGATGGCCGACGGCGACCACGCCGGACTGGCCATGCTCCGTGACCAGTCGGCGTGGGTCGGCCTCAAGAAGGACAACGGCACGACCCGGGTCGTGATGACCGCTGGGCTGACCATGAACAGCAGCTGGCAGACCACGGGCACCGGCACCGAGGCGGCGAGCGCGAACGTATCGGGTAGCCGGATCTGGTTGCGGGTGAACGCCGACATCCGGCCCGGCTCGGGCCGGCAGGCCCGGTTCTCCTACAGCACCGACGGCGTGAACTTCACCAGCCTGGGGCCGCCCTTCACATTGAACAACGCCTGGCAGTTCTTCATGGGCTACCGCTTCGGGATCTTCAACTACGCCACCCGGTCCCTCGGCGGCGCGGTGACCGTGCGCCGTTTCGATCTCACCACCCCATAACAAACCGAAAGGCATCCTCGTGAAATCCGCCCCAAGTCACTCCGCCGCTCCACCCCGACGGGGACGGCCGGTGAAACTGCTGTCCCTATTGACCGCCGCGGTGCTCAGCGCCAGTGCGTCGGTGACGCTGGCCGCTCCGGCGAGCGCGGCCACCACGCTCGGCGCCTCGGCGGCCGAGAGAGGCGGGCGCTATTTCGGCGCCGCGGTCGCTGCGGGGAGGCTCAGCGACTCAACGTACGTGAACATCCTGAACCGGGAGTTCAACTCGGTCACCGCCGAGAACGAGATGAAGTGGGACGCCACCGAGCCGCAGCGTGGCACTTTCACCTACACCAATGCCAACCGGATCGTGAACCACGCGCTCGGCCAAGGCATGCGAATCCGCGGCCACGCCCTGCTCTGGCACTCCCAGATGCCAGGCTGGGCCCAGGGCCTGTCGGGTTCGACGTTGCGCAGCGCCATGAACAACCACGTCACCCAGGTCGCCACCTACTTCCGAGGCAAGATCGACTCGTGGGACGTCGTCAACGAGGCATTCGCCGACGGCGGCAGCGGCGGGCGCCGTGACTCGATCCTCCAACGCACCGGAAACGACTGGATCGAGGCTGCCTTCCGGGCGGCAAGCTCCGCCGACCCGGGCGCCAAGCTCTGTTACAACGACTACAACACTGACGGAATCAACGCCAAGAGCACCGGCGTCTACAACATGGTCCGGGACTTCAAGTCGCGGGGCGTGCCGATCCATTGCGTCGGCTTTCAGTCTCACCTGGGCAATTCGGTGCCGAGCGACTATCAGGCCAACCTCCAAAGATTCGCCGACCTCGGCGTCGACGTACAGATCACCGAACTGGACATCGCCGGCTCCAACCAGGCCGCCAACTACGCCACGGTGACCCGCGCCTGCCTCGCGGTCTCCCGATGCAACGGCATCACGGTCTGGGGCATCCGCGACAGCGACTCCTGGCGAGTGGGCGAGAACCCCCTGTTGTTCGACGCCTCCGGTAACAAGAAGGCTGCCTACACCTCGGTCCTGAACGCGCTCAACGCCGGTAGTTCCGATCCCCCGCCATCGACCGGCCCGATCGACACCAACGCCTGGTACGTGCTGGTCAACCGCAACAGCGGCAAGGCTCTCGACGTCTACAACCTCTCCACCGCCGACGGCGGCCGGATCACCCAGTGGACCCGCAATACCCAAAACCAACAGCAGTGGCAGTTCGTCAGCTCCGAAAGCGGCTGGTATCGGGTGAAGTCGCGGCTGTCCGGCAAGGTGCTGGACGTCAGCAACTTCTCCACCGCCGACGGCGGCCCCATCGTCCAGTGGACCGACAACAACAGCACCAATCAGCAATGGCGGGTGGCCGACTCAGGAGGCTACATCCGCCTGATCAACCGCAACAGCAACAAGGCGCTGGAGGTCCAGGGCGCCTCCACCGCCGACGGCGCCAACATCGTCCAGTACGCGGACTGGAACGGCAGTAACCAGCAATGGCAGTTCATCCGCGTCGGGTGACGCAGGAACGGAGCACAGAGTGAGGTTCAAGCTCTTGGCGGTCGTGGCGGCGATGGCCACCGCGGCAGCCGGTCTCTTCGTGGCGTCTCCCTCGGCGATCG
>NZ_JABVEB010000278.1 GCF_014323665.1 Actinomadura sp. HBU206391 | reverse complement strand
CATGGTCCAGTTCAAAGAACTCCGCATTCTGATGCAACTCGACGTCGCCCAGAAGTTGCTGTACCTCGGCCAGGATGCGCGCCCACGCTTCCGCGTCCGGTGATTCGGTGTCCGCGTCTTCCTCAACCCGTTCCTCCAGAGCCTCAAGCGCCTGGTCCCAGGACTGGTCGTCGTTCTTCCATAGAAACCTGAGGTCGTAACTCATGCGACCGCACAGTACCCATCCCACGAGTGTTCTGCGTCGTCCACGTCGTCCGGAAGATCGCCGGACACGGGTCGCTGGCGACGACACAGCGCTATCTGCATCCGGACGCCCAGTCCATCGTCGATGCCGGGAACGCTCTCAGCGTCCATCTGAGCGTCAAGAACTCTAGGCGGTCCCCAGATGGTCTCCAGCTCCGTGCCGTGTAGATCAACGACAACCACCCGCATGATCACGAAAAAACCCGCTGACCTCGGCCTATGCCTAGATCGGCGGGTTTTCGTTACCGGTCGGTACAGCGGGATTTGAACCCACGACCCCAGACACCCAGCGGATTAAAAGGCGTATCAATCCGGAGCCTTCGGTGTCGGGAAGTGCCGTTCTGTCCGTGTTCAGCCCCGTTTCGGTGCCGGTCCGTGTCGCAGTTTGCCGTCCCGTACCGATTCCGCCGAGCCAACAGCGAGCCGACATAGTGCGGACGCCCCTGTGGTGGCCGTTGGCGACCGTGACCAGAAGTGCGCTGGGTCTCATCACGTGGAAGACCTCCCGAGGGCTGCGTGAGAATTGATGCCGGGTCGGGGTCGTCGGCCAACGGTGGCTGTGGTGCTCTCGCAGTTAAACCGCCCAACGAATCCACCTGGTGATCGGATCCACGGCCCTTGAGAGCAGTCCGTGTCGTCGGTGATCAGTCCGCACTCGTCGTGCTCGGATTCCATCAGCAGCCGGTCACTAATACTGGCGACCAGATCGCTCCCTTTCCCTCGTCCCGGCCGAGTTCCGCCATCGCGGTGATGATCCGCTTCTCCGCGGCGGTCAGGGAGCCGCACCGTGCTCGGTGAAGGTCGGCGACGTCCGCTGCTCCAGCCGGGAGCATCTGGCTCTTGCCCACGTGAGTGATGCATGCCACAGTAGCGGCACGCAGTGGCAAGGTTAGTGGCAATAATGACACCGCGTGCCATTCGCGAGATCAAGGAGCCGGTGCCCATGCCTGCTATGCCGTCCAGGGCCGTCATTGTCCGCGACCCGGCCGGGCGTCGTCGCACAACGTCGTCTCTACTCTGTTCGATCGTCGGCATCGTTCTTGCGACTGCGGTCCTGACCGCTGTGCCACTCGCCCGTGCATCCGCCGACGCTGTCCATCCTGGGAATGGACCTGATCCGACCCTCGTCCGAACGACGCTGGGTCCGATCACTGGGCGGAACGAGGGCCGGTCGAGCGGGACCTACTCGTGGCTGGGAATCCCCTATGCCGAGCCGCCGGTAGGCGATCTCCGATGGCGGCCACCGAAGCCCCACCGGTCCTGGGCAGAAGTCCGCCGCGCCCAGCAGTATGGGCCGGGGTGCACGCAGCCGGGACGCTTCTTCAGCCCGTCCCCGAATGGGCCGTTCTACGACCTGGCAGTGCGCGATGGGCTGCAACAGCCCGTCGGCGAGGAGGACTGCCTGACGCTGAACGTCTTCCGTCCGTCGACGTCGAAGCGTGACCTGCCCGTCGTCTTCTTCATCCACGGCGGGAGCAATGTCGTCGGCTATTCAGCGGATCCGATGTACGACGGGCGAGAACTGGCCAAGCGCGCCCAGGCCGTGGTCGTCACCGTGAACTACCGGGTGGGAATCTTCGGCTGGCTAGGCGCCGAAGGCTTGGGAGACAGTGACCCGCTGTCGACGTCCGGCAACTTCGGCACTCTTGACCTCATCGAAGCGCTCCGGTTCGTCGACCAAAATGCCCGACTGTTCGGTGGCGACTCCGACAACATCAGCGTCATGGGCCAGTCGGCGGGTGCGGTCAATGTCTGGTCCCTGCTCGTCTCCCCATTGGCGCGCGGAATGGTCGACAAGGCAATCCCGCTCAGCGGCGGCCTGAGCACCCGAAGTGTGGCCAACGCCAGGGCTTACGCTGACCGCGTCATGCAGGCTGTGGAGAGCGACTACCCGTCTTCGGACATGAGCGGTGTCGATTTGCTTCGTTCGCTCTCCGCCGACGACCTGGTGCGAGTGCTCGTCAAGCACCAACTCGACGCAACGCCGGCGGTCATCGCCGATGGCACGGTGATCCCGTCGGATCCGTACGCCGTGCTCGAGTCCGGGCTCGATCGCGATGTGCCCGTGCTCGCCGGGAACACCCTTGAGGAGGGGAAGCTGTTCGGCAGTTCGATCGGAGCGCACAAGCCGAGTGACTACGACCGGTTCACACTGCAGTACCGGTTCGATCCCGACAACCCCGGCACCCTGACCACCTCCGATCTGCTCAAGGACCAATACCTCCCGGTAGATAAGCCCGGTGGCTGGAACGACGCCGCCGCGGCGCTGACCGAGTCGATCTTCACGGGCATCAACCGGAATTCACTGAATGCGTTGGCTCGCAGCGGGAACCGATCGCTCTATCACTACAGGTTCGACTGGAACCAGGAGCCCGCGCCGTTCGACCAGGTGTACGGCGCTGTACATGCGATCGATCTGCCCTTCGTGTTCCACAACTTTAGGCGCAACGTGTTCTCGTACGCCTTCAGCCGGCAGAACCAGCCCGGACGACTCAGGCTGTCAGACCTGATGATCGCCAGCATCCGGAACTTCATCAACACCGGATCACCGCAGCACCGCGGACTCGGCCGCACCTGGGACCAGTGGCCGGCGAGCCTGGTGGTCGACGCGGACGATCAGCACATCCATCTCGGGTCAATGGCCGACGGGTGAGGGCCCTCTCCGCCGCCTGACGATGGCCGGGGCTCGGCCTCGCGGCGAAGACTTGGTAGCCGAGAGTCGGACTGGCGGTCTGCCCCGCCAGCCCGACTCTCGGCTGTCTATGTGGTGTGTCTTGTGTTGGGCGAGAAGGTCGCCGCTTCTACCGTGTGGGAGATCCTTCAGGATGCCGGGATCGATCCGGCGCCCGAACGAGTCGCCAGCACGTGGGTCGGCTTCCTGCGCTCCCAGGCCGACGCCCTGCTGGCCTGCGACTTCCTGGAGACCGTCACCCTGACCGGAACACGCATGTACGTACGGACGGTAATCGAGCACCGAACCCGCCGGATCCGCGTCCTAGACGCGACCGCGTCATGGATCATGCAGGCCGCCAGAACCTGGTCATCGACCTGGAAGAGGCCGGGTGCCGGGCACGATGGTTGATCCGGGACCGCAAGTACCCCGGACCGTTCGATACCGTTCTGGCTGACGCGGGAATCAAGATCGTGCTCACTGGTGTCCGCCTGTGCATTCCGCTTCCCCCGCCGATCATCGAGCTCGACCCGATCGGGCGTCTGAACATACGAAGACATCAACGCCTCGGCGGAATCCGCAACGAGTATCAGCATGTCGCGTGACCTGCACGGATAGGGTTTTCGGCATTCGCAGGCCCGCATCGGAGCCGCCCCGCGCGCCTGGCCGAACTGAATGTTCGAGCCGCACGGCCGCCTGTGGTTCTGCTCCGGCCACATCTTCATCGGCCGCTGATCGGAGCCGTCAGGTTCGGGCGACCATCTTCAGGGCCAGACCGGCGTAGAAGTCGCCGAGTTGTTCGGGGGTGTCGGGGCCGTCGAGCCGGTACCAGCGGACGAGGTCGATGCACAGTGACAGCATCGCGCGCGTGACCCGCGTGACGTCCGACTGGGCGAACGACTCGTCGGCGACGCAACGGGCGACGATCTCGCGGAAGAGATCGTTGGTCTGATGGCGCAGCTCAAGTATCTGGTCGTAGTGCTCGGCGGTGAGACCGGTGAGCTCCATCTGGCAGACCCGGGCCGTCACGTGATGGCGGGCATGCCACGTGGTGTACCTGGAGACGATGTTGCGGAGCCGGTCCGCCGCGTCCGCCGCGTCCAGGACGGACGGGTGCCGGACGTACTCCAGGACGCGCTCGTGGCCGACCCGGATGATCTCGAACAGGACCAGTTCCTTCGACGGGAAGTGGACGTACAGCGCCGCCGGGCTGAGGCCCATGCCCTCGGCGATGTCGCGTGTGGTCGTGGCGTGGAAACCGTTCGCGGCGAAGCACCGCACGGCAGATGTCAAAAGGCCGCGCGGGACCTCCGCAAGCTCCGCGCTCCAGAGCTCGGGGGAGTGGTCCCGCAGGCGCGGATCGGCCGCCATCTCCTGCGGGGTGAATCGGGCCTGCCGTCTTGCCATCCGCGTCGCTCGCCCCCTTCGAGACTGATGCATGGTACCGACGCGGCCCTCCCTCGCATGGTCCCGTGCCATTGCGTGGGCGCTGTGAGCCTTGACACAGGTCATCCTAGCTGGTGACTATGCGCTTAGTCACTTTCGGGCGCCGGTCTCGCCGCCGGCGTGCTCGGGCTAACCCTGCTGGCCACCGCGTGCGGCGGCCAGTCGGGCTCCGCAGGCACCTCAGGGAAGTCGCTCGAAGGCAAGACGATCGCTCTGGTCGGCTACGGAAAGTCCAATCCGTGGGGCGCCTACTACAACAAGGTGTTCGCGGACCGGCTGGCGTCCACCGGCGTCGAGATCAACGACCTGACGACGATGGACCCGGGCACCCAGGTCCAGAAGTTCAACCAGGCCGTCGCGCAGAAGCCGGATCTGATCGTCACCACGATGCTCGACACCAAGGCGATGGTGGTGCCGATCAAGAAGGCGAAGACCGCCGGGATCCCGGTGCTCGCCGTCGACGGCCGTCCCGATCCGGCGGTCGCCGCCGACGTCATGGCGGTGCTCTCCGACAACGAGAAGCTCGGCGAGTTCGCCGCGCAGAACATCATCGAAGGGCTGAAGGCGCAGGACCGCACTTCAGGGAACGTCATCGTCCTCGCGGGCACCAAGTCCATGCTCGTCACCCAGGACCGCATGAAGGGCTTCAACCGCGTGATGGCGACCGCTCCGCAGTACAAGGTCGTCGACGAGCAGGACGCCAGCTGGGACCCGCAGCTTTCCGGCACCATCGCCCGGCAGCTCCTCGCCAAGCACGGCAAGGACGGGGTGCAGGCCGCGTACGGCATGGCCGACTACATGGCCCTGCCGATCATCCAGGCGGCCAAGCAGGCGGGCTTCCCGGTCGGCGGCAAGGACGGACTGGTCGTCACCGGCGGCAACTGCTTCAAGGCCGGTATCGACTCCGTCAGGGCGGGCGAGCTCTACGGCACGGCCACGGAGGATCCCGGCACGATCGCCGCGCAGACCGCCGACTACGTCGTCCGGTTCCTGACGGACAAGAACCCGCCGCGGCAGGAGATCGTCAAGGAGGCGCGGATCACCGGGGCGAACGTGGCCCAGTACGCCGAGCAGTGCAGCCACGCGTGAGCGCAGCGGAAACCGGGCGGTCCCACGGCGGCACCGAGGTGCGCGTCGAGGGACTGGCCCGCTCGTTCAACGGCGTCCCCGCGGTCCGGGACGTCTCCTTTACCGTCGGGCCAGGCGAGATCCACGGCCTGTGCGGCCACAACGGCGCGGGAAAGAGCACCGTGGTGCGGATGCTGTCGGGGGAGCTGGCGCCCGACGCCGGGCGCATCGTCATCGGCGGGGACGAGGTCGAGCTGCGCAGCCGCCAGGCAGCCCAGCGCGCGGGCGTGGCGCTCGTCGACCAGGAGCTGAGCGTCGTCCCGGCGCTGACCGTGCTGGAGAACGTTCTCCTCGGCGACATCGACGCACCCTTCGTCAACCGAAGGCGCAAGGCGGCGGCGCGCTGCCGCCGGATCCTGGACGACATGGGCCTGGAGCACATCAGCCCTGACCAGCAGCTTTCGGCACTGAGCATCGGCACCCGGCAGCTCGTCGAGATCGCCAAGGCGCTGAGCCAGAACGCCCGGCTGGTGATTCTGGACGAGCCCACGGCCACGCTCAGCGACGCCGAGAGCGAGCACGTGTTCGCGGCGATCCGGCGGGTCGCCGCCACCGGCTGCTCGGTCATCTTCGTCTCGCACCGGCTGTCGGAGGTGCTGGAGCTGTGCGACTCGGTGACCGTCCTGCGCGACGGCCGCGAGGTCGCCACGACCCCGGCGAAGGACCTGACGGTGGACGAGCTGATCGTGCGGATGCTCGGGGAGGCGCTCCACCGTCCCGCCGCCGTCCGCGAGCCCGCCCAGGACCTCGCCCACGCGCTGCGGATCGAGCACCTGCGCGTGCCGGGACGCCTGGACGACTTCACCCTCACCGCGCAGGCGGGCGTCATCTACGCGCTGGCAGGACAACTCGGCAGCGGCGCGTCCGACGTCCTGCGCGCACTGGCCGGCCTGCACCCGAAGGCGACCGGAACCGTCGAGCTGCACGGCAGGCCGGTTCCGTTCCGCGACCCGGTCGGCGCCGCGCGCGGCGGCATCGCCTTCGTTTCCAACAACCGCAAGTCCGAGGGCCTGTTCCTGGACAAGTCCGTCGCGTCGAACCTCGTCGCGACCCGCCTGCCCGGCCTGGGGCGGGGCGGCGTCCTGAACCCGCTGCGGGAACGCCGCACCGCCCGCTCGCTCGCCGAACGGTCGGGCCTGCCTGAACAACGACTCGGCCATCGCGTGGCGACCCTGAGCGGCGGCAACCAGCAGAAGGTCTTCGTCGGCCGGTGCCTGGAACGCGAGGACGTCCGCGCCCTGCTGCTGGACGAGCCCACCCGCGGCGTCGACATCGGCGGACGGGTGGCGATCCACGGGCTGCT
>NZ_JABVEB010000277.1 GCF_014323665.1 Actinomadura sp. HBU206391 | reverse complement strand
GCTGGCGATGAGAAAGCGCTCCGGGTGCGTGTAGCCCGCGAAGTCCACCCCCAGGCCAGCAGCAGGAGCACGAGGCCGCCCAGCAGGCCGACCGGCCAGCGGACGGCGAGGTATACGAGCGCACGGCGATCGTCGTAATCCGCCCCATGGCGACTGTCCAGCAGGCCTGCCAGGCGTCTGCGCTCCATCTCCGTCAGGCCGCGGCTCAGGGCGAGGATCGGTCTCATCACTGCCAGGCGCGCTCTCGGCCAGGCCGCCACGGGAGCGAGGACGACGCACGCGCAGCTGAGGAAGAGCAGTTCGGCGAGCGCGGTGAAGATCCCCAGGGCCAGCGCCGCGGTCATCCGCAGCCAGCCGCGCACGATGACCCCGGCCCCCCGCATCGTGCCCGCCGTAGCGTCGTCCGTCGTCCTCATTTCCACGACGAGGTTAGCCGGATCAGCGCCGGGCCCGGTGACCAGGGCTTCGCCCGGCGTCCCGCCGGTCTCGCTCGTCCCTGTCCCGCCCGTCCCTCCTGTCCCGAGGGGCCCGCCGGGCTCGCGCCGTCCGCGCGACGACGAACCAGGCGACCGCGACGGCGACCGCCGCCACGACGACGTACTGGAACACCCCCGCGTATTTCTCCGCCCGGTGCCAGTTGTCGCCGAGCGCGTAGCCGGCCAGCACGAAGGTGGTGTTCCAGATCAGGCTGCCGAGTGCGGTGAACGCGACGAACGTGATCATCGGCATGCGTTCGGCCCCCGCCGGGATCGAGATCAGGCTTCGGAAGATCGGGATCATCCGGCCGAAGAACACCGTCTTGACCCCGTGCCGGGCGAACCACTTCTCGGTCCGCTCGAGGTCGGCGACCTTGACCAGCGGAAGCCGCGCGGCCAGCGCGAGGGCGCGGTCGCGGCCGACCAACGCGCCCACGTAGTAGAGCGCGACCGCGCCGACGACCGAGCCGAGTGTGGTCCAGAAGATCGCGCTCAGCAGGTTCATGTCGCCCTGTGCGGCGGTGAACCCGGCGAGCGGGAGGATCACCTCGCTCGGCAACGGCGGGAACAGGTTCTCGAGGGCGACCGCGATGCCCGCGCCCGGAGCTCCGAGCGTCTCCATGAGGTGGGTGGCCCAGGCGGCGAAGCCGCCTGCCGGTTCGGTCGCGGTGACGTGGGCGAATGTTCTTACGATCATGGGTGGCAACGCTAGGAACGCTGTTCGGCGCCGGCCATGAGGGCGGCCGCCGGATCACCCGGAGGGCGGCCGCAGGGCGGTGGGTGTGGAAAACCACACCCATGGCCGTAGTGACGGCATATCCGGAATGCTCCAAATTCAGGGTGATGCGGCATGAACCCGATGTCTACCCGCTATGGTCTAGACCAATAGGATGTGAACCGCGCCGGGATCGGCGCGTGCCCCTGGCAGACCGGCCGCGCCACTACTCTGGACGCGAGGGTCAACGGGGTTCGGTCTAGACGGAGGGAATGGGCATGCGCGTCGGAGTGCTGACCGGAGGCGGGGATTGTCCCGGTCTGAACGCCGTCATCCGCGCCGTGGTGCGCAAGGGCGTGCAGGTCTTCGGGTTCGAATTCGTCGGATTCCGGGACGGCTGGCGGGGACCGCTCGAGGGCGACACGATCGCGCTGGACGTCCAGGCGGTCCGGGGCATCCTGCCGCGGGGCGGCACCATCCTGGGCTCGTCGCGGACGAACCCGATCAAGGTCGAGGGCGGTGTCGAGCGGATCAAGGACAACCTGGCCGGGCTCGGCGTGGACGCCCTCATCGCGATCGGCGGTGAGGACACGCTGGGGGTCGCCCGGCAGCTGTACGACAGCGGGGTCAACGTCATCGGCGTGCCGAAGACCATCGACAACGACCTGAACGCCACCGACTACACCTTCGGGTTCGACACCGCGGTGGGCATCGCCATGGAGGCGATCGACCGGCTGCACACCACCGCCGAGAGCCATCACCGCGCGCTCATCTGCGAGGTCATGGGCCGGCACGCGGGTTGGATCGCACTGCACGCCGGCCTCGCCGGCGGCGCCAACGTCATCTTGATCCCCGAGCAGCCGTTCGACATCGACAAGGTCTGCGAATACGTCGAGAGCCGCTTCAAGACCCGCTACGCCCCGATCATCGTGGTGGCGGAGGGCGCCCATCCGCTCGACGGCCAGATGGAGCTGCAGGCCGGCGAACTCGACGCCTTCGGCCACGTCCGCCTGGGCGGCATCGGCGAGCGTCTCGCCAAGGAGATCGAGAAGCGCACCGGCAAGGAGGCCAGGACCACGGTCCTCGGCCATATCCAGCGTGGCGGCACGCCCACCGCGTTCGACCGCGTGCTCGCCACCCGCTTCGGCCTGCAGGCCATCGACGCCGTGGCCGACGGTGACTTCGGCAAGATGGTCGCGCTCCAGGGCACCGACATCGTCCGGGTGGATCTGAGCGCCGCCACCGAGAAGCTCAAGACGGTCCCGCCGGAGCGGTACACCGAGGCAGAGGTCTTCTTCGGCTGACCGTCCGTCGTGAGGCCGGTCGGCGGCCGTCGAGCGCCGCCGGCCGGCCTCGGCGCAGGTCGCGGGCTGTAGCGAGTAAGACATCGTTACGGAACTTCCATTAAGTCCCGCTCGTTCCCATCGTCCTTCTTAGTAACGTCAGGTCTATGAGTAACCCACCGCAGGATCCGAACTACGGATACGGGCAGCCGCAGTACGGCCAGCAGCCCCAGCAGCCGCAATACGACCCGTACGGTCAGCAGCAGCAGCAGTACGGTCAGCAACAGCAGTACGGCGGCTACCCCCCGGCTCCGGCCGGCGGTTACGGCGTCGACGCCTATGGCATGCCCCTGTCGGACAAGTCGAAGACGGTCGCGGGCCTGCTCCAGATCCTGCTCGGCGGCTTCGGCGCCGGCCGCTTCTACACCGGCCACGCCGGGATGGCGGTCGGCCAGATCGCGGCGACCTGGCTCACGTGCGGCATCGGCGGCATCTGGCCGCTGATCGACGGCATTATGATCCTCGTCAACGGCGGAACCGACGCACAGGGCCGCCGGCTCCGGGACAACTGAGAACAGGCACAGACCGGGTCCCCTTCATCGGCGAAGGGGACCCTGCGGTGTCTCCGGATTGGCGCTCGGCCGGATGTCGGCTCGGCGGGCGCGCCGGGCCTCCGTCCGCCTCGCCGGCCGCCGCGGTCGCCGGCCGTGCCGGCGGCGGAACAGCTTTCCGGGTCGCGATGTTCGGTTCCGTAGGCGACACTGGAATGCACACCCGCGGCTCGGTCAGGAGGATCACGCATGCCCACGCTCGGCACCGCCCCAGGGGACATGTCCCCGCCCACCCCGCGTTCACCGCACGAGAACGTGCTGGAGGACGCGCCCGGGCAGGCGCCGGTCGCCGGTGAGCCGTGCGTGCTGCTCAAGCTCGGCGAGATCGTTCTCAAGGGCAAGAACCGCGACCTGTTCGAGCGGCGGCTGCAGAACAACATCCGCGCCGCCGTCAAGGGTCTCGGCATCAAGATCCAGGTGGCGCAGCGCGAGGGCGTCATCGTCGTACGCGCCGAGAGCCGCCGGCTCGCCGACGTCGACGCCGTCGCACGCCGCATCGCCGACGTCATGGGCATCGTGTGGGTGCAGCGGGCCTGGCGGGTCGAAAAGGACGTCGAGCCGACCGTCCAGGCGGCGATCGACCTGGTCGCCCAGCACCCGGCGCTGGCGCGCAAGGGCGCCTTCGCCATCCGCCCCCGCCGCCGGGACAAGCGGTTCCCGCTGACCTCCTCCGAACTCGCCGTGCGCGTCGGCGCAGCCGTTCAGGAACGATTCGGTCTGCCGGTCAACCTGAAGCACCCCGACATCACGGTCTCGATAGAGGTCGATCGCGACGAGGTGTTCGTCTTCACCGACGGGCTGCGCGGGCAGGGCGGGCTGCCGGTCGGCATGAGCGGACGGGGTCTGGTCCTCATGTCCGGCGGCATCGACTCGCCCGTCGCCGCCTACCGCATGATGCGCCGGGGCCTGCGGGTGGACTTCCTGCACTTCTCCGGGATGCCGTTCACCGGCCCGGAGTCGATCTACAAGGCCTACGCGCTGGTGCGCGAGCTGGACAAGTTCCAGGGCGACTCGCGGCTGTACGTCGTGCCGTTCGGCAAGGCCCAGCAGCAGATCAAGTCCTCGGGTGCGGAGCGCCTGCAGATCATCGCGCAGCGGCGCCTGATGCTCAAGACCGGTGAGACGCTCGCCGCCAGGCTCGGCGGGGCGGCACTGATCACGGGCGACTCGCTGGGCCAGGTCAGCAGCCAGACGCTGACCAACATCACCGCACTCGACGACGCCGTGCAGCTGCCCATCCTGCGACCGCTCATCGGCATGGACAAGACCGAGATCATGTCGGAGGCCCGCCGCATCCATACGCTGGCGATCTCGGAGCTGCCGGACGAGGACTGCTGCACGCTGCTCGCGCCTCGGCGCGCTGAGACCCGCGCCAAGATCGAGGACCTTCGGCAGATGGAGAAGCGGCTCGACGCCGGGGAGCTGGCCGAGCAGCTCGCCACCTCGGCCCAGCGGCATCGTCCCGCCTACGGGGAGCCTGCCGCCTCCTGACCCGGACCGGGCCCCGTCGGGCGGCACGCCGAGCGCGGCGACAGGCCCGGCACAGGCGGGGTCAGGCCCCGATGGGCGGCTCCGGGTCGAAGTCGGACGGCCGCGGCGGTTCAGGCCCGTCGGGACCGAGACGAGCGATCTTCTCGACACGTACGATTCGGAACCGCCGCCCGGCGACGGTGAGGTCGTCCGCCCGTTCCCGTTCCAGCCGGCGCGCCGCCGCTGTGTACTCGGCGCACTCGGTCACCCCCGGATGCTCCACGGCGGGCACGATGCGGCTGAAGTACGCGGCGAGCGTGTCCCGCGCCCGCTGCGGTGTATCGCACGGCATGGTGGCTGACCGCCAGCCGTCGTCGATCTGCTCGGCAACGGCGAAGACCGGTGCCATGACCCTCAGCCGCGGATAGGCGGTCAACGCACGGCAGGCGTCGTCGCGCGCCGGCGCGGGCATCCCGCCTGCCTTCGACACCGCCTCGTCGAACTGGCGGCTCAGCTCGGCCGGGGTGGCCGAGGCCCGCTCGTCGGCCGTCGAGAGGAACTCCGGCGCACGCCGGCCCGCGCCCTGCCGACCGGCCGGACGCGGGTCCGGGTCGGTCGGCCTGGGCGGCTCCGGGGCCTCGGCGTTCATCCGCACGACCTGCTCGACCCGGACGATCCGGAACCGGAGCCCGGCGACCGTCAGGTCGTCACGGCGTTCTGTCTCCAGCAGCCCGGCCACGGCCAGGAACTCCTCGCTCGTCGTCGCGTCAGCCGCGTTTCCCGCGTGCTCCCTGAGGCGGCGCGCGAGAGCCTGCCTCGCGCCCTGCGGGGTCGTCTCGTCGGTCGAGGACACCCGCCAGCCGTGCCGCGCCTGGTGGGCGACGCCGAACGTCGGCCCCACCATGAGCAACTGGGGGTAGGCCTTGACGGCGCGGAGCGCGTCCGCCACGACCATGGCCGAGACCGGATGCGCCGCGGCCAGCAGCTCGTGGAACAGCCGTTCCAGCGCGTCGTCGTCGCTGCGGTCCATGAGTGCCATGCTCCCCGCAACGCCCACCGGCGCGCAGCGTAATCGTGGACGCGGTCAGGTACGCGACGGCACGGCGAGCAGCACCAGGCTCGCCGCGAGAAGCGCCAGGCCACCGACCGCCACCGCGCTCAGGTCCTCACCGAGCACGACCAGCCCGAGCACGGCGGCCACCGCGGGCTCGGCCAGGGTGAGGGTGGCCGCGGTCGCCACCGGGGTGGTGCGCAGCCCCCGCCCGTACAGCACGTATCCGAGAGTCGTGGTGACCGCGCCGAGATACAGCGTCACGAGCATGCCGCGGCCGGTCGCCAGCCAGACCGGGGAGCTCGCGAGCAGCACGGGCAGCAGCAGCAGGCCGGCGCCCCCGAACATGGCGCCCATGACCACTCCATCGCTCTCACCGGAGCCGATGAGCCGCGCCGCCGTTGTGGCGTACGCCGCGTAGGTGAAGCCGGACAGCAGCGCGAGCGCGACGCCGAGGGGCTCGACGCCCGCGGCCTCACCGCCGCCCACCAGAGCCGTGCACCCCACGACGGCCCCGGCGGTGGAGGCGACCCAGCGCGGGGAGAGCCGCGCGCCACCGGTCAGCCGGGACAACAGGCCGGTGAAGGCCGGTGCGCTGCCGATGGTGACCACGGTTCCGGTCGCCACGCCCGTGCGGTCGACAGCGGCGAAGAAGGCGGTCTGGTAGGCCGCCGCGCACACGGCGCCGAGGAGCAGCAGGGCCCAGGTCGTGGTGGTGGCGGTGCGGATCAGGCGCCCGAGCGCGCCGCCGCGGGCCGCGAGCGCGAGGAGGAGCAGGCCGCCGAGCACGATGCGGGCCGCGCCGACCGAGACGGGGCCGGCGCCGTCCGGCGCGAAGGTGCGCACGGTGCCGGTCGTGCCCCACAGGGCGGCGGCCAGCAGGATGCATCCGCTGCCGCCCAGTCGTGCGGGCCGTCGGCCGGGCCCGGCTCGGTGAGTTCTGGAGACACGGCGGTCGGTAAGGCGGGCGGAAATGCGGGTGGAAGGGCGTGTTGACACGCGGAACGCTCCTGGATCGGAATCGGAGAGGACTCTGCATCCGGGTGCGCGCTACGCGTCACGCCGCAGGCGTGCGCAAGAGGCCGCATGCCGGTCGCCGTGAGCCGGCGCCGAGCATGCGGGGAAGGCCGAGCGCCCATGAGCCGGCACTGAACGTGCGGGCAGGGTCGATCGGCGTCGCGCCCCGGGTCAGAAGCGGGGCGGTCC
>NZ_JABVEB010000276.1 GCF_014323665.1 Actinomadura sp. HBU206391 | reverse complement strand
TGTCCCAGGTCGAGCTGAACGGCGATGCGTCTCTGCGTCGCCGCCCGCCGCTCGCTCTCGAGCCCGGTGCGGATTTCCGCCGCCCAGTCGCCGTCCATTCCGACGAGCGCCTCGCCACGCCACAGATGGTCGGCTTCACGAAGCAGTTCCAAAGCGTGGTCGCCATCGCCGCTCTCGGCGACGGCTTGTGCCTGGTCGCACAGGCGCCGGAACTGGTACAGGTCCACCGAGTTCGGATCGACTTCGAGGCTGTACGCGCCCGAGCCCGAGCGCAGCCGGATCGTCCCATTGGCCACCGCGTTCAAACGGCCGCGGAGCCGAGCGATATAGGCATAGAGGCTGTCGCGGGGTTTGGGGGGTGGGTTGCCGGCCCAGAGTCGGTCGATCAGCGCTTCGGTGGGCACCGGGCGCCCTGGCGTCAGCAACAAGATCGCGAGCGCCTGCCGTTCCTTGGCTGACCCAAGTTCGAGTCGCCGACCGTCGGCCCACAATTCCACGGGGCCGAGAATGCGGAACTCCACCAGAGCCCTTCCTCGGGTTGGCTTTCGACTAAACCGATCTTGACACTCGAGGCCGGAGAAATCTAGGAGGAAAATTAATATCTATGACCGATATGAGCCGGAATAAGATCTCCGGGGACGTTGTGGCACGGAGCAGCAGACTAAGCTATCGGCCGGTTCACATCAAGGCGCACAAGGAACAGGCATGTAGGGCCCAATGAGCCCTGACGGCATCTCGGCTCAGTGGCCCGACGACCCCTCGGATGTGGCCCTCCCGGTCGCGTCGCGGAGGCGGGCGAGGGGCGCCGTCGGCAGTGGCGCTGCCATGGCGAACGGCACCGGGACGCTCGGCGATCGGTTTCGGTCGTCCGCCGGCTCACCGGGCCTCGGCCCGTCTGCACCACCCCTGGCGCGGCCGGGTCCGCCGCCAGGCCCGGAAGCGCTCACGCACACCGTTCCAGCCATTCGCGAATATGTCGCTACCCGGGCTTTCTGCATTCTTTCACAGCGTGCCGATTCGTGGGCCGTCCCATGAGGCGACGCGATCGGTCGAGGACGGCCAATGACATCTTCCGCACGGTGCGAAGGGGAATCCGCGTGAGTGCGGGACTGGCGGGCCGACCCGTTCCGCTACGTGCATTGCGCGGCGAGGGCGCGAGCCGATCTTTTCCGGTTCGGGGCGTCCGTGATCCAGCGCGCCCGCCGTCCGCCGGCGATGGCATTCCACGTTCATGGTGATGAGCCCGGCCCGACCCGTGCACTCGGATGTGATCTCGCCGATACGATTTCTCCGGGCCGGAGGCCGGGAATCGGAATACCGCTCGGCATG
The DNA here is from genome assembly GCF_014323665.1 of Actinomadura sp. HBU206391. Lineage (GTDB taxonomy): Bacteria > Actinomycetota > Actinomycetes > Streptosporangiales > Streptosporangiaceae > Actinomadura_C. Next base: position 5,569 of record NZ_JABVEB010000276.1, on the reverse strand, counting down.
CCGATCATCGAAAGGTCACCGAACTCTCGATGATCTGTCACCGCCGCGTCCGGACGGCTGAATCGATCAACCCGGGCTCGAGGCGATGTAGGTGCTGGATCCGTGATCGACTGGGCGCGCTCATCCGCGGATGCGCGCGGGTGATGTGGGGTGACGCGCTTTGGATCCGAGGGATCCGCAACGGCCGGTCATGCCGATAGGCGTGTGTGATGGGGCCGCAACCAGTAAAAGTTAACGTGAGACCCCGGCCCGCCGTCAATAAGATGGCGAACCGGGGCCTTTGACGTCTCCTGGGGTCCACTGCTCCGGCCGGGACCGAGACTTCTTTCCTGCCCAGGTGGCCATTGCCGCGAGAGGTGTTCAGTAGAACACTCCCGCCGCCGTTTGGCCAGGGGTTCTTGCCACCTATTCAGCCAGCGATTCCTCGGGAGCCGGGCATGCACGAACCGTAGTGTCCCTTTCCGCACATTGGGCAAATAATGAGAAACATCAAGACCTCCTTGGGGCATGCTGAATCAGACCATGCCGGCCTTCCTGCGGACTCCCTGCGCCGGGCAATTCGTTACGGCAGCTGGTCGAACAATTGCTCGACGATCATCAGGTTCCGGCCGTTCTCGGCGAACTCTGGTGCTGCGAGTCGGAAGTCGCTGGCTACAACCCAGATGCCGACATTGATCCACGATCGGTGGAGCTGTGTTGCCAGGTATGTGTCAGCAGCAGCGGGCTTCCATATGGCGTTAGCGGCGAGCTCTGAGACGACAGGAGATGTGCTCCGCAGGTACCTGAGGGCTCAGTACAGCAGAACCGCGTGACCGATGAGGCGTATTTGGCGGAAGTTCTACGAATACGCCGCAAACTCGGATATATATCCCGCTATGTGGGTTGTTGTCGTGAATGTCAGAATCGCGATGCCTATGTAACTCTTTCGACCCGAATGCGCGTCGTGAGGATGACGGTGACGGCACCCGGCGTACGGGCGAGCCGCGGCGGCCTGCCGCCACGGCCACGGCGGCCGCCGCCACGGTTCGCGATACAGCGGCTCCGACCGGCGGCCGCCGGTCGGACCCGGCGGCCCACTGGCCCCTACCGGTCGCCGCGTCCCGGCTCTCTCGAGCGGTCGAACATCTCCTTCTCAGGCCGCCGTCTCTGGCGCATGCCGACCGCCATCGCCCCCAGCCCGGCCAGGAGGATCACGATTCCGGTCACCACGTTGCTCCAGATGCTCGCCCGCGTGGCCGAGTGCATGATCCATGGAGCGATGATCGTCCAGACACCGATGAGCGGTGCCATCCAGCTCAGCCCGTGCATACGTCCGTAGGCCGAGGCCAGGCCGAGGCCGAGAGCCGCCAAGGCGAGGCCGGTGACGAGGTTGCTCACGGACAGCCTGGAGAGGCTGTGGAAGCCCACGACCCATGGCGAGATCGCCAGGTACAGGCCGGACAGCATGGTCAGCCCGTCGGCCGCTTGGGCGGCCGGCGTGCATGACGCCCGCTCGTACCTGTCCCTCAGCTCGAGGATGTCCGGATGCCGTTCAAGGCCAGTTGGTCGAGTCATGACCTAGGCCTCCTTAATTTGCGGAACTGACAAATCACCCGTACCCCGTAGGAATCGGCGTTCACGCTGGTCAAGGCAAAGTTTCCGTTCCTGACCGCTCGGGCCCGGCCGGTCAGGCGGGGCCAGAGCCCAATCGCGTGGAGGGAGGGGAGGTGTGGCTGATCCGTCGCTCTCAGCCGTCCCGCAGGGCACGGAGGGACTGTCTGAGGGAGCCGAGCGTGGCGAGGACGGCTGTCGGCTCGTATCCGCAGTGCGCCATGCAGTTGGCGCACCTCGGATCGCGCCCGCGGCCGTAACGGCTCCAGTCGGTGTCGTCGATCAGTTCCCGATAGGTCTCGGCGTAGCCGTCGGCCATCAGGTAGCAGGGCCGTTGCCAGCCGAGCGGGGAGTAGGACGGGATGGCCCAGGCGGTGCACGGAAAGTCGATCCTGCCCTCGAGGAAGTCCAGGAACAGCGGGGTGTGGTTGAACCGCCATCGCCGCCGTCTGCCATCGGCAAACGCTTTCCGGAACAGCTGCCGGGTCTCCTGGACGCCGAGGAAGCGGTCCTGGTCCGGCGCCTTCTCGTAGGCGTACCCGGGCGAGATCATCAGCTCGTCGACCTGGAGGTCGTCGTTGAGGTAGTCGAGGACGTCGATGACCGTCTGGGGGCTGTCGGTGTTGAAGAACGTCGTGTTGGTGGTGACCCGGAAGCCGCGGCGCTGACACTCGCGGACCGCGGCGACGGCGTCATCGAACACGCCTTCCTTGCAGACCGAGGCGTCGTGGCGTTCCCGAAGCCCGTCGAGGTGCACCGTCCAGGCGAAGTAGCGTGAAGGCTCGAACTGGTCGATCTTCTTGGGGATCAGCACGGCGTTCGTGCAAAGGAACACGTACTTCTTCAGGGCGACGAGTTCACGGACCAGTTCGGCGATCTGCGGGTGCATGAGCGGCTCTCCGCCGGCGATCGACACCATCGGGGCGCCGGCGTCCTTGATCGCGGCCACCGCCTGCTCCACCGGCATGCGCCTCTTGAGCAGCTCCGGGGGGTGCTGGATCTTTCCGCAGCCGGCGCACGCGAGATTGCAGGCGAACAGCGGTTCGAGCTCGACCAGCAACGGGAACTTCGCCCGCCGGCGCAGCCTCTGCCAGAGGATGTAGCCGCCGACGCGCAGGCTCTGGCGAACCGGCATCGCCATCAGGATCGGACCTTCAGCGGCAGCGTGAAGCTGATGGTCTCATCGGCCACACGGCTTTCTTCGAGGGTCACGCGGCCGAGTCCTCGCAGTGCCATGACGACGGCTTCGACCAGCCGTGGCGGGGCCGAGGCGCCCGCGGTGAGCCCGACCGTGCGGGCGCCGGCGAGCCAGTCCAGCACGATGTCGCCGGGGTCGTCGATGAGGTGGGCGGCGGCACCCTCGCGTGCGGCGACCTCGGCGAGCCGCAGGGAGTTCGACGAGTTGGCGGACCCGACGACGAGCACGACGTCGGCGTGGCCGGCCACCGCCTGTACGGCGCGCTGCCGGTTGGTCGTCGCGTAGCAGATGTCATCGGTCCGCGGACCCTCGGCGCCCGGGAACCGATCACGGATCGCCGCCGCGATGTGCCCGGCCTCATCGGCCGCGAGGGTGGTCTGCATGAGGTAGGCCACCCGCCGATCGGCCGGGAGAGCCGCCACGTCGTCGACGTTCTCGACGAGTACGCCGCGGTCGGGAATCTCGCCGAGGGTACCCTCGACCTCTTCATGCCCTGCGTGGCCGATCAGGACCACCAGGTCGCCGCGGGCGGCGAACCTGCGCGCCTCGGCATGCACCTTCGCGACCAGCGGACAGGTCGCGTCGATCACCTGCAGGTCGCGACGTGCCGCCTCCGCGCGCACGTCGGGCCCGACGCCGTGGGCCGAGAAGATCGTTACGGCCCCGGACGGCACGTCGGTGAGTTCCTCGACGAAGACCGCGCCCTGCCGCTCCAACTCCTCGACCACGTGCCGGTTGTGCACGATCTGCTTGCGGACATAGACCGGCGGCCCGTACTTGTCCAGGGCTCTGGCAACGATCTCGATGGCGCGCTCGACCCCGGCGCAGAACGACCTCGGCGCGGCGAGCAGCACCCGCCGAGGTCCGGCGGCCGCTGCCCAGCGCATGAGGACGGGGCCGACGCGGCCGAGCGTACGACGGGCGGCGAGACCCCCGCTCACCGTGGCCCGGCTGCGCAGCGCGCGGTCGGGTGTGTCGACGATGACGCGTACCGCCGCGAACGGCCGCCCCCCCGCGGCGACGGCCAGCGGTCCGGTCTCCATGTCCACCGCCCTAGCCCCGCTGCCCGCGAGCCTCAGCCGCTCCGTTCCCGTGACCACGTGATCGCTCGTGACGAGCGGGCCGATCTGCGCGGAGATCCCGGCGCGAGCGAACTCTCCGGCGAGGAGCCGGGCCGACGGGCAGGGCGTCACCCGGTCGCCGAAGCGCACCTCGCTCGCCACCAGCACCTCTCCCGGCCGGAGCCCCTCGTCGAGCGCGCCGCCGAACCCGGTCACGGCCAGTGCTTCGAATTCGGGTAGCCGTGCCGCGGTGCACGCTGCGCGGGCGGGTCCCATTCCGGTCCGGATCAGCGTCACCTCGGCCGGATCGGCCGGATCGGTGGGCAGGCCGCGCCGCAGGACCCAGGCCTCGACGCCGAGCGCGGTGCAGATCAGCAGGCGCGTCATGCCGGTGTCTCCGTGATCGGGCCCGCGCCGTCCCGGTGCGGGCCGAGATAGCGCCCCAGCGCACTGAGCGGGAAGACCAGCCGGTACAGGTGGTAGTTGATGTAGAAGTCGCCCGGGAAGCCCGTACCGGTGAAGTGCGGTTCGTCCCAGGTGCCGTCGGCCCGCTGGTGATCGACGAGCCAGGCGATGCCCCGGTCCACCGCCGGCGTGCGCTCGCCCGCGGCGAGCAGCGCGATGAGCGCCCACGCGGTCTGCGACGCGGTCGAGGCGCCACGGCCGATCCAGGCGGGATCGCGGTAGGAACGCAGATCCTCACCCCAGCCGCCGTCGTCGCTCTGATGGGCCTCCAACCAGGCGACGGCCCTCCTCACACAGGGCGTATCCGGCCGGACACCCACCGCGATCAGGGCAGGCAGCACGGCTCCGGTGCCGTAGATGTGGTTGGCGCCCCAGCGGCCGAACCACGACCCGTCGGGCTCCTGCGCCTTCAGCAACCAGGTGACGGCCTGCTTGACGACGGCCGAACCGGGTCGCTCTGCGGCCAGCGCCTCGACGACATGGGCGGTGACGTCGGCCGACGGTGGGTCGATCACGGCGCCGAAGTCGCAGAACGGCAGCCTGGTGCACAGTTCGCGGGTGTTGTCGGCGTCGAAGGCCGCGAAGCCGCCGTCTCGGGACACCATGCCGGCCATCCAGCGCACCGCTCGGTCGATGACCGGCCGCGTGCCGGGATGGCGTACGCGGCGAAGGGCGAGGACCACCTCGGCGGTGTCGTCGGTGTCGGGGTAGCCGTCGTTGTCGAACTCGAACGCCCAGCCTCCGGGCGGCAGGTTCGGCCTTCGCACGGCCCAGTCGCCGGGGCCCTTGATCTCCTGATCGAGCAGCCAGCCCGCGGCCCGGACCAGGGCCGGGTCGTCATCGGGGACGCCCCCGTCGCGCAGGGCGTTGACGGCGAGCGCGGTGTCCCAGATCGGCGATTGGCAGGCCTCCAGCCGGCGGCCCTTCTCGTCGTGGATCGTGAACCGGTCCAGGCCGCTCAGGCCCCTTCTCATCACGGGATGGTCGAGGTGGTATCCCTGCAGGTTGAGAGCGATGAGTGAGTACACCCAGGGCGGCTGGATTCCGCCCCAGGACCCGTCCGGCTCCTGTCTGGCCACGATCCACTCGGTGGCACGGTTGAGCGCGGCGCGCCGCAGACCCGCGATCGGACGCCGCTCGTAACGGTGCAGCGCGCGGTCGAGCACTCTGAACGCTCCCTCCCAGCCCATGGACGCGGAGCGGCGCGCCCGAACGGGCCGTCCGGTGCGCAGTTCGGGCAGGTCGAACGGGAGCG
>NZ_JABVEB010000275.1 GCF_014323665.1 Actinomadura sp. HBU206391 | reverse complement strand
CTTCGACAGCACCCAGTACGGGCTCTTCCTCGGCAACGAGGTCTACATCCTGGCGTGCTCGGCGCACTGCGATCCTGCTGCCGCGTGGCCGGTCAACCAGAACTGACACGCTGTCGCAGATGTTCAGAAGGGCTTTCCGTCCACGCCGCCGCCGGTGCCACCCGCCAAGAGCCGGCCGAGGTGGTCGACATCGCCCTACGTGCTTTTCCCGGCGAGGCTCGCAGCACTAGATTCGTTTGATCGTCGCGAACCAGGCCGGTGCGCCGTCGTCGTGGTATCGCGTCTGCACCCGGTCCGGTTCGATGGCGGCGACCTTCCATCCATTGCCGGGGTCGAACGCCGCTCTCAGCTCTTCCCGACTGATGGGGTGCGGGCCGGTATCGGGACCGTCGTCGCTGAAGCACAACACATACAGGGTTCCATCGTGCTCGGTCACCGACGCCAGACTCGCCACGTATCCTGGTCGCTCGTCGCCGTCGAAGGTGTGGAACAACCCGCAGTCCAGCACTGTCTCGAACCTGCGCCCCAAAAGCTCCAGCTGGAACGCGTCAGCCGTAGCGAACTCAACCTCGATCCCACGGTCGTCGGCCTCCGCCCGGGCGATCGCCAGTGCCGTCTCAGCCACGTCAACGCCCAGAACCGACAATCCCAGCGAGGCGACGTGAAGAGCGTTCTCGCCGGTTCCACAGCCCGCATCGAGCACCGCTCCGGCGAATCCGCCTTCGGATGCCAAACGCACTATTGCCGGCTGCGGCCGGCCGGTATCCCAAGGCGCAGGACCGTCGTGGTACGACGCATCCCAGGACAGTCCCGTCAGCCGTTCGTGACTGGTCGGGTGCCGACCACCGAACGGATCGTCAGATAGGGGTCCTGATCGCTCCGACAACTTCGTCCCCCTTCAAACAACAGGAATAGTCGATACCTGTGGATCAGGCTTGTTCTTCCGGTATATCAGTGAAGTTGGCCGACCTGGTGTAGGTGGTCGAAGATGATCTGGTCGACGGGGGATACCTGGTCACGGTTGGCATAGGTCAGCCAGACCAGTTCGGCGATTTCGCTGTTCGGGGTCGGCTGGCCCTGATGGTCGGCGGTGTAGCAGGTCATTTGCACGGTGATGCCGTCTGCGTGGCCGTGTGCTTGTGCTTCGAAGGTGCCCAGGTGTGTGGCGGTGGTCGAGACGATGGCGACGCCGAGTTCCTCGTCAATCTCCCGGACGAGGGTGTCGAGGTCGGTCTCGCCGGGTTCGCGTTTGCCGCCGGGGATGTAGTAGACGTCCTTGCCGTGTGATCGGGTGCTGAGAATCTTGCCATCCCGCACGTGGATCCAGGCGATCTTGTCGATGGTCATGGTCATCGCTCCATCCTTCATTGATGCGGGTCGGCCAGGCGAAGGTGTTCTTGAACGCCCACTCGCCGCCGACCCGCGCGGCGGCCAACGGCCTCGCCTCCGTCGGGTCCACCGGCTCCGTGATCGCATGGACCGAATTGTCGTACACGCAGGTGCCCCGACCGTCGCTCAGGAGAGTTCTGGACTGCCGGCAGGGCGGTTGCCGGGCCCGTCCGTTCCGCTTCCCATGGGGTGGGTCTGGACGGGGAGGAGGTGCGGGCGTTTGGCCGTACGGCCGTCGCCGGAGGAGCGGCCTCGCAGGCGTCTGCCGAGCCACGGGCCGAGGAAGGCGGTCACCCAGTGGAGTTCGATGGCCGCAGCGCGCCATGCGGCCGGGGCGATCACCGGCGAAGACAGCGGAAGCGTCCAGGAGTCGCTGCTGCCGGGCAGCCGGAGTGCGTGGGCGACGGCCGCGGCGATGCGTTCGTGTCCGAGAGGGCTGGCGTGCAGCCGATCCCGGGTCCACAGTCGCGGGTCGGTGACGACCAGGGGACGGGCGGTTTCGGCGACGATCACGCCGTGGCGCAGGGCGGCGGCGCGGATGCGGTCGTTGAGGGCGGCAGGACGAGAGCCGATCGGGCGGGCCAGGGGGGTGATCCGTGCGATGTCAGGGAAGGTGAAGGTCGCGACGCGGGCGCCTTGGGCGGTGAGGGCGGCGAACATCGCCTCCAGGTGGCCGGCCACCTCGTCGGCGTCGAACCGGGGTCGGAGCAGGTCATTGACTCCGGCGGCGACGGTGGCCAGGTCGGGGCGCAGGGCGAGTGCGGGGCCGAGTTGTTCGGCATGGACCTGGGCGGCGAGGCGTCCGCGTACGGCCAGATTGGCGTACCGCAGTCCGGGGTTGGTCACCGCGAGCTGCTCGGCGAGCCGGTCGGCCCATCCACGCAGGCCCGTGATGTCGTCGCCGTCGCCGAGTCCTTCGGTCTGGCTGTCGCCCAAGGCGACGTAGCGCGAGTACTCACCGCTGGGCATGAGCCGCCCGCCTTTCCCGCAGGATCGCCGCGCTCCGGTGGCACCAGTCCCGGTTGCCCCGCTCGAAGGCGAGTCCGCGCAGACAGGTCAGGTAGGGGCCGATCCGTTCACCGTGGCGCAGGAACTCCTCCTCGCTCCTGTCGCCGCGCATCTGCCGCAGCAGCCTGCTGAACAGCTCGATCTTTGCGTCGGCGAAGGTGGCTCGCTCCATGAGCTGTGCGATCACCTCGTCGACGTCCACGTGGTCGGAGGCCTGGACCTTGACGGCAAGGTCGTCACGGATGATGGAGGGCTTGTTCACGGATGCCGCGAACCGTTCCAATTCGGCCAGACCGGCCTCGGTGACCTTGAAAACGCGCTTGTTGGGCCGGGTGTCCTGGACCACCTCCCGGCCGGCGACCAGTCCCTCCTTCTCCAGCTTGGCCAGCTCCGTGTACAGCTGCTGAGGCAGGGCGTGCCAGAAGTTCGCCACCCCCATGTCGAATGACTTGGCCAGCTGGTAACCGCTGAGCTCCTCGTCCAGCAGTGCCACCAGCACGGCGTGCCGCAACGCCATCGAGACGCCTCCTCCCTTTCCGGATGAACCTCTGCCATGATACTCAATTAAGTGACTAATCACTTCCTTGACTATCAATCGTGTTCGTGACGAGAGAGGTGCGGTCATGACCACCGCAGACCGCTTCCGGGCAGCCGCCGAGCATCGCGATCTCGCCGCTCTGAGCGAGCTGTTCACCGACGACATCCGCTTGTACAGCCCGGTGAAGCTCACTCCCTTCGAGGGCAAGCCCATGGTCGTGGGCCTCCTCGGCGTCCTGCTGCGCACTTTCGAAGACTTCCGCTACACCGGTCACCTCGACGGCACGGCGCAGACCAGCGCCGACGGCACCGAGGCACCATCGACCATCCTGCTGTTCCGAGGCACGGTGCACGGCAAGCAGATCCATGGCATGGATCTGCTTCAGCTCGACGAGGCCGGCCTGATCAAGGAGGTCACGGTGATGGTCCGCCCGCAGTCAGCGGTGCACGCGCTGGGTGAAGCGGTCCTCGCCGGTCTCGTCGCCGACGGCCTCGTACCGGCACCGGCCGACCGCTAAGGTGCCGACAGCGGAAACGGCCTCAGAGCGGAGTCGTTCGTGGCGGAACGGGTGGAGCCTGATCCGGGCAGCGGGTTGACGGTTGCCGGGCGGCTGGTGTGGTGGACGGCGTCGCTGCTAGCCCCAGAGATGCGAGGTGCGGCGCAGGCGGATCTACGAGCCGAGGGCCTCGGTCAGAGCGAACCGCCGGCCAGGGCCGTGCCGGTCGGCGAGCTCAGCGGGTCATTGCGGTCGGCCGCCACGGTGCTCGACTGTGATGCCGTCCTGTCCGCGATACGGGAGCCGGACTGGACGGCGTTGATCGCCGAACACCGGAGGGATCCCTTCGGCCGCGTGCAGCGCCGCGCTCTGATCGCACGGCCTGACTGCCCCGACCCATTGACCGCCGCCCTGCTCAGCCCATGGGACTCGCTCGTCGCCGGCCGGCTCGTGGCCCGGCACCGGCGCCTTCCGCGGTGGGTGTGGCGGGCCGCCCTCGCCCGGATCGGTGAGTTGCGTCCCTCGTTTCTGCGGCATGTGCTCTCGGACGAGACGGTGGAGGAACTGATCCTCACCACGCCGCGTCTGGACCTGCTGGTCCGGGCCGTCGATGGTTACGACCACAATCACGACAAGGTGGCACAGGCGTTCTGGGAGTGTGCGGGCGCGCTGCTACGGCGCCATCTCGGTGCCGACCGGTCCGCCTGGCTGGCGGCCGCTGCGGCCGTGCCGTCCCACCGGGGTACGTTCGCGGGTGTGCTCCGGCGGATCGCGCAGAGATCGTCCGCGGCCTCGGCGGAGCAGGCCGATCTGCGAGTTCTGGCCCAGGCGCCCGATGCGGTGCTGGCCGATGTGATCGCCGACCTCTCCGATCCACAACTGATCCACCTGGAAAGACGCGATCTGGGTCCACGCCGGACGGAGCTCATGTCCATGATCCTGGACCGGTTCGTCGCGGCCGGAGTGCCTCCTCGCAGGCTGTTCGCACGCTGGGCCAACGGCCCGCGCTGCACACCTGCGGCGCGGTCGTGGGCGCACGGGCTGGACTCCGCGCTGGACCGGCGCAACGAGCATTCGGCTGCGTACGACGTGACACTGCGTCGACTGCTCGCGACCGGGTCGTCGCCCCAGGGAGCAGTGGTCGACCTCGTCAGCGCGCTCCGTACCTGCACCGGCCCGATCGAGGCCGAGGCAATGCTGACATCCGCGGTGGGCCAGGACGGGTCGCCACCCTGGGACGAACTGATCCACGCCCACCTCGATTCGCCGTTGCCGGCGCATCTGCTGTGCACTCTCGCCGCGCGCGAGGGATTCCCGGCAACACTCGCCCGGGCGCTGCCCGCCGATCGGCTCCCGCTCATCGCGGCCCAGAGCCCGGCGGCGGCGCGCACCGCCGTGACCGCGCTGCACCGCACGTCCAACAGCTGGGGTCTGCTCTACCGGATCCGCGCTGCCCAGGTCCTCAGCGACGAGGAACTGCTGGCGACGAGCCGCCCGGCCAGAGAGATCCTCTGGTACGCGTGCAGCCTGCGCCCGCCCGGGTCCGTGGCGTCATCCGGCGGTGACCACGGCGACGACCTGCTCGATCAGTACGTTCGGCTGGTGGACGTGGCCGCGCGGTCGGCGCCGGCAGGGTTCTGGCCCGCACTGCAACACCTGCTACCGGTGTTCGAGGGCACGCTCCCGGAACTGCTCGCCGCCGCTGCGGAAAACCGGTCCGGCTGAGAGCTGGGCAAGACACCGATCTGTTTTCGAAATGTTTCGGACGATCGGCGACCTTACTGAAACTTTGACTGATTTTCAAGTGAGTGTTCTATCGGCTGATGCCCCAACTAGCAGGTCAAAGTGCATGTGCGGTGATCGGCGACCGTCCCCGAATAACTTTCGAAATATATCGTTGACGTCGTTTCGAAGCGGGCGCATACTCGCACCATCGAGCTCGCCGCCAGAGCCGCCGCTCGTCCGCGGTTCTCGTGGTGAGTTCACGGCCTGGTCCCCCGCCGGCGTTCACGAGGAGGAAGCATGTCCATGAACGACGTCCCCGCCCACACGATCAGCCGCAGAGGCTTCATCGGCAGTGCCGCCGCCGCGGCGCTGATCACCTCCGCGATCATGTTGCCGGGCACCGCCAATGCCGACACGACCATCACCACGAATCAGACCGGCACCAACAACGGCTACTACTATTCCTTCTGGACCGATGCCGGCGGAACGGTCTCCATGACCCTGCGATCTGGCGGCAGCTACAGCACCTCATGGCGTAACACCGGGAATTTCGTCGCCGGTAAGGGCTGGAGTAACGGCGGACGCAGAAGTGTGAACTACTCGGGCAGCTTCAGTCCGTCCGGAAATGCATATCTGACTCTCTACGGGTGGACGTCGAACCCGCTCGTGGAATATTACGTCGTCGACAACTGGGGCACTTACCGGCCCACGGGAACGTACAAGGGCACCGTCACCAGCGATGGTGGTACGTACGACATCTACCAGACGACGCGGTACAACGCCCCCTCCGTCGAAGGCACCAGAACCTTCAATCAGTACTGGAGCGTCCGGCAGTCGAAGAGGACGGGCGGAACCATCACCACCGGCAACCACTTCGACGCGTGGGCCCGCGCTGGAATGCGTCTCGGCAACTTCAGTTATTACATGATCCTCGCGACGGAGGGATATCAGAGCAGCGGGAGCTCCAGCATAACGGTGGGCTGATGGACGTTCCGCGCCCGAGAAGGTCCTCGCCACCTGAAATATCGATCACTCAGCCGCCCGGCATCACTCGACCGCGGTCACGCCGCCGGCACGAGGAGGACTCCCGCATGCGAACCACACCACGTCTCTCGAAAGGCTCCCTGGTCACGAGGCTGGTCGTCGCCGCGACGGCCGTGGCGAGCACCGTCGCCCTCACCGTCACCCCGTCGAACGCCGCCGCCTGCAACGGGTACGTCGGGCTCACCTTCGACGACGGCCCGTCCAGCGGCAACACGCCGAGGCTGCTCAACGCGCTCAGGCAGAACGGGCTGCGGGCCACGATGTTCAACCAGGGCAATTACGCCGCCTCCTACCCGGCCCAGGTGCGGGCCCAGGTCAGCGCCGGCATGTGGGTCGGCAACCACAGCTACACCCACCCGCACCTGATCCAGCAGAGCCAGGCGCAGGTCGATTCGGAGATCTCCCGGACTCAGCAGGCCATCGCCAACGCGGGCGGCAGCACGCCGAGGCTGTTCCGCCCGCCGTACGGTGAGACCAATGCGACGGTGCGGTCGGTCGCGGCCAGGTACGGCCTGACCCAGATCATCTGGGACGTCGACTCGCAGGACTGGAACAACGCCAGTACCGACGCGATCGTTCAGGCCAACGCCCGGCTCACCAACGGCCAGATCATCCTCATGCACGACTGGCCCGCCAACACGGTCGCCGCGATCCCGCGCATCGCGCAGGTGCTGGCGAGCCGCAGCCTGTGCGCCGGCATGATCTCCCCGCAGACCGGCCGCGC
>NZ_JABVEB010000274.1 GCF_014323665.1 Actinomadura sp. HBU206391 | reverse complement strand
CGGATGAGCAACCTCGCCGGGATCCTCGACGGCTACGTCGACGCCGGAGGCTTCCACATGAACGTCAACGTGCTCGACCGCGCCACCCTGCTGGACGCCATGGACCACCCCGAGCGGTACCCACAGCTGACCATCCGGGTGTCCGGCTACGCGGTGAACTTCGTCCGGCTCACCCCCGAGCAGCAGCGCGACGTCGTCAGCCGTACCTTCCATGAATCGCCATGATCGAACGCGAGGAGAGGCTCCGTGAGGCCGCCGCCGAGCTCCGCGAAAGCGCCGCCCTGCCGCGGAACGCAACGGCGGCCGGCCTCGCCGGTGCGGTCCATTCGTGGGATCTGTCCACCGGCGTGGACGGGCCCGGGACCAGATTCGTGGTGTTCACCGGAGGCTGCCCGCTGCGCTGCATGTACTGCCAGAACCCCGAGACCTGGCGGATGCGCGATGCCCGCCGGGTCACCGTCGACTCGGTGATGGCCGAGGTCGAGAGGTACCGCCGGTTCATCTCCGTGGCCGGCGGCGGCGTCACGATCAGTGGCGGGGAGCCGCTGCTGCAGCCCGCCTTCACCGGCGAGTTGCTGCGCCGATCCCACGAGCTCGGCCTGCACACGGCGCTCGACACCTCGGGCTCTCTCGGGGACCGGGCGACCGACGCGATGCTGGCCGACACCGACCTGGTGTTGCTCGACATCAAGGCCTGGGACTCGCGCACCTACCGCGCCCTGACCGGCGGGGACATCACGCCGACACTGCGGTTCGCCCGGCGGCTCGCCGAGCTGCGCCGCCCGATGTGGATACGGTTCGTGCTCGTGCCCGGCATCAACGACGCCGAGAGCGAGGTGGAGGGCCTCGCCTCCTTCGTCGCCACGCTCCCCAACGTCGAACACGTGGACGTCCTGCCCTACCACCGCATGGGTGCGGCCAAGTACCAGCGGCTGGGCATCCCTTTCCCGCTGGCCCACGTTGAGTCACCGGACCCAGAGCTGCTCAACCGCGTCCACTCACAGTTCCGCGCTCACGGGGTCGACAGCCGCTGATCCACACGGCCGCGCCGTGCGGTGCATCGCCGCTGTCGCCCGGAGCAGTGCCCCGGATGAGGACCTTGCACATCCTCTGGACACGGGGACCAACGTCCTGTCGACCGGAGAAGTACGCCTTTATGCGCACTCCTCGTCCCGGGGTCGACTAAGTGCACCAGCCGCGACCCGCGGATGCAGCTATGCCCGGCATGTCGCACGCATTGACCGAGCCGCCCCGGAGGCCCTCGTGACCACACTGAGCAAACCCCCTCAGGCCGGAACGGCGGCCCTGCCGGCCACTCCGCCGACACGGCGCGGAGCGCGGCGCCGCGTGTGGCTGCGCCGCACGGTGAGCCTGACCGTGGTCGGCATCGTCTTCGGCGGCGTCCTCCCGCGTCTGGTCGACTTCGAGGCGGTAGCGGGCATCTTCTCGAGTCGTGTAGGCCACGCCGAGCTCGCGGTCCTGGCCGCGCTGACCTTGACCTCGGTGCTGGCCTCGGCTGTCGGGCTCATCGCGGGCCTGCCCGGTCTGCGCCTCTCCGAGGCGTGCGCCGTGAACGTGGTGACCACCGCGCTCGCGTACGCCCTTCCCGGTGGCGCCGCCGCAGGAACGGCCTTGAACGTCTCCATGCTCCAGGAGCTCGGCTTCACTCCCCGGCCGATCGCCCTGCAGGTCCTGTCGACCGGGCTGTGGAACCTCGGCGTGCGGCTGATCCTTCCGCTTCTCGCGCTCGGCCTGCTCGGCCTGGCGTCCGATGTGCCGGCAGAGGCACGGGTGGCCGGGGTCGCCGGGCTGATCCTGGCCACGATTCTCATCTCCTTGACCATCGCACTGCTGCGGTGGGACCGTCCGGCCCGGTTGCTAGGTTCCGCGCTGGCCCGGCTCTCACGTCGGCTGCCCGGGCGGCATGAGGTCCGCGCCGATCGAGCCGTTCTGCTCCAGACCGAGGCCGGCGATCTGATCCGTCGTCGCTGGCCGCTGCTGACCGTGTCGGCCCTCGCCTACCAGGTGACGCTCTTCGGCGTGCTCTACGCCTCCCTGCAGATCGCGGGAGCCTCTCAGGTCGGTGCGCTGGAGGCCTTCGCCGTCTACGCGGTGGCCCGCCAGGCGACGGTGCTGCCCCTCACACCCGGCAGCGCCGGCATACTCGAGTTGGCCCTGATCGGCGGCTTGCAACTCGGCGGCGCGGAACTCGAGGCCGCCACGGCCGGGGTGCTGCTCTTCCGGTTCTTCACCTATCTCCTCTACCTGCCCGCGGCGGGCCCGATCTGGCTGTGGTGGAGATTCCGGCGCCGTCACCCGGCGCGGCCAAGACCGGTGTTCCGGCATCCGGCCGACGCGCTTCGGCTGGCCGCCGGTGGACTGAGTCTGCTGGTGCTCATCCTGCTCTCCCGGGATGTCGCGGGCCTCGACGCCGATCTGTTCCGGCTGGTGAACGACGTTCCCGATGCCGCGTACGTCCCGATCTGGCTGGTGATGCAGGCAGGCTGGATCGGCATGGCCGGGTTGGCGTCGGTGGCCGCGCTGCTAGCCCGCCGTGGCCGTCTGGCGGTGAACCTGCTGCTGGCCGGAGGCTGCGCGTGGCTGCTGGCGAAGGTTGTGAAGGACATCGCCGGGCGGCCACGCCCGGCTGCGCTTCTCGACGAGGTGATTCTCCGTGCCGATGCCGGCGCGGGCGGGACCGGCTTCGTGGCGGGGCACGCGGCCGTGGCTGCGGCTCTCGCCACGGTCGCGAGCGTGTCGCTGCCGCGGCCGTACCGCAGGTGGCTATGGGTCACCGTCGCCGCCGTCGGCCTCGGCAGGGTGTACGTAGGAGCGCACTTCCCGCTCGACCTGGCCGGTGGCGTCGTGGTGGGCTGGATGGCCGGTTCGGCCGTGCTTCTCCTCCGGGGCACTCCGGCTCGCCCGCCGGACGCGGCCCGGATTCGCGCCGGCCTGAGCCGGCTCGGCATCACCGCGGCTTCGATCCACCGGACCACGGGCGATCTGCGTCGTGCCGTTCCGTTCGAGGTCACGACCACCACAGGGGAGCGTTTCTTCGTCAAGGCCGTCGGGCGTGACCAACGAGACGCGGACTGGCTGCACCGAGTCTGGCAGTGGCTGGGCCCGGCGCCGAGCCGGCCGATGCCCTTCGCCACGCCGAAACATCAGCTGGAGCATGAGGCCTATCTGCTCATGCTCGCCGACCGGGCCGGGGTTCGTACTCCGCTGGTGCGGTTCACCGCCGATATCGGCGACGACACCTGGATCCTCGCCATGGACGCCGTCGATGGCCGTCCGCTGGCCGGATCGACCTCCGCAGGCGAGGGTCTCCCCCGAACGAACGAGCCCGCAGCCTGCGATGACCTCCTCGACGAACTCTGGCGTCAGCTCGGACTGCTCGCGCGGGACCGCCTGGCCCACCGGGACCTGCGCCCTCACAACATAGTGATAGATGGCACGGGCCTGCCCTGGATCGTCGGTTTCGGTGCCGCCGAGGCCGACGCGACGCCGGCGGTCATCCGTGCCGACGCGGCACGGATGCTGACGCTCACGGCGGACGCCATGGGGTCTGCGCGTGCCGTGGCCGCGGCGGTGCGCGCGTTGGGCCAGGCCGAGACCGCGGCACTGGCTCCACTCCTTCGACGGTGTCACCGAGACCTGCTGCCGCCGTCCGGCCCGGTGGCCGCCGACCTCGCGTCCGCCGTACCCGCCACTACCGCGGCAACGCGACGCAGGCGAGGTGTACGCGGCCCCGCGGCCCTGCCGCCCGCCTCCGCGCGACACCCCGGGGACGTCATCCGCGTGGTCCTCGGGCTGGGTCTCGGGCTGACGCTGTCCGTCCTCGCGGCCGGCGGCTTCCTTCTCCAGGTGGAGGCCGACCTCTTCCGGGTCGTCAACCGGCTTCCCGGGTGGCTGTTCGGTCCGGTGAATCTGGTGATGCAGGCGGGCTCGCTGGCCGCGGTCGGCGTGGCGGCGGGCGGCGCGCTGCTCGCCCTGCGCCGGCGGCTGGCCGTCGACTTCCTGATCGGCGGATCGCTCGCCTGGCTTCTGGCCAAGGCGGTCAAGAGCGTGGCGGACCGGGGACGTCCCGGTGCTCTGCTCTCCGAGGTGGTGCTGCGCGGAGCCGGCGAGGGCGGCCTCGGATTCGTCTCCGGCCACGCCGCGGTGGCGGTCGCGCTGGCGACCGTGGCCAGCGCGCATGTACGACGCCCGGTGCGCTGGGCTCTCTGGGCGATCGCCGGAGCGGTGGCTCTCGGCAGAATGTATGTGGGCGCCCACTTCCCGCTGGACGTTGTGGCCGGAATGGGCCTCGGTTGTGCGATCGGCGGCGCCGTCCATCTGATCCGAGGGACGCCGGCGCATCTCCCCACACCGGCGCAGGTCGCCCGCGGGCTCGCCCGCTGCGGCCTCGGACGGATGACGGTCACACCACTGAACGTCGACGCGCGCGGCTCAGTGCCCTTCACCGCGGTCACCGTGACCGGCCGACGGGTGTTCGTCAAGGCGCTGGGCCGGGATCAACGCGACGCCGATCTGCTGTTCAAGCTGACGAGATTCCTGGTGTATCGGGATCTGGAGGACGAGTTCCCCTTCGCCAGCCCGAAACGGCAGATCGAGCACGAGGCGTACATGCTGATGCGCGCCGAGCGAGCCGGTGTGCGAGTCCCCGGGTTCCTCGGGGTGGCAGGAGCCGGATCAGGCACATGGATCCTGGCCGAGCAGGCCGTGGCGGTCGGCGCCGACCTCGCTGGAACCATCGCCTGCCCGCTTCAGGTCACATACCTGCAGGCGCTGTGGGGCGAGATCGGGAAGCTGCGCGCGGCGCGCATCGCCCACCGCGACCTGCGTCTGGCCAACATGCTGATCGCGGAGGACGGTAAGCCCGTCCTCGTGGACTTCGGATTCGCCGAGGACGGAGCGAGTGATCAGCGGCTCGCCCAGGACGTCGCGGAACTGCTGGTCTCCACCGCGTTCGTGGTAGGCCCACGGCAGGCCGTACGGGCGGCGGTCGACACGCTCGGTCCCACCGTTCTGTGCGGCGTGAGCAGCCTGCTGCAGCCTCTGGCGCTGGCCAGGTCGACCCGCCAGGAACTGCGCGGCCGGCCACGGTTGCTCAATTCCCTGCGGAGGGAGATCGCGGTGGTGGAAGGCGCACCAACGGTGCCCGAACCGCTCACCCGGGCACCGTCCCGCCCCTGGGTGCTGCTGCTCCTGCTCGGCGCCGCGCTCGCGGTGTACCAAGTGCTGATCGGAATCGTCAGCGTCCGCCACCCCACCGACGTGCTCAGCGATACCAACCCTCGCTGGCTCATCGTAGCGGCCCTGCTCGTGGCCGCTTCTTACGCGGCCGGTGCGCTGTCGCTCATGGGCGCCTCATCGCGGCATCTGGCGCTGGGCCGCACGTATCTCCATCAGGTGGCCGCCTCATACGTGTCGCGGCAGCACCGTGCGGGTCTCGGTGCGGACGCGGTGCTGGGCTCCTACCTACGCTCGGCCGGGGCGAGTCGGGAAGAGGCGGTACAGGCCGTCGCGCTCACCCGGCTGACCGGCGGCCTCGTGCACGCCATCGCGCTCGGGCTGGCGTGCTCCGCCGCCCTGCTGGAGGCACGGGACGTTCTGACAGCGCCTCGCTGGTCGGCGGCTCCGGTGGCACTGCCCGCGGTGGCGGCCGCCTTGATCGGCGCCGTTCTTCTGTTGCGCCGTCGGAACGAGGTCGCGGCGCCGTTGCGGGGTGCTCTCCTGGCGCTGCCCGCCAGGCTACGCCGGCCCCGTGAGTTCGCCATGCTGCTGTTCGGTACCTCGGCGGTGACGAGTTGTTCGGTGCTGGCGTTCCTTGCCGTCGCCCAGGCGATGGGGGTATCGGTCTCCCCCGTGCTCTTGGCGGCATCCTTCCTTACGGTGATGCCGCTTCGGTTGCTGGGTCCGCTTCCCGGGGGGCTGGGTGTAGTGGAGCCGATCCTGACGCTCGTCCTGGTCGCTCTCGGCGCGGGTGGCACCGAGGCGGTCCTGACGGTCGTTGTCTTCCGCGTCCTGGGCTTCTGGCTGCCTGTGCTGCCCGGGGCGGTGGCGTTCCACCGGACCGGCCGGTATGCCCGCCTCGATCGAGCGCGCCAGCGATGACGTGTCGTGACAACGGTCTCGTGCCGGGGGGACCTTTGTCTCTGCCGGGCCCATGCGCTTTGCGTGATCGTTCAAGTCACAGGGTCGCGTGCGATGGCCGTACGCGAAGAGAGGAACGGTCATGAAGGCGCTGGTATATGTGGGTCCTGGACGTCATTCCTACCAAGACGTTCCGGTGCCGCAGATCGCGACGGCCACGGATGCGATCGTCCGCGTGGACGCGGTCACGAGGTGGGCGTCCTCAACGGCAAAGTGCGTCCTGGTGACACGGTGGTCGTCATGGGAGCCGGCCCCATTGGCCTGGCCGCGATCGCCACGGCCCGCCTGTACAGCCCCAACCAGATCATCGCGATCGACCCGGTCGACGCACGATTGGAGGCGGCCAGGAGGTTCGGTGCCGACATCACGCTCGGCACTGGCGGCGACATCCGCTCGGCCGTCGCCGAACGGACCGGCGGGCTCGGCGCCGACGTCGCGATCGAGGCGGTCGGCATACCCGAGACCTTCGAGTCGTGCACCCGCCTGGTCCGCCCGGGCGGCCATGTCGCCAATATCGGCGTGCACGGCAGACCAGCCGTCCTTCATCTAGAAGACCTGTGGATCCGCAACCTCACGATCACCACCGGCCTGGTCGACACCTCCTCGACGCCCACCCTGCTGAGCATGGTCGCCGCAGGCCGACTGGATCCCGGCCAATTCATCACACACCGATTCGGCCTGGAGGACATGGAGAAGGCATACGAGGTGTTCTCCAACGCGCAGGACACCGGAGCGCTGAAGGTCGTGCTCACCCGCGACTGACCAGGTCATGGTCTTCA
>NZ_JABVEB010000273.1 GCF_014323665.1 Actinomadura sp. HBU206391 | reverse complement strand
CCTTCTGCTTGAACGTCAGCACGAGCGCCTTGAGTTTGGCGTGCTCCTCGTCCCACCGCCGCCTGCGCTCCTCGAGCCGTTCGCCTCGGTCGCGCCGGGCCTGGGCGTACGACGCGAAGCCGCCGCCGTGCACCCAGACGGAACCCGACTCGACGGTGACGATGCGCTCGGCCGCGTTCGCGAGCAGTTCGCGGTCGTGCGAGACCAGGAGCACGGTCTTGGACGTCTCTCGCAACCGCTGCTCGAGCCAGCGCTTGCCAGGAACATCGAGATAGTTGTCCGGCTCGTCGAGCAGGAGCACGTCGTCGGGGCCGCGCAGCAGCGCCTCCAGCACGAGACGCTTCTGCTCCCCGCCCGACAGGGTCTTGATCTCGCGCCACCGGCACGAGTCGTACGGCGTGCCGAGCGCCGCCACGCAACAGGCGTCCCACAGCACCTCGGAGTCGTAGCCGCCGGCGTCGCCCCAGCCGGTCAGGGCCGTGGCGTAGCGCATCTGGGTGGGTTCGTCGTCGCGCTCCATCATGGCCAGTTCGGCCGCCTCGAGGGCGGCGGCCGCCCTGCGCACGCGGTCCGGCGAGGCCGCCACCAGCAGGTCATGGACGGTCGACTCGTCACGCACGCTGCCGATGAACTGGCGCATGACGCCGAGGCCGCCACCGCGTGACACGTTCCCGGCCTGTGGGGGGAGATCCCCTGCGACGATCCGCAGCAAGGTGGTCTTGCCGGCGCCGTTCGGCCCGACGAGCGCCGCGATCACGCCCTCACCGACCCTGAACGAGACGTCGTCGAGCAGCACGCGCCCGTTCGGAAGCGTATGGCTCACATGGCCGATCTCGACGTGTCCCACGACAACTCCTCATTCGCCCGAGCCAGTCTGAAGCACGAGGGCCGGACCGGCCAACCTCATTTCGGGCGGACCCGGACGGTCGAGTCGGTCGAATCGGATGGCGCGGACGCTCCGACATACCTAGAATCCACTTGCGGTTCTGTGCGTGGTCCGGTAGGTCGCGTGATGCCGTTACCGACCGGAGGCCGCTGAGAGGTGCATACATGGACGGGCGTGTCGGTGAGCCGCCGTATGGGACGCCTCCGCTGGTGGGACGGCGTGATGTCCTGCAGGCGTTCGGCGCGGCGCTCGACGTGGCCGCCGACGGCGCCTTCCAGCTGCTCGGCCTGGTCGGCGAGCCCGGTGCGGGCAAGACCCGGCTGCTGGGCGAGCTGGCGAGCATCGCGACCGAGCGGCGTCTCGACACGCTGTGGGGGAGGGCCGCGGAGTTCGAGCAGCAGACGCCGTTCGGGGTGGTCATCGACGCGCTCGACGACCGGATCGAAGGTCTGGACGAGGTACTCGCCGACCGGCTCGAGGCCCCCGCGCTCCGCGTGCTGGCGTCGGTCTTCCCCTCCCTGTCCGCGGCCGTCCCCGAGAAGCCGGACGACGGCGAGGACATCACCGGGCTCGCGCGCTACCGGCTGTACCGCGCCGTCCGGCGGCTGCTCGACGAGCTCGCCGGGCCGAACGGGCTGGTCCTGGTCCTCGACGACGTGCACTGGGCCGACGACAGCTCGATCGAGCTGCTCGACCATCTGATCCGCCACCCGCCGCGCGGACGGGTGCTGGTCGCGGTCGCCTATCGCCCCGCCCAGGCCTCGCCGCGGCTCACCGCACTGGTCGAGGCGGGCGGCGGCGGCCACGTCCCGGTCGAGCCGCTCACCGAGGCCGAGGTCGCGGAGCTGCTCGGCCCGCAGGTCAGCCCGGCGCGCCGCCGATCCCTGTTCGAGGCCAGTGGAGGCAATCCCTTTTACCTGGAGGCGCTGGCCCGCAGTGAGGTTCCGATCGTGAGCGGCCATGAGGAAGGCGAGCTGCCACCTGCGGTCAGTACCGCGCTCCGGGTGGAGCTGAGCGGTCTGTCCTCCACCGCTCGCCTGGTCACTCAGGCCGCCGCCATGACCGCCGACGAATTCGAGCCCGCGCTCGCCGCGGTGGCCGCGCAGGTGCCCGATCACGTGGCGCTGACGGCGCTCGACGAGATGGTGGCGCGGGACGTCGTACGGCCGGCTCCGTCTGCGGGCCGGTTCCGCTTCCGGCACCCTCTAGTCCGGCACGCCGCGTACGGCTCGGCGGCGGCGGGCTGGAGGTTCGCCGCCCATGCCCGGATCGCCGCCCATCTCGCCGACCTGGGCGCGTCCGCCACCGTGCGCGCACACCACGTGGAGCGATCGGGGCGCTTCGGTGACCGGGAGGCCATCACGACGCTCGTGGGTGCCGCCCGCGCCGTCGCCGCGCAGGCTCCCGCCATCGCGGCGCACTGGCTGAAGGCGGCGCTTCGGCTGATGCCCGACACGCTTGATCCTGGTGACGTCGAGCCGACCGGGCGGGACGCTCCGGTGCTGTCCCGCCTGGAGCTCCTCATGGAGCAGGTGCACGTCCAGACCCTCAGCGGCCAGCTCCAGGAGGGGCGTGAGACGGCACGTACGCTGCTGCGGCTGTTGCCCCTGGACGATTACGCCCGCCGCGCCAAGGCGGTTCATCTGTGCGCCGTGATAGAACGGCAGCTCGACCGGCCCCACGAAGCGCGGGCGCTCGTGCTCGACGAACTGCGCCGCATTCCCGATCCACAGGCCTCGGCCGCCGTGGTGCTCCGAGTCCGGCTGGTCGCCGACAGGCTCATGCGCGTCGACACCAGGGGCGCTCAGGCCGTGCTTGACCTCATGCCGAAGAGCGCGCCGGGCTGGGAACCGTGGCTGGAGGTGGCGGTCGCCGTGATGCGGCCGTTGCCGGCCTACGGGGCAGGGCGTATCGCCGAGGCCGTGCGCCATGCCGAAGCGGCCGACGAGGCCCTCGCCGGAGCCTCGGACGATCACCTCGCCGAGTGCCTGGACTCCGTCGCCTGGCTGTGCTGGACCGAGCTCATGATGGGCCGGTACGACGATGCGCTCCGGCATGTGGACCGCAGCCTGGCGGTCGCGCGCTCCACCGGGCAGAGCTACATCCTGACCTATCTGCTCGCCGCACGGGCGCGGACGCTGACCATGCTCGGCCGGCTGGCAGAGGCGAGTGCCGTCGCTGAGGAGGCCACGGAGGTGGCTCGGCTGCTGCGCTCTGGAGAATGCCTGGCCTTCGCCCTCACCCAGCAGTGCCTGGTCGCGAGCTGGACGGGCGACCACGACTCCGCCCTGCGACTCGGCGAGGAGGCGGTCCAGAACGACGTCGGGAGCGGAGAGTGGTGGGGCGCCATGGCCCGCTATGCCCGCGCCATGGCGTTGGTCAACGCGGGGACTCTGGAGGAGGGCGCGGCCGGCCTTCTCGAGGCGTGCGGCCACGGCACCGCGCCCATGCTCGATCCAGGGACACTGGTGGCCTGCTCCGAGGCACTGGCATATGTCGACGTCGCACGCGGACGACCGGACGAAGCGGCGAAATGGGCGGACATAGCAGCCCAGCTGGCCCATCCCGACCTGGACACCGACAAGGGCCTGGTCCACCTCGCCAGGGCGCACGCGCTTCGGCCCCGCGATCCGGCCACGGCGGCCGAAGTCGCGACGCAGGCCGCTGAAATGCTCCTCGCCGCCGGCCGGCGCGCCGAAGCGGGCCGGGCCAGGCTCACCGCGGGACTGGCCTACAGCGAGGCCGGCAAGCGTGGCCCGGCGAGGGAGACGCTGCGCGTGGCGGCGGAAATCTTCGCCGAGTGCGGCGCGCGCAACCTTCACGCCCAGACGGTTCGTGAACAGCGCCGGCTCGGCGTCCGGGTGCCCGCCACGGGCGGGACCGGACGGGCGGACCGGCCCTTCGGGCTGACGCCCCGGGAGCACGAGATCGCCATGCTCGTCGCCGAGGGCTGCACGAACCAGCAGATCGCCGAGAAGCTCGTCCTCAGCGTACGAACCGTCGAGACCCACCTGTCCAGGGTGTTCGCCAAGCTTGGCGTCGGTTCGAGGGTCGGTGTGGCGACTGCTCTGAACCCCCGCGTCTGAATTCGACTCTCAAAGTACGGGTTTTCCACGATGCCGCGCTTATGTACGGCCTTGGCATTGTTAGGAGCGATGGAAACCGGGAGGACAAGATGACGCGTCGCATCCGGCGGTTCTCGCTGGAGGGCGTCTCGGACGCCGAGGTGTCCGTGCACCCCTTCGTGACGGAGGACGACCTCAGGCTGACCCTGAGCAGGTTCCACCGTGCGGACAGCGACGATGTAGTGCTTCTGCTGCACGGTCTGACGTCGTCCAGCGACCTGTTCATCATGCCGGAGATCAACAACCTGGTGAGCTTCCTGCTGGACAACGGGTTCGGCGACGTCTGGGCGTGCGATTTCCGGATGAGCAACCACTTCCCGTACAACACGGGGACGCGCCGCTACAGTCTCGATGACATCGCTCACTACGACTATCCGGCTGCGCTCGGGGAGCTCCGTCGGCACGTCGGCGAGCGGCGGATCCACGTGTTCGCGCACTGCCTCGGGGCGCTGTCGTTCAGCATGAGCCTGTTCGGCGGGATGGTCGACGACATCGCCAGCCTCGCCGTCAACAGCGTCTCGCTGACTCCGCGGGTGCCCGGATGGTCGCGGGTGAAGATGGCTGCCGGGCCGGCTTTCGCCGACTATGTCCTCGGCCTTCCCTACATCGACCCGCGCTTCAAAGAGGCACCTGCGTTCACCGTCCGGCGGCTGTTCGCCCGCACGGTGTCGCTGTTCCATCCCGAATGCCGTGAGTCCGCCTGCCACATGCAGAGCTTCATGTGGGCAAGTGGCCGGCCGGGCTTCTTCATGCATGAGAACCTCGCGCCGGAGACCCACGTTCACGATCGACTGGCCGACCTGAACGGGGCCTCGACCGTGCACTATTACCGGCACATCCGCAAGATGGTGCGTGCGGGACGAGCCGTGCGGTACGACGTCCGGGACCCGCGCCACGCCGCGCTGCCCGAGGACTTCCTGGCACGAGCAGCCGAGATCACCACGCCGGTCCTGTTCATGACGGGTGACCACAACCGGATCTTCACCGACTCCAACGTGGTCTGCCATGAACTCATGTCGAAGGCCGCCCCAGACCGGCACGATCTCGCGATCCTCCCCGGCTACGGCCACATCGACCCGGTTCTCGGCAAACGGGCATATGTCGACGTCTATCCCAAGATTCTCGCCCACTTGCAGAAGCACAGCGTCGAGCGGGAGACGGCCTGATGCCGGTCCAAGAGAACGTTGACGCAGTGGTGGTGGGCTCCGGTTTCGGGGGCTCCGTCGCCGCCTACCGGCTGGCTGAGGCGGGGAAGTCGGTAGTGGTGATGGAACGCGGGCGGGACTACCCACCGGGGAGTTTCGCCCGCACTCCGGCCGAGATGAGCCGGGCCTTCTGGGACCCCCGAGAGGGCCTGTACGGCCTCTTCGACGTGTGGAGCTTCCGGGGCCTCGACTCGGTCGTCTCCAGCGGCCTCGGCGGTGGCTCCCTCATCTACGCCAACGTGCTCCTGCGCAAGGACGAGCACTGGTTCGTCAACGAGCAGTCCCCGCCCACCGGCGGCTACCAGCCGTGGCCGGTGAGCCGGGCCGACCTGGACCCGCACTATGACGAGGTCGAGCGGATGCTCGGCGCGACGCCGTACCCCTTCGAGAAGGCGTCCTACGCCGACACTCCGAAGACGCACGCGATGCAGGACGCGGCCGTCGAGCTCGGGCTCGGCTGGAAGCTGCCTCCGCTGGCGGTCAGCTTCGCGCCGGAGCAAGGGGCAGAGCCCGGGATCGGCCTGCCGATCACCCAGCCCGAGTACGGCAACCTGCACGGCGTGCACCGCCGCACCTGCATGCTCTGCGGCGAGTGCAACATCGGCTGCAACGACGGCTCCAAGAACAGCCTCGACCACACCTACCTCTCCGCGGCCAAGCATCACGGCGCCGATCTGCGCACGCTCCACGACGTACGTGCGATCCGGCTCCGGCCGGGCGGCGGCTACGAGGTCGACTACGTCCATCACGATCCCGAGCGGCGTTCGCGCAAGCCGCAGACGCTCACGATCGGCTGTGACCGTCTCGTCCTCGCCGCCGGCACCTACGGCACCTCGTACCTGCTGCTGCGCAGCCGCAAGAACCTCCCGGGCCTGAGCCAGGCGCTCGGCACCCGGTTCTGCGGCAACGGCGACCTGCTGACCTTCCTGCTGAAGGCGTCCGACCGCAGCCGCCTCCGGCCGCTGGACGCCAGCCGCGGCCCGGTCATCACCAGCGCGATCCGGCTGCCGGACGAACGGGACGGCGTCCCGGGGGCCGGCAGCGGGGCCTACATCCAGGACGGCGGCTACCCGAACTTCGTGGACTGGATCGTCGAGGCCAGCGACGTCACCGGCGAGATCTCCCGCGTGGTGCGGTTCCTCTTCGACCGGTTCCGTGACTTCCTCAGGTTCGCGCCCGACACCAACCTGTCGAAGGAGCTCGCCGACCTGATCGGTGACGGCGCGCTGTCGGTGAGCTCTCTGCCGCTGCTCGGAATGGGCCGCGACGTGCCCGACGGCGTCTTGCGGCTGCGCGACGACCGGCTCGACGCGCAGTGGAGCACAGCAACGAGCAAGGCGCACTTCGAACGGCTGCGCATGACCATGCAGCGAATCGCCGACGTGCTCGGCGCCGAGTACGCCGACAACCCGGCGTGGTTCCGCAAGCGGGTCATCACCGTCCACCCCCTCGGCGGGGCGCCGATGGGGCGGCACACGGGGGAGGGCGTCTGTGACGCCTACGGGGAGGTCTTCGGGCTCCCCGGACTCTACGTCGCCGACGGGGCGGCGATGCCCGGCCCGGTGGGGGCCAACCCGTCTCTCACCATCGCGGCGATGGCCGACCGCATGGCCACCCGGCTGCTGGAGCGGACGTCGGCCATGGCCGGCGTGGGGGCCGCTCACGGCGCGGGGATGACCGCCGGGACGGCCGGCCCGGGGGCGGCCGGTAGGGGATCGGCCGTGGGGGCGGCCGGTTCGGGGGAGGTCGCGG
>NZ_JABVEB010000272.1 GCF_014323665.1 Actinomadura sp. HBU206391 | reverse complement strand
CATGGTCGTCAGAGGGTGGGGGTGGAAGCCCGGTCTTCCCGCCTATACCGCCGTCCCAGGCACAGCCGTTCCCCGCAGGGTGGGACGACGGCAGACAGTGAGGATGGTGGGGTGGGTCCTCTTGTGGTCCGGGGCCGAACAGCAGTGCCGTGCGGATTGTCACGCTTGCTGTGGGATGTCACTCTGTTGGCATCTGGTTGATCGTGGAGAGCGGGCCAGGCCATGGCGGAGGATTTGTCAACGCGGGCTGGTACGGCATTGCCGCCCCGGTACCGATACCGAGCCACCCCTCCTTCGGGGTGGATTGTTCCTTCGGCGATGATGCCCATGTCCTTGATGGGAGGATTGAGCGGACCCTACTGGCGTTGGGCGTTGCTGTGGGCACTGCTGGTTTTTGGGGCCGCGATCATTCTGGATCGTCGTCTGACCCGCGAAATCACACTGTCAGGCGATAGTCGCCTGTCCATCCGTGGCCTAGGACAAAACGTCGAGGTCGACGTCCGGCAGCTCACCGAAGTACGGCTCCCGGTAGCGGCACGGTTGGGGTGTGGTTCAGCTCGGGTGCGCTGCGAGGGCGGCTCATTCCGGCTCTGGCCCAACGTCCGATACCTATCCGGTCCAGCCGACCACACCGGACTGCGGCCCGGACGCTGGTCCTCTGAAGGCTTCCGCGATCTGGTGTACCGCATGCATCTGATCAACCCTGAACTCACCATCCGACGAGTCCGACCACCGTCCTGGGTCCCGCCCTCTCACTGGCACTAGAGCGAACCCCGTGAGGCCCGTGACGGCAACACAAGCGAACAGGACCGCACCCGGACGACTGTCAGCAACACGACGTCGACGCGGCGCACCTTGATCACCTCGGGGCGGAACGAATTGATAAGGATGCGGTCGCTTGGTAAGGCCTGGCAGCCCAGCGCCGTGCCCGTTGCGTGCACGTTGGCAGAGGGAGCAGCGGGACTCGCGGTCACTCGCGGGCAGTTGATCTAGGGAGTGCCAGGTCACGGTTTGCCTGGTCAGGCCACAAGATCATGATCGGCTTCGATGCCCGCTGCTGTCCCCGCCCCCTTGACCTTGACCCCAAGTTCGCCTGTAGCCGGCCCTTCGGTACGGGTCGGGGTTGCCCTCGAATCACGGGCGCTATCGCGGGTGAGGACGGCTGCTGTACGTACAGCGGCGAAGTACAGCAACAGGGCTTATGCCAGTCCGTGCGACCGGATGGCGAACATATGGCTTGAACAGGGTGAGTGCGGCATGGCCTTCCGCGTCGGATCAGGCGGCCCGCACCGTGCAATCGGTCGTCGGCGTCCGCTCTGACCGCGATCACCAGGTCCGCACGGCCGGCGTACTCCAGCGTCGTCCTCATGCACAATTCCGAAGGGTTCGAGCAGTCGGTAACGCGGACGAGGAAGAGAGGCGGCCTAGTGCCCGTCGGGCTGGTCCAGGGCGAAGGGCCACTCCTCGAACCCGACGCAGCGGCCATCGGCGTCGAAACGCAGGATCCATAGGTCGCGCCAGCGCGACGGGTCGTCGCGCAGGTAGTCAACCCCGATCCGCACCACCGCCGTGTCGCCGTCGACGGCCACCACCTCGCTCGTCATCGTGAACGGCTCGTCGGGGCCGTGGCGCTCGGCGTCCCACCATAGGCCGAGCCGGGGCAGGCCCACGATCGGGTACGCCCACGGCGACGGCAGGTACGACACCTCCGACGAGAACAATTCGGCGAGCGGCTCGGTGCCCGGCGTGCGCCACGCCCGCTCGTACCCGGCGACCCACCTTTCGACGGCATCTCTGTCCACACCCGACATACTGCCAGCCGCCGGTCCGGCCTGCCGGCGGCGCCGACCAAGCACGCTGCCGCAAGGTCTGTCATGGGTCAAGGTGGAAGCCTGGTCATCCCGCCCGCCGTCGCCCCAATCGGAGATCTACCAGACCAGGCCCCTACGGTCGCGGATCGTTCTTCCAGTAGGGAGCTGCATCCTCGACCGTAGGGGCCTGGCCCGGTAGCGCTACGCGTGGGACGACGGCAAACGGGAGGACCAGGCAGGGAGTATCCATGCGCGGTCGGCGCAATCAGAGTGCCTCATCAGCGCTGAGGTAGGGAGATGTGAGCGAATCACCGCGAACGGTGTCCGGCCTTCTTTAGCATCCGCCTCGTGAGCAAACACCGGACCCTCCGCAGACCTCCGCCGTGTCAAAGACGCACACCGCATGGTGGGTCTGTGGTCGATCCGCCGGGCGCTAACCGCAGCCGCCGGGATCGGTGCCCTGGTCGCGCTGGTCACCGCTTATCGGCGGCAACGTGTTGACGAGGTGGCCCAGGCCCACACCGAACACGATGCCGCCGAACGCCAGGTCACCGATCTCTACGGCCAAGCAGTCGAGCAACTCGGCCATGACAAGGCCGCCGTACGACTCGGTGGGTTGTACTCCCTAGAGCGCCTTGGGCAAGACCATCCCCCGCACCGCCAAACCGTCATCGACGTCGTATGTGCCTAACCCGGTCACGGCAGCGCCGTGGCGGCCGAGTCTCCCGCCCTCGGCTCACCTGAGAGAGGGAGCGGGTTCCCCCACGCGGACGATCTCAGGCCGACGAAAAGCCGAGACGATCCGATCATGGCACTCAACACGATCCGGGCGGCCACGTCCGCCGGCGACACCGATCGGCCTGTCCCGAGATGGGCGGTCATCACCGCCCATGCGGTCCCCCTCGTCGTGCTGCCCTCGAGCCTGTGGCGGCTGCCCATCGCCTTCAACTTCGCCATGGGGCAGATAGACCCGGCCGCGCCGGGGTGGAGGTGGTTCGTCGTGCCCTACGTCTTCGGCCTGAGCCTGCTGACCGAAGGGCTGGCATTGCTCACGTTCGGCCTCGTGAGGAAATGGGGTGAGGTCGCGCCCGCATGGATCCCGTGGATCGGCGGGAAGCGCATACCGCCGGTCGCGGCGATCATCCCCGCGACCCTCGGCGGCCTGATACTGACCGTTCTATGGGGGTACGGGGTACTCGGGTACTGGCACATCGGCGGAATGTCCCACGTCGAATACACGAACGGGTGGTGGCATGCGCTCGCGACCGTGTGTATCACTCCGCTTGCGCTGTGGGGACCGATGCTGCTGGTGGTGACGTACGCCTACCACGTACGTCGCCGCCGCCCGGTCGCCGCCGACGTGCCACCGCATCCCGTCACCTGAGCCCCCATCGAATTCGACCGCGTTTCAGCGGCGACGAGCACGAGGACCCTGAATGCTCCTCACTTCGCGTTCATATATCGAATATCGCGCGAGTCTCACCGACGGCGACCTCACCGGTGTCACCCTCGACTGCGGCGACGGCGCGGCCGGTTTCGTCGCCGAGGTCGCCGCCGGAGGCGCCCGGGCACTGGCCGCGGATCCTCTCTATGCGTGCAGTGCCCCTGCGCTGGCCGAGCGACTGCCGATCGATCTCGCCAAGGTCTGCGATTTGATCAGTGCGAAGTTGATCTCGTTCAAATAGTTCTTGCCGCCGATTGCGGCGGCCGGGGCGGTCATGCGAGCCGCCGCCGCACGGGCCCTGGTGACGCGAGCCGCCACCGCGTGGATCGGTCAGGCGAGGCCGGCATCGTGGGCGAGGAGCGCTATCTGGGTCCGGTTGTCGAGGCCGAGCTTGGTCAGGATGTGCGACACGTGGGTCTTCACGGTGGCCAGGGTCATGCCGAGCGCGGTCGCTATCTCGGCGTTGTTGCGACCCTGCCCGATCGCCACCACGACGTCGTGCTCGCGCGGGCTGAGGGCAGCGAGGGTGGCCTTGGCCCGGGCGTACGCGCCGGCCTGGACGGCGACCCGGTCCATCAGCCGGCGGGTGATCTGCGGGGACAGGATCGGTTCGCCGGCCGCGACCTGCCGGACCGCCTCGGCGATCCGGGCCGGCGGGGTGTCCTTGAGCAGGAAGCCGCTGGCCCCGGCACGCAGCGCGTGCAAGATGTTCTCGTCGGTGTCGAACGTGGTCAGCACGATGATCTCGGGCGGCCGCGGGCGTGCCCGCAGGCGGCGGGTGGCGGTTATGCCGTCGACCCGGGGCATGCGCAGGTCCATCAGCACGACGTCGGGGGCGTGCGCGTCGGCCGCGGCCGGCGCCTGGTCGCCGTCGGCGGCCTCGCCGACCACGGCGATGCCCTGGGCGCCGTCGAGCATCATGGTCAGCCCGGCGCGGACGAGCGCGTCGTCGTCGACGACGAGCACTCGCACCGGCGGGGTCATGCCGGCCATGGTATCGACGCGTGCAGCCGGAACTCCCCGCCGACCGCCTGGTGGTCGAGCCGCCCGCCGGCCAGGTGAACCCGCTCGGTGAGCCCGACCAGCCCGGCGCCCCCGGACCACCCGGGCGGCGCCGCGCGCTCCGGCGTCAGCGCGTTGCGGACGTCGATCTCCAGGCCCGCGCCGGGCCCGCCGCGCAGGGCGACCTGGACCGGCTGGCCGGCGGCGTGTTTGCGGGCGTTGGTCAGGCCCTCCTGGATCACCCGGTACGCCGTGCGGGCCACCGACGGGGGCGCCTCGGCCGGCTCGTCCACCGCCTCGCGCAGCAGTACCTCGGTGCCGGCGTCGCGGGACTCCTCGACCAGGCGCGGGACGTCGGCCAGCACCGGCTGCGGGCGGATGCCGTCGCCGTGCGGCGGGTCGTCGTCACGCAGCAGCGAGATCACCTCGCGCAGCTCGTCGAGCGCCTGGTGCACGCCGTCCCGGACGACCCCCGCGGCCCGGGACAACTGCTCCGGTGAGGAGTCCGGACGGTACTCCATCGCGCCGGCGAACGTGGCCAGCAGCGACAGGCGGTGTGCGAGGACGTCATGCATCTCCCGGGCGATCTTGCGGCGTTCCAGCATGCGCGCCTCGGCCACCCGGCGGCCCTGCTCCGCCTCGGCGCGGCGGGCCCGGTCGTGCAGCGAGCGGATCAGCGCTTCGCGGGCCTGCGCCCACGCACCCCAGCCGAGCAGCGCACCGTAGCCTATTGTGACCAGCACCAGCCACCAGCCGTACGACACGCCGCCGTTGGACCGCCAGGCGCCCTGGACCGCATGCGCGGCGAGCCCGGCCACCGCCACCGCGATCGCAACCGGGAAGCGCCGGCGCCGCGCCACCTGCAGCGCGCCGATCGTGGCCGGTGGGGTGGCCGCCGGCGACACCGCGGCCAGCACGGCGAGCACGGCCGTGGTGGCGACCGGCCGCCACAGCATCAGCGGCGTCAGCAGCCAGCTCAGCGCGCCGGCCACGAGGTCGAGCGCGAGCAACGGGCCTGGCGGGCGGTCGATCCACCAGCCCAGGATCGTCATCGCGATCAGCACGCCGGACGCAACCAAGAGGACGGCGGGGTTGGGGCGGCGGTCACAGTCTTCCGACCCGAAGGAGAGGCTATTCACCCGGCGAGGCTAACCGGCCGGCGCCGGGCGCCGACACCTTCCAAAGTTGGTGGTCGAGTCTCCTAAGAGGGCGTCGGCGCGGCTCGCAGCCCGATGTGTCCACCCGGCCCGGGCCGCGATGCTCATCGGCATGACGAACGACATGCAGCAGACCGACATGACCAGGACCACCGCACGGCGTACGGGCCGCGCCATCACCGTCGCCGCGGGAGCGGCCAGCGCTCTCCTGCTGTGGGTCGTCAACGACCTCTGGGCCGGCATCGACCTTGCCGTCCGCCAGGGCGACGCCACCCAGCACATCGGCCCGGCCGCCGTCGTAGGGGCCGCGCTGATCGCCGGCATGGCCGCCTGGGGCCTGCTCGCGCTGCTGGAACGTACCGCCCGCCGCCCCGCCCGGACGTTCCGGATCACCGCGCTGATCGTGCTGGTGCTCTCGCTGGCCGGCCCACTGGGCAGCGGCGTCGGCACCAGCAGCCGGCTGGTGCTGCTCGGCATGCACCTGACCGTTGGGGTGGCGCTGATCATCGGGCTGCCCGGCCGGCGGGACTGCCGATAACACAGGTCCGAGAGTGAGGGCGCGCCACGGCGATCCCGAGGCGCGCCCTTGCATCCGGTCAGACGATGTTGGGCGGCGGGAAAAGCCTGTTCAGCACGGCGTGTGTGGCGTCCGCGCGCTGTGCGGTGCGCAGGGCGGCGTAGCCGAGGAGGCCGCCGAGGGTGTTGGCGATCAGGTCGTCGATGTCGACGGCGCGGCCGTTGCCGAGGGCGATGTACTGGAGCATCTGGGTGAGTTCGATGCCGAGGCTGACGAGGGCGCAGGTCACGGCGGTGCGGCCGAGGGTGCAGCCGTGGGAGAGCAGCGGCAGCAGGAAGCCGAGCGGGACGAACATGATCACGTTGGGGATCATGGAGATGTCGGCCGTGAGCAGCGGGATCGGCTGGACCTGCCCGATCCACGACGCTCGGTTGCGGTAGTCCCCGCCGTAGATCCACAGGGGGAAGAACGTGAGTGAGGCGACCGCTGCCGCGTAGAGAGCGGTGACGGCCCGGAGCGCCAGGGGGCCGCCGCGCCACCCGGGGACGTTGCCTCGTCGGCGTGCGAGGGCGACGAGAGTGAAGACCACGAGTGCCGGTCCGAGGACGGCGGCACGGTCAAAACACATCTCGCCAACATTCAGGCCAAGCTCACCGCCAGAAACCGCGTAGAGATCGCGGCCTGGGCATGGCGCAACGGACTCGTGGGACGCGGCACATGAACCTGTCGACGGCGCAGGAAGGGGGCAGACCGCCCTGTGCCGCTCCGCTGTGGGGACCCCTGGCGGTGCCCTCCTGGCGGAGGCGGACGCGCGCTCGGCCATGGTGGCCGTCGCGGTCAGATAGGCCGTGGCTTTCAAAAGCGGAGCTGAGGTTCCCCAGTCCGTGACAGGCCAGTCTCAGGACGTGGGGTGACACATCCGGCAGGCCGATCATGTTTGCGGTCTGGGATGCTCTGGCGCCTGTGTCTGAGCTTGTCCCGGGTGGGCGGCCAAGGCCAGCTGCCTAGTGTCCTCGGCGGTCAGTAGTGTGCAACCGCCTATCCGCAGCCGAGGATCT
>NZ_JABVEB010000271.1 GCF_014323665.1 Actinomadura sp. HBU206391 | reverse complement strand
CGGACCCGTGGCGGACTTCAAGACCGTCTCTGGAGTTGGATTGTCCGTCTTTGCCCAGGTCAGGCACCACTTGACCTTACGTGAGATGCGTCACATCCAGCGCCGGAGACGGAATGTTCCCCCAACTGTTCTCAGTTACGCCTCATAGATCGCGGGGAGACCCGTGGAGGGAGCGAGTAGTCATTGGAGCGCCCCGCCATGCGGGACCGACGTCTGAAGGAAAAAATGGCCATGAACAGCAGCAGCACCACCGTGTCAGCCGAGCTTGGCCTTCGGCTCGTCGTTCCTGACAGCGCGACCGTCCCCCTGCTCGCCTGCCTGGAGTACGCCGCCGACGATCCCTACGCGATCCGGATGGCGTTCTACGTCGGCAACGACGACCCCGTTGAATGGATCTTTGCTCGAGAGTTGCTGACCGTCGGGATCGTACGCCCGGTAGGCGACGGCGACGTTCAGGTGTGGCCGATGAGCCAGCAGAACGAGCACGCACTGAACATCGCGCTCTCGTCACCCTTCGGGAACGCCCTGTTCGAGGTTCCTCTCCTGCCCCTGGCCGACTTCCTGCACCGCACGTACGAGATCGTGGCGGCCGGCCGTGAATCGGAGTTCATCGACTTGGAGGCCGAACTGGACGATCTCCTCTGGCCCTCTTAATCCGCCCAAAATCGCCATGATCACAGTTCGGCCGTGAGCCGGCTGATCGCCCGCATCTTGTTCATGGCGTCGAGGGCCGCCACCTTGTAGGACTCGGCCAGCGTCGGGTAGTTGAACACCGCGTTGACCAGGTAGTCCACCGTCCCGCCGCAGCCCATCACGGTCTGCCCGATGTGCACCAGCTCGGTAGCGCCGGTGCCGAACACGTGCACGCCGAGCAGTTTGCGATCCTCCGGGGAGACCAGCAGCTTGAGCATCCCGTAGGAGTCGCCGATGATCTGTCCCCGGGCCAGCTCCCGGTATCGGGAGATGCCCACCTCGAACGGGATCTTGTCACGGGTCAGGTCGTCCTCCGACTTCCCGACGAAGCTGATCTCCGGAACGGTGTAGATGCCGATCGGCTGGAGTTCGTGCATGTCGGCGACGGGCTCACCGCAGGCGTGCTGAGCGGCCAGGCGTCCCTGCTCCATCGACGTGGCCGCCAGGGCCGGGAAGCCGATCACGTCGCCGACCGCGTAGATATGCGGGACCGGGGTGGCGTAGTTCTCGTCCACCGCGATCCGTCCCCGATCGTCGGCGGCCAGCCCGGCGGCCTCGAGGCACAGTTCCGCCGTCTTGCCCTGCCGCCCGGCGGAGTACATGACGCAGTCGGCGGGGATCTTCTTGCCGCTCTCCAGTACGGTCAGCGCCCCGCGCGGCCGTCGCTCGACCGCGGCGACGCTCTCACCGAACCGGAACGTCACGGCCAGATCCCGCAGATGGTACTTGAGCGCCTCGACGATCTCGAGATCACAGAACTCCAGCATCCGCTCGCGGCGCTCCACCACCGTGACCTTGGTGCCGAGCGCGGCGAACATCGAGGCGTACTCGATGCCGATGACCCCGGCGCCGACCACCACGAGGGTCTCGGGCACCCGGTCGAGGTGCAGGATCGCATCCGAGTCGATGACCGTCCGATCGTCGAACTCCACGCTCGACGGCCGCGCCGGCGAGGTGCCCGTCGCGATAACGATCTTCTCGGCGGTGACCTTCTTCTCCTCGTCGCCCGCGACCATCACGGTGTGCGGGTCGAGAAACCGTCCGGTCCCCTGCAGCACCGTCACATGGTTGCGGGCCAGCTGGCTGCGGATCACCTGGAT
Organism: Actinomadura sp. HBU206391; assembly: GCF_014323665.1. GTDB lineage: Bacteria > Actinomycetota > Actinomycetes > Streptosporangiales > Streptosporangiaceae > Actinomadura_C. Next base: position 5,215 of record NZ_JABVEB010000271.1, on the reverse strand, counting down.
CTCGCGCCCGATCACGTGCTGGGTGCGCATGCCGAGGTCTGCAACGGTGATCTCGTCCTTGACCCGGTAGCTCTGCCCGTACAGCTCCCGCTGGTTCAGGCCTGTGAGGTAGAGCACCGCCTCGCGCAAGGTCTTGGACGGGATGGTGCCGGTGTTGATGCACACCCCGCCGAGCATGTTCCGTTTCTCGACGACCGCCGCCCGCTTACCGAGCTTCGCCGCGGCGATGGCGGCCTTCTGACCACCCGGACCGGACCCGAGCACAATGAGATCAAAGTCTGTCACGTCCCTCAGTGTGGACGCCGCGGGCCGTGTCTTGAAGGCCCATCATGTAACAAAGGCCTCGCCTCATACCGGCCGTACGCCCGCCGGACACTGTTGATCAGCGGTCGAGGTGATCGGCGCGCAAGCCGTTGATCAGGTCATCGAGACCGGCCTTGATGCGTTCGAGGCTCATCGCGCGCTCATGGCGCTGGAACCGGAACAGGTTGGCGGCGAACGGGGCCAGCAGAGCGTCCGCGAGGTAGTGCGCGTCCACCTCCGGGCGCGCCTGGGCGATCAGCGTGGCCAGATGGACGTGGTAGACGGCGTACGCGCCGTCGTCGAAGCGCGCGTCGGGCGAGTCCATCTCCGCCATCACGAGCAGGGTCGTCTGCGCCTCGGTGCGGTCGGCGAGCGCGTGTGTGAAGGCGCGGATGCGCAGCAGCGGCTCGGCACCGGGGCCGAGCGGCGGGTCGCCGTGCAGAAAGGTCCTCTGGAACGCCCGCTCTCGATCGTCGATCAGGGCGAAGAGCAGACCGGCACGGTCGCCGAACCGGCGATAGACCGTGCCGACACCGACTCCGGCCGCACGGGCGGCCTCGTCCATCGACAGGCTCTCGACGCCACGGGTGGCGACGATGCGCTCGGCCGCCTTGAGAATCTTGCGACGGTTCTGCGCCGCGTCCGCTCGTTCGACCGGCGGGCCGCCGACGATCGGGAGCTCGCGCGAGGATCCCTGCTCGATCACGGACTCCCTCTTCCCTCCCGCTCAGGCTATCGGAACCCCATACGAGCAGAGGTTACGAACTAAGCGGAATAACCTCCACTTGTGCTATAAACGGAGAAAATTCCGGTTGCTGACGTGGAGGCATGGCATGGCAGAACTCGCGGGCAGGGTCGCGCTGGTGACCGGCGGGAGCCGAGGCATCGGAGCGGCGATCGCCCTGCGCCTGGCGCGTGAGGGCGCCGACGTGGCGCTCACCTACGTACGGTCGAAGGCGAGGGCCTCCGAGGTCGTCGCCGAGATCACCGCCTGCGGTCGCCGGGGGCTTGCGATCGAGGCCGACTCGGCTGATCCCACGGCGGTGGTCAGGGCGGTCGAGCAGGCCGCCGCGGATCTCGGCGGGCTCGACGTCCTGGTCAACAATGCCGGGATCTACCCGTACGGCCCGTTCGACGCCGTCGAACTGGACGAAATCGACCGTACGCTCGCGATCCACGTCCGCGGCGCCTTCATCGCCGCGCAGGCGGCGGCCAGGCACATGGGTGAGGGCGGGCGCATAATCAACATCGGCAGTTGTTTCGCCGACCGGGTGCCCTATGCCGGCGTCAGCCTGTACGCGATGAGCAAGTCGGCACTGACCGGCCTGACCAAGGGCCTCGCCCGCGATCTCGGGCCGATGGGCATCACCGTCAACGTCGTCCAACCGGGCTCCACCGACACCGAGATGAATCCGGCGGACTCCCCCGACGCGGACGCCGAACGCGCCCTCACCGCGGTCGGCCGTTACGCCGGTGCCGACGAGATCGCCGGTACCGTGGCCCACCTCGCGGGCGCCGAGGCGGGATTCATCACCGGAGCCTCGATCGCCGTCGACGGCGGATTCGCGGCCTGACGACGATGGCGTGGATTCTCGTGCTCGTCGCCGCTCTGCTGGAGATCGTGTGGGCTCTCGCGCTGAAACAGGCCGACGGCTTCAGCAGGCTGTGGCCGAGCGTCCTCGGTGTCACGACGGCGCTCCTGAGCTTCGTCCTGCTGTCCATCGCGCTGCGCACCCTGCCCGTGGGCACCGCCTACGCGGTCTGGGTGGGTCTCGGCGCGCTCGGCGTCGCGCTCGCCGGGATCCTCACCCTGGGCGAGAGCGCCTCGGCGGTGCGGCTCGTCTGCCTGATGCTGATCCTCATCGGTGTCGTCGGTCTGCGCGCCACCGGGGGCTGACCCCTGCTCTGCGGTGATCTCGCAGTCGCCCGCGTGCGAAGGACTGCGAGATCACGGCGGTGAAGGCCGGCGCCGAGCGGTGGATCAGGGGTCGGTGACCTCGGTGGAGCGGGCCGCGAAGGTCTCCATGGCCTTGCGGGTCACCGGGCCGGGTGCGTCGGGCAGCACGACGTCGTCGATGGCCCGGATGGGCTGTACGTCTCGCGTCGTCGACACCAGGAAGGCCTCGTCCGCACGGTAGAAGTCCTCGAGCGGCAAGTTCTCCTCCTCGCCGCCGCACCACTCCAGCACGAGTGCGCGGGTGACGCCGGCAAGGCAGCCGGACGAGAGCGGCGGCGTGACGAGGCGCCCGTTCCTGACCACGAAGACATTGCTCCCGGTGCCTTCGCACAGGTCGCCCGCCAGGTTCCCGAAGATCGCCTCTCCCCCGTCGCGCTCCTTGGCGTAGGCGAGGGCGAGGGCGTTGTCGGCGTACGACGTCGTCTTGAGACCGGTCAGCGCGCCCCGCTCGTTCCGCGGCCACGGCACGACGGTGACATTGGCGGCGGCCGGGAACGGCTTCTGCTCCGCAGCGATGATGATCGCCGTCGCCCCATCGGAGCCCCGGTCGGAGCCGAGCGGGCCGGGACCGCTGGTGTAGGTGATGCGTACGCGCCCGAGCGGCCACTGAGGCGCCGCCGCGAGCACGTCGAGCGTGCCCTGCCGCAGCGCGTCCTGATCGGGCTCGGGCAGGCCGAGGCCCTTCGCCGACCGGCCCAGCCGCTCGAGGTGCCGGGTCAGCGCGAAGGGCTCGCCGCCCACCGCCTTGATCGTCTCAAAGACCCCGTCGCCGACGAGCATGCCGTGGTCGAAGACCGACACCTGCGCCTGTTCGGGTGCGTGCAGCTCTCCGTTGACCCAGACCTTCACTGTGCTGCAACCTCCAATAGCCGAGCCGCCTTGAGCTCGGTCTCACGCCATTCGCGATGTGGATCGGAACCCCAGGTGATTCCCGCCCCGGTGCCGAACTTGAGCTGGCCGTCCTCGGCCCAGAAGGTACGGATGCCCACCGCGAGGGCACCACGCCTGGCGTCCGCGTCCACCCAGCCGATGGCTCCACAGTACGGCCCGCGCGGCACCGGTTCGAGCTCATTGAGCAGCGTGACGGCACTGGACTTCGGCGCACCGGTGACCGAACCGGGCGGAAAGGTCGCCTGGATCAACTCCGGCCATCCCTGCCCCGGCGCCAGCCTGGCCCGCACCGTCGACACCAGGTGCACCAGCCCTGGGTGCTCCTCGACGATGCAGAGCCCCGGCACGGTCACCGATCCGATCTCCGCCACCCGTCCGAGATCGTTGCGGACCAGGTCGACGATCATCACGTTCTCCGCGTGGTCCTTGGGCAGCAGGTCCTGCTCGGTCCGCCCGGTGCCCTTGATCGGCCGTGATTCGACGACGTCTCCTTCCCTGGACAGGTACAGCTCCGGAGAAGCAGAGGCGATCCGGGCCCCGGGCACGTCTATGACGGCGGCGTACGGCGCAGGATTTCCCCGCGCGAGCCGGGCGCCGAGCCCGGCGATCTCGGCGCCGGGGCGAAGCGGCGCGGTCAGGACGCGGCAGAGATTGGCCTGGTAGACGATCCCGTCCGCGATGGCGTCGCGGATCGTGTGGACCCCGTTGACGTAGGCGGCCTCGTCCATCGACGTGGTCCAGTCCGTTGGCCCGGTCCAGGGCGCCCGCGGCAGTGGAGCAGGCCGTACGGTGTCGAAGCGCGCACAGGTGACCTTTCCCTCATAGGTGATCACCACCGCCCACCAGCCGCCCGAGTCGAGCACGGCGAGATCGCCGGTGACGTCAGCCAGCCCGGTGGCCAGGACTCCGCCGACATGGGCGAAAGCGTCGTACATGCCATCCAGTGTCGCGCGCGCTCAGGTCGGCTGCACGACCGGCTCGTCCAGCACGCAGCCGAACGTCTCCCGCAAACCCCGGCCACCCTCCGCGGTCACGATGAGCGCCCGTGGCACCCGGCCCCGCTCCAGCCAGCTCAGTTCGATCAGCCGGGTCGTGATCGCCGCCCCCAGCGCGCCGCTGAGATGCGGACGCCGCTCGGTCCAGTCCAGGCAGCGGCCGGTGAACCTGCGGCGGGCCCCACGGAGGCCGGCCATCTCCAGGCCGAGACGGCTCAGCCGCTCCTCCCCCTCCGCCGTCAGATCACACGACTCGGGCTCGAGAAGCCTGTTGTCGCACAGACCGGCGAACAACTCGACCCCGGCCCGCCCGGCGAGGTGGTCGTAACACGTACGGGCCTGCCGCAACGCGTCGGCCGCCCTGCTCTGGCGCAGGCTCCGCGGCTCGATGGGCGGGCTGATCTGGCTCAGCGCCTCGATGACCTGGGCGACGTCGGCGCTCTTCAGCTCGTAATAGCGATGCCGGCCCTGCTTGATCACGGTCACGAGCCCGCCGTCGAGCAGCCTGGCGAGGTGCGCGCTCGCGGTCTGGGCCGTGACGCCGGCAACCTTGGCGAGTTCGCCCGCCGCAAGTGGCAGGCCGCCGAGCATCGCCGTCAGCATGGCCGCGCGGGTCCGGTCCGCGAGCAGGGCGGCCACGGGCGCGATGTCGGAGTCGTATGCGGACATGCTTCGACGGTAGGCCAACCATTGTTGTCCCAGCATCGAAGGATGACATCGAACGACAACCCCGGGGCGATCGTGTCCGCGGCCGTCACCGAGTGCCTGGACATCGCCTCGACCTGGCTGGCCTGGGACGGCCGGCCCCGCGTCACCGAAGGCGACAACGTCTGGACCCCGCACAAGGCCCTACGCCGGATCACCGACCACCTCATCGACCACCTGGCCGAGGTAGAGGCGCTGCTGGCCGGGGCGCCCACGATTCCAGGCGAATGGCACGGGCGGATGGTGACCTTCGACGGCGACTGGGCTCGTTTCACCGAGACCGACCTGACCGAGGCACGGCAACGGCTGACCCGGCTCGGCCAGTGGTACGAGCTGAGGTACGCCGCATGTCCGGCCGAATGGG
>NZ_JABVEB010000270.1 GCF_014323665.1 Actinomadura sp. HBU206391 | reverse complement strand
TCACGTTCGGGCTTCTTGTCTTCGTTCTGGATCGCCAGGCTTGGGCCATGCGCGACCGAGCCGAGCGGGCTGTGGCGGCCCTCGCCGCCGGGCAGGACGGGATCGTCACGAGGTGGCAGGCGCTCGGTGCCGGCCTGTCGGCCAAGGCCATCCGGTGCCGGGTCGAGTCCGGCCGATGGCAGCGGGTCTACCGCCAACGCCCTGAGGCGGGCCGCCACGGGGATCACCGAGGCGTCTATGCGACGTTCAGCGGGCCCATCGGCCGCGGGGCACGGCTGTGGGCCGCAGTGCTGGTCTGCGGGAAAGGGGCCGTGCTCAGCCATGAGTCCGCGGCGGAGGCATGGGGGCTGCTCGAAGGGCCCTCTGGCGCCGGTGATCGATCCCGCACCGGTCCGGGCGACCGGCCGGTCCACGTCACCGTGCCTCGGGGCCGTAAAGTGGACCCGCCCCCCGGAATCGTGATGCACCACTCCTCCCGGCTTCCGTCGTCGCGGCATCCCGCCCGGCTGCCTCCCCGCACCCGGGTGGAAGAGACGGTCGCGGACCTCACCCAGTCGGCCCGGACCATGGACGAGGCCGCCGGCGTGATCGCCGAAGCGGTGCGCCGTGGGCTGACGACGCACGACCGGATCGTCGCGGCGATCGGGGCGCGCCGCCGGTTCCGGTGGCGCAGGGAGCTGCTCGAATCCTGCGGCGAGGTCGCCGACGGCGCTCACTCGCTCCTGGAGCTGCGCTACGTAAGGCGCGTCGAACGGCCGCACGGGCTTCCGAGGGCCACCCGGCAGCTGCGGCGGAAGGCGGACGGGCGCGTCACCTACCTCGACAACCGGTACGAGCGCTACCGCACTCGTGTCGAGCTCGACGGGCAGCTCGGCCACACCGGAGACGGTGTCCTGCGCGACGTGTGGCGCGACAACCGGGCGGTGCTCGAGGGCGACGCGCCGCTCCGGCTCGGCTGGGACGACGTGGAGTCGCGGGCGTGCGAGAGCGCGGCCGCCGTGGCCAAGGTCCTGATCGACGGAGGTTGGGGCGGCAAGCTGAAGAGCTGCGGGCCGTGCTGTCGCGCGGAGTCCGCCCTCCGGAGGCTCTTAGCCGAGAGCCCGGGGTGACCGGAGTGAGCGGCGGGCGCGTCAGCGGTGTGTTCGGTGGCCCCTCCCAGGGCCACCGAACACACCGCTATCACGCGATCAGGCTGAGATAGCGCCGCTTCATCGTGGCGACGACCTCGTCGGGGTCCGCGGCCCAGATCTCGGCGTTGAAGATCTCGACCTCGATGTCGCCGGTGTAACCCGCCGAGGTCACGGCCGCCGTCAGCGGGCCGAAGTCGATGATGCCGTCGCCCATCATGCCCCGGCCGAGCAGCACGTCGGCCGGGAGCGGGGCGAGGAAGTCGCACACCTGGTAGCTCGCGATGCGCCCGCCGTTCGGGCCGCCCGCCCGGGCGATCTGGGCGGACAGCTCCGGATCCCACCACACGTGGAAGGTGTCGACGACGACGCCGACCTGCTCGACCGGGTACCCGGCGGCCAGGTCGAGGGCCTGGCCCAGCGTCGAGAGCACGGCCCGGTCGGCGCAGTACATCGGGTGCAGCGGCTCCAGCGCCAGGCGCACGCCGCGCTCGCCGGCGTAGGGCGCGAGCACGGCGAGCGCCTCGGCCACCCGCTCCCGTGCCCCCGCGAGGTCACGCGAGAACCCGGGCTGCGGGCCCTCGCCGGGTACGACGCCCGGCAGCCCGCCGACCACCAGCACCAGGGCGGCCGCGGACAGCTCCTCCGCCTCGTCGACGGCCCGCCGGTTGTCGTCGAGCGACGCCCGGTCGCCGGCGGTGAGGAAGCCGCCGCGGCAGAGCGACGACACCCGCAGCCCTGCGTCTCGCACCAGCTTGGCGGTCGCCGCGAGGCCGTGCTCGGCCACCGGTTCGCGCCACAGCCCGATCGCACCCAGGTCGTGACGGACACAGCCGTCGACCGCCTCGGGCACCGACCACCGCCGTGTCGTCCACTGGTTGAGCGATAGCCGGCGGACCGGGTCGGCGGCGGTCGTCTCCGGGGTCAACGCTCGACTCCGTGCACCGCGAGGAGGGTGCGCATGCGCCGCACGGCGAGGTCGGGGTCCGGCAGCAGGCCGGCGGCGTCGGCGAGCCGGAACACCTCGGCGAGGTGCACGACGGAGCGGGCGCTCTGGGCCCCGTTCACCATCGTGAAGGCGTTTTGGTGGCCGGCCAGCCAGGCCAGGAAGACGATGCCGGTCTTGTAGTGGTAGGTCGGCGTCTCGAAGATCTTCCGGGACAGCGGCACGGTCGGCGCCAAGATCGCTTCATAACCGGCCAGGTCGCCGGCGTCGAAGGCCTGCAGCGCCGCGGCGGCCGCCGGGGCGATCGGGTCGAAGACGCCGAGCAGCGCATGGCTGCCCGAGGCGATCAAGTCGGGATAGTTGAAGTCGTCACCGGTGTAGAGCTTGACGCCGTCCGGCAGCGCGGCGCGCAGCCGTACCTCATGGTCGGCGTCGAGCAGCGACACCTTGACCCCGTCGATGTCGGCCGCATGGTCGCGGATCAGCGCCAGCAGGTGTTCCGTGGCCTCGTCGACATCGGACGAGCCCCAGTAGCCGGCGAGCGCCGGGTCGAACATCTCACCCAGCCAGTGCAGGATCACCGGCCGGTCGGCCTGCGACAGCAGCTCGTCGTACACGGCGTGATAGTCGTCCGGGCCGCGGGCCGCCCCGGCGAGCTGGCGGCTCGCCATGATGATCACGCCGGCGCCCGCGTCTCGTACGGTCTCGATCTGCTCGGTGTAGGCGGCGACGATCTCGGCGAGGGTCTGCGCGCCGGGGACGTGGTCGGTGCCCGCGCCGCACGCGATGAGTTCGGCCGGGTCGCCGTACGCTCCGGCCTCGGCGGCGCTGCGCCGGATCAGCTCACGGGTGGCCGGCCAGTCCAGGCCCATGTTGCGCTGGGCGGTGTCCATCGCGTCGGCCACCCGCAGGCCGTACGACCACAGGTGCCGGCGGAAGCGGAGCGTCGCATCCCAGTCGAGACGGGCGGGCTCGCCGGGGCCGTTGCCCGCCAGCGGGTCCGCGACCACGTGTGCGGCCGCGTAGGCGATGCGCGACACCGGAGGGCCCGACGTGGCGCGGGTTCTCGGACCGCCGACCTGGTACGGCTCCAGACCGCCCTCGGCCGTCGGCAGCGTGATCGACAGACCTGTGGCGGACGAGTGCGACGTCCGGCCGCGCAACACGCGATGCTCCCGGGAGATCACAGTTCCCCTTCCTCGGTACCGATCGACGACATCTCGATCCGGCGGCCCTCCGCCGAGGACAGCAGCCCGGCCTCGGCGATCCGCACTCCGCGGGCACCTGCCGCGAGGTCGTACGGGAAGGGCGCGTCCTCGAGCACGTGCCGGACGAACAGCTCCCACTGGGTCTTGAAGCCGTTGTGGAACTCGCCGTTGTCGGGGACCTCCTGCCACTGCCTGCGGAACGGCTCGGAGGCGGGCAGGTCGGGGTTCCACACCGGCTTCGGCGTCGCGCTGCGGTGCTGCACGCGGCAGTTGCGCAGGCCCGCGACCGCGCTGCCCTCGGTGCCGTCGACCTGGAACTCCACGAGCTCGTCGCGGTTGACCCGTACGCACCAGGAGGAGTTGATCTGCGCGATGACGCCGCCGGCCAGTTCGAAGAGGCCGTACGCCGCGTCGTCGGCGGTCGCGGCGTAGGTACCGCCGGTCTCGTCGACGCGCTCGGGGATGTGCGTGACCGCCTTCGCGGTCACCGCCTCGATCCGGCCGAACAGGGTCTCGAGGACGTACGCCCAGTGGGGGAACATGTCCAGGATGATGCCGCCGCCGTCCTCGGCGCGGTAGTTCCACGAGGGCCGCTGGGCCTCCTGCCAGTCGCCCTCGAACACCCAGTAGCCGAACTCGCCGCGGACCGACAGGATCCGGCCGAAGAAGCCGCCGTCGACGAGGCGTTTGAGTTTCAGCAGGCCCGGCAGGAACAGCTTGTCCTGCACGACGCCGTTCTTCACGCCCGCGGACTTCGCGGCCTTGGCCAGCGATACCGCGTCCTCGACGGTCTCGGCGGTCGGCTTCTCGATGTAGACATGCTTGCCGGCCTCGATCGCCTTGGTCACCGAGGCGACCCGGGCGTGAGTGACCTGCGCGTCGAAGTAGATGGGGTTGCTCGGATCGGCGAGCGCCGCGGACAGGTCGGTCGTCCAGTCGGCGATCTCGTGCTGTTTCGCGAGTTCGCGCAACTTGAGTTCACTGCGCCCGACGAGGACGGGCTTGAGCAGGGCCCGGCCGCCGTCGGAGAGCGTCACGCCCCCTTCGGCGTTGATCGCCAGTACCGAACGGACCAGGTGCTGCCGGTAACCCATTCGGCCGGTGACGCCGTTCATCACGACGCCGACAGTGCGCGCGCTCATCTGAATCTCCTGACACCAAGCTGGTAAGCGCTTTCCGATAGACGATACGGCTGGTGGGGGAGGTCCGTCAATCCGAGCCGTCGGTACTTCGGTGGCGGGTGGCCGGTGGGCCATCGGCAGGGGACGTTCGGCGGAGATCCGTGGGACCATGGGCGGCGTCTTCGCAACCCCCCGTGTGAAGGGAGCCCGCCGAGTGAGCTGGTGGCGCGACGCCGTGATCTATCAGATCTATCCCCGGAGCTTCGCCGACGGCGACGGCGACGGCATGGGCGACTTCGCCGGAGTGCGTGCCCGCCTGCCGTACCTCGCCGACCTCGGCGTCGACGCGATCTGGTTCTCGCCGTTCTACCCGTCACCGATGGCGGACGGCGGCTACGACGTCGCCGACTACCGCGACGTCGACCCGCGCTTCGGCACCCTCGCCGACTTCGACGCCGTGGTCGCCGAGGCGGCCGAGCGTGACATCCGGATCATCGTCGATCTCGTGCCCAACCACTGCTCGTCGGCGCACCCGGTCTTCCAGGCCGCCCTCGCGGCGGCGCCGGGCGGCCCCGAGCGCGACCTGTTCATGTTCCGCGACGGACGCGGGGACGGGCCGCCCAACAACTGGCAGTCGATCTTCGGTGGCTCGGCGTGGACGCAGGTGCCGGACGGGCAGTGGTACCTCCACCTGTTCGACTCCTCGCAGCCCGACTGGAACTGGCGAAACCCGGCGGTCCACCGGCTGTTCGAGGACGTCATCCGGTTCTGGCTGGATCGGGGAGTCGCAGGCCTGCGGGTCGACGTGGCGCACGGGCTCTACAAGGATCCGCTGCTGCCCGATGCCGCCGACCCGACTCCGTCCGACCGGCCGTCGGCGTGGTATCACCGGCCCGAACTGCACGACCTCTACCGCACGTGGCGCGAGATCCTGGACTCCTACCCCGGCGAGGTGTTCCCGGGAGAGCGCACCGCCGTTGGCGAGTTCTGGTTCGACGAGCGGGAGGGCATGCTCGCGTACTTCGTCGACGGCGAGATGCATGAGGTCTTCAACTTCCTGCCGATCGCCACGCCCTGGGACGCCACCGCGTGGCGCGACACCGTCGATTTCTCCGTCTCCGCCGCACAGGGCAACTCGGTGGTGGCGCCGTGGGTCATCGGCAACCACGATGTGACCCGGCCGGTCACCAGGTACGGCAGACGGGAGCCGGCGATCTGGGATCGGCCGACGCCCGCCGAGGTCGACGAGGAGCTCGGCGGCAGGCGCGCGCGGGCGGTGGCACTGCTGCAGCTCGCGCTGCCCGGCTCGGCCTACGTCTACCAGGGCGAGGAGCTGGGGCTGCCCGAGGTGCTGGACCTGCCGGACGAGGTGCGCGACGATCCGGTCTTCCACCGTACGAAAGGCGAACGGGTCGGCCGCGACGGGTGCCGGATCCCGCTGCCCTGGTCCGGCGACGCCGCGCCGTTCGGGTTCTCACCCGACGGGGCCTCCACGTGGCTGCCCCAGCCCGAGGACTGGAAGCGCCGCACGGTCGAGGTACAGCTATCCGACCCCGCCTCGACGCTTCGGCTCTACCGGGAGGCGATCCGGTTGAGACCGTCCGGCCCGATGCGATGGCTCGACGGCGAGGAGCCGGGCGTGCTGGCCTTCGCCCGCGGTGACGGATTCGTCTGCATGGTCAACATGGGCGATGCGCCGGTGACATTGCCCGCCGATCGCGAAGTGCTGCTGGCGTCGGCTTCCGTGACCGACGGGCTGCTCCCCGCCGACGGCGCGGTCTGGCTCACCGGCTGATCGCGCCCGGCCCGGCGCGAACGCGAAGGAGCGCGCCGGGCCGTCACCCGCTATCGTGAACGCTGCGGTGGTCACGCCTCGGGGCGGTAGCTCAGCCGGTTAGAGCAGGGGACTCATAATCCCTTGGTCGTGGGTTCGAGTCCCACCCGCCCCACCCGCACATCCTGATCTTCTCTGGACCCGACTGAGGTTCGGCACCAGGTCGCTGAGGAGTCGATCCAAGCCCCCCGACGGCGGTCATGGCGTGGGTCTGCGCAGGACGTAGCCGACGCCGCGCACGGTGTGGATGAGCTTGGGCTCGGCGGTGTCGACCTTGCGGCGCAGGTAGCTGATGTAGGACTCCACGATGCTGGTGTCGCCGCCGAAGTCGTAGTGCCACACCTGGTTGAGGATCTGGGCCTTGGACAGCACCCGGCCGGTGTTCTCCATCAGATAGCGCAGCAGCCGGAACTCGGTGGGGGAGAGCCTGATCGATCTGCCGGCGCGGAGCACCTGGTGGGCCTCGAGGTCGAGCCGCAGATCGGCCACGGTGAGTGCGTCGTCGGCCAGGCCGCCGGTACGCCGCAGGATGGCCCGGATCCTGGCGATCAGTTCTTCCAGGTCGAACGGTTTCGTGACGTAGTCGTCGCCGCCGATGGTCAGGCCCTTGATCTTGTCCGCGGACCCGTCTCGCGCGGTGAGGAAGAGGATCGGCACGTGTCCGGTCCCGCCTCCGGTCGCGATCTCGTTCCGCAACCGGTGGACCACCGTGAAGCCGTCCATGTCCGGCAGCATCACGTCCAGGAGGACCAGGTCAGGTCGTTCCCGGGCGG
>NZ_JABVEB010000027.1 GCF_014323665.1 Actinomadura sp. HBU206391 | reverse complement strand
ACTGTCGGGGTGGCGGGATTCGAACCCACGGCCTCGTGCACCCAAAGCACGCGCGCTACCAAGCTGCGCCACACCCCGGCCACCGCGGCACGGCGTAAGCCCGTATGGGTGCACGCCGCGGTGGTGACCTGAGCAGTGTAGTGCCGATCCAGACGGCGGCGCTTCCATCAGAGGCTCCGTCGGCCTCATCCTCACGGCGGGCGAGCGGCCTTCCCCTGCCGGTAGTGCAGCTTGACCGGCCACCGGTCATGCGATCATGGTCACGATTAATCGTGACGCGAAGTGCACCCGGAAGCCGGTACGCTACCCAGGTGAGTGACCGGGCTAGGCTCTGGTCGCTCATTGCCGCGCGGGCGTAGCTCAATGGTAGAGCCCCAGTCTTCCAAACTGGCTACGCGGGTTCGATTCCCGTCGCCCGCTCCAACCTCAGAGGCCCAGGTCAACCGGCGTCCCCGGGACCTGGGCCTTTGATCTTCACTTGGTCTTCTACCGCTTCCGTGCCCGTTGCGCCCGGCGAACGGTGGTCACGGGTCGCGCCGCCGCTCTCGACGAACGGGGCCGCCGGCCTCGTCCCACTTGTCCGGTGCCGCCCAGAACGAACGCCTGCTGCGCCATTCTGACTTCCCTTCGCCACAGTCTGCGGCCCGCCGTCCTGCTCAAACCCAAGCCTGCGCCTGTCCGACCTGCTGGCTGATGCCGGTCGATCGGACGAGGCCGTTGGGGTCCTGCAGCCGGCCTGTGGCGCCGGAAGGAACCACACCAACCTAGGCGAAGCTGCTCATCCGCCAAGGACACGTCAAGGACGCCGTCACCGTCCTGCACACCGCCCCCGGCCGATCACGACTGAAGAGCGGTGGAACAGGGCCTAGGCCACCGTGAAATGGAAGCGCGTGGCACGGGCGGACGCCGCCATGAGCACGCTCTCGAGAGCGTTCAGGGCGGCGGCCAGCTCCTGGTCGGAAGGCCCGAGGGTCACCCGTATGTCGCCTATCGTCCGGATCGCGTCACGCGGCTCGTACCAGCTCAGCTCGGCGCCGACCAGTTCGTCCGGGTCGCCGGTGAAGGTGTCGGGGATCATCAGCGCGGCGTACGCGTCGAACCTCAGCAACGGATCGGCGAGCGGTGACTCGAGCAAGGTCACGCCCTCGTCGGTCAGCCCATGGGCTCGGCTGTCCTCGAAGACGGGCCATAGGGCCAGGCTCATGAGTCGAAGCGTATCCGCACCCGGGCCTGCGATGTCGGAGGAACCGATCATGCTCCGGGCCGGTTGAGCGCCGCCAGCCCGGTCCGGACGGCCTCGGCGTCCTCGTCCAGCGAGGCCCGCGTCCGGGTGTTCCAGTCGGCGGCCAGCCGGAAGCCGTCCCCCTCGTACCGCGGGAACACATGCAGGTGAAGGTGGAAGACCTCCTGGAAGGCGGCCTCACCGTCGGCGAGGAAGACGTTCACGCCCTCACATCGCAGACCGGAGCGCCGAAGCGCCCTTGCCATGCGGTGAGCCACCTTCCACAGGTGCGCGCCGGTCTCCTCGTCCAGGTCCTCCAACCCCACCACGTGAACGCGCGGGATCACCAGGACATGGCCCGGAGTGACCGGCCCGAGGGTCATGACCACCATCGCGAGGTCGTCCGAGTACACCGTGCTCGCCTCGGCCTCGCCGCACGCGATGGCGCAGAACACGCAGTCCGAGCCGTCCACGTCGCCCATGTGCACAGAGCATTGCAGGAGGTTCGTCCGGCGTCACCGATGCGGTGCCGGGTCATGCGCTCGGGGCGCACGGATCCCACCGGTCCATGAAGACGCGGGGGCCGGTGCCCTATCGGCACCGGCCCCGCAGTTCACCGCTCCGTCAGACGGTCAGACGGTCATGCGGTCGGATTCTCGTCAACGGGTCGGATCCTGTCCGATCTCGCCTCTCCAGGCGCCGCCCGCCTGCCCGCGCGATTCGATGAAGTGCTTGAACCGCTCCAGGTCGCCCTTGACGCGATGCTCGACCACGTGGAGCACCTCTCCGACCTTCTCGATGACGCCCTCGGGCTGATGCTCCAACTGCACCATGACGCGCGTCTGATCGTCACCGAGCCGATGGAAGGTGACGACTCCGGCCTGACGGGCTCCGTCGATGGAGGTCCAGGCCACTCGCTCGTCCGGCCGCTGCTCGGTGATCTCCGCATCGAACTCACGTCTCACGCCGCCGATGCTCGTCACCCAGTGCGTCCGGGTCGGAGACGTCTGCTCGATGCGCTCGACGCTCTCCATGAAGTGCGGAAACTCCTCGAACTGGGTCCACTGGTCGTAGGCCGTGCGGACCGGGACGTTCACATCGATCGACTTCTCGATCGTGCTCATGTGTCTCCTCCTCGGGATCGATCCCGGACCGCATCGAAAGTCCGGGGTCGTCCATAGCGGATTGCGAACGAAGCCACCCATCCCCGACGCCTCCGGCATCAAACGCCGATGCGCCGGCCGATGGGCTCACGCCCGGTGCGTCGGGTCCTCGCTCCGGCCGCCCAGCCCCTGCCAGACCTCGCGGACGTTCTGGAAGGCGTCCTGCCGCGGCAGCGACTCGAGCGCCCGTACGACCTGGTCGGGCGCACGCAGCCCGCGTGCGCTCTCGACGAGACGCTCACCGGTGGCCGGGAAGACGCTGGACTCGAGCCATCGTGCGATCTCGGCACGTCCCGAGACGTCTCTGGAGGTCATGCCGGTCGGTGCGCCGCCGGCGTGGTGGGCGTCGGGCGCGAGAGCCGCGATGGGTCCGTCGTCGCGGGGAGGCTCCGAATCTCGCCACTCGTCCAGGTAGGTCTCGATGGCCTCCGGTTGTCTCTTGAAGATCTCATCGCGGATCGGACCGTGCTTGTCACTGCGTCGCTGGATTTCCACCCCGATCAATCCCCTCTGCCGAGAGCCGCGGCTCTGCCGAGCCGAGTATGTCGTCGACCATTACCCAGCGATCCCAGGGGAAACACCCCTCTCTGACTTCACGGAGTCATGGCCGCGCCCGCGCGACCGACGCGATGACGCGGATAACGGTGGCGGCACCGCACGACATCTTGTGCCGGGATGACGTCCGTGATGTGATCACGGACACCCCGCCCCACGGAGGTCCACAATGACCGCTATAACGCAAGAAGGCCACTCGCCGGCCTCTTTGCGCCGTGCCCCGCTGATCGGCCCGGACGGCACCTACACCAGGAACGGGCAGGCGCTCGCGTTCGTTCTCGGTGTCATCGGCCTGCTCTTCGTCCCGGCCACGCTCGCCGCCGCGCTGCTCTACACCCGTGCCGAGACCCTTTTCGCCACCGAGCCGGAGGAGGCTCGCCGGCTGGTGAGCTGGTCCTGGATCGCACTCATGATCGTGCCGGTCCTCGGGATCGTCACCGGCTTGATCGCTCTCGTGGTGTCGGTGCTCTGAATCCACGCTCTGAACGCGACGAGGTCCCACCGGCGGCGCCGATGGGACCTCGCGTCGTCGTCGGTCAGACTCCGGGAAGCCTGAGGCCCACCACCACGGGATCGTGGTCGGACGAGCGGTAGGCGTCCGGGGCGTACAGGGCCGGCGGGTTGAACTCGGTGTTGTAGTCGAGGATCAACGGCTCGTCGCTGTTGATGTGCCAGATCGACGCTCCGGCGACCATGTGCGACAGAAGCCGGCCGGCGAGCATGTGGTCGAGTTCACCGGCCTGCCCGTCGAAGACGTAGCTGTAGCGCTGCGCCTGCGGTACGAAGCGCTCGGTCTGGCCGGCCAGCCCGCCACGCTCGAGGACCTTGATGGGGTCCTCTTCGGAGTAGGAGTTGAGGTCGCCGAGCACGAGCGGATTGAGCACCTTCGTCGACAGCCTGACGATGGCCGCGGCCTGGGTCTGGCGGCGGGCGTTCCAGCAGCCCTGCCCGTCGCCCTGGTCGGCGTCGGCGCCCGTGGCGTCTCCGCAGCTCTTGGACTTGAAGTGGTTGACGATGACGGTGAACGGCACGCTTGCGCGCTTGCGCATGAACGTCTGCACCAGCGGCGGCCGCTCGAACACCGGCTCGGCCGATGACTTCGCCGCGCCCACCGGCCGTACGTTCTTCGCCTTGTAGATGAGGGCCACGTGGATCTGGTCCGTGCCCGGCAGGGGATGCTTGATCCAGGCGTACGTGCCCGCGCCGACCTTGGCGTTCAGCGCGGAGACGAGCTCACCGAGTGCGACGTCGCCGTTGTTCTCCACTTCCATCAGCCCGACGACATCGGCGTTGAGCCCGGTCAACGCGCCGACGAGCTTGGCGAGCTGGCGATCCCGCTCCACCGCGGTGGTGGCGCTCCGGCTGCCGAGGGTGGTGAACCAGTTGAGCGTGTTGAAGCTGGCGACCCGCACGTTGCCGCCCACCGCCGGGGGCGCGGCCGGCCGCGGGTTGGACCGCGTGAACGTCACCGGCTCGGTCGGCTGCAGCCGGTACAGGTTGAAGCCGTAGTGGAGCACTCCGGTGAGGCCGGTGACCGTGTCGCCGAGCCGCAGCGCCTGGGGCGAGGTGTACGGGACGGTCGGCGGGTTCTGCCGCGTCGAGCCGTCGTCGACGAGCAGCCTGCGCCGGTCATTTCCGGCCTGCGTGACGCCGCTCCGGTCGGTGGGCTGGAACAGCCGCCCCTGGGCCGAGACGGTCACCTCTCCGAACCGCCCCAGCTGGAAGTGCTCGGTGGCGGTGAGGCGCTGCGGGAACGTCACGAGGGTGTTCTCGTTCCGCTCGAAGGTGACCCCGTCGGCGCGCGGCAGGTCGTAGCCGGCCGGCTGGATCGTGCCGGTTCCGCAGACGTCGACGGCGGTCACGGGTGACAGTTCGGTGAGTCCGTTGAACTCCACCGCCCGGCCGGTGACGAGGACCCGGTCGCCGACCTTCGTCTCCATCGTCGAGAAGACGAAGAGCCCGTCCGAGGTGGCGGGGTCGGCGTCGGGCGTCGGGTCCTGGACGAAGAAGCCGCTGAGCTGGTCGGTGCGCTGGAAGTCGCCGGTGACGACGCCGTCCACACGTACGGTCTGACCGGCGAGGGGGGTGGTGTCACCCGGTCCCTGTACCTCCGCGATCTCATGCGTGGCGGGCGTGTCACACGCGGCCGCGGAGGACGGGCCGGCGACAGGAGCGCCCGGCGCGGCCACGGCCGGTGGGGCGTTGGTGGTGAGGAGGCAACCCGCGGCCAGTACGGCGGCGGTCAGGACGGCTCTTCGGCGCATGCGCCGAGCGTAAGGCGGGAGATCATCGTCAAGGTAGGCCGAGATGAATAGCGGCTTTACCGAGACTTACCGCTAACACTCGCGCTGAGGTCCGGGTCGCGGTGGGTGGTCTGAGGCGACCCCGCGCCCACATACCGGGCGGGTGCACACCGCCGGCCGGTGACCGGGACGTCCGTGCCACCGCCGCCCCGGCCACCGGAAACCTCCGCCGTGAGAGCGCCCCTGACGACGGAGGCGGCATTGACCGCCCCTCATGCCCACGAGAGCACCGGTCGAGCCGAGTGGCGATGCCCGCGCCGGCGGTGAACAGATCCGGCGGCCGCATCACCATCATGAAGCGAATTTCCTAGCAACACAACTTGTTTAGTGGGAAATATGGCGCAGGGCGCGAGATGCCGGATCCATGGCCTGGAGACGGTAAGGGCCTCGGCGAGTAGATCTACCGAACCGGAACGGGACCTTGAGGAGCCGGCGCTCGCGCGGCGATGCCTCCCCACCCCTGGGGTACCACCGCGCGAGCGCCGATTCACCGCGCCGCACCGGCCGGCCAGGCCCCCGCCCCTCGAGGAGGATCGGGCGAGGACCCGTCGGCCGCCGCGTCACAGCCTCCACGAAGGAACGCTACGGAGCCTGATCACTCGATGTGCTACGGGGAGGTGACGGTCTGGTTTCGTCCGACTGATAACTTTCCTCCTCGTGCGAACGCTCAGCGTGATCCCTGAACCCGTTTCGCTGACGACCGTCGCAGAGACCTACACCCTCACGGCCGACGCGAAGATCTCCGTGCCCGCCGGGCCCGGCGAGGCCGTCGCCGCGCGGCTGGCGGCGTTGCTGCGCCGCCCGACCGGTTACGCCCTTCCCGTGAACCCGCCGAGCCGGCCGGCCACCGGGGACATCACCCTGTCTCTCGACGGTCCCGAACGGCTGGGCCGGGAGGGCTATCTGCTGCGCACCGGTCACGAGGGCGTACGACTGAGCGCGCACACCGCCGAAGGCCTGTTCCGCGGCGTGCAGACACTGCGCCAGTTGCTGCCCGCCGCCGTCGAGAGCACCGACGTGCGACCCGGCCCCTGGACGATCCCCGGCGTACGGGTGGACGACCGCCCGAGGTTCGCGTGGCGCGGCGTCATGCTCGACGTGGCGCGGCACTTCTTCGACACCGGCACCGTCAAGCGCTTCATCGACCAGGCCGCGGCGTACAAGATCAATACGCTGCACCTTCATCTCACCGACGATCAGGGCTGGCGGCTGATGATCGACCGCTGGCCTCGGCTGGCGGCCTATGGCGGCGGGACGGAGGTCGGCGGCGGCGCGGGCGGCCACTACACCAAGGCGGACTACCGGGAGATCGTCGACCACGCGGCCGCGTGCCACATGACCGTCGTGCCCGAGATCGATGCGCCCGGCCACACCAACGCGGCGCTGGCCTCGTATCCGGAGCTGACCGCCGGCGGCCCGGCGCCCGACCGCTACACCGGGATCGAGGTCGGGTTCAGTTCGCTCCATGCCCGCGAGGAGGTGACCTACCGGTTCCTCGGCGACGTGCTGGAAGAGGTCGCCGAACTGACCCCGGGCCCATACCTCCACATCGGCGGTGACGAGGCCCACAGCACCGACCCCGCCGATTACGCCGAGTTCCTCGCACGCGCCCAGCGGATCGTCGCCGAGCAGAGCAAGACCGCGGTCGTCTGGCAGGAGGCCGCCGCGACGGCGCTCGCCCCAGGAGCGCTGGTGCAGTACTGGCGGCCGGCCAAGGGATCGCAGCCGTACACCCAGGCCGCCCGTGACGCGGCCCGCCAGGGCGCGCGGCTCATCCTGTCCCCCGCCGACCACGCCTACCTCGACGGCAAGTACCACGCCGGCACCGAGCTCGGCCTGGACTGGGCCGGCCACGTTGGCGTGCGCGACTCCTACACCTGGGATCCCGCGACGCACATCGACGGTGTCGGGGAGCCGGACATCGCGGGCGTCGAGGCTCCGCTCTGGTCGGAGACGCTGACCGGCCGTGCGGACATCGACTTCATGGTCTTCCCCCGGTTGCCGGGGATCGCCGAGATCGGCTGGTCACCCGCCGAGGGGCGGTCGTGGGACTCCTACCGTCACCGGCTCGCCGCGCACGGAGCCCGCTGGACGGCCGCCGGCACCGCGTTCTACCGCTCCCCCGAGGTGGACTGGCTGGGCTGAGGCACCGCTCGCAGGCGAACTGGGGCGGCCACGCGTGCGCCGGCCGGGGGGCGACCGTACGATCACGGCCGGGAAGCGTGGTCAGGTGCGCCAGATGAGGACGAGGGCGCAGTCGTCGTCGCGGGCCGCGGCCATGGTCTCGACGAGTTCCTTGGCCCCCTTGCGGAATCCCTGCGGCACGAGTTGCTCGGCCTCGCCCAGTAGCCGGTCGATCCCGGCGTCGAGGTCACGGCCGGGCGACTCCACCAGCCCGTCGGTGTAGAGCAGCAGCGCGTCGCCGGGACGCAGCAGTCCGCTCTCGGGCTCGCACCGCAGGTCGGGGACCACCCCGAGGACGACGCCCTTGGCCGCACTGACCTGCCAGGTTCCGCTGCGCGCGTCGAACTGCACCGCCGGCGGGTGCCCGGCGGACTCGACGACGTACTCTCCCGTGGCCAGATCAACGACCACGTGTACGGCGGTGACGAACCCCTCGTCCCAGCGCTGCCGCTGGAGATAAGCATTACAAGAGGGGAGGAAACGGTCACATTGGACCGATCCAAGCAGGCCTCCGAACGCACCGGACAGCATCAGGGCTCTGGTGCCGGCGTCGACGCCCTTACCGGAGACGTCGACGAGCGCTACCTCGAGTGTCTTGCCGTCGCATGCCGAGACGACGAAATCGCCGCCGAACGACGACCCGCCCGCCTGGAGCAGCACCACCTGGGAGTCCCAGCCGGTCGGGAGCTCGGGCATCTCGCCGTGCTTGCGAAGCCGATCGCGCAGCTCGAGCAGCATGTACTCGCCGCGCAGGCCCTGGACGCCGATCTGCTCCCGGGTCTGGGCCAGGGTGATCGCGAGCACCGCCGTGACGAGCACCGTGACGATCACACCGGGACCCATGCGTGGCCAGCCGACCACGAAGCCGTCGTACACGAGCACGACGGCGACCATGGCGAGGAGGATTCTCAGCGTGCGCACGCGGAGCAGCAGCCCGCCCGCGAGCACGGTGAGCACGATCGCGCTCGACGGGAACCAGGTCTGCGAGATCGGGGCCATCAGGCCGATGACGATGGTGGCGAGCGCGAGCGCCACGAACATGTTCCGCTCGCGGGTGAGTTTGCCCCTCCGGAGCCACTGGTAAATCCGCACGAGAATGGGCACGCGCCGTAGGTAGGCGCGCAGTCCCGGCGGGAGCAGGTGGACCAGACGTTGGAGCATCCCGAGAACTGTACCGAGCATCGGCCCGACCTGGCTCAAATCCCCGACACCCTTTACCCTTTGTCACGAATAAATCACCTAACGCAGGTAACCGGTCGCCGACCAGCATGACTTCCCGCGAGTGCGTGTGCGCCACGATCACGATCGATGGCGTTGCGTAGTACCGACTCCTCCAGATCGTCGTGCGCCGTCTTTGTACGCCAGGGCGCCCGGCCGTGACCACGAGTGGGTGAGGCCGTTGAGGGGTAGGACGTCTGTCATGAATCAGCCCGGTATGCGCGTCACGCTGGACGCGGCGATGCGAGCGCGAGACGTGTCACGTCCGAGGGCTGAGGGCGATGAACCGCCCAAGCCGCAGGCTCCGCGCAAGCCCGCCAAGGGCGAGCGTCGGCGGCTCGGCAAGCGCCAGGCAAGAGAGCAGGGCGGGCAACAGGGCGGCGGTCACCAGGGCGGGCGGCACAGCGGCGGGCAGGCCCTGCGCTAGGCCTCGCGTGGCAGGGAGAGGTGTGCGCGCCACGCTCTCCTGGACCTGAGTTTCGACGGAGCAGGACCACCGCACCCTCGACTACGGTACGGGCGGTAGCTCGCCGGTCTTCTCATAGTGCGTGAGCATGTCGATCCGCCGGACATGACGTCCTTCGCCAGAGAAGGACGTGGTGAGGAACAGCTCCACGAACCGGGTCGCGGTGTCGAGGTCGTGCATGCGCGCGCCGATGCTGATCACATTGGCGTCGTTGTGCTCCCGCGCGAGCTTCGCGGTCTCCTCGCTCCAGGCCAGCGCGGCCCGCGCACCCTCGACCTTGTTCGCGGCGATCGCCTCGCCGTTGCCCGAACCGCCGATGACGATGCCGAACGAGCCCGGCTCGGCGACGGTCCGCTCGGCGGCCCGCAGCACGAACGGCGGGTAGTCGTCGGCGGGGTCGAACGCCACGGGCCCGCAGTCGACCGGCTCGTGACCGTGGGCGGCCAGCCAGCCGACGAGGTGCTGCTTCAACTCGTAGCCGGCGTGGTCGGAACCCAGAAATACGCGCATGCCGAGAAGTCTGTCAGGTCCCACCGGCACCGGGATCAGGTGGGGGGCGGAAGGCGATCCTCGGGAGGTTCGGACCCGGCGGGCTCTGGACCATTTCTTTCACCGCCCCCGGACGCCTCCCCGTCATCGCGTGTCTCCGTGCGCTCGCGCGTCTCCGAAACCGTCTGCCCCGCGTCGCCGGCCGTGTCCGAGACCGTCTCGTTCGTGCGGTCGGCCGAAGTCTCGCCTTGGCCTGTGTCCTGCGCCGGCTCCTGAGCCGACTCTTGGCCCACCGACTCCTGCGCTGCGTCCTGCGCGGGGTCCTGCGCTGCGGCCAGGCCATCGGCGGCCGACGGAACCGGCGGCGGGGGGTAGGGGACGGGAGGCGCCTGCGGATACCCGGCCGCCGCGTGCGGCGGGTAGCCGGGAGGCGGTGCCTGCCCTCCGAAGGGCGGCTGCCCTCCGTACGGCGCCTGCCCTCCGTACGGCGGCCGTCCACCCTGGGGCGGCTGTCCCCTGAACGGGGCCTGCCCCGGCGGCGGGTACCCGGCGGGCTGCGCGTGGGCGGCCTGTGACTGCGGCGGTCCCCAGGCCGCCGGCGGCTGAGCCCCCCAGCCTCCCGCCGCCTGCCGCTGCGCCGGTGGGGGCGGTGGCGGTGGCGCCCCCTGCGGGCCCGCAGCACCATGACCGCCGAACGGCGCGGGTGCGGAGGCGTCCTTGGGCCGGGTGGCGAGGAAGACCACCAGCATGGCCAGGCCGGGCAACCATCCGTAGAAGAGCCCGAAGCCCGCGCCGGAGTAGATGCCGTTCCAGATGAGGTTCGCCCTCGTGCCTTCCGGGAAGTCCTGGACGGGGATGTAGAGCAGGGCTCGCACCAGGCCCATCAGGCCGCCCGCGACGACCGTGGCCCACCAGCCGAGGATGAGCGCACCCGGCGCACCGCGCCGCGGCTCCAGAGCGCGCGCTCCGGCCATGACGAGCAGGCCGATGACGGCCAGGAAGAGGACCAGCGAGAGGTCGATGACCACAAGGTAGGAGAAACCGGAACTCCCCCTCGTGGTCAGCCGCCAGGTCGGAAACTGGATCAGCCTGAGAAGGCCCCCGAAACCGCCGTACTCGATGTCCTTCCTTGCGAGGAACTCGAAAGTCCACTGGTTGCCGAACACGAGAGCGATCAGGCCCACCGGGCCGACGGCACTGATGACGAGAGGGAGGGTCCGCCGCGCTGCCATGCCGGAAGGTTAGTGCGCGATCACTGGGGGCGGTAGGCCTCGCCGGTGAAGTCCGGATCGATCTGCGCCTCGAGGTCTTCGCCGACGGCCCGGTTGGCCCAGCTCCGCGCGTTCTTGACATGGAATTCGACGGCTTGGCGGTGGAATTTCGGCCAGTCCTTGGGACGGACGTCCACCGCGTCCAGCAGGCACGCGAGCGCCGCCTCGTTGGAGGCCTCCAGCGTCACGTCGCCACGGCCCTGCTCCAGCGCGCGAACGGCGGCGGAATGCTCCATCCACGTCAGCAGGTCGCCGCCCACGTGCTCGCGCAGATAGGCCACGTCACCCTCTCCGTGCACCTTGTTGCCGACCACACTGATGGCGACGTCGTAGTCGGCGGCGTAGTCGACGTACTGGCGGTAGACCCCGACGCCCTTCCAGGTCGGCTCGGCGACCAGGACCAGCAGGTCGAACCGGGTGAACAGCCCGGACGCGAAGGTGTCGGCCCCCGCCGTCATGTCGACCACCACGTACTCGCCCGGGCCGTCGACGAGGTGGTTGAGGTAGAGCTCGACCGCCCCCGTCTTCGAGTGGTAGCACGCCACGCCGAGGTCGTCCTCGGTGAACGGCCCGGTGGCCATGAGGGCGACATCGGGCGAGCCGGCGCCCACCCTGACCTCGGTGGCGAGCTTGGTGTGGAACGGATCGTCGCCGCCCACCCGCAGCAGGCGCGACCCCGCCCCCGGAGGTGTGGTCTTGACCATGGCGGCCGAGGAGGTGATGCGGGGGTTGTCACCGCGGAGATAGTCCTTCAGCTCGCTGAGGTGCTCGCCCATCGACGGGAGCGCGGCCGTCTGGTGCTCGTCGAGGCCGAGCGCGGCACCGAGATGCTGGTTGATGTCGGCATCGATGGCCACCACCTGGCGACCCCGCAGGGCGAGGTGGCGCACGAACAGTGCGGACAGCGTCGTTTTTCCACTGCCGCCCTTGCCGACGAACGCTATCTTCACGGTACCTCCGCTTGATCATCGGCTGATCGTGCACTGGATCATACACTTGATCATCCGAGTGATTTATGAATGATTATGAAAACCATCGTCGTTCCTCGAGGTCGAGTCTCCCCGGAGATCAAGATCGAATCAAGCGGATCCGGCAGATAGGCCGAGGTCAGCGAGCCGCGGCCGCCGGATCGAAGCCGAACGGAAGCTCGAGGCGGTGGGCGCGCAACAGCCCGTCGTCCGTGAGGATGTCGGGCGTCGGCCCGTCGGCCACGATCAGGCCGCCGGACATGATGAGGGAGCGCGGGCACAGCTCGGCCGCGTACGGCAGGTCGTGCGTGACCATGAGGACGGTCACGTCCAGGGACGTGAGGATCTCGGCGAGCTCACGCCGGCCGGCCGGGTCGAGGTTCGACGACGGCTCGTCCAGCACGAGGATCTCCGGCTCCATCGCCAGCACCGTCGCAACCGCGACCCGGCGGCGCTGCCCGAAGCTCAGGTGCTGGGGCGGCCGGTCGGCGACCTCGAGCATGCCGACGCGGGTCAGCGCGGACTCGACCCGCCGGTCGAGCTCGTCGCCCCGGACGCCGAGGTTGGCCGGGCCGAACGCGACGTCCTCGCGCACGGTCGGCATGAACAACTGGTCGTCGGGGTCCTGGAACACGATGCCGACCCGCCGGCGGATCTCCCGGAGCGACTTCTTGTCCTTCGGGTCCACCCCGAGACCGGCGACCCGTACGGTGCCGAGGCCCCCGTGCAGAATGCCGTTGAGATGCAGGACGAGGGTGGTCTTGCCGGCGCCGTTCGGGCCGAGCAGCGCCACCCGCTCGCCCCGCTCGATCGTGAGGTCCACGCCGAACAGCGCCTGGGTGCCGTCGGGATAGCCGTACGCCAGCCCGCGCACGTCTAGAGAAGGGTCCACTGGACCATCCAAGCAGTCGCGGCGACCAGCGCCGCAGCCGCGGGCACCACCGCGGCCGTCGCCCACTGACCGCCGGACGCGCCGACGTCCCGGTGGGCCGGCATCCGGCCCTCGTAGCCCCGGCTGACCATCGCCAGATAGACCCGCTCACCACGCTCGTACGAGCGCAGGAACAGAGCGCCGAGCGAGCGGGCGAGCACGCCGACGTCCCGGATGCCGCGGGCCTCGAAGCCGCGGGCGGCCCGGGCGACCTTCATCCGGCGCAGTTCGTCGAGGACCACGTCGGCGTACCGCAGCATGAAGGTGGCGATCTGGGTCAGCAGCGACGGCAGCCGCAGCCGTTCGATCCCGAGTAGCAGCGCCCGGGGTTCGGTCGTGGCCGCCAGCAGGATCGAGGCGACGACGCCCAGCGTGCCCTTGACGAGGATGTTCCAGGCCCCCCACAGCCCGCTGACGCTGAGCCCGACGCCGGCGACCGTGACGCGCTCACCGTGCGCCACGAACGGCATCAGCAGCGCGAACGTCACGAACGGCAACTCGATCGCCATCCGGCGCGCGATGACCCCGGCGGGGACGCGCGCCGTCGCGGCCACGGCGGCGAGCAGCGCAGCGTACAGGCCGAAGGCCCACGCCTGCTCGCGGGGCGTGGACACGACCGCCAGCACGAACGTGACCGTCGCCACCAGCTTGCACTGCGGCGGCAGCCGGTGCACGACGGTCGCCCCCGGCAGGAACAGCCGGCTCATCGAGGTCGCGGCCGCGCTCATCCGCTCGCTCCGCTCGAGTTCACGTTCACGTTCACGCTCTCACTGGCGCTCAGGCTCTGAGGTGCGGCGACGGACGATCCAGAACAGGCCGCCGCCGAGGGCGAGGGTGACCCCCACGCCGATGACACCGGCCAGGCCGCCGGACAGCCGCGGGTGGTCGACGCCCTTCACCCCGTAGTCGCCGAGCGGGGAGTCCTTGAACGTGTGGTGCTGCTCCTCGGCGTTGATGCCCTTGTCGGCCGCCACCTTCTCCAGGCCGTCGGGCTTGCTGCTCGCGTAGTAGCTGACGATCCCGGCGAGGATCAGGGCGACGAGGACCCCGGCGGTGAGAAAACGTCTGGTGGTCATGACTCTCCTTCTCAGGCGCTCACGCCGGACGGCTGGGCCGGTGCGTTCCTGAGCTCCAGCCGGCGGAGCTGCCCGCGCGCCGCGTAGACGAGGTCGGGGCGAACGGCGAGCACGCTCGAGACGGTGACCATCGTGATCAGCGCCTCGCCCACGCCGATCAGGAGGTGCACACCGATCATCGCGCCGGCGACGGTGCCGAGTGGCACGTCCGTGGTGCCGCCCAGGGCGTAGATGCCGGTGAACGCCAACGCCGACACGGGCACCGACACCAGCGCCGCGACGAAGGAGGCCGCGGACACCGCGGCCCGCGACCTGGGCAGCACCCGCACGAGCAGCCGGAACACCCCGTATCCGACCACGACCGTGACCAGCGCCATGTCGGTGATGTTCACTCCGAGCGCGGTGAGCCCTCCGTCGGCGAACAGCAGTCCCTGTACGAGGAGCACGACCGACACGCAGAGCACGCCGGTATAGGGCCCCACCAGGATCGCGGCGAGGGTGCCGCCGAGCAGGTGGCCGCTGGTCCCCGCGGCCACCGGGAAGTTCAGCATCTGCGCCGCGAAGACGAAGGCGGCGGTCAGGCCCGCGAGGGGTGCGGTGCGATCGTCGAGCTCCCTGCGCGCGCCGCGCAGGCACACCGCGATCCCCGCGGCGGCGACGACGCCCGCGCCGAGGGACACCGGTGCGTCGATGAATCCATCCGGTACGTGCATGCCGCCTCCTGATCGCCGCTGTCCACCCCGGTCAGACCAGTCTGACCGCATGGCCCCGCTTGTTGCAAGTTTGTCGCAACAAGTAGGTGATGGCGACAAGCCACACCGGTCGATCAGGTAAGGAACAGCGGTCGATCAGGTAAAGCGCCGCAGGTGAAGGCGCCCGATCAGGTGAAGATCGGGTCCCGGGTGCGGCTGCGCTTGAGTTCGAAGAACCCGTCGGTGCGGGCCACGAGCACCACTCCGTCCCAGAGCTTCGCGGCCGCCTCGCCCCGCGGGATCGGCGAGAGGACCGGCCCGAAGAACGCGGCGCCCTCGACGTCGATCACGGGTGTGCCGACCTCGTAGCCGACCCGGTCCATGCCGTCCTTGTGCGAGGCCCGCAGTGCCGTGTCGTGCTCGTCGGTGTCGGCCGCGGCGGCCAGCGCCGGGTCGAGGTCGGCCGCGCGCAACGCCTCCTCGATGGTGGCGCGGTCCTTGGGCTTGCCCTGATCGTGAAAGCGGGTGCCGAGCTCGGTGTAGAGCCGTCCCAGTACCTCAGGGCCGTACTTCTGCTCGGCGGCGATGCAGACGCGCACCGGCCCCCAGGCGTTGTCGAGGAAGCTGCGGTACTCCTCGGGAAGGTCCCGGCCTTCGTTGAGCACGGAGAGGCTCATCACGTGCCACCGCGGCTCGATCGGCCGCAGCGCTGACACCTCATGGATCCAGCGGGAAGTGATCCACGCCCAGGGGCAGAGCGGATCGAACCAGAAGTCCACGGGCGTGTTCTCCGACATGGCGAACCTCCACAAGGGGCGAAAGATCTTCGCTTCTCCTGAACCGTAAAGTGAGCCGCCGCATTCCCCCATGTCACCGCCCTTTGACGAACTCCTCCGGCCCGCGCCGTACCGGCCGTCGCACCCGCCTCCGGACCCACCGCCGTACCCACCGCCGGGGCCCTGCCGGGCGGGGCGTGGCCGCACTCGGCCACCCCGGACATGGGAGGATGCCGGGAAGACCGAGGCCACGCGGCCGATCACCGCCGCGCGGCCGTTCAGTAGATCGAGGAGGGGCACGTGGCAGGCAACCTCACGCGCGACGAGGCGCAGGAACGCGCCAGGCTGCTGGCCGTGGAGTCGTATTCTGTGCAGCTCGACCTGACCACGGGCGATGAGCGGTTCGGATCGGTCACGGCCGTCCGGTTCGCCTGCGCCGAGCCTGGTGCGTCCAGCTTCGTCGACCTGCACGGCGCCGTCGTACGGGAGATCACTCTCAACCGTCGCACGCTCGACCCCGCCTCCTACGACGCGGCCAAGGGCCGGATTCCGCTGCCGGACCTCGCGGCGACCAACGAGCTGACGGTGGTGGCCGACTGCGCCTACTCCCGTTCCGGCGAGGGCCTGCACCGCTTCGTCGACCCGGTCGACGAGAGCGTCTATCTGTACACGCAGTTCGAGACCGCCGACGCCCACCGCATGTACACCTGCTTCGACCAGCCGGATCTCAAGGCGACGTTCGAGCTCGGCGTCACCGCGCCCGAGGACTGGGAAGTGGTGTCCAACTCGGCGCCGTACGAGGAGACCCGGGAGAAGGGCGCCCCGGGACGGTGGCGCTTCGCCCCCACGCCGACCATGTCGACGTACATCACCGCGCTGGTCGCCGGGCCCTACCACGTCGCACGCGACGAGCACGACGGCATTCCGCTGGGCATCTACTGCCGTTCCTCGCTGGCCGAGCACCTCGACGCCGACGCGATCTTCGAGGTGACCAAGCAGGGCTTCGACTTCTTCCGGCGGGTGTTCGCCCAGCCGTACCCGTTCGGGAAGTACGACCAGTTGTTCGTCCCCGAGTTCAACGCCGGAGCGATGGAGAACGCCGGCTGCGTGACGTTCCTCGAGGACTACGTCTTCCGGTCGCGCGTCACCGACGCCGCGTACGAGCGCCGTGCGGAGACGATCCTGCACGAGATGGCGCACATGTGGTTCGGCGACCTGGTCACCATGCGGTGGTGGGACGACCTGTGGCTGAACGAGTCGTTCGCCACGTACATGAGCGTGCTCTGCCAAACCGAGGCCACCCGCTGGAGCGGGTCGTGGACCACGTTCGCCAACCTGTGGAAGGCGTGGGCCTACCGGCAGGACCAGCTGCCGTCGACCCACCCGATCTCGGCCGACATCCCGGACATCCAGGCGGTCGAGGTGAACTTCGACGGCATCACCTACGCCAAGGGCGCCAGTGTGCTGAAGCAGCTGGTCGCCTATGTCGGCCGGGACAACTTCCTCGAGGGCGTGCGCCGCTACTTCCAGCGGCACGCGTGGGGCAACACCGTGCTCGCCGACCTGCTCGACGCGCTCGAGGAGGTGTCGGGCCGCGACCTCACCTCCTGGTCGAAGGAGTGGCTCGAGACCGCCGGCGTCAACACGCTGCGCCCGACCTATGAGCTCGCCGAGGACGGGACGTTCAGCTCGTTCGCGGTGCTGCAGGAGGCGCCGTCGGATCACCCGACACTGCGCTCCCACCGCGTCGCGATCGGTCTCTACGACCGCACCGACGAGGGCATCACCCGGCGCCGTCGTCTGGAGCTCGACGTGGTCGGCGCCCGTACGGACGTGGCCGAGCTCGTCGGCGAGCGCCGCCCCGATCTGGTGCTGGTCAACGACGACGACCTGACCTACGCCAAGATCAGGTTGGACGCCCACTCCCAGCGCACCCTGGTCGAGGGCATCGGCGAGATCCCCGAGAGCCTGCCGCGGGCGCTCGGCTGGACGGCGGCGTGGGACATGTGCCGCGACGCCGAGATGGCCACCCGGGACTACGTGCGGCTGGTGCTGTCCGGCATCCGGGGCGTCAGCGACATCGCGGTCGCCCAGACGCTGCTGCGGCAGGCCCGAACGGCCGCCCAGCAGTACGCCGACCCGGCGTGGCGCGAGACCGGGCTGCGGCTGATGGCCGACGCGCTGCACGACCTGATGCGGGAGGCCGACGCCGGCTCGGACTTCCAGCTCACCTACACCCAGGCGTTCGTGGCGGCCGCCTCCGACGACGCGCACCTGGCGTACATCAAGGGACTGCTCGACGGCACCGAGGTCCTCGACGGGCTCACGGTCGACACGGATCTGCGGTGGTCGCTGCTGCGCCGGCTGGTCGTCCGCGGCGCCGCGGGCGAACCGGAGATCGCGGCCGAGCTGGAGCGCGACGCCACCGCGGCGGGCGAGCGCAACGCGGCGACCTGCCGAGCCGCCATCCCGACCGCCGAGGCGAAGGCCGCCGCATGGGACCGGATCGTCGGCGGGGACCTGCCGAACGCGGTGTTCCGGGCGACGCTGGGCGGGTTCGTGGAACCCGACCAGACGGAGCTGCTGGAGCCGTACGTCGAGAGGTTCTTCGGCGAGGTCGGCCGGATCTGGCAGGAGTGGAGCAGCGACATGGCGCAGACCTTCGCCGAGGTCGCCTATCCGGTCCTGGTGATCTCACCGGACACCATCGCGCGCACCGACGTCTACCTCGAGGAGAACCGGCCGCCGGCGGCGCTCGCCCGGCTGCTGTCGGAGGGCCGCGACGGCATCGCCCGTGCCCTGCGCGCCCGCGACAAGGACGCCTCCGCCGCCTGAGCCCCCCGAAGGGCCCGGACAAAGTGTCGATCAAGGATCAGGGCTTCTCAAGGTGCCCTGATCCTTGATCGAAACCGGTTGATCAGGGGTTCCTCATCGCGTCGATGACTGGCGCGACGGCGGCCCGGATGCCCGCCGGGTCGTCGCGGAGGTCGTCGAGCAGAACGGCGCGGCCCGCGGCGTCGGCGAGCGGGATCCGCCAGTTCGGGTACTCGTCGGTCGTGCCGGGCTGGTTCTGGGTGCGCCGCTCGCCCACGGCGTCGGCCAGCGAGACCCCGATGAGCCTGGCGGGGGTACGGGCGAGAAAGGCGTGCAGCGCGGCCACGATCTCGCGGTCGGAGCCGCCGCCCCCGTGGAGGCCGGGTTCGTGGAGGCCGGGTTCGAGCAGCCCGAGCTCGATGAGCGTCTTGATCCATTCGGCGAGCGCGCGCTCGTGCTCGGCGAGCTCCTCGCCCACCGGCCTCGTGAGCAGCCCGAGCCGGTTCCTCAACTCGATGTGGTCGCCGTGCAGGAACCCGGTGATCGGTGGCATGTCATGGGTGCCGACCGTGGCCAGGCACAGCTCGCGCCATCGCTGCGGCGGCAGCGGCGCACCCCGCTCGTCGCGCTCGAACCACAGCAGCGAGGTGCCGAACGCCCCGCGGCCGGCCAGGTCCGCACGGAACCCCGGTTCGACGACGCCGAGGTCCTCACCGACCAGGACCGCTCCGGCCCTGGCGGTCTCGGAGCACAGGACGTCCAGCAGCGTCGACCGGTCATAACCGACGTAGGTGCCCTGATCGGCCGGCGCGCCCTCGGGGATCCACCACAGCCGCGACACCTGCATGGCGTGGTCGAGGCGGAGCCCGCCCGCGTGCCGCAGCGTGTAGCCGACGATCTCGCGGTACGGCCCGTACTCCGCGGCCGCCAGCCGGCCCGGATGCCAGGGCCGCTGGCCCCAGTCCTGCCCGCGCTGGTTGAACTCGTCCGGCGGAGCGCCGACGCGCATCCCGGACGCGAACATCGCCTGGTAGCTCCACGCGTCCGCGCCGCCGGGATGCACCCCCACGGCCAGATCGTGCACCACGCCGATCGGCATTCCGGCGGCGCGCGCACTGCGCTGGGCGGCGTCGAGCTGGCCGTCGAGCCGCCACTGCAACCAGGCGTGGAAGCCGACCCGGTCGGCCAGCCGGTCGCGGGCGGCGGCGACGGACGGCGACCGCGGGTCGCGCAGCTCGGCCGGCCAGCCGCGCCAGTCGGCCCCGTGCTCCTCGGCGAGGGCGCACCAGGTGGCGAAGTCGGTGAGGGCCGCGCCCTCACGCGCCCGGAACCGAGCGAACTCGGCCGCACTCGCCGGGCCGAGGGCGACGCGGTGGAGCGCCTCGAGGGCGCCCAGCTTGGCGGACCAGACGGCGTCCCGGTCCAGAAGCCCCGCCGTACGATCGCGCTCGCCGATCCTCAGCGGCGCGGCCAGCGCGGAGATGCGTCGCCGATCGTCCTCGGCGGCGGCCGCGTACTCCGGTACGTCCTCGACCCGCAGATAGAGGGGGGCGGCGAAGCGGCGGCTCATCGGGAAGTACGGCGACGGCCCGATCGGAGGCACCGGCTCGGCCGCGTGCAACGGATTGACCAGCACGAATCCCGCGCCGAGCTCGTCACCGCTCCAGGCGGCGAGATCGGCCAGATCCCGCAGATCTCCGAGCCCCCACGAGGCGCGGGACCGCACGGAGTAGAGCTGGGTCATCAGGCCCCAGGCGCGCGCCACGGGAGCAGCCGGCCGGGGCCGGGTCACGAGCAGCGCGGCCCGCTCGTGACGACCGCCGTGCTCGGCGTGCAGACGGTGCCACCCGGCGGGGATCTCCGCCGGCAGCGGGACGTCGTGCTCCATCCGGTCGCGGCCGAGCGTCTCGTGCCGCCGCCGTCCCTGGATGCCCGCGCGCAGGGCCACCGTGCCGCCCCCGTCCAGCTCCACCCACATCCGCTCGGAAACGGGCAGCCGGAGCGGCTTCGAGGGCGACGCGCCGGCGGCACCGCCAGGGGACGCCGGCCGCTCCGCCGGATGGACGACCACCGGGGGCAGCAGCCGCGTGCTCCACTCCTCGCCGAGCCGGGCCAGCTCGGCCCGGACGGTGTCCGGAGACGACGCGTCGACGTCCATCGCGGCCAGGACGGCCCTGATCGTGTCGGGTGACACGTCGACCCGGCGCCCGCGCCAGTCCGTGTAGCCCGTCCCGACCCGGTATTCGCCCGCCAGTTTGTTCAGTTCCATGTCCACCACAGCACAACCATGCCCATCGAAGACGCGAACACGACAGCGAAACCCGTCTCGCACTCGCTCGCCGGTGGGCCGGGTGATCTCCGTCCAGCGCGAACAACTGCAAGATCACCGGACGGATCGGCCGTGCCCGGGCTAGGCGGTCCAGATCGGCGGGGTGCGCCCGATCCAGGGCCGGGCGGCCTCGAGCTGGGCAGACAGCGAGATCAACGTGCCCTCGCCGCCCAGCCGGCCCGCGAGCATCACGCCGATCGGGAGGCCGTTCTCGGTCCAGTGCAGCGGCACGCTGACCGCGGGCTGGCCGGAGATGTTGTAGATCGAGGTGAACGGGGTGAACCGCTTCTGCAGCTCGAAGTTCTCGGCCGGATCGGCATCGTGGAAGTAACCGATCGGCACGGGCGGCTGGGCCAGTGTGGGGTGCAGAATCGCGTCGTACTCCGCAGTGGCGGCGAGCGCGACCCGTAGCGCTCCCTGTAGCTGTGCGTGCGCCGAGAGCAGCGCGTTGGCGGTCACGGCGTCGCCCCGCTCGCGGAGCCAGCGGGTGAGCGGCTGCAACCTGTCCGCACGGAGCGGATCGACGGGCGTCATCGTGGCCATCACCGACCACAGCGTCTCGAAGATCGGCACCAGGTCGGGCCCGAACGGCGGCGACACGTCCACGATCTCGTGGCCCAGTTCGACGAGCAGTGACGTGGCCTCCTCGTAGGCGGCGACGCAGTCGGCGTGGATCACCGCTCCCGGCACGACCGGCTCGATCATGCGGGCGATCCGCAGGCGTCCCGGCTCCCGCCCCACGTATGCGGCGAAGGTGCCGCCGTCCGGCAGCGGCGGTGCCATGAACAGGTCACCGGGCGTCGGCCCGGACATCACGTCGAGCAGCGTGGCCGCGTCCAGGACGGTCCGCGCGATCGGCCCGTTGGTCGACAGCCCGAACAGGTCGGGGATGAGCGGGCCCTGCGACACCCGGCCCCGGGACGGTTTGATGCCGAACAGCCCGCAGACGCTGCTCGGGATGCGGATCGAGCCTCCGCCGTCGCTGCCCTGCGCGACCGGGGCGAGACCCGAGGCGACCGCCGCAGCCGCCCCTCCGCTGGAGCCGCCGGCCGACCGGTCAAGGTCCCACGGAGTACGGGCGGGCGGCGCGACCGAATTCTCCGTGTAGCACGGCAGCCCGAACTCCGGCGTATTAGTCTTCCCGATCATGACCGAGCCGGCCTCGCGCAGCGCCGTCACGACATGGTCGTCCACGAACCCCGTGAGGTCGTCGAAGACCGCCGACCCGAAGGTCATCGGCACGCCTTGGACCATGTTGAGATCCTTGATCGGCACCGGAACACCGAGCAGCGGCGGCAACTCCGCCGGATCCGCGGCTTCGAGCACGACCCGCTCCGCCTTCCGGGCCTGCTCCCGCGCCGACTCATCGGTGACGGTCACGTAGGCGCCCACCTGGCGATTTACCCGTTCAATACGACCGAGGTAGTGATCAACGATCTCAACGGGGGAAAGCTCACGGTTACGGACCGCTGTGGCCTGCTGCTCTGCGGTGAGGTCGTGGATATCAGTCACACCGCCGAACAGTAGACGCCGCCACGGCCGGGATCAAAGGCCGCAGTGACGAACCTCACGCTCCACCACTCGGCGAGCCGCATGGCTCCCACGCTGACGGGCACGCCGAAGAGAAGGGGTGAAGAAAGATCTACCCTCCCGGGACGCAAATGAATCACCCGGATGGGGCGACAAAAGTATAAACCTGACAAGACTAGTCGCTCGTAACCTAAATGCTTACTCTGCGCTAAGAGAATCACGCATCTTTCCCGGAAAGGAATACGGAGCGTTAAAAATGTCGATTTTGGGACGGGACGGTAAGACCCGGTCGGTAGGCGGTCATCCGCAGGAGGGTCCGTCCTCCCGATCTCGGGAACAGACGTACGGCGATCTGATCAGTGACCCGCAGGTCCGCAGATGGGCCCAGCGCGTGGGAGTCGCGATCGTCATCGGAGTGGTGTTCGCCGTCTTCTTCAGCATCCGCGTCGGCTTCACGATCGCGGTGATCGCGGTCATCGCGGACACGATCCGGCGGGCTCGAAAGCACTCCAGCGTCGACGCCTGGCGCAAGTCCTCCGCGGCCGAGCGCCGTACCGAACGACAGTTGCGCGGCCTGGAGAAGAGTGGGTGGTGCATCCTGCACGCCCGCGCGGTGCCGCGCGACGACGAGGGCGTCAGCGACGGCAAGATCGATCATCTGGTCATCGGCCCGAGCGGCGTCTACGCCATCGACTCGGAGAAGTGGGACAAGCGCCTCCCGGTGCGCACCCTGTCCCACCGCAAGCTCTTCCACGGCCCCTTCAACAAGAAGGAGCGGCTCGACGAGGCGTGCTGGGAGGCCGGCCAGGCCAGCAGGCTGCTCAGCGCCCAGGTCGGTTTCGAGGTGCCGGTGCAGCCGTCGGTGGCGATCTACGGCCCGTCCATTCCATGGAAGGTGATGACGGTGCGGGACGTCGACGTCTACTCGGGCGGCCGGGCGAAGTCCTATCTGCGCCGCAGGCCGAAGATCCTCACCGAGACGGACATCCAGCGGATCGCCAAGGCGGCCGAGAGCATGCTGCCGCCGGCCTACTCCGCGGACTGAGCCTCGGCTGGCCCGGCGTCCAACTGCTGGGACGGTCGTCTCATCCGCATCCGTGGGGCCGTACGATCGAGAGCAAAGCATTCAGTTGGGAGAGCCCCATGCCACCGCTCAGATCACGTACGGTCACGCACGGCAGGAACATGGCCGGCGCCCGGGCCCTCATGCGGGCCACCGGCGTCGCCCGCGAGGACTTCGGTAAGCCGATCATCGCGGTCGCCAACAGCTTCACCGAGTTCGTGCCCGGCCATGTGCACCTACGTGAAGTGGGACAGGTGGTGGCCGACGCGGTCCGGCAGGCCGGCGGGGTCCCGCGCGAGTTCAACACGATCGCGGTCGACGACGGCATCGCGATGGGTCACGGCGGCATGCTCTACTCGCTGCCCAGCCGCGAGCTGATCGCCGACTCGGTCGAGTACATGGTCAACGCCCACTGCGCGGACGCGATGATCTGCGTGTCGAACTGCGACAAGATCACTCCTGGCATGCTGATCGCCGCGATGCGGATCAACATCCCCACGGTGTTCGTGTCGGGCGGGCCGATGGAGGCCGGCAAGGTCACCGTGATCAACGGCGAGGCGAGGACGACCCGAAAGCTGGACCTCATCGACCCGATGATCGCGTCGGCGGACGAGAGCGTCTCCGACGACGAGCTCGCCGAGATGGAGGAGAACGCCTGCCCGACCTGCGGCTCGTGCTCGGGCATGTTCACCGCCAACTCGATGAACTGCCTGACCGAGGCGATCGGGCTGTCGCTGCCCGGCAACGGCACCACGCTGGCCACGCACAGCGCCCGCAAGCGCCTCTTCGAGGACGCCGGGCGGGTGATCGTCGACATCGCCCACCGCTACTACGACGGCGACGACGACTCGGTGCTGCCGCTCAACATCGCCACCCGTGACGCGTTCGAGAACGCGATGACGCTCGACGTGGCCATGGGCGGGTCCACCAACACGATCCTGCACCTGCTCGCCGCGGCCCGCGAAGGGAACGTCGACTTCGGGCTCAAGGAGATCGACGAGGTCTCCCGCCGGGTGCCGTGCGTCTGCAAACTCGCCCCGGCCACGGCGAAGTATCACGTCGAGGACGCCCACCGGGCCGGTGGCATCCCCGCGCTGCTCGGCGAGCTCGACCGGGCCGGACTGCTCCACCGCGGCGTCCACACCGTGCACAGCGCGACGCTGGGCGAGTTTTTGGACGGCTACGACGTCCGCTCCCCCAACGTGCGCCCCGAGGCCGTGGAGCTCTTCCACGCCGCGCCGGGCGGCGTCCGCACGATCAAGCCGTACGCACAGGACACGCGCTGGGAGTCCCTCGACCTCGACCGGGCCACCGGGTGCATAAGAGATGTGGAGCACGCCTACACCAAGGACGGCGGACTCGCCGTGCTCTACGGCAACATCGCGCCCGAGGGCGCGATCGTGAAGACGGCGGGCGTCGAAGAGGAGCTGTGGACCTTCTCCGGCCCGGCGATCGTCTTCGAAAGCCAGGACGACGCCGTCGACGGGATTCTCGGCGACCAGGTCAAGCCGGGCGACGTCGTGGTGATCCGCTACGAGGGCCCCAAGGGCGGGCCGGGCATGCAGGAGATGCTCTACCCGACCAGCTTCCTGAAGGGCCGCGGTCTCGGTAAGGCCTGTGCGCTGGTCACCGACGGCCGGTTCTCCGGCGGCACCAGCGGCCTGTCCATCGGGCACGCCTCGCCCGAGGCGGCCGCCGGCGGCCTCATCGCACTGGTCGAGAACGGCGACCGGGTGGTGATCGACATCCCGCAGCGCTCGCTGGAGCTCGACGTTCCCGAGCAGGAGCTGCGGGCCCGCCGCGAGAAGCTGCTGGCCGACCTCGGCTCCTACCGCCCGCGCGACCGGCAGCGTCCGGTCAGCGTGGCGCTGCAGGCCTACGCCGCGATGGCCACCTCGGCCTCCACCGGCGCCTCCAGGGACATCAGCCAGCTCTCCGGCTGACCCCGCCATGAGGTCAGCCCTCTCGGTGCACCAGGTCCGGGGCGAAGGCGGGGAGGCAGACGGCGATGTACTCGGCACCCTCCGCGCCGGGTGAGCTGTAGCGGACCCACTCCCCCGGCTTGGTGTGCACGGCCTGGCCGGCGGTGACGTTCAGGCTGCCGCTCTCGTACTCCACGAGCAGCATGCCGTTCAGCACCACGGTGTACTCGTCGAACTCCGGGCGCTGGCCGGGTTCGGCCCACCCGCCGGGGCTCCGCATGTGCGCCACGCTGAGCCGCGACTCCTCGGAGTTGACCCGGCCGACGTACTCGTCGATCAGTTTGGGCGGCTCGCCGGCGGCCGTC
Source organism: Actinomadura sp. HBU206391 (assembly GCF_014323665.1). GTDB lineage: Bacteria > Actinomycetota > Actinomycetes > Streptosporangiales > Streptosporangiaceae > Actinomadura_C. Next base: position 29,056 of record NZ_JABVEB010000027.1, on the reverse strand, counting down.
ACCCGGGACGGCTTCTCGATCAGTTCAGGCATGGTGTCAGCATGCCGCATCCCCCGAGCCGCCGAGCGGAGCGAGGCCATCAGCCGCGAGGGGCGCGGCGTTGCCTGGACTGAGGAGCGCAGGAGCGAGGAACGAGCGACGGAGCGACGAGGGAAGGCAGCGCCTCAAAGGCGCCCCGAGCCGCCGAGCGGAGCGAGGCCATCAAGCACAGCAGCCTCCGCCGCAGCAGCCGCCCCCCGCCGGTCGGGCGACCGGTGCGGAGGCCCCGGAGGAGCCCGTCATCGCGACCGTGGACAGCAGCTTGACCGTGTCGTCGTGGCCGGCCGGGCAGGAGGCGGGCGCGGACGACTCACTCATCGGGCGGGAGAGCTCGAAGCTGTCTCCGCACGCCCGGCATCGATACTCATAGCGCGGCACCCCCTCAGGGTACCTAGGCCGCGGGCTCGGTGACATACGGCGCCCATTGCGGATCACCGTCGTGGATGACGCCGATGAGCCGCCAGTGGGCGCCACGTGGCACCACCGGGGCGACGTGCAGGGTCCACCCCAGCTCCTCCAGGAGTCGATCGGCCTTACGGTGATTACAGGGCATGCAGGAGGCGACGCAGTTCTCCCAGGTGTGCTTTCCGCCGCGGCTGCGCGGCAGGACATGATCGATCGTCTCCGCGCGGCGGCCGCAGTAGGCGCACTGGAAGTTGTCCCTGCGCATCAGCGCGGCGCGCGTCAGGGGCACCCGGGTCCGGAACGGGATTCGAACATACCGGCGAAGCCGAATGACCGAGGGCACCTCAATGGACATCGTCGCCGACCGCAACTGCGCCCCGGTGATGTCGTGATGGACGACGTCCGCCTTCTCCCTGAGCACAAGGCAAACCGCCCGCCGCAGCGGAAGTGTGGTGAGCGGCTCGTACGTCGCGTTAAGGAGGAGGACTTGTCGCATCAGACGACCTCCGCGGGGCCACAGGCGCCGGCCGCCCCCGGGGGCACGCTCGAACGCGCCTCGGTCGGAGGCTCACCCTGCTCCGTCAGCACCTGCGCCACGAGGACCTCCTCAAGGGCGAACTCGAAGCTGCAATCAGTGTGGCTCGTGATGACCCGATCCCGCTACCCATGAATTTCGCGGGAGCGCCACCGTGAGTCATCCCGAGCCTACTGGCCGCCCGCAAATTCGGACCTCCGAGCGGTGACGGCAAGAACACGCAAAGTGCCGGAGCGTCCGGATGTGCGGCACGGAGCGGTACTAGCAGGACGTAAGGTGCGATCCATGAGCCGACCAACGTACCCGGCCGCGCAGCGCCAGGACATCGTCGAGGATCTTCACGGTCACCAGGTCGCGGACCCGTACCGCTGGCTCGAGGACCCGCAGAGCGATGACACCAAGAGATGGCTCACCGACCAGGACGAGCTCTTCCATCAGGCCGTGGACGGGCTGCCCGGCCGGGAGCGGCTCCGGGCGCGGCTCACCGACCTGCTCGGCTCAGGCAGCATCGGCTCCCCCGTATGGCGCGGCGACCGGCGATTCTTCGTCCGCAGGGCGGCGGAGCAGGAGCACGCCGTGCTCTACACCGTGGGCGCCGACGGCGGAGAGCGGATCCTGCTGGACCCGATGGCGATCGACGACTCCGGGCGTACGACGCTCGACGCCTGGCAGCCGGACAAGGAGGGGCGGCTGCTCGCGTACCAGCTGTCGCACGGCGGTGATGAGGAGTCACTGCTGCGGGTGATGGACGTGGCGACCGGCGAGGACGTGGAAGGGCCGATCGAGCGCTGCCGCTACTCCCAGATCGCCTGGCTGCCCGGAGGTGCGGCGTTCTACTACGTGCGGCGGCTCCCCGCCGCCGAGGTACCCGACGGCGAGGACCAGTACCACCGCCGGGTCTACCTGCACCGCGTCGGCTCCGATCCCGAGACCGACGATGTGATGATCTTCGGTGAGGGGCGCGAGAAGACCAACTACTACGGCGTGTCGGTGAGCCGGGACGGCAGGTGGCTGGCGCTGTCGGCCTCGCAGGGCACCGCGCCGCGCAACGAGCTGTGGATCGCCGACCTGACCGCGTCGCCGATCGAGGCCCCGGCGCTCAAGGTGCTCCAGGAGGGCGTCGACGCCGAGACGGGCGTGTACGTGGGCCGGGACGGGCGGGCCTACATCTTCACCGACCGCGACGCGCCGCGCGCCCGGCTGTGCGTCACCGACCCAGCCGATCCCTCGTACGAGACGTGGCGGGACCTGATCCCCGAGGACCCGGAGGCGGTGCTCAGCGACTTCGCCATCCTGGACGGGCCCGAGCTGGAGCGCCCGGTGCTCCTGGCCGGATGGACGCGCCACGCGATCAGCGAGATCACCGTGCACGATCTGGTCACCGGGGAGCGGATCGGCGAAGTGCCCACGCCCGGCCTGGGCTCGATCGGCGGCATCGTCGAGCGCCCCGAGGGCGGCCACGAGGCGTGGTTCGGCTACACCGACAACGTCACGCCCACCTCCGTTCAGCGCTATGACGCGCGCACCGGCGAGACGAGCCTGTGGCAGGCCGCACCCGGCACGGTGGACCTGCCCGACGTGCAGGCGGAGCAGATCACGTACGAGTCCTACGACGGCACCGAGGTGCGCATGCTCGTCATCTCCCGGGCCGACGTGGCGGCCCGGGACGAGCCGCGGCCGACCATCCTGTACGGCTACGGTGGCTTCAATGTGTCGCTGACCCCCTCGTACTCCCCGATCATCCTCACCTGGGTCGAGGCCGGTGGCGTGTACGTCATCGCCAATGTGCGCGGCGGCGCCGAGGAGGGTGAGGAGTGGCATCGGGCCGGCATGCTCGCCCGCAAGCAGGCCGTCTTCGACGACTTCCACGCGGCGGCCGAGAAACTGATCGCCGACGGCTGGACCACGCCGGAGCGGCTGGCCATCTCGGGCGGCTCCAACGGCGGCCTGCTCGTCGGCGCGGCGCTCACCCAGCGGCCCGAACTCTACCGGGCGGTGGTGTGCTCGGCGCCGCTCCTGGACATGGTGCGGTACGAGAGGTTCGGCCTCGGCCAGACCTGGAACGTGGAGTACGGGTCCGCCGAGGTGCCCGAGCAGCTCGGCTGGCTGCTGGGCTACTCGCCGTACCACCACGTCCGGGAGGGCGTGGAGTATCCGGCCACGCTCTTCACCGTCTTCGACAGCGACACCCGGGTCGACCCCCTGCACGCCCGCAAGATGTGCGCGGCCCTCCAGCACGCCACGGCGTCGGCGGAGCCGATCCTGCTGCGCAACGAGGCCGAGGTGGGACACGGCGCGCGTGCGGTGAGCCGGACGGTGCAACTGGCCGTCGACACCCTGTCGTTCATGGCCGCCCGCACGGGCCTGGACCTGGAGACGTGATCTGTGCCGACGTGATCTGTGCCGACGTGATCTGGCCGACGTGATCTGTGCCGACGTTCGCGGTTCAGGGCGGTGGGAGCTCCTTCTCGCCGTAGATGTTGACGATGCCACAGATGACCTCGCGACGGGTCTCGCGCCAGCCGAACCTCTCGTACAGCGCCAGCGCAGGCCCCTGCAGGTCGGTCGTGTCGCCCTGGAGCAGGCGGTAGCCGAGCTCGATCGCCCGTTCCTCCAGCGCGAGGACGATCGCGGCGCCGTAGCCGCGGCGCTGAACGTCCGGGTGTACGCGGAGCCGCACCATCTCGGCGGTGCGCTCGTCGACCCGGCGCAGCCCGCCCATGGCGAGCACCCGCCGGCTCTGACCCGTCAGCCTCCCGGTGATCCTCGCGGGCCGGCCGATGACGAACTCTCCGCCGTTGTCCAGATAGATCTCCTTGAGCGCGGGAAAGTCGTGGTCGTAGTAGACGCCGTCTCCGGGGCGCAACCCGACCTGGGCGAGCCCGTCGTGGTGCAGCGCGAGGACGGCCTCGTGGTCGGCGGAGCGGTACCGCCGGATGATCAGGTCACCGAACGCCCAGACAGGGGGCTCCGCCCGACGCCGGCTGAGTCCCCGGACGTCGCTGTCGCGATTCGTCATCCCGGCCGGTCAGATCGACTCGGGAGTCGACGGCTGAGGGACCGGTGGCGCCACCGTCGGGCTCTGCACCGATGGACCCGACAGGGCCTCGCGGAAGTCCTTCGCCTCGGGGATCTCCCCGTGCTTGGCGACCACCGCCGCGTTGAGCTGCCGGGCGCGGTGCAGGAGGATGTCCGACCGGTGCTCGACGGGCAGCTCCAAGATCGCTTCCTTGGCCGTGTCGGCCGCGGCGCCGGGCTCACCGGCGTGCAGCTTGCACGCGGCCCGGTTCAGCCGGACCAGGGTGCGGTCCACCCGCTCGGTGGCGGAGTACAGCGTCAGGGCGTGGCTCAGCACTTCGTCGCCGCGCTGATGGTCCCCGAGGTTGGTGAAGGTGTCGCCTTCGTAGAACGACATCTGCCGCTCGGTGAAGCCGAAGGCGAGATCGCTGAGATCGGTCTTGGACAGCTGGTCGAACACGGCGCGGCTGCGGACCAGCGCACGCCTGGCGCCGGGCGCGGCGTCCGAACGGCCGCGCAGCGCGAGTTGGCCGAGCGCGCGGGCCTCCACGGCCGGCGCCATGGCCGCCGCCACACTGGGCGTACGACCGGCCAGGTCCTGTGCCTTGCGTGCGAGGTGCAGCGCCTCTCGCGGGTCGCCGTAGTACATCGGGACCAGCGCCTCGCGGACGGTCACCCAGGCACGCAACGGCCGGTCGCCGGTCTCGTCCGCGGCGGTACGCGCGGTGCGGAAGAACGAGCGCGCCAGCCGGTGATCGCCCAGATTGATCATGATCAGCCCCGACATCCCTGCGAGCTGGGCGGCCAGCCGGCACAGCCGCTCCTGCAGCTCGATGGGCTGCCGGTGATCGCACATGCGGCGGACTTCGCTGAAGTCCAACAGCACGTCACAGAGCATGCGCAGTGACGGAGTGGCCTGGTACTGCTGGCCGTACCCGAGGGTGGTCTCCTCCCACTGGTCGAGCATCGTGGGCGACACGGTGGCGTTGACCAGTGTGTCGTCCATCTTGCGGCGAAGGTTGTCGATTGAGCCGAGAAACTGACCATCGAGGGTCACGCCCGCTCCCGCGAGCAATTGCAGAAGGGTCCTGCGAAGCACGATGTCCTCCTCTCCAACATCCGCGCAGGCAGGCTCCCGTGCGCGGTCAGGGCCATATAGACCTCTAACTTGATTGATCCAGTGCCGGTCGTCAGGCATGGCGACGACGACAGAGCCGACGAGTGTGTCTGTTTCGCCCGGAACTTGGCCTAATGGAGTGGTACCGGGACGTGCCGCATGCCCCTGCCCGCAGATACAGCGGCCGGGGTAACCGAGCTTTTCGGGATCGACCCGGAACACCAGACACAGATAGTGCAGATACTCCGGGCCGGGTCTCTTGTAACCGCTCTCATAAGCCGACAGCAGTGTCTCGCCGAGCTTTGGGGTGGGCCGGCCCTCGAGTTCGTACAGCGCCCTCACCTGGGCCACCACATCGGACAGCGCCACGCCTAAGGCGAGGCGGTGCGCCTTCACCGGACTGGTGCCGAAGAGGGGGCCACATTGATCGTGAATATCTGAGGCGATCTTCACGGACGTCAGCCCTCGAGCCAGACCATGTGCTCGAATTCTGCGCGCTATGTCCGTTTCTTTCCGTGGGGGTTCCGACATCCGTTCCGGCCTCCTCGCCACCAGGGCGACCGGTAATCAATCAGGTCGATTACTCTTCGTGACGAATCGTAACTCTCACCTGGCCGCAAGCCAACCCATTCACAAGAAATGAGGCTGCACCGGAGGTTCTCCGACCGCTTCCGGGCTGAGATATCTCCCCCGGCGGTTGAGATACGTCCACCACAGGGTCGACTTTTCCTCCTCGCGGGATGACCCGTGCTTGACCGACCCTCCGGGTACTTGCAATTCTCGCTTCGCATAGCAATGCGTATTCGCTTGATCACACAGGATGCTCGGAGAGTCGCCAGGACTACGGAAGCCAGGACTACGGAAGAGGGTGCTCAGGTGTTAACCGACAGGCGCGTCGGCTATCTGGAAGAGCTGGTGCACGAACTCGGAACACACGGGCTGGTGGCACGGGTGGTCCAGACCCGGATCGACGGCCCCGCGTTCCTGCGAGTGGTCAATCCAGAGGCGGCGAGCCTCTCAGAGAACGTGACCTGCGCCCCAGCGCCGGATACCCGCGATGACTACTACTGGTGGTCATGGGGTGAGCGCCTGCACCAGGTCGGCGATCCAGGAGGCGCCGCCGTCAAGGTGGCGCGTGTCCTCGAGATCCGCCGCCATTAGCCCGGGCGTGTCCCGTGGGTCCCCGGCTGGAACGGCGCGGCGGCCGGATCCCACGGGACACGCTCGGCCACGTCCCGCGTGAGCGGATCCTCGGCCGCCCGCAGCAGACCCACACCGATGCGGTGGGCGGCCCTTCCCCGGACCTCGCCGGGCCGGCGCGAACCAGCGCGCGCCGGCCCGGCGGGTCCGGCTCTCCCCGGGGGCCGGCGATCCGTGCGCATCGCGCGGTGGTGTCGTATGAACCGGTCTCTGCCGTCCCCTACGATCGGCTCGTACCCGCCGCCGACCGCGGTGATGTGACAGCGAACACAGATGACCGGCCCGGGGAGGGTCCCACTCGTGCCATTGCTCAACGTGACTCTGCCGGCCTTCTGGGAACAGGGACGGCCGGAGGACCACTGCGGGCCCGGCGAGCCCAGTATCGCCTGCCGGATCAGCTGGGCCGCGTCGCACAACCCCGACTTCACCAGGTTCTTCCGCACCTGGCTCGACCGGCCGCTCACGGGGCTGGTGCAGGTCACCATCACCTTTCTGATCGCGATGATCCTGCGGCACTTCGCGCACCGGCTCATCACCAGGGTCACGCTCCGCATGTCCGAGGGCACCATGCCGGAACGGCTGCGCGAACGTACCCGTACGATCTTCGACGGCAGTCCGGTGCTGCTCAGCGAACGGCGCCGCCAGCGGGCCAGGACCATGGACTCGGTGCTGCGCAGCATCGCCTCGATCCTGATCCTCGGCACCGCGCTGATCAGCGTTCTCGGGACGCTCGGCCTCAATCTCGCCCCGATCCTGGCCAGCGCCAGCGTGATCGGTGTCGCCGTCGGTTTCGGCGCGCAGAGCATCGTCAAGGACTTCCTGTCGGGCATCTTCATGCTGCTGGAGGATCAGTACGGCGTGGGCGACGTGGTCGACGTGGGGCCGGCGAAGGGCACGGTAGAGGCGGTCAGCCTGCGCGTCACGCGGCTGCGCGACATCAACGGCGTGGTCTGGTACATGCGCAACGGCGAGATCCTCCGGATCGGCAACGAGTCCCAGAACTGGGCCCGGACCGTGCTCGACATCCCCGTCTCCCCCGACGAGGACGTCGACAAGGTGCGCACACTGCTCAAGGAGACCGCCGAGACACTCGCCGTCGACCCACCGTGGGACGAGATCATCTTGGAGGAGCCGTCGGTGTGGGGCGTACAGGCCCTGACCGGTGACGCCATGGTCGTCCGGGTCGTGCTCAAGACCGCTCCGGGCAAGCAGGCCGAGGTGGCCCGGCAGCTCCGCGAGCGGGTCAAGAAGACCTTCGACGAGGCCGGGATCGCCGTGGCCTCACTCCCCGCATAGGGTTGAGGCTGATGGCTACTGACATGAATTTCTTCGCGGAGGTCGGAGGCGAAGAGACCTTTCGCCGCCTCGTCCACCGGTTCTACGAGGGCGTGGCGGACGACCCGGTGCTGCGCCCCCTCTATCCCGAAGAGGATCTCGGTCCGGCCGAGGAACGGCTCCGGATGTTCCTCACGCAGTACTGGGGCGGCCCGAACACCTACAGCCAGCAGCGCGGCCACCCGCGCCTGCGGATGCGGCACGTGCCGTTCACGATCGGCATGAAGGAGCACGACGCCTGGCTCCGCCACATGCGCGACTCCCTGGATGAGCTGGGGCTGTCGCCCGAACTCGAGCAGAGGCTGTGGAACTACCTCGTCATGGCCGCACGCAGCCTGATCAATCAGCCGGTCTGACCGGCACGCGGCACGTGACGGGCCCGTGCCGCCGCAGGGCGGGCACGGGCCCGTTCACACTCTGGAGGGGTTACAGCGGCGGGCGGTTGGCCTGCAGCTCGTCGTAGGTGTCGAACGTGCTGGTGAGCGTCCTCGCCTGCTGCTGACCGGACACGCCGGCCCACCGCTGAAGCGCCGCGGTGGCCTTGGTCCGCTCGTCCTGCGGCAGGAAGCCGATCAGGCGTCCGTTGTGGTTGAGGCCGGCGACCTCGTACCAGTAGGAGTCCTTGGTGCCCCGGCCGAGACGGAACGGCTCGGCGCCCCACGGGTCGTTCGCCCCGTAGAGGAACATCAGGTGGCGGCCGTCGTTGCGCACCCAGCGGTCGACGTCACGCATCACCGAGGAGTCGAAGTTCATCTTCAGCTCTGCCGGTACGAACGACCGCGGCTGGTAGAGACCGGGGTACTTGGCCAGGCCGCGCAGGTTCTCGAACTTCGGGTACGGCCAGCCCAGCTGGGTGCCGGCCTGGTAGTAGTACGGGATGTAGGGGGCCAGGCCCTGGTCGGAGTAGAACGAGAAGCCCGCGATCTGGTCGACGAAGGTGTAGAGATCGTCGGTCGTGACCGTCTTCGGGTCCGGGACGTTCGCGCACTCCGACTGCAGCGCGTACTGCCAGAAGCCCCACTCGAGGTCCAGCACCGAGGCCTCGAAGGCGCGGTCGGGCGTCTTGAGGTTGCTGAAGGTGAGGGCCTGCTCGGCGGCCGCCGCCTCGAACTTGGCCAGCATCGCCGGCCTGCGCCTGAGCGATTCGGCCGCCAGGTCCTTCAGCCGCTGCCGGCATTGCGGGTCGGTGCCGACCGTCTTGAAGAACCGGTCGTAGGCGCTGTCCTCCTTGTTGTCGACGTCGTTCGGAGCCACGTAGGCGACGACGCCGTCCACATCCTGGGGATAGAAGCGGCTGTGGTAGACCGAGGTCATCCCGCCCTTGCTGGCGCCTGTTGAGATCCACTTCTTGCTGTAGATCTTCTTGAGCGCCTTGACGAGGCGGTGGTGGTCGGTGGCGGCCTGCCAGATGTTCAGCTTGCGCCAGTCGGCGGGCTCAGGCCGCGACGGCGTGAAGAAGCGCTGCTCCACCGCGATCTGGTTGCCGTCGATGAGCTGCGCGGGCTCGGACCGGAACGTCGGCAGGTCGTTCAGGTTGTAGCCGGAGGTATAGAGCACCATCGGCCGGTCGACGGCCTTGTGCAGCAGCGTGAACCGCTGGTCGAAGCTTCCCCGCTCCGGGTGCCGGTGGTCCACCGGCTGCCGGTAGCTCAGCAGGAAGTAGCGGAACCCCGGATTGGTCGGCCGTTCCGCGATCACCTTCAAACCCGGGATGGCCTTGAGCCTCGCGAGGATGTCACCCTCGGTGGCACTCGGCGACGCCTGCGCCGAGGTCGCGCTGCCGACGAGCCCCATGAGAAGCAACATCGACAGCAGCAATGCAGAGATTTTCCGCATCCCCACCCCTTTTATGTCGTAATCAACCCGTTCCGGGCGTGACGTTAGAGGTGAAGGGCCGGGAAGTGTACATCGGGGTGAAGTTCGTTATGCATCTGTGTTACTCGTCCGATACCACGACAGGCCGTCCGGTGCACCGCCCTCGAGAGGGGCCCGGCCTCTCATGGGGCCCGATGCAGATACCGCGTGATGCGCTCGCGCTCCTGCTCGGTGAACCGGCGCGGGCGGACCGCCTCGACGTCGTAGGCGACGACGCGCGAGGTCGCCCTCGCATAGACGTGCTCGTCATCGCGAACCTCGTGGGCCAGCCGGAACGACACGGCTCCGGCCTCGGTGACCCACGTCTCCACCCGGATCGGCTCGATGTCGAACATCAACGGCCGCAGGTAGTCGATCTCATGACGGGCGATGACCATTCCGCGCACGGGCGGCTCGCCGTTGCGCACGGGGTCGGCGTGGAACATCTCCAGCCGCGCGTCCTCGAGATAGGTCAGGAACCGGACGTTGTTCACGTGCCCCTGCGAGTCGATGTCACCGAAACGGATACGGAACTCGTGTACGTGGCGCAGGCCGGCCACGGGCAGGGTCGCGATGTCGTCCATGTCCTCGCCTGATGATCCATGTTCCTGGGGCCGGCAGCGGCCCATCAAAGTCGGGCCGATGCTACCCGCCGGGGAGCCGCGGTCGACCGCGGCTCCCTGACGTACGCCCTGTCCGCTCGCGCCTGTGCGAGCCCGCTCAATCCCGGGTGAGCTTGCGATAGGTGACCCGGTGCGGCCGGGCCGCGTCGGCCCCGAGCCGCTCGATCTTGTTCTTCTCGTAGTCGGCGAAGTTGCCCTCGAACCAGAACCAGTTCGAACCCTCTTCCCACGCCAGGATGTGCGTGGCGATCCGGTCGAGGAACCACCGGTCGTGGGAAGTGATCACTGCGCATCCCGGGAACTCGAGCAGCGCGTTCTCCAGGCTCGACAGCGTCTCGACGTCGAGGTCGTTGGTCGGCTCGTCGAGCAGCAGAACGTTGCCGCCCTGCTTGAGGGTGAGCGCCAGGTTGAGCCGGTTGCGCTCGCCGCCGGACAGCACACCCGCGGGCTTCTGCTGGTCGGGGCCCTTGAACCCGAACGCCGCGACGTAGGCGCGCGACGGCATCTCCACCTGACCGACCTTGATGTGGTCGAGCCCGTCGGAGACGACCTCCCAGACGTTCTTCTTCGGGTCGATGCCGCCCCGGCCCTGGTCGACGTACGACACCTGAACGGTCTCGCCGACCTTGAGCGCGCCGGAGTCGGGCGTCTCCTCACCGACGACCATGCGGAAGAGCGTGGTCTTGCCGACACCGTTCGGGCCGATGACCCCGACGATGCCGTTCGGCGGCAGCCGGAAGGACAGCTGCTCCATGAGCAGCCGGTCCGCGAAACCCTTGGAGAGGTCGACGGCGTCGATCACGGTGGTGCCGAGACGAGGGCCCGGTGGAATCTGGATCTCCTCGAAGTCCATCTTCCGGTACTTCGCCGCCTCGGCCGCCATCTCCTCGTAGCGCTCGAGCCGCGCCTTGCTCTTGGCCTGTCGCGCCTTCGGGTTGGAGCGCACCCACTCGAGCTCCTGCTCGAGGCGCTTCTTCTTCTTGGCGTCCTTCTGCCCCTCGACCTTGAGCCGCTCCGCCTTCTTCTCCAGATAGGTGGAGTAGTTCCCCTCGTAGGGGAAGCAGCGGCCCCGGTCGAGCTCCAGGATCCAGGTGGCGACCCGGTCGAGGAAGTACCGGTCGTGGGTGACGGCCAGGACGGTGCCCTCGTACTTCTCCAGGTACTGCTCCAGCCACTGAACACTCTCGGCGTCGAGGTGGTTGGTCGGCTCGTCCAGCAGCAGCAGGTCGGGCGCCTCCAGCAGCAGCTTGCAGAGCGCGACCCTTCTGCGCTCACCACCCGACAGCGTGGTGACCTCGGCGTCCGGCGGCGGGCAGCGCAACGCGTCCATCGCCTGCTCGAGCTGGCTGTCCAGATCCCAGGCGTTGCGATGGTCGAGCTGCTCCTGCAGCTTGCCCATCTCCTCGAGCAGTTCGTCGGAGTAGTCCGTCGCCATCTGCTCGGCGATCTCGTTGAACCGGTCGAGCATGGCCTTGGTCTCGGCCACGCCCTCCTGGACGTTGCCGAGCACCGTCTTGTCCTCGTTGAGCGGCGGCTCCTGCTGGAGCATGCCGACCGTGAAGCCGGGCATGAGCCGCGCGTCCCCATTGGACGGGTGCTCCAGTCCGGCCATCATGCGCAGCAGCGTGGACTTTCCCGTGCCGTTCGGGCCCAGCACGCCGATCTTCGCCCCGGGCAGGAAACTCAGGGTGACGTCGTCGAGGACGACCTTGTCGCCGTGTGCTTTGCGCACGCGCTGCAGCGTATAGATGTACTCGGGCATGTCCTCAAGCCTATGGGGTCTTGAGGGCAGCTAGAGACCTAACTCCGGGTGCCCGGCCCCACGATCACATCGCCGGGGGCCGTGGTGCCGTGGTGGCGGGGAGACAGACCCGGTCGCGGCCTGATTCCTTGGCCCGGTAGAGCGCGAGGTCGGCGGCGGTGAGCAGTTCGATCAGGTCCTCGCCATGGGTGCGGAACAGCGCCACGCCCACCGATACCGTGACGCCGACCGTGCCGTCCTCAGCCGGCACGGACAGCCGGCGGACCCAGTTGCGCAGCCGCTCGGCGACCCGGCACGCCTCGACCGTGTCGGTGCCGGGCAGCAGCACGACGAACTCTTCACCGCCGAAGCGGCCGGTGATGTCGTAGTCACGCAGCTGGCTGCGCAGCGTGGTGGCGACCCCGATCAGCACCTGATCGCCGACCAGATGACCGTGGGTGTCGTTGACCCGCTTGAACAGGTCGATGTCGATCAGCAGTAGTGCCAGCGGCTGGTCGGACCGGCGCGCCCGGGAGATCTCGGTGTCGGCCTCGCGCTGCCAGGCCGCGGCGTTGAGCAGCCCGGTCTTGGCGTCGGTACGGGCGGCCGCCTGCAACTGCTGGTGCATCAGGCTGCGCTGCAGGAGCATGACCGGCGGGAGGGCCAGCATCAGCAGGCCGAGCGAGATCGCGGCGGAGATGGTCACCAGCACGCCGACGCACAGCTCCACAACGTCGAGGATGAGGCTCTCCCGATTCCACAGCACCTCCCGCCAACGGCTGTCGGGGGCGGCACTGCGCGCCGCGACCGCCACCAGCGCCGTGTTGACGACCGTGAACAGCGCCGCACAGCCCACGGCCGTGGCGACGCCCGGGCCCGCGTCGTTCACCCAGGTCGGGGAGCCCCGCAGCGGTTCGGGCACGACCCAGTGGAACACATACGACGCCGAGGCTCCCGCCAGCCCGTAGGCCGAGGCGACCAGTACCCGGCGGTGCAGCAGCGTGCGGCGCACCCGGAACTGCAGCAGCGCCTGGAGCGGGATCGGGAGCAGCAGCGCGTACACGGGCGGCAGCAGCAGCGCGACCGGCAGCCACCAGGCCGACAGCAGGTCGCGTGCCACACCGGCGGGCATGCCCAGCCGTCTGGACGCCTCGATGCACACGGCCCCGCAGCCCAGCAACGCGGCGAAGCCGGCCAGCTCGCTCAGCCGCAAGGGGGTCTGGGCCAGCTCCCGCACGGTCAGGAGCACATGAAGGTAGACGATCAGCACCACGTAGATGGCCAGCCGGAGCGGATGCGGCATCAGCGGCCTCCGCCGTGGCCCGTGCGCCAGATCCGCCCGCTCCTTGGCGGACGGCTGCTGCACTGCCGTCATACCTTCCCCCATCGCTCGGGACGCCCTCGGTGGGTCTTGCGCATTCCCCCGGTGATTCACGTTGTGTAACACGATAGTTGCAAAGTGTGCGGGGCGGACCGCGAACGGGTACCTTCGTTTACGCACACGTGGGCGCATGGGGAGCAAGGCCCACGTGAGGACCCGTGGTCACGCGGTGCCCAGGAGCATCCCGGAGGGGGAGCACACCATGCGCGGCATTTCATGGATATGAGCGGCGCTTGCGGCTACGGACGGCGGCGCACCCTCCCGCGCGGCCACCGACGCCGCCTTCACTGACCCCCGTGACCGGCCTGAACCTTTGATCAGCCTGGACCCTTGATCGGCAGGGGCGCCGCCGCAGTGGACGACGCCCCGCACCCGGATGCAACGCCCGCCGGTCAGGCCGCCGTGGTGCGCATCTCGTAGCGCCCGACCTCCGCTCCGTCCTCTTCCTCGTCGTCTTGTCCGGTGGTGTCCCCCGGGTAGCCGTCAGCGGCCCCGGCCGTGCCCTCGGACGCACCTGACCGCGCGTCCGTGGGCTCGATCTCGTCCTCGTCCGAGGCCGGCACGGGCCCGCCGGCCTCGGCCCACCGGTCGTTGTGCTCCGCCGCCTCCGCACGGTCCTCGGTGGTCATGACCCCGCCGCGCTGGACCCGCCGGAACTCGGCGCACCCGCGGGTGAGGTCGTGGCCGAGTGTGGTCGCCTCGACCTCGGCGGAGAAGCGCAGTTGCTCGTCCTTGACGTACTGCCGGATCCGCAGCCGCCCGGTGACGACCACCGGCTCGCCCCGCTTCAGCTTCGAGGTGTTGATGTTGTCGGCGAGGCCCCGCCAGCAGTTCACCGTCAGGAACATGCTCTCCAGGTCCTGCCACTGCCCGGTCTGCCGGTCGAAGCGACGCGGCGTGCAGCCCACCCGTAACGACAGGAAGGACGTTCCGTTCTGCGTGACCGTGTAGAACGGATCCTGGGCCAGCCAGCCGACCAGGGTGACGTGCGCTTCGTTCATCGAATCCTCCACTCGGTGTCTCGTGAGGCCGGGTACGACCCCGTCCGAGACCACCGTGAAGCACCGAACCCCCTGATGGGAGCCCAGACCCCAATCTGTGGATAACTTCCCGCGCAGTTCCCACGGCGACCCGCGAGCGGGCGCGCGGCGGCCGGACTGAGGAGCGAAGGAGTGAACGAACGACTGAGCGACGAGGGAAGCCGCCGCGTCAAAGCGCCCGTGAGCCGCCGCGCGGAGCGCGGCCATTGAACAGAGCCTGGTATCTCGCGTACACGTTCAGTTCGGCGCTGACCGGGTTGAGGACCTTCTCCCTGGCCACCGCGCTGATCCGGGTGCGCATGTGGTCCTCCATCCGTTCCCCGTGCTTGGCCGACGACAGCGCGACGACGTTACGGCAGGCGGAGGAGGTGAGGGCGCCCATCCCGAAGGTGCAGGCGATGAGTATGGCGACGTACGGGATCAGGCCGGAGTCGCCGAGCAGCCCCTCGGACGAGTCCCCGGCGCCGAAGACGCCGTAGATCACCAGGAGACCGATCCAGATCAGCCCGATCACCGTGACCAGGACCAGGAAGTACTGCCAGGTCTTGACCAGCCACCACCAGCGCGGTACCTGGTTGAACACCGGGAGGGCCTCTTTGAGCGAGATGCCGAGTGCCTCGGGCAGGGACGCGGCGTGGGAGCGGCTGGCGGCCCGTACCGACCGGGACCATGGCTCGGGAAGGCCGACGGTGACCTCGTCGGTCACGCCCTGCAGAGCGTTGTCGACGTCGCCCTGCTGGGCACCGACGGGACCGGTGAAGGCACCGCGCAGCTCTTCGCGCAGCTCGGTGAGCCGCATCTTACGGAGCGGGTCGGAGCGCAGCCGGGCGACGGTCCGCGCGACGGGCCAGCCGACGTAGTCGACGGCCCGAAGCTCGTAGGCGCTCTCCATGACCTCGGCGACGGCCGGCGCCCCTGCCGCGTCGGTGAGCGCGTCGACCAGCGCGGTGGCCCGGCGGTCGTCGACCGCCGGGGACGGCTCCGGTTCGGCGGCGAAGTCGGCGAACCGGTCGACCAGGGCGCCGAGGTCGGTGGCGAGCCGCTCGGTACGGGCCCGGCGGGCGGTGACGGAGTCGACGAGGACCTCGCGGAGCCCCGCGATGCCGCCCTCGGCGACCGTGGAGGTCGTGAGGATGCGGGGCTTCTGCAGACCCTCGGCCTCGAGCAGCCTGCGCAGGTCCGACACGCAGTCGTCGACCTCCTCGGGCTGCAGCCGGTCGACCTGGTTGAGCACGATGAGGGTGACGCCGGCGTGCCTGGCGTACGGCACTATGTAGTTGCGGTGCAGCGAGGCGTCGGCGTACTTCTGCGGGTCGACGACCCAGACGAGCAGGTCGGCGATGGTGACGAACCGGTCGACCTCGGCGCGGTGGGCGGCACGGATCGAGTCGTGGTCGGGAAGGTCGAGCAGCACGAGACCCTGCAGCGACCCCTCGGGGGCCCCTCCGCCGTCCCGGCCGGCGCCGGATCCGTCGAGCGCGCTGGCCCTGGCGTAGCGGTACCGCTTGTCGACGTCGAGCCAGTCCAGCAGCGGGCCGGCCCCGTCGAGGCCCCAGACGCAGGCGTGCGCCTGCGAGGTCATGGGGCGGCGCACGCCGGTCGGCGAGAGTTCGAGCCCGCAGACGGCGTTGAACAGCGAGGACTTCCCGCTGCCGGTGCCACCGGCGAGGGTGACCACCGTGTGCTCGCCGGACAGCCTCAGCCGTTGGCCGGCTCGTCCGAGCAGGGCCTCGGTCTCGTCCAGGAGCGCCGGGTCGAGCCGACCGGCGCCGAGCTCGACCAGCTGTTCAAGCGCTTCGAACCGAGCCGAGAGATTGACGCCCTGTCCGGACGGAGGGTGCGCCGAGGGTTGGAAGGCGTTGAAAGCGGTCGTGGTCATCGCGCGACCTCGAGGTTGTATGTCGCCTGATAGAGCTGGACGGCGGTGGTCTCGTCGGGAATTCCGGCGGCGTCGATGGCCTGCCCGAACCTGATGGCCTCCTCGTCGAACAGCATGCCGATCCGGCTGCGCAGGTCGGCCCTGGCCTTGGCGCCCATGCCGCGCAGCGACTCGGCGCCGAAGAGGGCCTTGAGCAGGCGCTGCGGCACCGCGCTGGTGCCTCCCTCGACGGCGACGTCGCTGGTGCCGTAGGCGAGCAGCCCGACCATGAGCACCAGCGAGAGCGCCTCTTCGTCGAAGGACACGAGCTTGGCCACCGAGCGCTTGGTGACGCCATCGGTGCGGACCAGTTCGAGGACGTAGTCCTGCCAGGCGCTGACGGCCCGGGTGACGCGGCGGGCGAGTTCCGGCGAAGCGTGCTCCAGCGCGGCCGCCCGTGCCCCGTTGGCCTCGGCTCCGTGGCCGCCGAGCAGGACCTCACGGCCCGCCGGGTTGTCCCGCCAGCGGGTGACCACCTGTTCGGCGGCGTGGTCGGCGCCGGCCAGGATCAGCGACTCCAGACCCGCCCGCAGGGCGCTCTTGAGCGCCCTGACCCGGGCCGGGGTACGGCGCCGCCGGTTGGCCTTGCGGCTCGAACGGCTGCGTTGTACGTGCAGCGCGCGCACCAGGTCGCCGGTGCCGGCGAAGTCCTGCCAGCGGGCCAGCACCTCGCCGCGCAGCAGGGAACCGTTGCGGGTCGCCTCGTCGAGCTCGGCCAGCGCGGTGGCATAGCCGGCCTCGACGTCGGACCGCAGCGCCGTTCTCAGCTCGACCTGGACCTCGACCTGCTTGGCCAGCTCTGGCACTCGGGTGCGGAAGCTGTCGAGCACGCCGCCGAAGGTGTCGCGGATGACGTCGGAGCGGCGCTCGTCGCTTTCCGCGAGCCCGATGAGCCAGTCGCGGACGTCCTCGACGCACTCTTCGGGCAGCCGGCTGGCCTCGATCTTGGTTTCCGGGATCGTGAAACGCTCGGCCTCGCCGACGCCGTGCTCCTCGAGCATCTCGACGAAGTGCTCGACGACCTCGGAGCCCGCGCCCTGCGGCACCCGGGACAGCACGGTGCCGATGGTCGCGCCGTGCTCCTTGGCCCGCCGCAGCATCTGCCACACCTGCGCGTCGGCGTAGCGTGCGGCGGTCGTCACGCACAGCCACAGGTCCGCGGCCGCCATCAGCTTCGTCGCGAACTCGTAGTGGTCTTCGAAGACCGAGTCGAAGTCGGGGCTGTCCAGCAGGGCGAGCCCGGCCGGCAGCGTCTCGCTCTGCATGATCACCAGCTGGTCGCCGACCACCGCGTCGGGCGCGGGGCCTGGCACCTTCGCCATGCCCGGCAGCAGCGGGCCCTCGAGGAACCACTGGGCGTGGTCGGGGTGGCAGACCAGGATGGGGCTGCTCGTGGTAGGCCGGAGCACGCCGGTGGCGCTCACCCGCGAGCCGACCAGGGTGTTGACGAGCGTCGACTTGCCCGCGCCGGTCGAGCCGCCGAGCACGACCAGCATCGGAACGCCGGAGCTGCGCAGGCGGGGCAGAACGTAGTCGTCGAGCTGGTTCCTGATCTCCAGCTGAGCGGCCCGCGCCTCGTCGGCGCCTGGCACGTCCAGCACGAACCGGAACGAGTCGATCTGGTCACGCAGCTCGATGAGGACTCGGCCGAGACCGCCCGTGGAAGCGGAGGTGACCGCCGTGTCGCTTCCGGCTCCGGCTCCCGAGCCCGCCATGTGAACAGCGCTCTGATCCGCCGGGGTCGTCACGGGCCCTGCCCCATGTCCGCTCTTATCATGTCGATTTCCCGCGCCACGTCCACCACATCTCCGACGACCACGATCGCCGGAGGTCGCACGTCCTGTGCCGTCATCTCATCCACCACCGTGTCGAGCGTCGCCGTCAGCGCGCGCTGGCCCGGCAGCGTACCGTCCTGGATGACGGCGACCGGCGTGTCAGGGGACCGACCATAGCGCATGAGGGCTGCCGCTATGGGGGTCATGCGCTCGACTGCCATAAGCAATATCAAGGTTCCATGTGATCGGCCAAGAGCGGCCCAGTCGACGGTGGAGCCGGGGGCGCCCGGGGCCAGGTGCGCCGACACGACATGGAACTCCTGGCTCACGCCACGGTGCGTGACGGGGATGCCCATCGCCGATGGCACCGCCACGGCGCTGGTGATCCCGGGGACCACCGTGACGGGGATGCCGTGCCGGGCGCAGTGCAGGACCTCCTCGGCCCCGCGGCCGAACACGAACGGGTCGCCGCCCTTGAGCCGTACGACGAATCTGCCCTGCCGGGCATGCTCCACCAGCAGCTCGTTGATGCGTTCCTGGGTGGCCGAACGGCCGTACGGGATCTTGGCCGCGTCGATCACCTCGACGTCGTGCGCGAGCTCGTCGAGCAGCAGCCGCGGAGCGAGCCGGTCGGTGACGACCACGTCGGCGAGGGCGAGCAGCCGGCGGCCACGCACGGTGATCAGCCCGGGGTCGCCGGGCCCGCCGCCGACGAGGGCCACGCCGACGGGCTTGTGCCGGGAGTGACGCGCCTCGAGGCTGGCGTCGCGCAGCCCGTCGGCGACGGCGTCGCGGATGCCCGCCGCCCGCCGGGGATCGCCGCCGGCCAGCACGCCGACCGAGGTTTCGCCGACGATCGCGCTCGCCGGGGTCCATGCGGCCGACGCCTCGGCGTCGTCGGCCCGTACACACCACGTCTGGCCCGCCTCGGCCTCGGCGGCGACCGCCGCGTTGACCTTCGGGTCGTCGGTGCACGCCTGCACCAGCCACGCGCCCGCGCAGTCACCGGCGGTGAACGGCCGGCGCTCCCAGCGCACCTGACCGGCGGCGATGAGGTCCTCGAGCGACGGCGTCACCTCGGGAGAGATGAGCGTCAGGTCGGCGCCGGCGGCGGCCAGCGTGGGCACCCGGCGTTGCGCGACCCGTCCACCGCCGACGACGACGACGCGTCGCCCGGTGAGACGGAGGCCGAGCAGGTACGGGGGCACGGTATCGATCTTCCTCATCGCGGAGCCGGCCACCGCTTCACCCTGTGGCCGGGCAATGACAGGCAGGTGTGTTCGCGCACCAAAGTACTCGGGTTCACGTCGTTATGCCGAACCGTCCTGCTGACCGTCCAGTTGCTTCTCGGTAACACCCGCGGAATCGAATGTGGCCACCTCGTGAAGGACCCGTACGGAGCTCTGCACCAGGGGCAACGCCAGGAGCGCCCCGGTCCCTTCCCCGAGCCGGAGCTCCAGGTCGACCAGCGGATGAAGGCCCAGGTGAACCAACGTAGCGGCATGCCCGGGCTCCGCCGACCGGTGCCCCGCGACACAGGCCGCGATCGCGTTGGGCTCGACCGCCGCGACGATCAGCGCCGCGGCGCCCGCGATCACGCCGTCGAGCACGACCGGGACGCGGCGAGACGCCGCGCCGAGGATGAAGCCCGCGATCGCCGCGTGCTCCAGCCCGCCCACCGCCGCGAGCACCTCCAGCGCCCGCTCCACCCTGCCGCGATCATGCAGTTGCTCCCGCATCGCGTGTATCGGCGTGGCGTGCCGGTCCAGGGCGGCACGGACGACGTCGACCTTGTGGGCGTGCGTGGCCTCGTCGATGCCGGTGCCGCGTCCGGTCACCTTCGCCGCGGGCAGCCCGGTGCAGGCGGCGATCAGCGCGGCCGAGGCGGTCGTGTTGGCGATTCCCATGTCGCCGGCGACGAGGCAGCGGTGCCCCGCCGACACCAGATCGCGGGCGACCATCACCCCGGCCTCGACCGCTTGGAGCACCTGCGCGGCCGTCATCGCCGGCCCCTCGGTCATGTCGGCGGTCCCGTACGCCACCTTGCGCGACAGGAGGCCGGGCCCGGGGGCCAGGTCGGCGGCGACGCCGACGTCGACCACCGTGACCTCGGCTCCGACCTGGCCGGCGAACGCGTTGACGACGGCGCCTCCGGCGAGGAAGTTGCCCACCATCTGGGCGGTCACCTCCTGTGGCCAGTGCGTCACGCCCTGCGCGTGCACACCGTGGTCGGCCGCGAAGACGGCGACGGCCGCGGGGGCCGGCAGCGGCGGCGGGCACTCCCCGGCCAGCCCGGCCAGCCGCACCGAGACGTCCTCGAGCATGCCGAGCGACCCCTGCGGCTTGGTCAGCCGGTCCTGGTGCTCGCGGGCGGCCCGCATGGCGGCGTCGTCCGGCGGGCGGATCTCCTCGACCGTCCGCTGGATGGGCTCAGAGTTCCAGGTCATCAAGTACCTCCAGGAGGCTGTCGTTCGTGCGGGTGTCGCGTACCGCGATCCGCACCCACTCGGGACCCAGCCCGGGAAAGGTATCGCCTCGCCGCACCGCGTGACCGCGTTCGCGCAGCAGGGCGCGCAGCCCTTCGGGACCACGGACGCAAAGGAAGGACGCGCGGGGCTCCGGCACCACGTGCAGGCCGTGGGCGCCGAGGGCCCCGGCGAACCGCTCGCGCTCGGCACCGAGGTCCACGGCCCAGGCGCCGGCCTCGGTGACCGCCTCGGGCGAGCAGCATGCCTCGATCGCGACGAGCGCGGGGGTCGACACGGCCCACAGCGGCTGCGCCCGCTCCAGTTCGGCGATCAGGCCGGGCTCGGCGAGCACGTACCCGGCCCTCAGCCCGGCCAGCCCCCAGGTCTTGGTGAGACTGCGGACGACCGCCAGACCCGGCCCTCCGGACGAGGCCAGGCTCTCGGGTTCGCCGGGCACGCAGTCCATGAACGCCTCATCGACCACGACCAGCCGGCCGGGCCGGACGAGGGCGAGGAGACCGGCCGCCCGATGCAGGACCGAGGTCGGATTGGTCGGGTTGCCGATCATGACGAGATCGGCGTCCGCGGGAACCGCCGCAGGGTCGAGGGTGAAGTCACCGTTCAGCACGGCCCGCTCGACCCGGTGGCCGGCGGCCCGCAGCGCCGCCTCGGGTTCGGTGAACTGCGGGTGCACCACGACCGCGCGCCGGGGCGCCAGCACCCGGGCGAGCAACACGAACGCCTCGGCCGCGCCCGCCGTCAGCAGGACCTCCTCCTCGGGCCGGCCGTGCAGGCGGGCGACGGCGGCGCAGGCCCGGTCGGGCCGGGGATAGGCGGCCAGGTCGTCGACGGAGCGGCGCAGCCGATCGGCCAGCCAGGCGGGCGGCGTCCCGCCACGCACGTTGACCGCGAAGTCCACGAGGCGGCCGTCGACCTCGGCGTCCCCGTGATGCCCCAAGGGGTCAGTGGGCGTGGGCATGGCCGTGGCCGTGGGTGGGGTCGTCGGGGTGATGGTGCGGGCGCTGCGGGGCGCCGAGGCGGTCGGCGAAGCCGGGCATGGCGATCCGGTACACGCAGGTGTCGCAGTTCATCCGGATGTCCCCGGCGAGCGCCTCCTCGTACCGCTCCGCCACCAGGTCGGCCAGCCCGTCGCAGTCGCCGATCACGTCCGCGCACCGTACGTCGAGCTCGGGGTGGCCGGCGGCGTACTCGCGCGCCTGCGCCGCCACGCGGTCCGGCAGCACCCCGGGGAACAGGAAGTACGGCAGGACGACGACGCGCCGGGCGCCGAGCCGGCGGCAGCGTTCCAGACCCTCAGAGACCCCCGGCCAGGCCAGGGACACGAACGCGGGTTCGGTGCCGTGGCCACCGCCGCCCTCCGCTGCCCCGGCCCGTCCCCCGGCCCACCGCGTCTCCCAGAACAGCCGGGCCACCTTGTGCACCTCGGCGTTGGCGTCGGGGTCGGTGGAACCGCGGCCCACCAGCAGGACGGCGGTGCCGGCCCGCTCGGCCGGGTCGAGTACGGCGGTCAGCCGCTCCTCCAGCAGGGACAGCAGGGTGGGATGCGGGCCGAGCGGCCGCCCGTACGCGTAGGACAGCCCGGGATGGCGCGTCAGTTCGCGGTTCATGGCGGCGGGGATGTCGCCCTTGCCATGCCCTGCGGCGACCAGGACCAGCGGCACGGCGGCGACGCGCCGGTGCCCGCGCTCGAAGAGCTCGGCGACCGCGTCGGTCAGCGGCGGCTGCGACAGCTCGATGAATCCCCCGGCGACCTCGACCGGCATCCGGTCGCGCAGCCGCCCGACGAACCTCCCGAACTCGGCGACTCCCTCGTCGTCGCGGGTCCCGTGCCCGACGATCAGCAGCGGCGGCTTCACCGGTCCTCCTCGCATGCGGCTTCGCGGTCGGCTTCGTGATCGTCGCCGGCGTACAGCAGCGCGTTCACCGCGGCCGCCGCCTGGGCCGAGCCGCCCTTCTCTGAGACGTTGCTGAGCTGGGGCAGCCCGCTCGCCCTCAGCGCGGCCTTGGCCTCGGCCGCGCCGACGAACCCGACCGGCAGGCCGACGACCAGCGCGGGCGCGACCCCGAGCGAGATGATCTCTTCGAGCGCGGTGGGCGCGCAGCCGACCGCCCAGACCGCCCCGGGCCCCATCTCCGCGTACGCCAGCCGTACGGCCGCGGCCGACCGGGTGATCCCGGCGTCGCGGGCCGTCCGCGCCGCGGCCGGGTCGCCGATGCGGCAGACCGCCGCACGGGCGGTCACGCCGGCGGCGACCATGGCCACATCGGTGACGAGCGGTGCGCCCGCCCGCAAAGCGGCCAGCCCCCGCTCCAGATCGGCCTCGTCGGCGACGATGTCGGTGGCGTACTCCAGATCGGCGGTGGCGTGGATCACGCGCTCGACGACCGCCCGGCGCAGGGGCGGCATCGTCGACAGGTCGATCCGGGAGCGCAGGATCTCGTACGACCGCACCTCGATCGGGTGCGGTTGGCGCGTGCTCATGGGGTGATTTCCTCGATCGCGTCGACGGGGCAGATCTCGACGCACTCACCGCAGCCGGTGCAGAGATCGTCGAGCACGAGCAGCGGCTCGCCGTGCGGGCGGATGGCGTGTTCGGGGCAGGTCAGCAGGCAGGCGCCGCAACCCTGGCAGCGCGAGGTGACGACCACCTTGAGGTCTACGCCCATGTATACCCCCGGGGGGTGACAAATCGTCCCGCCACCGTCCGGCTGCGGCTGGACCCGACGATCACCACGGTGAACATGTCGACCCGGCCGGGGTCCACTTCTTCCAGCGTGGTCAGCGTCACGCTCTGCCCGGGACGGGCGGCGTTGCGCACGTACCCGACGGGAGTGCCGGGCGGCCGGTGCTCGGCGAGGATCGACAGAGCCTTCGGCAGCTGCCAGTCGCGCGCGCGGCTGCGCGGGTTGTAGAAGCACACCGTGAAATCGCCCTCGGCGGCTGCGCGCACCCGCCGCTCGATGACCTCCCACGGGGTGTGCAGGTCGGAGAGCGAGATGTAGGCGTGGTCGTGGCCGAGGGGGGCGCCGAGCAGGCCGGAGGCCGCCACAGCGGCGGTGATGCCGGGCACGCCCTCGACGACGATGTCGGCCGAGGCGAACCCGAGCGCGGGAGCCGCCATCGCGTAGACCCCGGCGTCGCCGGAGCCGACGAGCGCGACCGCGTGCCCGCGCTCCGCCTCCTCCACGGCCGTACGGGCCCGTTCCTCCTCCTGGCCGAGGCCGCTCTCGATGGTCCTGGTGCCGGGGCGGAGCAGGTCGCGGATCTGGTCGACGTACTGGTCCAGGCCCACGACCACCGACGCCCGCCGCAGCGCCTGTTCGGCACGCGGGGTTACCAGGTCGAGGGCGCCCGGCCCGAGCCCCACGAGCGTCAGCCGGCCCTTGGGGGTCAGCCGTGCGACGGCGACCGTGGCGGCCGCCGACTTGCGCTTGCCGACGACGAGTTCGGCGGCCCGGCCGTGCGTACGGGCGCCGAGGATCGCGGCCGCCTCGGCCACGCTCGGCGTGCCGACCTCGGCGCGCACGATCTCGGAGGGATTCGGCACCTCGATCACGGCGAGCGCGTCCGCCGGGAACGTGATCACTTCCCAGCCGCGTTCCCGAGCGGCCTCCAGCAGGCCCTCCTCGTCGGCCTTGAGGTCGACGGTGGCGACGCACTGCACCGACGCCGGCGCGAGGCCCTCGTCGGCCAGCGCCGTGTCGATGAGCCGGCCCACCTCCTCCGCCGGCACGCCCCGTGCGGCGCCGACCCCCACGACGAGGGACTTCGGCCGGACCAGCAAGGTCGCCTCGGGATCGGAGAACCACGTGACGTCCAGGTCGTCGATCCGGATGAGCACCCGCGCGCCGGCGCCGTCGGCCGCCGCGACATTGCCCGGCAGCGGGGGAACCGGCCAGGGTCCCTGGTCGGCCAGCGCGACGGGCTCGCCCGACAGTACGGCGGCACCGACCCGGGCGAGCATCCACGGGTTCTCGACCGTGAAGCCGAGGTCGGCGCCGAATGTGTCCAGAGAGGGCACCCCGGCGGCGTCGGTGGCCGTGGTCACCACGGGCAGGCAGCCGAACACGCCGCTCAGCCGGTTGGCCAGGGTGTTCGCACCGTGATGGCCGCCGAGCACGGCGACCGCGAAGCGCATCGACTCATCGACGCAGACGACCGCGGGATCGCTCGTCTTGTTCCCGATCAGCGGTGCGAGGACCCGTACGGTGGCGCCGACCGCGAGGAAACTGACCACGCTGTCGCACTCGCGCCACGCCTCGCGCAGCGCGTCACCGGCTTTGCCCTCGGTGAACGAGCGGACCTCGCCCGGCCACGCGACGGCCAGCGCGGCCGCCGCGGTGCGGCCGCTCGCGGTCGCCGCCACGACACCGATCATGTGCTCACTCACGTGTTCCCCAGACGACGAAGACGGGATTGCCCGCGGCCAGCCGGTGCACGTCGCCGGGCAGCGCCGACAGCCGGTTGGCCTGCAGTTGTACGGCGTCGGCGGTGAGGCCGGCCGCGGCGAGCGCGTCGAGCGACGGCCGCACGCGTTCGACGGCGGCGAGCGCGACCACCACCGAGCGCAGCGCCCGGGCGGCGCAGGCGGCCACCACGTCGGGGCCGCCGCCGCCGACGAAGACCGCGTCCGGATCGGGCAGGTGGTCGAGCACGGCCGGTGCGTCGCCGCGCGACACCGCCACCTTGACGTGGTGCGCACGCACGTTGTGCCGGATCCGGTCGCACGAGGCGGCGTCCCTCTCGACCGCGATGACGGCGGCGCCGAACCGGGCGCACTCGATGGCGACCGAGCCGCTGCCCGAGCCGATGTCCCAGACCAGGTCACCGACCCGCGGGCCGAGCCTGGCCAGCGCGAAGGCTCGTACCTCGGCCTTGGTGACGACGGAGTTGCGGTGTTCGAACGCGGATTCGGGCAGAGCCCATCCGGCCGGGCCCGGGCCGGCGCCCGCGAGCCAGCGCTTGGCGCCGGTCACGCGCCCCGCGTCGAGGACCAGGACGACGTTGGGGTGGCGCCAAGTGCGGGTGGTGGCCTCGGCGGGGCGGCAGCGGGTGACCCGCTCGTCCGGTCCGCCGAGATCCTCACACACGACGAACGACCGCGGGGTCTGCGGGGCGAGCTCGCGTGCCAGCTCGGCCGGGCCGGCGCCTGGAGCGGTCAGCACTGCGACCTTGGGGTGGGCACGGCAGGCGTTGACGGCACGCCGAAGCTCGCGGCCGTGCGCCGAGACCACGAGGGCGTCGTCCCAGGGCAGACCGGCCCGGGCGAACGCCAGCGCGACCGACGAGACGGCGGGCAGCACCTCGGGGTCGTGCCCGCGCTCGCGCAGCGCCCGTACGATCCCGAAGAACCCCGGGTCGCCGCTCGCCAGCACCACGACATCGGGCAGATCACCCATGTCCTGCGGTGATCTCGCGGTCGTCCGCGTGGGAGGCGGAGGGTGCACGGCATTGATCTCGCCGAGGGCGGCGCTCACATCGCCCATGACGATCCGGCGTGCCCCGGCGGGCGGTCGTACCGCGCCGAGCTGACGGGTCCCGCCGACCACGAGCGCGGCCGACTCGAGCCGCTGCCGAGCCTGCGCGGAGAGCGCGGCGCCGTCGTATCCGATCACCGTGATCATGAGGGTCCCCGCGCCAGCCGCCCGAACATGCCGATCATGCGCTGGCCGGTGAAGTCGACCAGGACGACCTGCGCGGCGACCCGGCCCTCGCCGCCGGCGACGGCCGTGTCGGCGTAGCGCTCCAGCACGCCGGCGACCCGCCTGCACAACTCCCGGCCGCAGGGACCGAGCACGCCGGCGGACTCCCAGAGCTCGTACGCGTGCCGGGCGGTGTTGGCCTGTGCGACCTCGGCGGCCAGCTCGGCCGAGCCGCCCATGTCGGTGGTGATCTCGCCGAGCAGTTCGGTGGACACCCGCGAGCGGGTGTAGTGCGTCATCAGCACGCCGGAGGCGAGCTTGGTGAGTTTGCCGACCATGCCGACGAAGACCACCTGGGTGACCCCGTGCTCGACGGCACGGCGCAGCGCGGCGCCCGTGAAGTCGCCCACCTCGACGAAGCACACGTCGGGCAGTTTCGGCAGCAGCTTCATGGCGCCCCGCTCGGTGCGCCCGCCGGTGCACAGCACCAGGGTCTTCTCCCCCTGCGCCGCGAGCACCGAGACGGCCTGCTCGACGCTGGCCCGCCACGACGCGGTCGAGAAGGGCCGCACGATGCCGGTCGTACCGAGGATGGAGATGCCGCCGAGGATGCCGAGCCGCTTGTTGGTCGTCTTGCGGGCCATGACCTCGCCCCCGGGGACCGAGATCACCACCCGTACGCCCCGGCCGGATCCCGGCTCGGCCACCCGCTCCGGTGCCGCGCCGGCGGGCGCGTCCAGAGCCTCCGCCACCGCCTGAGTGATCATCTGGCGTGGCACGGGGTTGATGGCCGGGCCGCCGAGCTCCAGACCGAGGCCGGGCTTGGTCACGACTCCCACGCCCTCACCGCCGTCGAGCTGGATCCCGGGATCGGCCCGCCAGCTGACGGTGGCGGTGATGTGCGCGCCGTGGGTGACGTCGGGGTCGTCGCCCGCGTCCTTGACCACCACGGCGGACGCCCGGGTCCGCTCTTCGTCGCTGTCGGGGCTCTCCACGGCGAAGGTCACCCGGTTGCCGGACGGTAGGCCGATCTCGACGTACCCCGGCATCTCGTCACCGCGGAGCAGCAGTGTGGCGGCCTTGGCGGCGGCCGACGCGCAGCTGCCCGTCGTCCAGCCGGTCCGCAGCGCCTTCTGGCGCACCTTCATGGTGCGCGGCAGGTCCGGTTCACGCAGCTCGGGATGCTCGTTCATGGTCGCCGACCCTCCCGGAGTTCCCGCCGCGCTGTGCGCTCGGCGCGCCGGAAACCGTGGAAGTGACCGGGGTGGTAGAGGTGCGAGCGGGTGCCGCCCGCCTCCAGCGCCGGGCCGACGAGCACGAGCGTGTGCTTCCACAGCCGGTGCTCTTTGATCGTGTCGGCCAGCTCGCCGAGGTCGCAGCGCACGATGAGCTCGTCCGGCCACGAGCACTGGTAGGCGACGACACAGGGGGTGCCGGGCGGGTAACCGCCCTCGATGAGCTCCTCCTGCAACTGCCTTGAGCGCGCCGCGGACAGGAAGAGCGCCATCGTGGTGCCGTGCCTGGCGAACTCGCGGACCTCCTCACCCGGGGGCATCGGCGTCTTGCCGCCGCCGAGCCTGGTGAGGATGACCGACTGCGCGACCTCGGGGATGGTGAGCTCCCGCCCCACCCGCGCCGCGACCGCGCTGAAGCTCGACACCCCGGGGACGATCTCGGTCTCCAGGCCGAGCTCGTCGCAGCGGTCGAGCTGTTCCTGCAGCGCCCCCCACAGGGCCGGGTCGCCCGAGTGGATGCGCGCGATCGTCAGCCCCTCGGCCGCGGCCCGCCGGTAGTGGGGCAGCACCCCTTCCATCGGCAGCAGCGCGGAGTCGATGATCTCGGCGTCGGCGCGGGCGTGGCCGAGCACGTCGGGATGCACCAGGCTGGCCGCCCAGATCACCACGTCGGCGTCGGCGATCGCGCGCGCGGCGCGGAAGGTCAGCAGGTCCGCCGCTCCGGGCCCTGCGCCGACGAAAATCACCTTGCCGGTCGTGGTCTCCTTCATCGGAGCTTTCCTCCTCGTGTGTCGCGGCGTCCGGGCACGAGCAGCGTGGACAGGTACGGGAGCGGGCCATCGATGTCGCGGGCCGCCCGTACCTCCTCGCCGGGCAGGCCGAGACGGGCTCCGTAGACGGCGTCGTCCAGCCGTCCGGTCTCCTTGAGCACCTCGTGCACGTCGGTCGCGACGCCGCCGAACTTGTAGGCGACGACGGTGTCGCAGACCTCCAGAGCCTGCCGGAGCGTCTCTGCTCCGCCGGTCAGCGGCAGCAGCACGACCGACTCGGCGCCCTCGGCGAGCACGGTCGAGGAGCGGGCCGCCAGATCCTGCATGGCGGTGATGCCGGGCACGGTCTCGACGGCGACCTCCGCCAGCCCGGCGCGCACGGTCTGCGCCAGGTAGGTGAACGTGGAGTACACGTTGGGGTCCCCGATGGTCACGAACGCCACCGTCCGCGCGCCCGCCGCGAACTCGGCCGCCACTCTGCCGGCGGCGTCGTCCCAGGCGGCCGCCCGCCGCTCGGTGACGCCGCCGCGGTCGCTCAGCGCGAAGACGACCCGGGTGACCTCGATGCCGTGGGCGCCGGCGACCGCCTCGGCGCGGCCCTGCTCGTCAAGGGCCATGACCGGGGCGAGCACCACGTCGGCCTCGCGCAGCACCCGGAGCGCCTTGACGGTGACGAGCTCCGGGTCGCCGGGGCCGAGCCCCACCCCGATCAGCCGCCGCGTCGCGCCCGGCCGGGCCTGAATGTCGACGGTCATGCGCAGGCCTCCACGAATCGTCGCGCCGCCTGTGGGCTCCCGGCCCAGTGCAGATGCAGATAGGAGGCGACGCAGCCGCGGTGCACGAACCCCTCGGGACCGGCCGTGGACCACTGCCACGCCGGGACCGGTCCGTGGCCGGGCCGGACGGCGGTGCGGTGGAACTCGTGGCCGCGCAGCCGT
>NZ_JABVEB010000269.1 GCF_014323665.1 Actinomadura sp. HBU206391 | reverse complement strand
ACGACCGCCGTTCCGGGCGCCCGTACGGCGGTGACCACGCCGCCGGGCAACTGGTTGACGATGGTGTAAGCCCCGTCGAAGCCGAGCACCCCGGCGACCTGGACGCGGGCCGCCACGTCGCCACGGGTCACCGGGGCCGTCGTCGTGCGCACCTGCGGCCCGGCGACCGGTGCGGCCGACGGCGCCCGGGTGACCGCCCAGCCGACCACGCCCGCCGTGGCGAGCAGCGCGCCGACGGCCACCCACAACCGGATCCTCATGAAAGCCGGAACCCGCGGTCCCAGTGCCGCTTACACGCATCCTTGGCGGCGAGGGAGCGATCGGACTTGACCTCCGGCTCGAGCGGCGTACCGATGATCGGGAAGCTGCCGTCCGCCCTAGGGTCGGGCCAGCCGGTGATCCCGTGGTCGCGCATGCACTTGGCGAACTCCTTCAGCTTCTCCAGGTCGGCCGCACTGAGGGTCGAGTTGGCGTCGCCGAGCGCACGGAGCTGGTCCTGGATCGCCTTGCACTCGCGTACCTCGCTCACCATGCGGCTCTGTTCCTGGACCCCGGGCCCCCAGTCTCCGTACTTCAGCTTGGCGCCGTCGATCACGGGATCGGGAAAGTCCGGGTACCCGTGGTCACGCGCGCACTGCGCGAAACGGCGGCCGATCTCCAGCGCCTGCTTGGCGCCGGCGCTCGGCTCGGGGGACGCGCCGGGGGAATCCTTGCCGCCGGACGAGCAGGCGGTCAGACCACCGGCCAGCACGGCCAGGATGGCGAATACGACGAAAGGTCGGTAAGTCATGGCTCACAGGTTGGCGTTCAGGACCGGCCCCCGCGTCTGCCCGCAGACCGATCTCCGGGGTCTGTCGTAGGACAGATGTCGAGCCGCTGCGGCGCACGTACGCTGAGGCGATGCAGCCGACGACGCTTCGCGTGACGGCGCGCCGGCTCTGGCTCGACGCGGCGCTGATCCTCCTGCTCGCCGCCGCCACCCTGCTCTGGAGCGAATCCCTGCTCATGTTCGGCAAGCCGGACTACAAGATGCTCCTCAAGTTCGGATCGGTCGACGCCTGGCGCACCCACGTGTTCTGGTGGTGTCTGGCCGGTGTGCCCGCCGCCGTCGCGATCGTCCTGCGGCACCGCTTCCCGCTCACGGCCACGCTGATGGCCGCCGGCTCGGTGGGCGCCCACCTGCTCGACCCGGTCATGAAGTCGCCGCCGATGGACGTCGCCGTGCTGATCACCATGTACACCTTGGCCGGCTCGGCCCATACCCGCCGGAACGTCATCACCGTCCTAGTAGCCGCCGAGGCGCTCCTGTTCGCCGGATGCCTGGCGAACGTGATGGACGAGGGCGCCGGGAACGCCCTCGTCCACGGAGAAGCGCTGTCCCTCCTGCTGAACGCCACGAGGGCGGCGGCCGTGCCCGCCCTGCTGCTCGCCGCCACCTGGGCCGTAGCCGACAGCGCACGGGCCCGGCGCGCCCACCTGGCCACCCTGCAGGCCCGTGCCGACGACCTCGAACGCGAGCAACGGCAGCGCACCGCGCTCGCGGTCGCCACCGAGCGCAGCCGGATCACCCGCGAGCTGCACGACGTCGTTGCGCACGGCCTGTCCGTGATGGTCGTCCAGGCACAGGGCGCCAAGGCCATGCTCACCCGGCAACCGGAGCGCACCGAGATCGCGCTGACCGACATCGTCACCACCGGCCGCGCCTCGCTCGCCGAGATGCGCCGGCTGCTCGGCCTGGTGCGCACCCAGCCGCGCGCCGAACTGGCGCCCCAACCCAGCCTCGCCGCGCTGCCCGAGATGGTCGACCGGGTGCGAGACAGTGGCACGTCGGTCGAATTCCGGGTCACCGGCGAACCCGCGACGCTGCCGGCCGTCATCGAGCTGGCGGCGTACCGCATCGTTCAGGAGGCACTCACCAACACGCTCAAGCACTCGACCCCGGGCGCCGTCTGCACGGTCGCGCTCGACTTCGGCCCGGCCGGCCTGGGCATCCTGGTCGCGAACAGCGGCGAGCCGGTCCCGCCGCCGTCGCCCGGCAACGGGCTGCGCGGCATCACCGAGCGGGTCCATGCCCTCGGCGGCGACCTCAGGGCCGGCCCGGCCGGGGACGGCGGCTTCGAGGTGTCGGCGCGGCTCCCGGTCGCCGTCGGCACGTCCCCGGAGCCGGTCGCGTGATCCGCGTCGTGATCGCCGACGACCAGGCCCTCGTCCGGGCCGGCTTCCACATGATCCTCGACGGTACCGACGACATGACCGTGGTGGGAGAGGCCGGCGACGGGCTGGAGGCCCTCACCGTGGCCGCCGAGACCCGGCCGGACGTGGTGCTCATGGACGTCCGCATGCCGGGCATCGACGGCATCGAGGCCACCCGCCGTCTACGCGCCGCACACCCGCCGGACGAGCCGCCACACGTGATCATCCTGACCACGTTCGACCTCGACGAGTACGTCTACGCGGGGCTTCACGTGGGCGCGGCCGGGTTCCTGCTCAAGGACTCGCTCGACGGCGAGCTGCTGCAGGCAGTGCGCGCCGTCGCCGGCGGGCACAACGTCGCCGCGCCGACCGTCACCCGCCGGCTGGTCCAGCACTTCGTCTCCACCGGCCCGCGGATCGCCGACACCACATCGCTCAACGCGCTCACCGCCCGCGAACGGGACGTGCTCAAGCTCATCGCCGAAGGGCTGTCGAACCAAGAGATCGCCGGCCGGCTGGTGATCACTGAGGGTACCGTCAAGACCCACGTCAGCCGGATCCTCGCCAAGCTGGGGCTGCGCGACCGCATTCACGCCGTCATCTACGCGTACCAGAGCGGCATAGCGTGAAGAGGATGCGCTACCGGATGGGCCGCAACCACCGATGAACCCGCCGACACCGCCGCGCCCTCGCTGGGAAAGGCACTGGCCAGCTGGTTCGGCACACCGTGAAACGACGACCAGATCGCCACGCTGATGCGCTGCTCGAAGTTGGAAGCGGACGATGCGGTCGTCGCCGGGACGCGGGTCGGTGCCGCCCCAGGTGGCCCGGTCGGTGTTGGAGGTCACGATCCACAGGGCTCCGTCCGGCGCCACCTCGACCGTGCGGATACGGCCGTACTCGCCGACCAGGTGCGGGATCGGCCGGGCGGTCGCGCGCCTCCTCTGAACGGGCAGTTGCCAGAGACGCTGGCCGCCCAGCGCGCCGATCCACAGAGAGCCACGGGCGTAGGCCACTCCGGACGGGGACGCCTCATCGGGATGGATGGTGGCGATCGGCGCCTGCCCGGTGTCACCCTCGACGCCTTCGGTCTCGGGCCAGCCGCAGTTCCTGCCGGGCAGGAGCACGTTCACCTCGTCCCAGGTGCGGTGGCCGAGTTCGGAGGCGTACATGGTGCCGTCCGGCCCGAAGGTGATGCCTTGGACGTTGCGATGGCCGGTGGAGTAGATGGCGGTACCGGAAGGGTTGTCGTCGGGGATGCCGCCGTCCAGGCGAATCCGCAGGATCTTGCCGTTCATTGAGGCGTCATCGGCGGCGTTCTCGGGTTCGAACGCATCGCCCGTCCCGATCCACAGGTTGCCGTCGGGTCCGATGCGCAGCCGGCCGCCGTGGTGCCGATCGGCGGTCTGAATGCCGTCGAGCAGAACCCGGGTCTGGGTGAGGGAGCGGTGATCCTCGGCGATCCGGAGCGCGACCACACGATTGGTGGGCGAGCCGGACACGTAGGCGAACACGGTGCGGTCGGATGCGAAGCGCGGCGAGGTGGCCAGGCCGAGCAGCCCGCCTTCCGAGCTCGTCCGGACTCCTGGGACCGTACCGACCGGCTGGGGCTCGCCGCCGCCTGGCGGCACTCGGACGATCCGGCCCGACGGCCGCAAGGAGACCAGCGCCGAGCCGTCGGGCAGGAACGCCAGTCCCCAGGGTGCTTGTAATCCTGTCGCCACCTCGGTGCGCTCGCCCAACGCCGACGAGGCGCCCGCTCTGGACGCCGTCGGGCGATCGGTGGCATCCCCCGACTCTGTGACGAGGTCGCGCGCCGCCACGCCGAGCCCCACGGCCACAGCCAGTGCAAGCGCGATGACGATCCGCATCGGTGTCGATCGGTTCATGTCATCCCCTGTCGTTATCGTCGACAACGCCAATCCGACGGCGGCGACAACGCAATCGATGGCAACACTATTCTGTTAGCATTGCAACGTGCGTGATCGGGAAGAGGTCCGCCGGCGGATCATCGACGCCGCGACCCGGCTGCTGTACGACCAGGGCCGCGAAGCCGTGACCACCCGCGCCGTCAGCGCGGCGGCCGGGGTCCAGTCCCCGACGCTGTATCGCCTGTTCACCGACATGACCGGGCTACTCGAAGCCGTCGCCTCAGACGGATTCGCGCGCTACCTCGCCGGCAAGCACGCTCAGAAGCCCTCCGCCGATCCGGTGGAGGACCTGCGACGCGGATGGGATCTGCACGTCGAGTTCGGCCTGCAGAATTCGGCGCACTACCTGCTCATGTACGGTCAGCCCACCCCTGGACACCGGCACCCCGCCGCCGAACAGGGACTGCGGCGGCTCCGCACGCTCATCGAATGCATCGCGGCAGCCGGACGCCTCGTCGTCAGCGTCGACACCGCCATCGGCATGATGCACGCTGCCTGTGTCGGCATCACGATGAACCTCATCGAGACACCACCCGAAGAACGCGACCCCAGCCTTGCGAACCGACTGCGCGAGGCGATCCTCGCCGCGATCACCACGGCCGTCCCGGACCGCCCACCCGTCGTCGCCCAGCGCGCCGTTGCCCTGAAAGCCGTCCTGGACGATGCCGCCGACATCTACTCCTTTGGAGAGCGCGCACTCATGAACGAACTGCTCGACCGCGCCGCGAACCACTGACCTGGACCTGCGGTCCCCTCAACACGCCAGACCGCAGCCCTCCGTCAAGGCCGATGGCATCTTGTCCGACCATCGCCGTCCTGCCGAGCCATGAGGAATGCCCAGGTCACAAGGCGCGGACGAACTTCCGGCACCCACAGGATCGGATTCGCACGGATCCAATCCAGATTCCAGATCCGCACCGTCACCCATCCGACCCTTTCGGAAACCCTCTAGCAGGGAATTCTTGGGCATGGACGTAGCGCATCGCTGTCAGCCTGTCGCTTTGCGCTACATCTCGATCCGGCCGTTTCGAACAAGCCAGATCACAGTGGCCACATGGTGCCAGAGTGGAGAGATCGGGTGAGTATCGATTTACGTTATCGGTGATTCGGATCACCGATCAGTCTGATCGACCAAGGGGAACCCGTGACGAGTTTCGATCCGGCACGCCGTAAGATCCCGAGAACGGCCCTCAGCGCGATCATCGCGCTCACGTCACTGGTCGTACCTGCGTCGTTCACCGTACCGGCGGCCGCCTCGCCCGCCTCCGGCAATGCGGTGGTCACGTGGGACATCAATGCCCAAACAGCGATCTTCGAAGTGGCCGCACAGCCGCAGACCGCGCAGGTGCGCAGTTTTGCGATGGTGAACGGAGCCGTCTACGACGCGGTGAACGCGATCGCCGGAACCCCGTACCAGCCGTACCTGCTCGCGCCGCCGGCCACCGGAACGGAGTCGAGGGACGCGGCCGTCGCCACCGCGGCCTACCGCGTGCTGGTCGACCTGTTCCCGGAGCAGCAGGAGAGACTG
Source organism: Actinomadura sp. HBU206391 (assembly GCF_014323665.1). GTDB lineage: Bacteria > Actinomycetota > Actinomycetes > Streptosporangiales > Streptosporangiaceae > Actinomadura_C. Next base: position 1,362 of record NZ_JABVEB010000269.1, on the reverse strand, counting down.
CAGGCGCAGTACGACCGGTCGCTCGCCACGATTCCCGACGGCCCGTCGGAGCAGGGCGGGATCGCCGTAGGCGGTAAGGCCGCCGCCGCGATGATCGCAGCACGCCAGAACGACGGGGTATTCGGCGACCAGGCCTGGGTGGTCGGCACTCGACCTGGTGAATGGCGGCCGACCCCGCCGACTTTCGATTCGCAGGGCGCGTGGCTCGGACAGCTCAAGCCGTTTCTCATTCCGGACGCGACAATGTTCCGCACTGCCGGCCCGCCCGCGCTCACCAGCCGCGCGTACGCGCGGGATGTGAACGAGGTCAAACGGCTCGGCTCGCAATCCGGCAGCGTTCGCACACAGGATCAGACTGAGGCCGCGTCCTGGTGGCATGATCGCCGTTCCACGGGCTGGGAGATCAAACGACAGCTGGTCAAGACACAGCGCCTCAATATGCTGCAAACCGCACGCATGTTCGCGATGGTCGACCTGTCGGTGGCCGATGCCGGTATAGCCTGCTACAACGAAAAAGCGGCGTGGAGTTTCTGGCGACCGATCACGGCGATCCAGCTGGCCGATACCGACGGCAACCCCCGAACCACGCCCGATCCCACCTGGACGCCGCTGCTTGTCACGCCACCCTTCCCGGAATACACGTCCGGCCACGCTTGTGCGGGCGGCGCCAGGATGTCGATGTTCACGTCCTTCTTCGGCAGAAACAACATTCCGTTCAGCGCATTCAGCGTAGACACCGGCACGACTCGGCATTTTGACGGCTTCTCCCAGGCAATGGCCGAAGCCATCGACGCACGGGTATGGGGAGGCATCCATTTCCGCACCGCGGATACCGAGGGCGCGAACATAGGCATACGGGTTACGGACTTCATCACCAGGCACTACTTCCGTCCGCTGAGGTAATGGTCAACCCTACGCCGCTCACTAGTTACTGAGCCCTCTTCAGCGAGAACCGGCTCGGCCGTACATCTGGCGTTGAGGAGCTTTACCTTGGTGTTCGTGCCTTCCATGGGGCCGTTGCTGTAGGGCAAGGTCAGCCCGGGAACGACGGCCTGCTTGTCCTTTCCAGTCAGGCCATTCCTGGTCGCCCCCGACGCGGACTTCAACGGGAAGCCGCTACTGGGAGGTGCTGTCCGCCAAATTCGGCGAGCACGTGGTGGCAGAGACACAGCAGGCGGCGGCGGACGCGGTGCGAGACGGTGTGACCCTGGACTACGAACGGGCGGTAGCCGCCGACACCTTCGAGGCACACCGTCTCAGCGCCTCGGCCGCGGCCCGCGGCCTGACCGAGCCGATGGTCGAGCGGCTGTTCAGAGCACATTTCACCGACGGTCTGGCCCGAGAAGGTCTACTTCGAGACCT
>NZ_JABVEB010000268.1 GCF_014323665.1 Actinomadura sp. HBU206391 | reverse complement strand
GACTTAACAAAGTCCTACTAGGCCCTGTATCAAAGTGGGTCACGGGGTCGGGCGGTCAGCGTCCGGGCAGGACGGGGGTCCAGAGGCTGAAGTGGGCGCCCCGCGGGTCCCGGACTCCCGCCATCGGCCCGATCCCCGTGGTGACCGGGTCGGCCGTGATGGTGGCACCCAGGTCGGCCGCCCGCCTCGTGGTCTCGGGCGATGTCGGCGGTGGCAAAGTAGACGTTCCACCGGTTCGGGCTGCCGGCGACCTGCTTCTTGACCACACCCGCGACGGCGTCGTCGCCGACGTGCAGGGTGGTCCACACGATGCCGCCGAGGTCGGCGGTGTGCGGGAGCAGACCCAGGGCCTGCTGGTAGAAGGCCGAGGCGGCGTCGGTGTCGTCGGTGAGCAGCTCGAACCATGCCACCGTGGCGGGCTCGCCGACCGGCGCCGCGCCCGGCTGCTGGTACGCCTGCCACAGCCCCACCGGCGCGTCGGTGGAATCGGTGACGAGGGCGGCCCGGCCGCGGTCGGCGCGGTCGTGCGGCGGGACGGTGACCCGGCCGCCGGCGTCACCGACGGCACGGACGGCCGTGTCGACGTCGTCGACGGCCAGATAACCGACCCACGCGGGCGAACCGGCGTGGTCGGCGCCCGGGGCTTTGATCGCGGCGACGACCGCATCGCCCAGGTACGCCCTCGCGTACGGGTCGGTGGCGGGCTCCGGAGCGTCGAAGCGCCAACCGAACAGTTCGCCGTAGAAGGCTTTGGCGGCCGTGTGGTCGTCGGTGTGCAGCTCGAGCCAGTTCGGCGTGCCGTGGGGGTAGGAGGTGCGGATCGGCATTACCACTCCTTTTCATCAGTCTAGACAGCCCTAGCCGAGTCGCCTGACCAGAATCCGGAAGACCTCCGGCGCGGCGCCCCTGAGCCGGGCCGGCAGCCGGAGCCAGCCGGGAACATACGACTCGGCGAGGTCGCGTTCGACAGCCGACACGATCGCGCGTGCGACCCGCTCCGCGGGTATCGGCTCTGGTCGCCGTCGGGCGTAGGGCGCCCCGCGCCGGTCGAAGAACGGCGTGTCCACGACTCCCGGCAGCACGACCGACACACCGATCTCCGACAGCTCGTGCCGCAACCCCTCGGCGAAGACGATCAATCCCGCCTTGGTCGCGGAGTACACCGCCTCCTCGCGGACACCTACCGCACCGGCGATCGAGGCGACGAAGACGATGTGTCCGCGACCGCGTGCGACCATGCCGGGCAGCAGCAGACGGGTCAGCAGGATGTGTGCGGTCAGGTTCACCGCGATCAGACGCTCGATCGCCTCGTCCGGCATTCGCGTGAGTGGGCCGGCCCATCCCACTCCTGCGTTGCCGACCAGTACGTCGACCGGCTCGGCCACGGCCGCCAGCTCGGCGGCACCGGTCGCGAGGTCGGCCGTGACCGGGTGTCCGCGGGTCTCTGCGGCCACGGCGTCGAGCCTGCGGCGGTCGCGCCCGGCCAGGACCAGCCGCGCCCCTGCCCCGGCCATCGCCCGGGCGGTGGCCGCCCCGATGCCGGAGGAGGCACCTGTGATCAGCACCCTGCTGTCTCGGAGCCGCATGTCAGATCACCGGGCAGCCGAGCAGGACCTCGGCGGGCGGGGAGGCGAACAACGCGGTGCCGCGTGCGACCTGCCGCTCGCGTTCGGCCGAGTCTCTGAGCCGGTCCAGCGCCGCCAGCAATCGCGCCGCGTCGGCGGCATGGACGCTCAGCCCTTCCCTGGCCATGGCGAGCGCGCCGTCCCGGCCGTGGCCGGGAATCGGCAGGTAGGAGATGACCGGCACGCCCGCCGCGAGTGCCTCCTTGCACGTGAGCCCCGCGGCGTTGTCGACCACCGCGTACGCGGTGGCCATCAGCTCGGGTAGGTCGTCGCGCCAGCCGAGCGCCACGCCCGTGCCGGCGGCCCGCAGCCGGCGCAGCAGCCGGCCGTTGTGCCCGCAGAGTATGACGGGCAGATAGCGCCCCGATCGAGCGAGAACGCGAGCCGTCTCCTCGACGCGTCCCACACCCCAGGCCCCGGTGGAGATCAGCACCAGGGTGTCGCCAGGTCGTGCGCCGATCCGGCCGCGTACCCTTGCCGGGTCGACGGCGGGTCGCCGGAACACCTCGCGTACGACGGGAGCGTGACAGGAGGCCGGACGTCCCGTCGCGGCGGCCACGCCGAGCGCCGCGGCGGCGGTCGGGCACAGGTAGCCGTCGTTCCCCGGGTGCAGCCAGAGCCGATGCACCGCGAAGTCGGTCAGCAGAACGGTGCTGGTGGCCGGCAACCGGCCGCGTTCCCGCAGATGTCCGGCCACCTGCGCGGCCAGGTGAAAGGTCGAAACGACCGCGACCGGCGGGTGCCTGCGGACCAGCGCCTCCAACCGTGCCGCGGCCAGTACCGTCAGCGGCGACGTCGACGGCGCCCGATCCGACACGAAGAAGATCTGGTAGACGACGCCGTACAACCAGGGCGCGCTGCGCATCGTCCAGCCGTACCACCAGCGCAGTGCCCGTCCCAGCCGCAGCGGTAGCAACTCCAGGACGTCGACCACCTCGGCCTCGACTCCGTGCGTGGCGAGCCGCCGGGCCAGTTCACCGGCGACCCCGTCGTGCCCCGCCCCCATACCCGCGCTCAGGATCAGCAGCCGGCTCGTTGGCATCGGCGCCCCCATCCCGCAGACTTGGCGTGATGAATCCCGTGGCAGTGACACTCGGGCTGACCGGCTTGGCCGCGCTCCATGTCGGCCCGGCCGCGACCTGGTTGCCGGTCGTGCGCCGCGCGCTGCCGCGGCTCGCCGGAATCGGCGCCACCGACCACGTGGCGCTGACGTTCGACGACGGGCCCGATCCGCGGTCCACTCCCCTGTTCCTCGACGAGCTCGAACGGATCGGGTGCCGGGCCACGTTCTTCGTCCTCGGCGAACTGCTCGAACGCCATCCAGACCTCGGTCGCCGCATCGTCGCCGGTGGCCACGAGATGGCCGTCCACGGCTGGCGGCACCACAACGCGCTCCTGACCCGTCCGGGCCGGGCCGCCGCCGAGATCGGCGCGGCCGCGGACCTCGTCACCGCGGTGACCGGCGTGCGGCCGACCTGGTATCGGCCTCCGTACGGCGTGCTGAGCGCCGAGACCCTGATCGCGGCCCGCGGGTCCCGGCTGCGGCCCGTGCTGTGGACCGCGTGGGGCAGGGACTGGACGGAATCGGCGACCCCCGCCTCGGTACTGGCCGCCCTGGCACCGGGCCTGCGCGGCGGCGCGACCCTCCTCTTGCACGACTCCGACCACACCTCGGCCCCCGGCGCCTGGCGTTCGGCGCTCGGCGCCCTTCCCGAGATCGTGGGCCTCTGCCGCTCCGCGCGGCTGAGCATCGGTCCTCTGCGCGACCATCGCGTCGACCGGCCCCTCATTCGACAATTCGGGGAACCGGCCGGATCGGGCCGGACGTGAGGCGCGCCATTTCCTCTGGTGCATCATCTCTCGTCTTTCTCCGGCTGAAGTAGCTGCGGGCGCGCCGACGCGGTTCACCGCCCCGTCCCGCACCCGACTCGGCGCCCATCTCACAATCCCTACCCAGGTCAGCACAGATGGACACGGAGTCAGCGACTACCCGAGAACATCACAGAAAGGGCTTGAACAAGCCCCGGTGACCTAAAAGATTCGGCAATCTATTGCGCTTACCACGGGCCGCCGAATAAAGTCCATTGCAGCGCTCCGCCGCGTTTATATGGCCGTATGTTGGAAAGCATCTCTTCATGCTTTCTGGTGATGTCAGGGACGCCGTCGCGGTCAAGGCCCGGCGGGAGAACTTCCCGGTCGCCTCATGCCTGCTCCCCCGCCGGTATCGGTGCCGGCTGATGGCCGTTTACGGTTTCGCGAGATTCGTCGACGACGTGGGTGACGAGGGCGAACCCGGAGACCGGCTGCGCAGGCTCGACGCCGTCGATGCCGACCTGATCCGCCTGTACGCGGGACGCACTCCGCGGCTGCCGGTCGTTCAGGAACTCGCCCGGACGGTGCGTCTGTGTTCCATCCCGGCCGAGCCGCTGCACCGGCTCGTCGAGGCCGGCCGGCGCGATCAGACGGTGACCCGCTACGACACCTTCGACGACCTGCTCACCTACTGCGAACTGTCCGCCAACCCCGTCGGGCACGTCGTCCTGCACGTGTTCGGCGCGGCCGTTCCGGCGCGCCTGGCCCTGTCGGATCAGGTGTGCTCAGCGCTGCAGATCATCGAGCATTGCCAGGACGTCGCCGAGGACTTCGCCAGGGGCCGCGTCTACCTGCCCGCCGAGGACCTGCGCCGGTTCGGCTGTGGCGACGGCGACCTGGTCGAGGCCGCGGCCCCGGCAAGGCTGCGCCATGTGATCGCCCTTCAAGCGGGGCGGGCGATGCGGATGCTCGAGGCCGGCGACCCCCTGGCCGCCTCGCTGAGCGGCTTCGCCCGTGCGGCGGTGGCCGGCTACGTCGCGGGCGGCCGCGCCGCCGGCGCCGCCTTGGGACGGGCCGGTCACGAGGTGCTGGGACACGCGGTGCGCCCGCGCACCTCCCGCCTGCTGCTCGAGTGGTCGCGGATCCTGGTGAGACGGAGCGAGGCGATCCGGTGAGCGTCTCCGCCGCCTACCGGCATTGTGAGCGGATCGTCCGCGCGCGGGCTCGGAACTTCTCCTACGGCATCAGGCTTCTGCCGCCGCCCAAGAGACGCGCGCTCAGCGCCGTGTACGCGTTCGCCCGCAGGATCGACGACATCGGTGACGGAGACGCGCCGGCCCTTCAGCGGCTGGCCGGACTGGCCGACGCGCGGGACGCGCTGCGCGAGGCGGTGCCGGACCACACCGACCTCGTCCTCGTGGCGCTACGTGACGCCGCCCGTCGCTATCCGATCCCCATGGACGCGTTCGAAGAGCTGATCGACGGCTGTGTCGCCGACGTGCGCGGAGCCTCGTATGAGAGCTCCGAGGACCTGCTGTACTACTGCCGGTGCGTCGCCGGGTCGGTCGGGCGCCTGTCACTCGGCGTGTTCGGCTCCGAAGAACCCGCCGAGGCCGCGCCGCTGGCCGACGCGCTGGGGGTGGCGCTGCAACTCACGAACATCCTCCGTGATGTGCGCGAGGACCGCCGGATCGGACGGATCTACCTGCCGGCCGAGGACCTCAAGCGGTTCGGATGCGCGCTGAACGTCGATCCCGACGGCAGGTTCACCGATGCGCCCGAGGACCTGACCGAGTTGATGCGCTACGAGGCCGACCAGGCGCGGGTCTGGTACGAGCGCGGCGTACGCCTGCTGCCGCTGCTCGACCGCCGCAGCGCGGCCTGCGCCGCGGCGATGACCGGGATCTACCGGTCGCTTCTCGACCGGATCGCGGCCGACCCCGTCAGGGCGCTCGGCACCCGGTTGTCGTTGTCGACCTGGGACAAGACGCTGGTGGCGGCACGGGCACTCACCGGAGCGAGGCGGTGAACGGCGCCTCGGAGCCGCCGGTCGCGATCGTGGGGGGTGGCCTGGCCGGCATCGCCGCCGCCATGGCGCTCACCGAGATGGGCCGCTCGGTGACCTTGTACGAGGCGCGGCCGAGGCTCGGCGGCGCCACCCATTCGTTCAGCCGGGACGGGCTGATGGTGGACAACGGCCAGCACGTGTTCCTCCGTTGCTGCACCGCGTATCTGGGCCTGCTCGCCCGGCTCGGCGCCGCCGGCCGGGTGTCGGTGCAGGACCGGTTCGACGTCCAGGTGCTCAGCCCGGAAGGCCGGGACGGGCGACTGCGGCGCTGCTCACTGCCCGGGCCGTTCCATCTGCTGCCGGCGCTGGCGCGATACTCCCTGCTCGCCCCGGCCGACCGGTTGCGCGCCGTACGGGGGTCGCTTGCGCTGCGCAGGCTCGATCCGGCCGATCCGGCCCTCGACCGGATTGATCTGGACGGCTGGCTGGCCACCCATGGACAACGCGGTGCGGCGCGGCGCCTGCTGTGGGAGCTGTTCGCGGTGGCGGCCCTGAACATCGATATGGAACAGGCCGCGGTGGGCGCGGCGGCGCTGGTCTTCCAGACCGCGCTGCTCGGCCGCGCGGACGCCGCCGACATCGGCCTTCCCGCGGTACCCCTCGGTGAGCTGCACGACGCGGCGGCGCGAGCCGCGATCGAGGCCCGCGGAGGCGATGTGCGCCTGTCGGCGAAGGTCAAGACCATCGAGCCCGGTCCGGCGATCGTCGTTGACGGCACCAGGATCGAGGCGTCCGCCGTCGTGGTGGCGGCACCTCACGAGCGCGCGGCAGCACTCGTTCCTCTCGAGGCGGCACCCGATCGAAACCGCTGGAACGGTCTCGGCGCGAGCCCGATCGTCAACGTGCACGTCGTCTACGACCGGCCGGTGACCGACCTGCCGTTCGCCGCGGCAGTGAACTCGCCCGTGCAATGGATCTTCGACAAGACCCGGGTCAGCGGGCTCGGGGACGGCCAGTATCTCGCCGTCTCGGTCTCGGCGGCGCAGCGATGGATCGACCTGCCGACCGCGCAGATCCGCACGGCGTTCGTGACGGCGCTCGAGCGGCTCCTGCCCGCCGCGCGGGGCGCGAAGATCACCGATTTCTTCGTCACGAGAGAACGCCGCGCCACCTTCCGCCAGGGCCCGGGCAGCGGCGCGCTACGTCCTCCGGCGACCACCCGATGGCCGGGGCTCTACCTCGCCGGCGCCTGGACCGACACGGGCTGGCCCGACACGATGGAGGGAGCCGTGCGCAGCGGCCTGAACGCGGCCTGCCTGGTCGGACGTCATCTGAGAAAGGAGATCGGCTGATGACGGCGGTCATCCCGCCGTCCGTGGCGACCGCTCGCGACCTCGTCGAACCCGTCCTGCGCGAGGCGGTCGGCCGCCTCGATCCGCTGACGGCACGCGTCGCCGGGTATCACCTCGGCTGGACCGATCCGGCCGGGCGCCCGGCCGTCGCCGGCGGCAAGGCTCTGCGCCTCACGCTGGCGGTGCTGTCGGCGCGAGCCGCCGGGGGCGACGACCGGCGGTGCGCGCCGTCCGCCGCCGCGGTGGAACTCGTGCA
>NZ_JABVEB010000267.1 GCF_014323665.1 Actinomadura sp. HBU206391 | reverse complement strand
ACCCCGGTTACCCTGTGTGACCTCGAACTCGACACGCTGGTTCTCGTCGAGAGTCCGGTAACCGGAGGACTGAATCGCCGAGTAGTGCACGAAGACGTCCGGACCACCGCCGTCGACAGCGATGAAGCCGAAGCCCTTCTCAGCGTTGAACCACTTCACGGTGCCCTGCTGGGCCATGTCTTTCTCCTTGCGGCAAAACTTTGGGCGCACACCTCGTGAGCCCAGTGCGGTCACTGCGGAACGTTCTCGTCCTCCGGGTACGGCCCCTGGAAAACCAAAACGCCCGCTGCCATCAGTCCGCGGGCGCCTGAGTCAAACGATCGAGAACCACGACTGCAACCGACGGCACCACCGTATCATCGCTTGCGCGTTAAGCGGGGAAACAGAAGAAGCGCGATTCCTCGGCCGGAAACCGGCGCTCTAACCTTGACAATAGGCGCCGTATCGCCGGGTGGCGGCGACGAAGAGGCGGCGACCCGAGGGGCCGAGTCGGGCGGCCGAGCGCCGATGCGCGCACTGCAGAGGACCCCTTGCGGGGGCGCCGCAAGACCTCATGCCGTCAAGCCGGGTCGGGAGTAGCGTCAAAGGCTCCATCGCGTGGCCGCAAGGGACTGTACGGCGTCGGCCGCACCGGTGAAGCGCACCTGTGCGACCTCGCCCCGGCCCAGTGCCCAGAGCACCAGTTCACCGACCGGGCCGTGCACCCGGGCCTGCCTCGTGCCCTTGCTGACTCGTATCGTCTTGCCGTCGGGCCGCACCAAGGTGACCTCGACCTGCACTTTACGCAGAACAAATCGTGCCATTTTCAACCGTCTCCACAGCACTTCCTCCGCGTCCGGCGGAAGGGATCGCGCCTGCCAGTCCGGTTGAGCCCGTCGAACGTCCTCGTGATGCACGAAGTACTCAACAGAGTTGCCCGCTTTGTCCATCCCCGGCAGACCCCAGAGGGAGGCTTTCGGCGGTCCCTGCCGGATCCGGTCAAGCATCTGTGGGAATGGGGTCGAGTCCTTAACACGACGACGGACGCGTTCGGTGTAGCCGCCGAGCGGGCGGAACAGGATGCCCGGCCCCGCGTCCAGGCGATACTCACGGATCACGAGATGGGCGGCGAGATCACCGGTCGTCCAGTCACCGCACATGGTCGGCGCGTCCGGGCCGAGCCGCGCCATGAGATCGCACAGGGCCAGCCGCTCCGTTCGTGCCGGGCCGGGCGCCGGCGGCGGGGCCGGAACGGGGTTCGAGGAGGCGCTCACGCCGGAATGGTAAGCCCTCACGCCCACGGGCGTCCGGATCACCGCCGGTCCCGCACCTGGCGCACCTGGCCCACCACGGCGGGAATAAGCGGACGCCTCCGGATGGTAGGCATGAGCAGTCCACAGACCCACTCTTCGGAGGAATACGTGCAGAAGGCGGTAAACCGCAACATTTTGCGTGAGGGGATGCGGGTGCTCGCCGTCGCGATCGGGGCGGAGCCTCGGGTCTTCGCGCTGTCGGTCCTGGCGAGCGCGCTCTACGCGGTCATGACCGTGGCCACCGCCTCGGTCCTCGGCTGGGCCACCGACGAGATCGTGCTGCCCGCGTTCCGCGACGGCCGGACCACGGCGGGCGCTCTCACCGCGGGCGCGCTCGCCATCCTCGGCGTCGCGCTGCTGAAGGCCCTGGGCGTGGCCGGCCGCCGATTCTTCGCCGGCCTCATGCAGTATCGGCTCCAGGCGAAGTACCGCCGTGCGGTCACCCGTCAGTACCTTCGCCTGCCGCTGGCCTGGCACCACCAGCACCCCACCGGTCAGCTGCTGTCCAACGCCAACGCCGACGTCGAGGCCGTCTGGGCGCCGATCGCTCCGCTGCCGATGGCCGTCGGCGTGCTGTTCATGCTCGTGATCGCCGCGGCCTCGCTCCTGCTCACCGACGCGATGATCGCCGTCGTGGGCTTCCTGGTGTTCCCCGCCATCGCGCTGCTCAACGTGGTCTACCAGCGGCGCCTGTCCCCCATCGCCGCCCGCGCGCAGCAGCTGCGGGCGGAGGTCAGCGAGGTCGCGCACGAGAGCTTCGAGGGCGGGCTGGTGGTCAAGACCCTCGGCCGGGAGCAGACCGAGACCGATCGCTTCGCGGCCCGGGCCGAGCAGCTGCGCGACGCCAACGTGGCGGTCGGCCGCGTACGAGGGCTGTTCGACCCGCTCCTCGAGGCGATGCCCAACCTCGGCGTGCTCGCCGTACTGCTCATCGGCTCGGTCCGGCTCGAGCACGGCGCGATCCAACCGGGCGACCTGGTGCACGTGGCCTATCTGTTCACCCTGCTCGCCTGGCCGATCCGCGCGCTCGGCTGGGTGCTGGCGGAGGTGCCGCGCAGCGTCGTCGGCTGGGACCGGGTGCGCGGCGTGCTGGACGCGACGGGTTCGCTGCCGTACGGCGCGCAGGTGCTGGACGGCGACGACCCGGCCACGCTGGAGGTCCGCGAAGTGCGCTTCGGCTACGCCGATCCGGCCGTCGGCGAGGGCGACGCCGACGGCGACGGATCGGCCCTGCGCGATGTGTCCTTCACCGTCCCGGCGGGCGACACGGTCGCCGTGGTGGGGCCCACCGGCTCGGGCAAGTCGACGCTGACCGGCCTGCTGGTACGGCTGGTCGACCCGGCCGCCGGAACGGTGCTGCTCGACGGCATCGACGTGCGCGACCTGCGGCAGGGCGGGCTGGCGGCCACCGCCGCCCTGGTCCCGCAGCAGGCGTTCCTGTTCGACGACACCGTTCGCGGCAACGTGACACTGGGCCTCGAGGTGCCGGACGAGGCGGTCTGGGAGGCACTGCGCATCGCTCAAGCCGACGGGTTCGTCGCGGCGCTGCCCGGGGGGCTGAACACCCGGGTCGGGGAACGCGGGGCGACGCTGTCGGGCGGCCAGCGGCAACGGCTCGCCCTTGCCCGGGCGATGGTGCGGCGGCCCCGGCTGCTGGTGCTGGACGACGCGACCTCCAGCGTCGACCCGCAGGTGGAGACCCGGATCCTGCAGGGGCTGCGCGACTCGGCCGCGACCGTCGTGGTGGTGGCCTACCGCAAGGCGACCATCTCGCTGGCCGACGAGATCGTCTATCTCGAGCACGGCCGCGTGGTGGATCGGGGCGGCCACGCCGAGCTGCTGACCCGCTCGGTCGGCTACCGGAACCTGGTCAACGCCTATGAACGGGCCGAAGAGGAGAGGCGAGCCGTGGAGCAGGCCGGACTGACCGCCGCAGAGGACGAGGAGGCCCTGGCGTGAGCCTGAACGAGGTGGCCCAGCGCGAGGGGGCGCTGAGCACGCTGCGCCGGGGGTTGCGGCTGAGCCCGGAGTTCCGTGCCGGGCTGGCCGGGACCCTGGCCCTCGCCCTGGTCGCCACGGCCGGCCGGATCGTCGTGCCGATCGCCGTGCAGCAGACCATCGACGAGGGGCTGCGCCCGGTGGCCGCGGACGGGGGCGGGCCCGACATCGCCTACATCCGCACGGCCGTGCTGGTGTGCGCCGCGGCGGTCCTGCTCACCGCGCTGTGCGCGTACGCCATGAACGTCCGCCTGTACAAGACCACCGAGACGGGTCTCGCGGCGCTGCGCGTCCGGGCCTTCCGCCATGTCCACGACCTGTCGATGCTCACGCAGAGCGGTGAGCGCCGCGGTGCGCTCGTCTCCCGCGTGACCAGCGACGTCGACCAGATCAGCCAGTTCATGCAGTGGGGCGGACTGATGATCATTGTGTCGCTGGGCCAGCTCGTCGTGGCCAGCGTGCTGATGGCGATCTATTCCTGGCAGCTGACGCTGCTGGTGTGGGTGTCGTTCCTGCCGTTGGCCCTCGCGCTGCGCCGCTTCCAGCGCCTGGTCTCCAGGGCCTACACAACGGTGCGGGAGCGGGTCGGCGACCTGCTGTCGGCGGTCAGCGAAGCGGTCGTCGGCGCGTCGGTGATCCGGGCGTACGCCGCCGAGGAGCGCACCGCCCACCGGGTCGACGAGTCCGTCGGCCGCCATCAGCGTGCGCAGGTCAGGGCGCAGGGACTGGTGGCGCTCACCTTTCCCGCGAGCGAGCTGGTGGCCGCGATCGCCACCGCCGGCGTGGTCGTGGCGGGCACCCTGCTCGGCGTCGGGGGCCACCTGACCGCGGGCCGGCTGGTGGCCTTCCTGTTCCTCGTCACCCTGTTCGTCGGGCCGATGCAGGTCGCGACCGAGGTGCTCAATGAGGCGCAGAACGCGATCGCCGGGTGGCGCCGGGTGCTCGGAGTGCTGGACACCTCCCCGGATGTGGCCGACCCGGGGCCGGGTGGACGCGATCTGCCGCGCGGGCCCATCGAGGTGCGGTTCAAGGACGTCTCGTTCGCCTATCCGGCGAGCTCGGTGGACGCCGGGGATGCCCCCGGCGCCGAGGCCCCGAAGAAGAGGGCCGGCGCGAAGGACACGGCCGAGATGCCGGAGGCCTCCGCGGCGAACGCCGCTCCGAGGGGGCCCACCGTGCTGCACGAGGTCAACGTCGAGATCGCCCCGCGCTCGCGGGTCGCGGTCGTCGGCGAGACCGGGTCAGGGAAGACGACGTTCGCGAAGTTGCTGACCCGGCTGATGGACCCGACCTCGGGGCACGTGCTGATCGACGGGGTGCCGCTCGACGCGGTGCGCTTCTCGTCCCTGCGCGAGCGGATCGTGATGGTGCCGCAGGACGGCTTCCTGTTCGACGCCGGTCTCGCCGACAACATCCGCTACGGACGGCCCGGCGCGAGCGACGAGGAGATCGTCCTCGCCCTGACCGAGCTCGGGCTGACCGACTGGCTGGAGGGCCTGCCCCGGGGCCTGGACACCCCGGTGGGCCAGCGTGGCGAGTCGCTGTCGGCGGGCGAGCGGCAGCTTGTGGCGCTGGCCCGCGCTTATATCGCCGACCCGGATCTGCTGGTGCTGGACGAGGCGACCTCCGCGGTCGATCCGGCGACCGAGGTGCGGATCCAGCGCGCGCTCGACGGCGTGACCCGAGGCCGTACGGCGATCTCGATCGCGCACCGCCTCTCGACCGCCGAGGCGGCCGACGAGGTGATCGTGTTCGACCAGGGCCGCATCGTGCAGCGCGGCGCGCACGCCGAGCTGGTCGACGAGCCCGGCGTCTACGCGGACCTGCACGCCTCGTGGTCCTCGCAGCGCCGGATGTGAGCCGAGCGCGCTGCGGCGGATCCTCGGCGCCGAGGAGGGAATGGGACCCCGGCGCGGAGCGGCGGGCGGCCGTCCTGGAAGATCGAGACGGCCGCTCTTCGGTAGACCTTCCGAAGCTCGCACCATAAAGGGCTTGCCCGTTATGTAGTCGAGTGCGCATCCTGCACACATGGACAAGGTCGTGATGCAACCAGCTGACACGCTGCACGGGCAACTGCAGCGCGGCCTGGGTCGGGCCGCGCGCCGAGCGGCGGAGAGACCGGGCGCGGGCGAGTTCGTCTACGACTGCGTCCGGCGCGATCCTCGCTGGGATCGCCAGGTCGAGTCCCGCAGCCTCTTCTATGCCCGGCTCATCGTCGACCTGGAGCTTTCCGTCGGCCCGGTCGCCGACCATCTCGCCGATCCGGGCGGACCGGCGGACACCGACCTGTGGCGCGACTCCCTGGCCATCGACGTCCTCACCGATCTGTTGCGGCTGAGCCGCCGGGAGGCCGCCCGGCCACTGAGGAGATACGCCGAGGAGGGCACGCACTGGTACGACGCCCTCCACGCGCTGAGCTCGGTCGGCGACCCCACGCTCACCGACGGTCTCGACGAGATAGCCGTGGCGCGCTGTAACGACGACGATCTCCGCTGGCTCGTTATAGAACCGGATAATCCGGTCATCAAGGACTGGGCCCGCCGGCAGCCCAGGATCGCCGCCGCCGTCGCCGAGCACGAGGCGGCCGGCCGGCCGGGACTCCGCTGCGCGGCACGAACCGACACCACGGGCCGATCCGACGCCGAACTCCTGGCCGAGGCGAAGCGGGTCGGCGACTCGGCCGTCGCCGCGATCCTCGAACTCGGACGACGGCGCAGCCCGGCCCTGCTCGATCTGGCCGAGGAGCTTCTGCCCGGGCAGCCCGGGCGGTACGGCGGGGCGGTATGTCATGCGATACGCGACCTCGGCGCGCTGGCGGTGCCCCGGGCCCGGATCTGGACCGCCCGCCGGTCCAGCTGTTTCGACGTGGGCATCTCCGTGCTGGCCCGCCACGGCACCGAGCAGGATGTGCCCGCACTGCTGAGCGACCTCGACACCGCCCTGGCCGAGCGGAACTGGGGCGCCGCCGCGAGCCCCATCGAGGGCCTGGGCCGGCTGCGCTCCGGGGCGGCCGTCCCACTCCTGAAAACGACCTGGACCGAGTCCGAATACGCCTACCTGCGACCGCGCCTGCTCACCGCCCTCTCCAGGACCGCCTCCTACACCTCCGAGGCCTACGCCACCGAAGGGCTCTGGGACTGCGAGGAGGAGGTCAGGCGAGCGGCGGTCGCCACCGCTCCCCCCAGTGACGACAACCTGCTGCGGATCCGCCGCCTGCGCGGCTGCGCCGCCGAGGACGCCGAAGTGCGATCCGCGGCGGCGCTGCGTCTTTGACGCTTCCCCGTGTCCTTGAATGCTCCGCCGGGTCTTTGCCGCTCCACGGCGCGGTGCGATGGCTCTGCCGCTCCTGAGCCTGTACGGATGCCGCGACCCGTGTTACCCAGGGAACATGAGTGAACAATGGGTGGTCGAGCGCGCCACGGTCGAGAACGCCGAACTCATCAGGTTCCTCTACGCCGATCACGACGGGGTCATCCGCGGTAAGGCCACCACGCGTCCTCGGCTGGCCCAGCGGATGCGCAGCGGGATCGGCCACACCGTCGGCATGATGGCCATGTCCATGCTCGACCGGCTGCAGCCCGTCGAGGGGGCCGGCCCGGTCGGCGAGGTGCGGATCGTGCCCGACCCCTCCACCTTCACGATGCTTCCCTACGCGCCCGGCGCCGCCGCGATGTGCGCCGACCTCGTGAGCCTGGACGGGCGGCCCTGGGAGGCGTGCGCGCGCACGTTCCTCAAGGACGCGATGGCCGAACTGGCCTCCGACGGGGC
>NZ_JABVEB010000266.1 GCF_014323665.1 Actinomadura sp. HBU206391 | reverse complement strand
GCGGAGTACGGCCACCACCCGGCCGAGGACCGACGCCTCGTCGCCGGCGATCGGCTCGTAAGCCTTGTTCTGCGGCTGCAGCCAGACGTGCCCGTCCTTGCGCTTGAACGTCTTGACCGTGGCCTCACCCTCGATCATGGCCGCGACGATGTCGCCGTTCTCGGCCACCGGCTGCTGCCGGACGACGACCCAGTCGCCGTCGGCGATCGCGGCTTCGATCATCGAGTCGCCGGACACCTTCAGCAGGAAGTGCGTCCCCTCGCCGACGAGCTGCTTGGGGAGGGTGAAGACGTCCTCGACCGCCTCCTCGGCCAGGATCGGACCGCCGGCCGCGATCCGTCCCACCAGCGGAACATAGGCGGGTGCCGGATGGGCGGGGCCCTCCTGGCCGTTCGCCGCGTCGTAGGAGTCCGGCTCGCTCTGCACCGGAGGCCTGCCCGGCACTCGCACCTCGACCGCGCGCGGGCGGTTGGGGTCGCGCCGCAGGAATCCCTTGCGCTGCAGCGTACGCAGTTGGTGGGACACGCTGGACGTGCTGGTCAGTCCGACCGCCTCGCCGATTTCCCGCATCGACGGTGGGTAGCCGCGCCGCTGGACCGAGTCGCGGATCACCTCGAGCACCATTCGCTGGCGCTGAGTAAGTCCGCTTTCGTCCATGGGCCCGTCGGGCATCTCCCGGACCTTGCTCATGGTCCCCTCTGCCTCCCTACCTAGACCTTCTTCACTCCGTTGTTGCACGTTAGCGCGACGGAGCCGGATGATCAAACAATTGTTCGAAGAAAGTCCTCGCGTTTTGCCGGTGGCATGCGATAGAAATCGTACATCCGTTCGATCGAATTCGCATTCGAAGCATGAGCGGCCGGTCGCGAGGAGGCCGAGAGTGATCGACAGCGTACGGCAAGAGAGACGCGGGAGCGGCGTCAGGCTCACCCGGCGCGGGCGGATCGTGTTGATCGCCCTGGTTGTGATCATCTTGCTCGTGGGTTACTGGGTGACCGTGCGGCGAGGTGCGGGCGCCAGTTCCGGCGGCGGTGACGCCTCGGGCGCTCGGGCGCACGACGGCGGGGCGGAGGTCGTCGAGGTCGGGTGGCATGACACGCTGTGGGACATCGCGAGCCGTGGTCGGCCCGAGGTCGATCCCCGCATCACGGTGCGCCGGATCATCGACCTCAACGGGCTGTCCGGCGCCATCGTCCAGCCTGGTCAGCGGCTCAAACTGCCGGCGCGCTGAGGCTGGCGGCGGGGCGCCGATGCCGCGGTCCGGCGGTTCGGCGAGCCGCTCGGAGCCGCCCCGGGGCTGTGACACGCCGGGCCGGGCGCGGTGTGTGCCGCGTGTGACCAGGGTCTACGGACGTGGTTGCCGATCCGGCTTGCGATCGACCTCTGGTGGGCCTACGGTTGACCACAAGATGTAGTACTTACACCGATGTAGTTCACCACAAGTTGTGCTCTTGTGGCGGTGTGTCGGCAACGGTGAACGCTGGGCGGTAGATCCCCGGCGGCCCTGTCCGCACCGGTGAAACGGCCCTTGGGGAAGGGGGAAGGCGATGCACTGTCCGTTCTGCCGCAACCCCGACAGCCGGGTCATCGACAGCCGGGCCGCCGACGACGGCGCCGCCATCCGGCGACGCCGTTCCTGCCCGGAGTGCGGACGCAGGTTCACCACCCAAGAGGCGGTCCTGCAGATGGTCGCCAAGCGCAGCGGCGTCACCGAACCGTTCTCCCGAGAGAAGATCATCGCGGGAGTGCGCAGAGCCTGTCAGGGCCGTCCGGTGGACGAGGACGCGCTGGCCCAGCTCGGGCACCAGGTCGAAGAGGCCATCCGGGCGACCGGAGGCGCCGAGATCGGTTCCCACGAGATCGGCCTGGCCATCCTGGGCCCGCTGCGAGAGCTCGACGAGGTCGCCTATCTGCGATTCGCCTCGGTCTACCGGGGCTTCGAGTCGCTGGAGGACTTCGAGAAGGAGATCGAGTCGTTGCGCGGCGCCGCTCCTCCGGGAGCGTAATCAAAACAAGTGATCAAGCGCCCGGGCCGGGACGACACCGGCCCGCGGCGGGGTTTGACCAATGAACGGGAACAGTCCTGAGCGGGGGCCCGGCGGGAGGGTCCCAGAGGGGGAAGGCCATGACGGAGACGGTGAGCGGCTCGACGGCCAGGCGCGGCAGGGGCCGCAAGGGGCTGAAGATGGAGCGCATCTTCACCAAACCCGGGGTGCACCCGTACGACGAGGTGACCTGGGAGCGTCGTGACGTCGTCATGACGAACTGGCGCGACGGATCCATCAACTTCGAGCAGCGCGGAGTGGAGTTCCCGGCATTCTGGTCGGTGAACGCCACGAACATCGTCACCTCGAAGTACTTCCGCGGGGCCGTCGGCACGCCTCAGCGGGAGTGGAGCCTGAAGCAGTTGGTCGACCGGGTGGTGCGGGTCTATGCCGACACCGGCCGCGAGCACGGCTATTTCGCCTCAGAGCAGGACGCTGAGATCTTCGAGCACGAGTTGAAGTACGCCCTGATCCACCAGATCTTCAGTTTCAACTCCCCGGTGTGGTTCAACGTCGGGACCTCCAGCAAGCAGCAGGTCTCGGCGTGCTTCATCCTGTCGGTGGACGACACGATGGAGTCGATCCTTGAGTGGTATGCGGAAGAAGGCGTGATCTTCAAGGGCGGTTCCGGGTCGGGGGTGAACCTGTCCCGCATCCGCTCCAGCAAGGAACTGCTGTCGTCCGGCGGCACCGCCAGCGGCCCGGTCTCGTTCATGCGCGGCGCCGACGCGTCCGCGGGCACCATCAAGTCGGGCGGCGCCACCCGCAGGGCCGCCAAGATGGTCGTGCTCGACGTCGACCACCCCGACGTGGTCGAGTTCATCCAGACCAAGGCCCGCGAAGAGGACAAGATCCGCGCGCTGCGCGACGCGGGCTTCGACATGGACCTCGGCGGCAAGGACATCGTCAGCGTCCAGTACCAGAACGCCAACAACTCGGTGCGGGTGTCCGACGAGTTCATGCGAGCGGTCGAGACCGGTGCCGAGTTCGGCCTGCGCGCCCGCATGACGGGCGAGGTGATCGAGACCGTCCAGGCCAAGGACCTGTTCCGCCTGATGGCCACGGCGGCCTGGGAGTGCGCCGACCCGGGCGTGCAGTACGACGACACGATCAACGACTGGCACACGTCGCCCGAGACCGGGCGGATCACCGCGAGCAACCCGTGCAGTGAGTACCTCCACCTCGACAACTCCTCCTGCAACCTCGCGTCGATCAACCTGATGAAGTTCCTGAACGACGACAACAGCTTCGACGTCCAGAGGTTCGTCCAGTTGACCGAGCTGGTCATCACCGCGATGGACATCTCGATCACCTTCGCGGACTTCCCGACCCCCGCCATCGGGGAGACGACCCGGGCCTACCGTCAGCTCGGCATCGGCTACGCCAACCTCGGCGCCCTGCTGATGGCGACCGGGCACGCCTACGACTCCGAGGGCGGCCGCTCCATCGCCGCCTCCATCACCCAGCTCATGACCGGCACCGCCTACCGGCGGTCGGCCGAGCTCGCCGCGGTGGTCGGGCCCTATGACGGATACGCGCGCAACGCCGACGCGCACAAGCGGGTCATGCGCAAGCACGCCGCGGCCAATGACGGGATCCGCCCGATCGACGAGGTCGACGGGGCCATCCACGCCGAGGCGACGAGGCAGTGGGAGCGGTGCCTCAGGACCGGTGACAAGAACGGCTACCGCAACGCCCAGGCGTCGCTGCTGGCCCCCACCGGGACCATCGGGCTGATGATGGACTGCGACACCACCGGCATCGAGCCCGACCTCGCCCTGGTCAAGTTCAAGAAGCTGGTCGGCGGCGGGTCGATGCAGATCGTCAACCACACCGTGCCGAGGGCCCTCAAGAAGCTCGGCTACCAGCAGGAGCAGATCGAGGCGACCGTCGAGTACATCGCCGAGCACGGCCACGTCGTCGACGCCCCGGGCCTGCGGCCGGAGCACTACGAGGTCTTCGACTGCGCGATGGGCGCCCGGGCCATCAGCCCGATGGGCCATGTCCGCATGATGGCCGCCGTCCAGCCGGGGCTCTCCGGGGCCATCAGCAAGACGGTGAACCTGCCCGAGAACGCCACCATCGAGGACATCGAGCAGGTGTACTTCGAGGGCTGGAAGCGAGGCCTCAAGGCGCTCGCGATCTACCGCGACAACTGCAAGGTCGGCCAGCCGCTCTCCATCGCCAAGAGCAAGGCGACCGAGAAGGCCGAGGAGGCCGCCGCCGCGGCGGCCCTGGCCCCCGTCGCCGCTCCGGCTCCGGCGGGGCCGGTCCGCCGGCGGCTGCCCAAGCGGCGGCCCGCCACCGTGACCCGGTTCTCCGTCGCCGGCGCCGAGGGCTACATGACCGCGTCGTCCTACCCCGACGACGGTCTGGGTGAGGTCTTCCTCAAGCTGGGCAAGCAGGGTTCGACGCTCGCCGGCGTGATGGACGCCTTCTCGATGGCGATCTCCATCAGCCTGCAGTACGGCGTGCCGCTGGAGACCTGGGTCGAGAAGTTCACCAACATGCGGTTCGAGCCGGCGGGCATGACCGACGACCCGGACATCCGCATGGCCACCTCGGTGATGGACTACATCTTCCGGCGGTTGGCGCTCGACCACCTGCAGTACGAGGATCGGGCCGGCCTCGGCATCTTCACCGCCGAGGAGCGGACGCTGCAGGCCGAGGGCAAGGACCCGGCGACCCTGCACGTCGAAGAGGAGATCGACCCCGAGGCGCTCGCCCAGTCGACGGCGATCGAGAAGCCGGTGGAGAAGCCGCCGTTGGCCGTCGAGGCGCCTGCGCCCAGGTCCTCGACCGAGGTGATCGAGAGCCACCAGGGCCGTACCGCCGACGCGCCGCTCTGCCTCACCTGCGGCACCAAGATGCGGCCGGCCGGTAGCTGCTATGTCTGCGAGGGCTGCGGCTCCACCAGCGGCTGCAGCTGAGAACAAGCACCGCTCAGGAATAAGTCCCTGGTCATAAGCGGGTATCGGCAATGTGCCGGTACCCGCTTCGGCCTTCTCCCGGATCTTGTTGCATCTGATGGAGTCGGCTGCTCGCGCCCATAGGTGATCTTGTAATCCCCCGTTCGAGGGAACGGCCGGCACAAGGCATTCACCCCGTGGCGGGATCCTTACGACCGGCGCCCGCAGAAGGATTGCCCGTGTCGGATCGGTCGGCGCGGAGGGCGGGGTCACGTGATAAATGGATCAGCCGGGGAGGCGCTGCCGGTCGGGTGGAGTGTCGGTTCGCGGTGGAGCGTCGCCCGCAGAGCCGCGGGCTATTCGGCGGCGCTGACCATGTCCGTCTACCTGATGGTCAAGGTCATCTGGATCGTTAGCGCGCTCCTCGGACGTGGGCCAGAGGACGTCGGGACCGCCGGGTGGGTGGCGCTCAACACGGTCACCGTGGGGATGTCCGCGACCGGGTCATATTCGGACTGGCGCTGGCCCAGCGATGGGGCCGTCGGCTTCCCGCGCCGCCGTTGATCTTCTTCGGCTGGGTGGGTGGTGGCTTCCTGGTGCCGATGCTTCCGTACACGGTCGTCAGCGGTGTTCTCGACGTGGTCGGAGTCGACCGGGGCGGTGGCCAGACCGACGGTGGCGAGCAGGCACCAGATTGGGAGACGGTCCTCATCAACATCGGCTTCGTCGGGATGGCGGTGGGACTGGCCGTGGCTCTTCCGATCTATATGAGGGAGAGATGGCCGACTGCCTTTCTGGGCCGGGTGGGGGAGGGCCGGGCCCGCTCATCGAAGTTCGTGCCGTCGGCGATGACGGTGACCGCCGCGCTGGGTCTGCTGTGGCTGTAGGGCGGTCGGCGGAACGTTCGGCCTCGACGCCGCTCATCGCGATCATTGGGACCTCAACGAGCGGCTGCTGAACGGGAGCGCGGGGTTGTGGGCACTGATCGGCGGCTGGAGCGTCTGGGTGCTCAGCCGCCGCCGCCCCGCTCGGTTGCCGCTGTGGGTTCCGATGACGCTGGCGTTCGCGGCCTCGGGGTCGCTGTTCGCCTGGAGTGGTTGGAAGCTCCCGATGGCCGTCATACGGCCCGGGGACTACGTGACCGCCGAATACCCCGTCGTAGCGGTCCTCCAGCACACCCTGAGCATCGGCGGGGGTCTGGTGCTCCTGGCGGCCACCCTGTCGGCCGCCTCTCCGGGCGGGCCCGCCCGGTCGGCGAGTGCCGCGGTGACGGCAGGGCCCCGGAGGAATACCGCACACCTCGAATAAGCGAGTCCAGTGGTGACCTACGTATCGCCGGGGTCTGGGGAAGGAAGGATGTGGGCGATGGCGCGGCGGAGCACGCTGGCGAATGACACGGTGTCGTCGCTGTTGATCCAGTGCCGGCCCGCCACCCGGATGGCGCCGGCGATCGCGGCGGCCATGACGTGGGGGAACAGGTCGTGTGCGGGGTCGGTGCCGACGCGTTCGGCGATCGCGTCGGCCAGCGGCTCCTCCGCCGTGGTGAAGGCTTTCAGGGCTTCTCCCTCCAGTGCGGGGGTGCACATGATCATGCGCAGGCCGACCTTGTCGGGTTCAGCGGTGCCGTAGTGCTCGATCACGGCTGCGGTGATGGCCTGGTCGAGTGGCTCGCCGGCCGGCCTGGACAGGAGCGCCCGCCCCAGGCGTCGGGCCCGGTCGGATTCGATGGCGCAGATCGCCTCTTCCCGGCTGGAGAAGTAGTTGTTGTAGGTGCGGGGTGACACCCCGGCGGTCGCGGCGATGTCGCGCACCCGTACGAGAGCGAGTCCTTCGGGGCCTTGTTCCACCGCCAGGCGGAGTGCGGCGGCGCTGATCGCTTCGCGGGTGGCCAACTTGTTGTGGGTTCGCATGTCCACCGCTTCATCGTCGTTCACGGTCCTCACCCTATCAATCAGATGCTCGCCACGCACTATATGCGTGGCACGCAAGTTATGAGTAGAGTGCGGATCGATGCCTGGCACTCACGCCTGGCAAGTGCCAACACGAGGCGTGCTGGGACGGCGAGGCCTGTTGGCAGGTCGTCCGTCGCGGGCGCCGTCCCGGTTCGCCCTTTCCCGGACAGACAGGAGGCGCA
>NZ_JABVEB010000265.1 GCF_014323665.1 Actinomadura sp. HBU206391 | reverse complement strand
GCGTGGCGGGCCGCTGCCCGCGCGGGCGCCGCTGCGCGCGCTGACCGCGGGCGCCGTGGCTCTGGTGCTCCTGGCCGGCACCCTGGTGTTCAACGCCACCGCGCCCAAGGCGTCTCCGGCGCCGGTCAGCGCGGACCAGTTGCGGGTCGTCACCTACAACATTCACAGCGCGTTGAACGGGGAGGGCCGGCTGGACCCCGAGGGGATCGTCCGCGCGATCGAGGGGCAGCGGGCCGACGTCGTCCTCCTGCAGGAGGTCGGCCGGGGTTCGCTGGTGTCGGGCACCACCGACGTGGCGGTCTGGCTGTCCCGACGGCTCGGCATGCATCTGATCTGGGGGCCGGCCGCCGACAGCCAGTTCGGCAACGCGATCCTCACCTCCCGGCCGGTCCGCTCTTCGGGCACCGACCGGCTTCCGGCCGGTGCCTGGTCACAGATCCGCGGCTACGTGTGGGCCCGTCTCGAGGTCGGGCGCACCACGGTGGACGTGTGGTCGACGCATCTGGAGGACGGCGATGCGGAGGCCACCGTCCGTAGCGCCGCGATCTCCATGTTGCTCAAGGCATGGTCGGAGGCGCCCCGTACGATCATCGCGGGTGACATGAACGCCGGGCCGGGCAGTCCTGAGATCACCCGGATGGTCGAGGGAACCGGGCTGCGCAGCGCCTGGCTGGACAGCGACGTGATGCCCACGACCCCCGACGGCGGCAAGATCGACTGGATCTTCGGTACCGACGACCTCATGTTCAGCGAGGTCGACGTGCGGCCGTCGGCGGCCTCCGATCACTACCCGCTCGCGGCGACGGTCCGGATCGGCCAGTGACCGGCGTCGCGGGCGGGGCGCGACGGCGAGGGCCGCGCGCTCGTGCCCGGGCCGCGCGCCGACCGCCTCAGAGCGGCCCGCGCCGGCAGCGCGGGGCGGGATCATGAGTACGGCGGGCGGTGACGACGTCGAGATCGCGGCGGCCGCGCCCGAGGACGCGGGAGAGATCCTCACCGTGCAGCGGGCGGCCTATCTCGTCGAGGCCCAGCTGTACGGAGACCCGTTCATCCCGCCGCTGGTGGAGTCGCTCGATCAGATGCGCAAGGTGCTCGCCGGCGATGCCGTGGTGCTCAAGGCCGTCACCGGCGGGCGCGTCATCGGCGCCGTCCGCGCGCAGTTCAGCGATCGCATGTGCCTGGTGGGCAGGCTGGTCGTCGTGCCGGATCGGCAGGGCGCGGGCGTCGGCACCCGGCTCATGCGTGCCCTGGAGGACGAGGTCGCCGGGCGGGTGGACGCGTGCGTGCTGTTCACCGGGCATCTCAGCGAGGGCAACCTGCGGCTGTACCGGCGGCTCGGCTACACCGAGACCCATCGTGAGCGGGTCGCCGCGCACCTGACGCTCGTGCACATGCGCAAGTCGCTGGCGCAGGGGCCGGCCGCCGGGCCGGATCCGGCGCGGACCGGCCGACGGCGGTAGCGGATCGGCGTCGGGTACGCTCGGCCCGTGCTGCGAGTGGGGTTGACCGGCGGGATCGGATCGGGCAAGAGCGAGGTCTCCAAGCGGCTCGTCGCGCTGGGCGCCGAACTGATCGACGCCGACCTCATCGCACGTGAGGTGGTGCGGCCCGGCACGCCCGGTCTGGCCGCGATCGTCGCGGAGTTCGGCGAGGGGGTGCTGCTCCCCGACGGGACCCTCGACCGGCCGGGTCTGGGTTCGATCGTGTTCGCCGACGAGGAGCGCCGTGCGGCGCTGAACGCCATCACGCATCCGCTGATCGGCCGGCGGTCGCAGGAACTGCTCGAGGCGGCCGCGCCCGACGCGGTCGTGGTCTACGACATGCCGCTGCTCGTGGAGAACGGGCTGGCCGGGATGCATGACGTGGTGGTGGTCGTGGACGTCCCGGTCGAGGTCCAGGTGGAGCGGCTGACGGCCCGGCGTGGCATGACCGAGGGCGACGCCCGGGCCCGGATCGCGGCCCAGGCCTCACGTGAGCAGCGCCGTGCCGTCGCCACGCATGTGATCGACAACTCGGGTTCGCTGGAGGATCTGCACAAGCAGGTCGACGCCCTCTGGGCCGAGCTCACCGAGCGCGCGGCGTCGGCTTGAGCCCGCGCCCGGCGCGGGCCCGGCCGCTCAGCCTCCGTTGACCTCCCGCAGGGTGCCGGGACGGTTGGTGATGATCCCGTCGGCCCCGTTCCTGATCAGGCGGCGCATCGTCGGGGCGTCGTTGACGGTCCAGGGGATGACCTTCATTCCGCGCTTGTGGACCTTCCTGACGTAGCCGGGTGTGACGTCCTTGTGCGGCGGATTGATGTAGTCGGCGTACTTCGCGGCGGCGGCCAGGTCCGAGGTGGGAGGCGTGCCGAGCAGCCCGGTCGGCACGTTCGGCAGCCGCTTGTGGAACTCGCGCACGAACGGCCAGTCGAAGCTCTGGACGATGACCCGGTCCTTGTTCAGCCAGTTCCCGTGCCTGCGGAGCTCGTCGGCCACCCGATCGCCGATCCCGGGGTACAGCGACGGTGACTTGACCTCGAGCAGGAGATCCATCCCGCTGTCCTGCATGTCGCGGAGCGTACGGGCCAGTGTCGGCACGCGCTGTCCCTTGTAGGCGGATCCGTACCAGGAGCCGGCGTCGAGCTTGCGGATCTGGGCGAGGGTGAGATCGCGGACCCGCCACGGGCTCTTGCCCGGGAAGATCCGTTCGGCGTTGGTGGTGCGGCCGAGCGTCGTGTCGTGCATCACGACGAGCTTGTGGTCCTTGGTCTCCTGCACGTCGAGTTCCAACACGTCCGCGCCCCGGTCGCGGGCGGCGCGGAAGGCCGCCATCGTGTTCTCCGGCGCCTGGGCGGAGGCGCCGCGGTGGGCGACGTCCAGTACGCGGCGGTTCTCGGGCGGGTTCGGCTCCGTCGCCGCGAGCCGGGCCGGGCCGGGCCGGGTTAAGGCGAGGCCCGCCACGGCGTGGGTGGCGGAGGCGCTCTCGGCGGAGGTGGATGCGGCCTGCGCGGCCGGCATGCCGGCGGCGAGGGGTGCGAGGGTGGCGAGCGCGATAGGGGCAAGCTGCCTAAGCATGAGTGCTTCCTCCACAAAGAGGGCGGTTTGACTGCTTCCCTCTGACTTTGTGGAGGTCCGGCTGCGTAACGGCAAGCGCACGGTGAGCAGCGGATGACCGCTGAGGGTCGGTTACGTAACCCGCTCGTCGCCGACCTGCTTTACGCTCCCTTTATGCACACCGATCGGGGGATCGCCTGGTGGCCACGGCGGCGCTCACGGGCGCTCGACATCGGTCTGGCGGTCAGTGTCGCCGTCTTCGACGGCGTGGCCACCGGATTCAGCGCCGAGAACTTCTTCCTGCCCGGGCCGGCGGTCGGCGCGATCAGCTTCCTGCTCGGGCTGTGCCTGGTCGTGCGCCGCCGTTTCCCGGTCTCGGTGGCGACGCTGTGCCTCGTACTCGGCGCGGTGGCCGGAGCGGGCATGCTGTCGTACCTGATCGCGTTCTACACGCTGGGCGCCTACGCCGTGTCACGCCGGGTGGTTCTGATCACCAGCGGGGTGGCGCTGGTCGCGTTCGTCGCCCAGCCCGCCCCCGCGCTCGAGCCGGACGAACCGTTCTGGATCGCGGTCGTCGTCGGGATCGTCCTGGTCATGCCTTCCGTGCTGCTGGGCCTGTACATGGGCGCCCGCAAGCAGTTGATCGCGTCCCTGCAGGAGCGTGCCGCGCGGCTGGAGCGCGAGCAGCATCTGCTGGCGGAGGGGGCACGGGCCGAGGAACGCACCCGCATCGCCCGGGAGATGCACGACGTGGTGGCCAACCGGGTGAGCGTGATGGTCGTACAGGCGGGAGCGGTCCGGGCGATCGCCAAGCGCGACCCGGAGCGGGCGGCCGAGGCCGCGGCCGTGATCGGCGACATGGGGCGGCAGGCGCTCGACGAGCTGCGGCAGGTGATCGGGGTCCTTCGGCTCGGTGAAGCGGCCGCTCCGCTTCCCGCGCCCGGCCTGGGGGACATTCGCGGGCTGGTCGGCCAGTCCCACGCGGCCGGACTCGACGTAACCCTGACGGTCAAGGGCGACGAGCGCCCGCTGCCCGCCGCGGTCGCCGGCACCGCCTACCGGGTCGTGCAGGAGGCGCTCACCAACGTGCACAAGCACGCGGGCGCGGTGTCCGCCCGGGTGGACCTCGACCATCTCCCGGACGCGATCGAAGTACGGGTCGAGAACGACGCGCCCTCGATCCGTCCCGATCACGGTCTGCCGAGCGGCGGGAACGGGCTGGTCGGGTTGCGCGAGCGGGTGACGGCGCTCGGTGGCGTGTTCGAGGCGAGCGCCGGCACCGAGGGCGGCTACGCGGTCCGCGCCCGCGTTCCCCTGCCCGCCGGGCCGGCCATGGCGTCCCCCGAGGCGTGAACCCGCGACGGCGTGCCCGTCACGATCCTCGCGGCGGCCCCTCCGCGAGCACGCCACGGAGCACGTCCGGCCGGTCGGTGATGACGCCGTCGACGCCATGCGCGATCACCTGCCGCATGATCGCGGGGTCCTGAACGCTCCAGGCGAAGACGTCCATCCTGAGCGCGTGGATATGGGCGACATAGTCGGGGGACAGGTCCTCGAAGTGCGGGTTGATCTGGTCGGCGAACTGCGCCAGCCGCGGCATCCGGTCTATGGCGGGGGTGCCGAGCAGGCCGATGGGCACCCACGGCAGGATGCCGTGGAAGGTCCGCATGGACTGCCAGTTGAAGGACTGCACGACGAGGCGCCGCTCCCAGCGGTTGGTGCGCAGCCAGTACGGATGACGGCGCAGCTCCTCGGCGAGCGTGTACTCGATGCCCGGGTAGAGCTCAGAGGCCTTGATCTCCAGTAGCAGCCCCAGACCGCTGCCGCGCATCGCCCGCAGCGCTTCGGCGAGCGTGGGGACCGGCTCGCGCTGGAACCTGGCGGCGAACCACGAACCCGCGTCGAGCCTGCGGATCTCCGACAGCTCGAAGTCGGCGACCTGCCACGGGGCGCGTTCGGGGAAGACCTGCTCGACGTTGGTGGTGCGGGCCAGCGTGGTGTCGTGCATGAGCACGAGTTCGTGGTCCCGCGTCCTCTGCACGTCGAGCTCGAACATGTCCGCGTGCTGGGTCTGCGCCAGCCGGAAGGCCGCGATGGTGTTCTCCGGCGCGTACGCGGACGCGCCGCGGTGCGCGACGTTCACCACCCTCGCGGACGGTGCGGCCGCCGGGGCCGGGACCGGGACCGGGACCGGCGGCGGGGTGCGCCCATACGTGACCGGTGCGGCCGTCGAGGTGGCCGCCGGGACGGGCCGCGGGTCCGGTGCCGCGGTGGCCGGTGCGGCGGTGAACAGGAGCGCCGAGACGGCCACCGTGGCTGCGAGGCAGAATGGTCGGAACATCAGACTCCTCTCACGCGGGCCATATGTCCGGTTCGATCTGCGAGGAGTCCGTCCCCTCCGGGTGAAGATCGTATGACGAGCCGGTCCCGCTCGGTGACCATACGGTCCCGGTGTGTCAGCGCGCCTGTGTTCGGGCCGGGAATGTCACCGGCACCACGTACGGTTGCATCTGGGCCCGGACCGGCACATCAAGGGACGTCCAGGGTCCGACAGGAGGCACAAATGCGACCGGTCACCGACCTTCAGCGCCGGGTGGCGCCGTTCGAGGTCGTCACCGAGATGACGCCGTCGGGCGACCAGCCCCAGGCGATCGCCGAGCTGCGAGAGCGCATCGAGCGCGGTGACAAGGACTCGGTGCTGCTCGGTGCCACCGGCACCGGCAAGACCGCGACGGTGGCCTGGCTGATCGAGCAGGTGCAGCGGCCCACGCTCGTCATGCAGCCGAACAAGACACTCGCCGCGCAGTTCGCCAACGAACTGAGGGAGATGCTCCCGCACAACGCGGTGGAGTACTTCGTCTCCTACTACGACTACTACCAGCCGGAGGCCTACGTCCCGCAGACCGACACCTACATCGAGAAGGACTCCTCGATCAACGACGAGGTCGACCGGCTGCGGCACTCGGCGACGAACTCGCTGCTCACCCGGCGGGACACGATCGTCGTCGCCTCGGTGTCGTGCATCTACGGCCTCGGCACGCCGCAGGAGTACGTCGACCGGATGGTGCGGATGCGGGTCGGCCAGGAGATCGAGCGCGACCAGCTCCTGCGCCGCCTGGTGGAGATGCAGTACTCACGCAACGACCTGGCGTTCAGCCGCGGCACGTTCCGGGTGCGCGGCGACACCATCGAGATCATCCCGCAGTACGAGGAACTCGCCGTCCGCATCGAGATGTTCGGCGACGAGATCGAGAAGCTCGCGACGCTGCACCCGCTCACGGGCGAGGTGCTGTCCGAGGACCAGGAGCTCTACGTCTTCCCGGCGTCCCACTACGTCGCCGGCGCCGAGCGGATGGAGCGGGCCATCGGCGGCATCGAGGCCGAGCTGGAGGAGACCCTCGCCCTGATGGAGCGGCAGGGCAAGCTGCTGGAGGCCCAGCGGCTGCGCATGCGCACGACCTACGACATCGAGATGATGCGCCAGGTCGGCAGCTGCGCCGGCATCGAGAACTACTCCCGGCACATCGACGGCCGTGGCCAGGGCACCGCGCCCAACACGCTGCTGGACTACTTCCCAGAGGACTTCCTGCTGGTCCTCGACGAGTCGCACCAGTCCGTGCCGCAGATCGGCGCGATGTACGAGGGCGACGCCTCGCGCAAGCGCACGCTGGTCGAGCACGGCTTCCGGCTGCCGTCGGCGATGGACAACCGGCCGCTGAAGTGGGAGGAGTTCCTCGACCGCATCGGCCAGACCGTGTACCTGTCCGCCACCCCCGGCCAGTACGAGCTCGGCCGGGTCAAGGGCGATGTCGTCGAGCAGGTCATCCGCCCCACCGGCCTGATCGACCCCGAGGTGGTCATCAAGCCCACGAAGGGACAGATCGACGATCTCGTGCACGAGATCCGGGTACGGGCCGAACGCGACGAGCGGGTACTGGTCACGACCCTGACCAAGAAGATGTCCGAGGACCTCACCGACTACCTGCTCGAGCTCGGCATCCGGGTGCGCTACCTGCACAGCGAGGTCGACACGCTGCGGCGCATCGAGCTGCTGCGCGAGCTGCGCATGGGCGAGTTCGACGTGCTGGTCGGC
>NZ_JABVEB010000264.1 GCF_014323665.1 Actinomadura sp. HBU206391 | reverse complement strand
GGACGACGCCTTCGCCGTGCTGACCTGGGCAGCCGAGCTCGGCATCGACCCCGGCCAGATCGTGACGAGATTGACGAAGACGGGAGAGCGATGATCACCACCGACCTTGCCGAAGCGAGGGAGCAGTCCACACCATCACCGGATGCCGATTCCGTGGCGGGACAGAGCCTGGCACGGCTGCTGCGCCCTTATCTCTGGAGTTTCACGGCCGTTGTGATCCTGCAGGTCATCGGCGCTGTCGCGGGTCTGGCGCCGCTGCTGGCGGTCGTCGAACTGGGTCGTACTCTGCTGTCGCCCGGTCCGATCGATCACGGTCATGTCTGGATCGTCGTCATCGCGGGTGCGGTCGGCCTGTTCGTCCGGTTGCTGCTGTTGGCCGCGTCGTCGGGCCTCGGGCATTTTCTCGACGGCCAGGTGCAACAGTCGCTTCGCCGGCGACTGGCCGCGCGGCTGGGACGCGTACCGATCGGCTGGTTCTCCCAGCGCCGGACGGGCGAGCTGGCAAAGATCGTGGGTGAGGACGTGAGTGCCGTGCACCCGTTCATCGCCCACGCCCCCGGCGAACTCGTCTCCGCATTCGCGGTACCGCTGGTGTCGCTGAGCTACCTGTTCACCATCGACTGGCGGCTCACGCTGATCACGCTGATACCGGTGGTGCTGGCAGTGGCGCTGGTCCCCCTGATGATGACCCCGGCCCGGCTGCGTGAGCAGAAGGAGTTCGACGGGGCCATGGGGCGGATCTCGGATTCGGCCGTCGAGTTCGTGCAGGGCATCTCGGTGGTCAAGGCGTTCGGCGGAGGCGAGCGCGCCCACCACAAATTCCGCACGGCCGTAGACGACTTCGTCGGCTCCTTCTACCGGATGGTGCGCGGTCTCGCCGGGATCGCCGCGGGGATGCAGCTGGCGCTGTCGCCGCCGTTCGTGCTGCTGGTCGTGCTGATCGGCGGTGCGGCTCTGATCACGAGCGGTGGCATGGCCCCGGCCGACCTGTTGCCCTTCCTACTGCTCGGACTGGGCCTGACCGCTCCGGTGGCGGCTCTCGGCCACGGCTTCGACGATATGCAGGCCGCCCGGCGCGCGGTCGGCCGGATCCGGGACGTGCTCGCGGTGCGGTCGCTACCGGAGCCCGCGCATCCGGTCGCACCACAGGGTCACCGGGTGGAACTGCGTGACGTTCGATTCGGCTACATTGCCGATCACGAGGTGCTGCGCGGGATCGACCTGGTGCTCGAGCCGGGGACGGTCACCGCGATCGTCGGGCCGTCGGGAAGCGGAAAGTCCACGCTGGTTCAACTGTTGCCGCGGTTCTTCGATCCGACCCACGGTTCGGTCACTCTTGGCGGTGTCGATCTGCGCGAGCTCGGCAGCCGGGAGCTCTACCGGATGGTCTCCTTCGTCTTCCAGGACACCTCCCTGCTGCGTGCGTCGGTCGCGGACAACATCGCGCTGGCAGTACCGCATGCCGACATCGACGACGTGGTTCGCGCCGCCCGGCAGGCCGATATTCATGATCGGATTCTCGAGCTGCCCCGCGGATACGACACGGTGATCGGTGCAGAGGCCGGCCTGTCGGGTGGCGAGGCGCAGCGGATCTCGATCGCACGCGCACTGCTCGCCGACGCACCTGTTCTCGTGCTGGACGAGGCGACCGCCTTCGCCGACCCGCAGACCGAACAGGCGGTGCGCCGGGCCCTGGCGACGTCGGAGGGCGATCGGACGATCCTGGTCATCGCCCATCTCCTGGAGACGATCGCCGACGCCGACACCGTCGTGATGCTGGAGAACGGGTCGATCGTCGAGCGCGGCAGGCCCGCCGAGCTGCTGGCACAGAACGGAAAGTTCGCCGCGTTCTGGCAATCCCGCCGATCGACGCGCGCCGACGAGAACGAGAGCCACGGTGGCGTACCGCAAGGAGACGAACCCCGATGATTCGAATGCTGCTGCGCGTGCTGGGACACGAGTACGCCCCGCCGGTGCGTCGCACCGTGGCCCTGATGACGACGACCGCGGTGGTCGAGGGTCTGTCCTACGCACTGCTGGTTCCAGTGCTGCGGGCACTGTTCGGGAGCACGCCCGGAGATGCGCGGCCCTGGCTGATCGCGTTCGGGGCCGCGGTCGCGTTCTACGCGGTGCTGCGCTATGTCAGCGATCTGTCCGGTTTCCTCGCCGGGACCACGCTGTTGCGTGGTATGTATCACCGTCTCGGCGATCATCTGGCCCGATTGCCCATCGGCTGGTACGGCGCAGGCCGCGTCGGAGAGGTGTCCGTCCTGGCCAGCCGCGGCGTCCTGCAGGCGATGAGCGTGATCGCGCATCTGCTGGGACCGTTGATCTCCGCCTGTGTGACTCCCTTGACGATCGTTGTCGTGATGCTCGCCTTCGATTGGCGGATGGGGCTGGCCGCGTTGGTCGCCGTACCGGTCGTGGCGGCGATCCAGGTCTGGACGGGACGCTCGATGGCCGCCACCGATGCGGAGCGCGCCGAACGCGACCATGAGGCCACCGGGCGGGTCATCGAATATCTCCAGGCCCAGCCGGTGCTCCGAGCCGGCGGCCGCACCGTCGAACGCTTCCGGTTGCTCGACGACTCGCTGCGTGAACTCCAGCGCGCGTCCCGCCGTTCCGCACTGTCGGCGCTGCCCGGCATATTGGGCCTGACGCTCACGGTGCAGGGGATGTTCACCGTGTTGTTGGTCCTCGGCACCTACCTCGCGCTCGGAAATGTCGGTGCGGCGGAGGTTCTGGCGATCCTGGTGCTGGCCGCCCGCTGCGCGGATCCGCTGCTGTCACTGGCGGGTATCGGTGGCCAACTACGCGGCGCACGTTCCGAGCTGTCGAGACTCGACACGGTGTTGCGCACCGAGCCGCTGCCGCAAGCCGGCGAACCGATCCTGCCGGTAGGCCATGACCTGGAGCTTGATTCTGTCGCCTTCCGGCATGGCGACCGCACGGTGTTGAACGACGTGTCACTGCCGGTGCCAGAGGGACAGCGGCTTGCCGTTGTCGGACCGTCGGGGGCGGGTAAGAGCACATTGCTGCAGTTGGTCGCGCGGTTCTACGACGTGGACGCGGGCGTGGTGCGCGTGGGGGGTGTGGACGTGCGCGCGATCGACACCGAGGTGTTGATGGCGCAGATCGCCATCGTCTTCCAGGATGTCTATCTCTTCGACGGCACGATCGAGGAGAACGTGCGTGTCGGCCGTCCCGACGCGGGCGAAGCCGAGGTGCGGGCGGCGGCGACCGCGGCGCGGTTGGACGACGTGATCGAGCGTCTGCCCGGCGGATGGGCGACGAATGTCGGCGAGGGCGGCGCACTGCTCTCGGGTGGTGAGCGCCAGCGTGTCTCGATCGCGCGAGCGCTGCTGAAGGATGCGCCCATCGTGCTGCTGGACGAGGTGACCTCCGCACTGGACCCGGTGAACGAGGCGGCCGTCCACGACGGCATCGAGCGCCTGATGGCGGGCCGGACGGTGGTGATGGTGGCGCATCGGATGCGTACCGTCCGACGCGCCGATCGCGTCGTCTTTCTGGACGGCGGCCGGATCGTGGAGGAAGGCAGCCATGACGAACTGCTGCGCCGAGGCGGCCGCTACGCCGATTTCTGGAAAATTTCCCGTTCTATTCGGCATGTCGTAGGTCTTCGTGGAGCGCCACGATCGTCTCCGTCACGTCGGTGATCTCTGCGTATGGTCGGCGAACGCTGGTGCCGTCGACGTGCCATCGGAAGGCGTTGTCGTGGCACCAGACCGTCAGGCCGCGTCGCACCGAGAGCACTGCGTGATCCCGTTCCGCGTTCCGGATGGTGTCGATTCCACGTACCAGGAGTTGCTCTTTGAGCTGCTGGCTCGCCTGTGGAGCAGTGACTTCGACTCGTGGCGGCTCGGTCAGCTGCGATGGGCCGGGAATCGGCAGCGAAAACCATGCGACCTTTCCCGGGACCGGCCATTGCCCAAGGCGAGAGCGTGTCCGGTGGAAGCCTGTCCGTCCGTGGGAGAGGGTGCGTACCAGGTCGAGGCCGCGCGCGCCGTCCTGGAGCCCGGGAAGGATCGCGTCAAGGGCCTCCATCGAGGGCGTTGCCGACAGTTCAAGCTCGGGGAGCAGGTCGAGTACGTCATGCGCTGGTGGCTTGGGAATGGGCCAATCGCTCTGAGGGTCGAAGACTTTGCACACCAGTTCCGTATGAGGAGCTTGCCCGCGCCGGTAGAGCCAAAGCTCGCATCGGCCCGAAGAGGGCGCATGTCGTTCGTCCAGGGACTTGCCGCCGAGGCCATGAACGAAGGCGTTGGTGACCAACTCGCTCAGCATGGTGAGGCAATCATCGACAAGCGTGCGTGCCAGCCCCAACTCGTTGAAGGTCTCCCGCACGTAATGGCGCGCGACGGCGTTGCACGTCTCGTTGTGGGGAAGCCACCAGGCGGCGCAGTCCCAAGCGCGGATGCTTGCTGAGCCGCTTGCTGGAGTGCTCATCACCGCGCTCGTATTCACCTGGCCGTGGGGAGGGATGCCCGCGGCCGCCAGCAGCGATGCGCTGAACTCACTGGCCATCCACGGTCCCTGCGAGTTAGTACGGTACTGCTATCTCGCACTGTACAGGATCTTGGGAACGTACCGGGCTGGATCGGTTCGCATCTCGGTAGGTGCGTACTGACATCTCGGCATGCTCGTCAGCAGACACGCATAAGGCCGGAGCCGTCTGATGCGACGGCTCCGGCCTCACTCAAGCAGCTCAGGCAAGCCTCGATGCTTGTCGCACTCGCCGCTCTTCACCCGAGCGAGCAAGGCGTCCCACGCGCTGTGGGTGAACTCGAGGACGGGCCCACGCCCGTGCTGCTTGGAGTCACGAACGGCGATGCGGCCACAGGCGAAACGTGCTACCTCCACACAGTTGTCATTGGCGTCTGAGCGGCTCGACTTGAGCCAGGTGGTGCTCTTGGTCATTGCGGTGGGGTTTCTTCCCTATGGTCCGGCATCGCCTCGGCCGCATTGATCAGAAAATCGATACTGTCGTCTTCCGACAACGCTGCGTCACGGAGCCGGCCATATAGCTGGTCGTAGCGGTCGACCGGGCCCTCGTCGGTGAGTATCAAGTCGTCGGTCACGGTGTCGACCGCGACCACAACCGGATCCCCTGGGTCGGTGAAGGTGTAGATCGAGAAGGCCGAGCGCGGCACGCTGTAGGCCTCGATCACCGCGTCGACCGGCAGGATCCGTACGGCGATCTTCGGATTGCCGTTGACCGTCGCGGCCAGGTAGTAGAGCTGCGCCTTGACGATCTCCGGCGGGGCGGCCGGCCTGCGGATGGCCACCTCGTCGATGATGACCTCGTACATCGGACCGCCAGGGCGACGGAGCATGCGTTGCCGACCGGCACGTGCATCGACCACCTTGTTCGGCCGGGAACCTGACGGGGCGATGAGGTTCGCGGCTTCGACCCGGGCGCGCGTGAACTCTGGAGTCTGGAGCAGTCCAGGCACGAAGGTGATCTGATATTCGCGGATCGCGTTCGCGCCGGCTTCCAGGTTGGCATATAGCGCCTGGCGTGGGCCCATCGCCTTGTTGGACTCCCACCAGCCATGTTCGGCCGCATCACGGGCGATCGTGAGGATCTGGTTCCACCGATCCTCATCGACGTCGAGCGCGTCGAGGATCTGGATGATGACGTCCTGGTCGACGTTGTGCCCGTTCTCCAGGCGGGAGATCGCCGCTCTTGAGGGACCGATCAGCTCCGCGAGCTGGTCGTGCGTCATCCCGGCTTCCACACGCACCCGGCGGATCTCGGCAGCCAGGCGCAGCTGACGCACGTAAGGACTGATCATCTAACACGTCCGTACATCGGCGATCTCCATACGGTACAAGAATCAACAACGTACAGCTTATCGTTCCCGCAGGCCGCTCAGCCGTCGGCACCCCTACGGCAACCGTCCTCCCGGCTCCGATCCATGGCCGACCTCGCAAGCTGCCGGGCAGCGGTCCGACGGGTCGGCGTGATCGACGATCTCTTGAACCCACGGATCACGCGCTGGATATTCGGTACGTTCGGGAAAACCGAACCGTGCGGCAGAGCCTTGCCGTGCATCCACGACCTGGAGACCGCGCTGTGACGGACCACGGGGCCACCCCCGAACGGGAACCAGTTGAGATCGACCGCAGTGCCGCTCACCCGGCACGGGTTTACGACAGATGGCTGGGAGGCACCAACAACTTCGCCGTCGACCGCGAAGCCGCCGATCGCGCGGCCGCGGCCAACCCCCAGGTCGTCCCAGCCGTGCGCGCCAACAGGGCTTTCCTGGGCCGCGCCGTCCGCTACCTCACAGGCGACCGAGGGATACGGCAGTTCCTGGACATCGGCACCGGAATCCCCACCAAGAACAACACCCATGGTGTAGCCCAGGGAGTGGCACCCGATTCGCGTATCGTCTACGTCGACAACGATCCGATCGTGCTGGCCCACGCCCGCAAGCTGCTCAAGGGCTCCCCCGAAGGCGTGACCGCCTATATCTCCGGCGACCTGCATGACCCCGGCAAGATCCTGCAGGAAGCAGCCCGTACTCTCGACTTCACCGAACCGGTCGCGGTCATGCTCGTGGCGGTCTTGCAGTACATCTCCGACGACCGCGACCCCTACGGCATCGTGGCGCAACTGCTGGAGGCCGCCGCGCCCGGCAGCGCTCTCGTGGTTTCACACCCCGCCAGCGACATCGGCGCCGAAAAGGTCAGCGCGTCGATGCAGCGCTACAACGAGAAGGCTGCGGTTCACGCCACGCCTCGCACCCACCAGCAGATCGTCGGGTTCTTCGACGGAACGGACCTGCTGGAGCCGGGCGTCGTACAACTTCCTCAGTGGCCGGGAGGCGAATCCGAGCCAGACGCTCCCCCGCTGCCCATGTGGTGCGGTGTAGGCCACAAACCCAACGGCGGACGGTGAGACGGAGACGACAACGACCTGACAAAGCCGCGAGCCGACCGTCCGGGTAGCGAGCCGGCAGTCCGAATATGCTTGTCCGCCGTTCCGGGCCGGCATTACCGTGCCGCAGTGGACCTCTTCTCTCGCTCTTGGACGGCGTTGCGCACGGCGGTCGACGAACTCTCCGACCAGGACTGGGAACGGCCGTCCGGCTGTACCGGC
>NZ_JABVEB010000263.1 GCF_014323665.1 Actinomadura sp. HBU206391 | reverse complement strand
AAGTGGTCGATTCTGTGCGGCGAACGGTCGTTACGGTATCTTGATCTCGGGTCAAAGCCCGCCTCTGGGATGCCAGTCACCCCGGTCGACGTCCAGGGTCTCGGGCGCGTGCAACCGCACCATCGTGCGCGCCACCCCGACCGGGATGCGGCCGGGCGTCAGCAGCGAGACCACCACCATCACGCCGAAGGCGATCGGCACGGTCCACGCCGCCGGCTGGGCCAGCAGCACACCCGGCCAGCCCCTGAGCGGCCCGCTCACGATCGTCCACATCACCGCCGTGCACGCGAGCCCGCCGCTCACCAGCAGCCCGGCCAGGGCGCCGGCGTCGGTGAGCCGCCGCCACCAGATGCCGAGCACGAGCAGCGGACAGAAGGTCGAGGCCGCCACGGCGAACGCGAGCCCCACCACGTCGGCCACCGGCAGCGCACGGGCCATGGTGGCGAGGATCAACGGCATCGCCACCGCCACCAGTGTGGCCGCCCGGAAGGACCGCACCCCTCCGTGCAGGATGTCCTGGGCGATGACGCCCGCCACCGACACGGTCAGCCCCGATGACGTGGACAGGAACGCCGCGAACGCGCCGGCCGTCACCAGCGCGCCGAGCACGTCGCCGAGCGCTCCGCCGACGACCCGCTCGGGCAGCGTGAGCACGACCGCGTCGCCGTGGCCGGACACCAGCAGATCGGGGGCGTAGATCCGGCCGAGCGCGCCGTACAGCGCCGGCAGGAGGTAGAACGCGCCGAGCAGCGCGAGCACCACCAGGGTCGTACGCCTGGCCGCGCGCCCGTCGGGGTTGGTGTAGAACCGGACGAGCACGTGCGGCAAGCCCATGGTGCCGAGGAACGTGGCCAGGATCAGCGAGTACGTGGCGTACACCGGATGCTCGCGGGTTCCCGCCAGGGGCATGAGCCACTGCTGGTCGGTGATGCCCGGCGCGCCGTCGCCGCGCCACGCCAGCAACAGGAAGACCACCGGAACCGCGAGTGCGGTGAGCTTCAGCCAGTACTGGAACGCCTGCACGAACGTGATGCTGCGCATGCCGCCCGACAGCACGTTCACCACCACGACGACCGCGACGAGCAGCCCGCCGGCCCAGACCGGAGCGCCCGTCAGCGTGCGCAGGACCAGCCCGGCGCTCTGGAACTGCGGCATCAGGTAGAACCAGCCGATGAGGACGACCAGCACGCTCGCGGCGCGCCTGACCCGCATCGACTCCAGCCGCGCCTCGGCGAAGTCCGGCAGCGTGTAGGCGCCGGACCGGCGGAGCGGCGCCGAGACCAGTACGAGCAGCACCAGATAGCCGCCGGTCCAGCCGACCGGCAGCCACAGCATGTCGGCGCCGTACGCGAGGATCAGCCCGGCGATGCCGAGGAACGAGGCGGCCGACAGATACTCCCCGCCGATCGCCGACGCGTTCCACAGCGGCGAGACCGTCCGAGACGCCACGTAGAAGTCCGACGTGGTGCGCGACAGGCGGAGCCCGAAGATGCCGATGGTCACGGTCGCGATCACGACCAGGACCACGGCCGCCAGGCTCAAACCGCACTCTCCCTGTGCGGGCCGTGCCGCCCGGCCGGTTCGGTCACCGGTGGTCCACGAGTTCGGCGAAGTCCTGTTCCACGCGCTCGGCCTGCCGCACGTACCACCATGCGCAGGCCACGAACAGCGGGTAGATGAGGACGGCGAGCATCAGCCACGGCAGCGGCACGCCGAACAGGCGCAACCGGCCCAGGTCGGGCGCCAGCAGGAACAGCAACGGCAGCCCGCCTATCACGCCCGCCACCACCACGCAGACCGACAGCGCCAGCCGCAGTTGCGACCGGATGAGCGAGCGCATGTACACCTCGCCGAGCCCGGTCTGCTCGTCGATCTCGCGCGTGCCCGGATGGCGCGGTCGCTTCGCCGCCCTGGTGCGCGGGCTGGTGATCAGGACTCTGTTGATTTGCCTCGCTCCGCTCGGCGGCTCGTCGCGCTTCGAGGCGGCGGGGGGCTTGCTGAGCTCGTCGGGTCGGGAGTCGTCGTCAGATCGGGGGGCGTCGGGTTCATTCATGGGAGGAGCTCCGGCGGGCTCGGCGGACGAGGAGGTCGCGCAGCTCGCGGGTGTGGCGGCGGCTCACCGGGAGCTCGGTGCCGCCGACCCGCACGGTGCACCGGCCGGAGTCCAGCCGCAGCTGCTCGATGTGGTGCAGGGAGACCAGGTGGCTGCGATGCACGCGGACGAAGCCGGCGTCGCGCCAGCGCTCCTCGAGCGTGTTGAGCGGGATGCGGACGAGGTGACTGCCGGAGGCGGTGTGCAAGCGCGCGTAGTCGCCCTGCGCCTCGACATAGTGCACGTCGGCGGCCGGGACGAACCGGGTCACGCCGCCCAGTTCCACGGGGACCGGTTCGGGCTCGGCCGCCGGCAGCGGACCCGTGCCGGTGCCCGCCACCACCCTGCGGACGGCCTCGGCGAGCCGCTCCGGCCGTACCGGCTTGAGCAGGTAGTCCGTCGCCTTCAGCTCGAACGCGTCGACCGCGTGCCCCTCGTAGGCCGTCACGTAGACGATCTCCGGTGGGCGGACGAACCGCGACAGCAATCTGCCGAGCACGATCCCGTCCAGGCCGGGCATGCGGATGTCGAGGAACACCGCGTCGACCGGGCGGCCCTCGGCGAGGGCGCGGTCGAGGCAGCGCAACGCGGCGGCGCCGTCCCGTGCCGTGCTGACCTCGGCGATGCGGGGATCGGCGCGCAGGAGGTATCCCAGGTCCTCGAGGGCGGGCAGTTCATCGTCCACCGCGAGGACGCGCAGACCGGCCACTGCTCCTCCGCACCATCACACCGTCCATTGAATTCTCTAGAGGGTGGTAAATCGGCCATTCGATGTCAATACGCAGGGAAGACGCCGGCAGGCCCGTCGGTGACATGCTGCTATGTGGCGGAAACGCCGGGGCGGTATTTCGGCACTCGCAGGCTCACCTTCATTCCGGCGCCCTCGGCGGTCTCGACGACGAGCCCGTAGGCGTCGCCGTACACCTGCCGCTGCCGCTCGTCCACATTGGCCAGGCCGATGCCGGCTCCGCTGCGCGCCTCACCGGCCAGCACCCGCCGCATCCGGTCGGGATCCATGCCGACCCCGTCGTCCTCCACGCTGATGACGCATTCGGCGCCGCTGTCCTCGGCGATGATCGTGATCCGGCCGAGGCCGGGCTTGTCCTCCAGCCCGTGCCGCACGGCGTTCTCGACCAGCGGCTGCACGCACAGGAACGGCACCGCGACCGGCAGCACCTCGGGGGCGATCCGCAGTGTCACGTGCAGGTCGTCGCCGAAACGCGCGCGTTCGAGCAGCAGGTAGCGGTCGATGCTGCGCAGTTCCTCGGCGAGCGTGGTGAAGTCGCCGTGCCGGCGGAAGGAGTACCGGGTGAAGTCGGCGAACTCCAGCAGCAGCTCGCGGGCCCGTTCGGGATCGGTCCGCACGAAGGAGGCGATCGTGGTCAGCGAGTTGTAGATGAAGTGCGGTGAGATCTGGGCGCGCAGGGCGCGTACCTCGGCCTCCATGAGGAGGGTCCGTGACCTGTCCAGATCCGCCAGCTCGAGCTGGGCGTCGACCCACCGGCCCACCTCCTCGGCCGCGCGCACCAGCCCCGCCGACGCCTGGGTGCCGTAGGCGGTGAGCGTGCCGACGACCCGGTCGTCGGTGGTCAGCGGCACCACGATCGCGTGTCGGACCGGACAGTCCAGGTCCCCGCACGCCACGACGTCGGGGCCGAGCACCCGCGTGCGGCCGCCCGAGAGGGTGTCCTTGGAGTGCGCGAGCGCCGCCTCGGCGTGATGGCCCCCCGCGCCCTCCCAGGCGAGCAGTTCCTCGGCGTTGGTGATCGCGAGTGCGGCCTGCCCGAGCAGTATCCGCAGGTGCCGCGCCGCCTTCTCTGCCCCCTGTGCGGTCAGCCCCGACCGCAGGGGCGGGGCGGCGAGCGAGGCCGTGTGCAACGTCTCGAACGTGGCCCGGTCGACCGGGCCGCCGAGGTCCCTGCGCCCGCGCAGCACCCGGCGCAGCACGAGGGCGGGTACGCCCATGACGGCGATGACCACCAGAGTCGCCACGACCGCTTCCACGGAGCCACGTTAACGGGTCCCGGCCGGCTCGGGAGCGTTTACCGCGGTCACCCGGGCGGCCAGCTCGCTGAACGCCGCCCCGTCGAAGCCCGCCAGGCCGTCGGACCGGCCGTGCTGCTGCCAGCGGCCGGTCAGCGGCGGCTCCAGGCCCCGGCGGAGGCCTGGACCGTGCCCAGCTCGGAGCAGTCCGCCCCCCGCATCGGGCCCGGCCGCTCGTCCAGCGGGCGGATGATGTTCTCCCGCGCGACGTCCTCGCTGCCCGGCCCGGAGCCATAGATCTCCAGCAGGAGCGCCGTGAAGCGCGCGTACTCGGTGTCGTCGGTACCGGCCGCCACACCGTCCGGCCTGATCCGCAGTTCGGCGAGACGGCCCCAACGCCGGACGATCTCCCCGGGCGCCAGGTTCTCGGCCGGGCGGCCGAGGGCGTCGCCGACCGCGAGACCGAGCAGACATCCCCTGGCCCGATGCCGGTCGATCAC
This sequence comes from Actinomadura sp. HBU206391, assembly GCF_014323665.1. Lineage (GTDB taxonomy): Bacteria > Actinomycetota > Actinomycetes > Streptosporangiales > Streptosporangiaceae > Actinomadura_C. The sequence goes on along the minus strand of NZ_JABVEB010000263.1, from coordinate 2,565 downwards.
AACGCTCCCCCGCCTGATGTGCGGCTCTGATGGATCGGTATCGACGGCCGAACACGTCTCAGCGCGCGCGGCTCGCTCGCACCCGCCCGGCCCGCCGCGTACGACGGGCCGGGGCCCCGCACCGCCCGGTGCGGGGCCCCTGATGCCGGCAACGCCCTCGCGGGCTGCAGTGGCTCGCCTCTGCCCGGCATCCGCTGTCACTGGTCGGTCTCCGTCCGGTGTCAGCACCAGTCGTCGTCGTCCCAGTCGTCGTCCCAGTCGTCGTCCCAGTCGTCGTCCCAGTCGCCGCAGTCATCGCAGGTGGGAAGGGCGGTGACGCTCTGGCTGGTGGCCGGCGTGGCCAGGGTGGCCGCGGCGGCGGGGGCGATGGTGCCCAGGGCGAGGGCTGCCACCCCCGCGAGCAGCAGGCCGGAGATGGCGACGGTCATGCGCTGCAGAATTCCCACGGAAACTACCTCCTTGGAGAATTCGAGCCATAAAGGCTGGAATCACGTTTCTGTGGAACGGAGTCGGTTCCCCGGCACGACACGTGGGCGTCGCACCGGCAAGCGGCTGCATGAATGGCCCACTGCCTCCATGACCCCATGCCACACCTTCAATAACGGCATTCCCTGGACTAACTATACGAAACAAGGAAATATCGGACTTGACCCTATTTATAGGTAATTGGGGTAACAGCCCCTCTAACACGAATCAGGGTCCCGCACCCGAAGGTGCGGGACCCCAATGGACCCGGCGGCGGCCATATCGGCGGCGGCCGACGCGTCACCGCCCGTCTGGCACGGCCCCTGGCCCCTTACCGCTCCGCGATCAACACCAGTCGTCGCAGTCGTCCCAGTCGTCGTACCAGTCGTCGCAGCAGTCGTCGCAGTCGTCCCAACAGCTACAACCCCAGTTGCCGTACCAGGTGGGCAGGGTGACGCTGTGGCCGGCGGTTGTGGTCGTGGCGGCAGCGGCCGGGGCCGCGCCCATCACGAGGGCCGCTACTCCCGCGAGCAGCAGGCCGGAGATGGCGAGAGTCATACGCTTCAGAATTCCCACGAAGACCTCCTTGGAGAATTCGAGCCGTGAAGGCTTGAATCGCGTTTCCACGACACGGGGCGCCGGGCCGCATGGGCGGCCTCGACCGCGGAACCGGCGGCAATAGTGACATACTGCATCTATTGCCCGTATCACCCCATATCGCATCTAACGCTAACGCCATCCCCTCGGCGTACTGCGCTAAAACGCGGCATTCCAGATCTTGACCCCCTGTCGAGAAACTCCCAGAACTGACTTTAATCGCAGACATACGAAACAGAGCCCCGCGCCCTCTCGAGCGCGAGACCCCTGCTGGATGCGATCCCGTACGGGGGTGGCGACTGGTTGGCCGCTACCCTGCCCCCGGGGCCACTGTCGCCGGTTCGGTCACGGTTTCAGTCGTTCCAGTCACCGCCGTCGCCCCAGTCATCGTCGCCCAAAAAGGCCCTGACGGGGTCAAAGCCCTTGAACCCACGGTGGTGGCCGAAGTCGCCGCCGGTGCTCCGGCTGATGTTGTTGTTCCTGTTGATGACGATGATGCGCTGGTTGTGTGCGAAGTTGTGGCGACTTCGGTGGTGTGCGCGGTGGTGCCGGTTGTTGCAGCCGCAGTTACGGTGGCACCCGCAGCCGCGGCGATGCCCGCACGACGACTTGGCGGGTGTGACGTGTTGAGGTGTGGCGGTCATGGCCTCGGCACTGGCCGAGGCAGCCCCGCCGATCATGAGGGCAGCACCTCCCGCGAAAACCAGGCCGGACATGGCGACCGCCATGTGCATGGGAATTCCCATGGAAATACCTCCTGGGGGAATTCGAGCCATAAAGGCTGGATTTGGGCGTGTACGGAACAGTGCCGATCTTTCAGCGCGATCCCTGCCGCGCTGAATGATGAGCATATTTCCCGGCTCACCGCGCGGCGCTGTACCGCATGTTCGCTAATGTCATCCCCTAGGGCTCTCCGCACGAAACGGGCGGATAGCTAGCTTGACTACGATTCTGCACCTTGGACAGCTCAGCTTTAATCTCAGGAAATCGTCAAGCTTAGCTGCATTTATACCATTGCGTAAGGATATGTCCTGATTGCAGGTATTCGGTGGTACGGCTCGGGCACGGGTCCCGCACTGTGGGGCCCGTGCCCGGGTGGATCTGAGCGGATGGGCCGTTACAAGGGCGCCCCAAGCACCCCCGAGGCGGGCGCCCCAGGCGCGATGACCGGTCCCGCGGCCGCAGGCTCCACGCTGGGCCGCACGGCCGGGCCCGCAATCCGAGCCGCCGCCGGAGCCGCAATCCGAGCCGCCGCCGGAGCCGCCGCCGGAGCCGCCGCCGGAGCCGCCGCCGCCTGAGCCGGAGCCGCCTGCGGCACGGCCACCCCGTCCGGCACACCGGGCTTCAATATGCTCGGCTCGAGACTACGGATGAACCGCTCTTCCGCATCCTGGCGCTGGCGCTGGACCTGGCCGCTGTTGCTCTGGCTGACGTTATTGTTCCGGTTGATGACGATGATCCGCTGGTGATGGTGGTGGACGTTCCAGTGCCGGTTGGAGCCAT
>NZ_JABVEB010000262.1 GCF_014323665.1 Actinomadura sp. HBU206391 | reverse complement strand
CCGGATCGACCATCACCTCGTCCATCCCGCCCTTCCCGTCCATCCCGCCCATTCCGTCCTCTCTCACCCGCGCTCCCCCTCCATCCGCCGTGATCATGCAGTTGTTCGCGGGACACGCGGCCAACGGTCGCGAACAACTGCATGATCACGGCAGAGGGGGCTTCGGCCGCGTCTCGCGATCACGGCGGGGGGTGGGCGAGACGGACGACGATATTGCCGTACGGGTCGATGAGCGCCGCGAAGCCGGGGTGCAGCGGAAGTGTGGAGCCGAACTCCTCGATCACCGCCGGGCCGCGCAGGATGTCGCCGGGGGCGAGCCGGTCCCGCCGGTAGATCGGGGTGTCCGCCCACGCGGTGGCGGCCCGGCCGCCCGCGGAATCCCCGAAGCAGACCCGCCGGGCGCCGGTGCGCGCCCGTGCCGGATCGCCGTCGCCGGCGGGGCGCGCCCTGAGCGCGGGCCGGGTGATCGGGCCGATGCCGGAGACCCGCAGGTTGACCCACTCGACCGCGTGGCGCGGGTCGTCGCGATAGCAGTAGCCGTACAGCCGTTCGTGGGCGTCGTGGAATCGCGCGAGGACCTCGGCGCGGAAGCCGGAGTCGACCGGGCCGCCGGGGGCGGGCACCCGCACCTCGAACGCCTGGCCGTAGTAGCGCAGGTCGGCCGATCGCTGAAAACGGTGCTCGGATGCGGGAAACCCCTCCTTGGCCAGGGTGCGGGCCGCCTGCCGTTCCAGGCCGGCGAGGACATCGGCGATCACGGCGAGGTCGAGGCCGGCGTCGCGGGCGACGTGGGTCCGGACGTAGTCGTTCTTGACGTCGACGGTCAGCAGTCCGAAGGCCGAGAGGTTGCCGGGGTTCTCCGGGATCAGAGCGGAGGGCAGCCCGAGAATGTCGATGAGTCGGCAGGCCAGCAGCGGACCCGAGCCGCCGAAGGCCACCATCGGGTGATCGCGGACGTCCAGGCCGCGCTTGACGGTGATCTGCCGGATCGCGTTGGCCTGGTTCCAAGCGCTGATCTCCAGGATCCCGGCAGCACAGCGCTCGAGATCCAGGCCGAGGTCGCCCGCGAGATCGGCAAGGCCGGCCCGCGCCGCGGCCACGTCCAGGGGGATCTCACCGCCGAGCAGGTGCGGAGGGACCCGGCCGAGGTGCACATGGGCGTCAGTGACGGTCGGCGCGGCACCGGAGTCCGCGCCGGGCGGGGTCGCGCCGCCCTTGCCGTAGCAGAGGGGGCCGGGGTCGGCGCCGGCGGAGGCCGGCCCCACCTTGAGGGTGCCCTCGGGCGACACCCATGCCATTGATCCGCCCCCGGCGCCGACGGTGACGATGTCGATCATCGGGATCTTGGAGGGGTACCGGCCGACCGAGCCCTCGGTGGTCAGGGTCGGTTCACCGTCGAGCACCACGGCCACGTCGGTCGACGTGCCGCCTCCGTCCAGAGTGATCACTGAACGGTGCCCGGCCGTCTCGGCGATGAGCGCGGCACCGAGCGCCCCGGCCGCGGGCCCGGACAGCACCGTCGTGATCGGCTGGTGCACGACCTCCTCGGCCGACAGCACGCCCCCGTTGGACTTCATGACGTAGAACGGCGGCTCCGCCGCAGCGGCCGCGGCGGGTGCGGACGCGTCCGGCTCCGACTCACCCGGCTCCGACTCACCCGGCCCCGTCTCACCCCGCCCGGTCTCGTCCAGTTCGGCGAGCCGGTCGGCGATCCGGGCGATGTAGCGGGTCATCGTCGGCTTGACCGCCGCGTCGACCAGGGTCGTGACCGACCGCTCGTACTCGCGGTACTCGCGCAGCACCTCGCTCGACAGCGACACGACGGCGGCCGGGTGCTCGCGGCGGAGCACCTCGGCCATGCGCAGCTCGTGGCCGGGATCGGCGTAGGAGTGCAGGAAGCAGACCCCGATCGTGGTGATCCCCTGGTCACGGAACCAGCGAGCCGCCTCGGCCGCCCCGGCCTCGTCGAAGGGCCGGAGCTCCGCCCCGGTGTGGTCGAGCCGCCCGCCGACCGTCTTCACCCGGTGTACGGGGACGATGCGCGGCGGCTTCACCCAGAAATAGGAGTTGCCGTAACCGTCGGGCACGCTCTGCCGGCCGATCTCGAGAATGAACTCGAAGCCTTCGGTGGTGATGAAACCGAGATCCTCGAGCCGGTCCTCGAGCAGCTGGTTGGTCGCGACGGTGGTGCCGTGTGACACCGCGGCGAGGTCGTCGCCGCTCGCCCCCAGCAGGTCGAGCCCCTTCCGTACCCCGGCCATGAAGCCCTCGGCGGGATCCGCCGGAGTGGACGGCGTCTTCGTCGTGACGACCTCGCCGGTGAGCTCGTCCAGGGCGACGACGTCGGTGAACGTGCCGCCGGTGTCGATGCCGATCCGGATGCGCATGGCACCAAGGTCTACCCCGTGCCCGGTCACCGCGAATCGTCGACATCTGCCAACGGATCATCAGATCTTCAGCGACTCTGCCATCTGCCGCCGGAGCCGGTCCACAGCGTCGCGGACATCGCCGGCGGCAGCGCCGGCAGGACGAGGCCGGTAGCGCGGTCCTCGGCGGAGGGCCGCACGAGTGCCTGGATAGGGTTGCGGGGCACCGAATCACTCCATCAATCGACTAAGCCAGGAGCCTCGCGATGGCGCTTGAACGGCCCGAGATCGACTTCCCCGAGGGCTCTCCGCCCGCAAACCTCGACATCACCGACATCGTGGTGGGAGACGGACCGGAGGCCACGCACGGCTCCAAGGTCACCGTCCACTACGTCGGCGTCTCCTTCTCCACCGGCGAGGAGTTCGACGCGTCGTGGAACCGCGGCCAGCCGTTCGAGTTCCCGCTGGGCGGCAAGCGGGTCATCGCCGGATGGGACCTCGGCGTCAAGGGCATGAAGGTCGGCGGGCGGCGCAAGCTCGTCATCCCACCGCACCTCGGATACGGCAACCGCGGCTCGGGCAACGCCATCAAGCCCGGCGAGACCCTCATCTTCGTGGTCGACCTGCTCTCCGTGAACTGACCGGTACGCCCTGCGGGCATGAGCAGGGACCATCCCGCTCGTGCCCGCAAGGCATGAGCAGGCCGGAGGTGCGAATGTACGGTCTGCAGGCGGTGATCGCCGCCGAACACCTGCTGACCCGGGCGGCTCACGCCGCCGAAGGGACACAGATCGTGCCCCTTCGGCAGTCGCTGGCACTGCTGCCGATGACCGACGCCTTCTTCGACGCGGTCACCTCCAAGGGCCTGGAGCCCCGGCAGGGCGGGTTCTGGAAGATGCCCGCCGGATTCGAACGAACCCTTACCGCCTGGTCGACGCAGGGCCCCGTGGCCTATGTCGAGGCCGACTACGTCGGCGGCACGGGGGAACAGCGCGCCCAGGTCTGGGACGGCGGCGGGGTCGTTCTCGGCCCTTTGCACTCCGGCCCGGGCGAGCGTTTCCCGGCGGCCGGCAGCCCCATCTCACAGGCACTGCGCCGGCTCGGAGCAGGCAAGGGGAACCACTGCGACGAGTTCGACGCCATCGCCCTCGGCCGGCGCCGCGAGACCGAGGCATGGCTCGATCTAGGCTGACCGATGTGCGATCAGGCCCGCCCGGCACCCACCGCAGCATCGGCGGCGTTCGTCACCGGCATTCTGGGATCTTGGTCGCCGCAACCGTGATCTGGACGACCACCCGGTAATTCAGCCATTTGTCACCGAAGTCGCAGAAATGCTCGCGCGCGCCGCCACTGAAGGTGATGTACCCGGACCAGCCGCCCGGGAGGAGCCAATACCCCCGGGAATTGAACGAGTACGTTCCGCTACACTGGGTGTGCCATGTGCTCGTGCTGTTGTTCGGGTTCAGGTAGGTGTACTGAAAGGTGGACGACTGGCATCCGAGCACCTTTGACTCCGACGCCGAGGCCGTTCCCGGGACAGAGGCGACTCCGAGAGCCACCCCCGAGGTCACGGCCGCGATGATGAGCTTGTTCTTGAGTTGCGCTCCGCTTTTGAACATTGCCTCTCCCTACAGAGACCATCACACGCCGGTTTCAGATTCCCTTTCCGCGTCGAAATGCTGCTGCCATTTGCCGAGTATGTGGCATCGCGGTTGCGGGACGGTTGCGTCACGGTTGCGTGGTCCCATTGCCGATTTGTGACACCTCAAAGAATTGCCAGACGGCCGCTATAGCCAAAAGGTGTCATGGCGCAGAGAGGATGAAGAACGACTCGGAGATCGACTTGCGGAAGTGCGCGTCCGGGCCGCTCGGGGTCGGTCCCATGTCCCATCGGTAGAGACCGAACTGACCGTTCGTCGAGGCGCCTGTGGCCAGGTAGTGCACCGGCGGTGTGCGGCAGAAAGCATGGCCAACGGCGGATGACGGCCGGGGTGCGCGGCGACCCGGAGCTGAGCGCTCAGGCTCGGTCTGCCGCCGCCGGCCAACGTGGACCCCGGCAGCGGCTACCGCCACTGCCGTGCCGACCAGGCGCGCGACGCGTTGCCGATCGGCCGGGCTACCGGCGGCCGCGGGATCGCCGGCCGATGAGATAGCCCACCGCGACGCCCGCGAGTGCCACGACACCGCCACTGCCGAACGCGACGGCCATCGGCAGCGTCGACGGTTCGGCACCCCGGTGGGCCGCGTAGATCCCGCCGGCCGGCACGGCCGCCGCCGGCTCCGCGACGGCCGCCGCCATGGATGCCGAGGCGCGAGCTGCACCGGCGGGCGTCGTCAGGGGTGGCGCCGCGGCCGCGGGCGCCGTGAGCGTGCGCTCGACGGCCGCGAAGAACTCCCCGGCGGTCCTCTTGGCCACCGACCCGAGCATCCGCTGACCGACTCCGCCGATCATCCCGCCGACCGTCGCGTCGGCGTCGTAGTGAACGTGGGTGCCGCCCTCCCCCTCGGACAGCCGCACCTGCACGACGGCGTCGACCGTGCCCGGGGCGCCCTGTCCCTGGGCGCGCAGCACGAACGCGTGGGGCGGCTCGGGCTCGGACAACGCGACGCGGCCGACGTAGGTGCCCTTGATCGAGGCGACGCCGGCCATGACCGTCATCTTGTAGGTGTCCGCGCCTGTGGCCTCCAGGAGCTGGCAACCGGGGATGGCGTGGACGAGCACGGCGGGGTCGCGCAGGGCCTCCCAGACACGTGGGAGCGGCGCGGCGACCATGGCACTGCCGTTCACCTTCATGAGGCGACACTAGGGAACGCGTCCGATGGCGTGAACGGGCAACATCTGCCGAGCGCGGACCGACTCATTGGCAAGTGTCTCCTTCGGTGAACCCGATCTTCCTGACTGTTCAATGATGTGCGAACCTGCCCGTGCGCGCACGCGTCAACCGAAGGTGTCCGTGCTCTACCGCTCCGAGAGGCTCCGCAGATGCGAGGCAAGTTTCCCCTGATCTCCTGTGTGATCGCCGGTGTGCTGGGCGTGAGCGCGGGTTCGTGGCCGGAGGTCAGGGGGCAGACGCTGAGCGAAACGCGGACCTCACTCCGGACCCAGCTGCCGGCCATGTTCGCCGACCGGCAGTGGGCGACGCCGAAGCCGGGCTCGTGGACCCCGCCGCGGAAGGGCGACGACGGGCTGCCGCCGGTCTTCAACCGGATCCAGACGCAGGACAAGGTCGTGTTCCTGACCATCGACGACGGTTACGAGTACGACGCCGCCTTCGTGGACATCGTGCGAAGGGAGCGGGTGCCCATCCTCACCTTCCTGACGACGAACTACGTCAAGGGCCATGGCCAGTACTTCTGGGCGCTGCGCAACGCGGGGTCACGGATGGAGAACCACACGGTCAGCCATCCCAACATGGCCGGTCTGTCCGCAGAGGCGCAGAAACGCGAGATCTGCCGGTCCTCCGACACCATCACCGCGCAGTACGGCCGCCGGCCGCAGATCTTCCGGCCGCCGTTCGGCAGCTACAACCAGACCACCCGGCAGGCCGCACGCGACTGCGGCGTGAAGTCCCTCATGTTGTGGTCGGCGGAGTTCTACAACGGCACCACCTCGCCGAGGGGCGTACGCGGCGAGTTCGTCCGGGGCGACGGCGGCACCGGCTTCAAGCCGGGCGACATCGTTCTCATGCACTACCGCAAGGGGCTGGCCCAGGACTTCACCACGCTGCTGGGCTGGATCAGGCAGCAGGGTTTCCGGCCCGCCGCCGTGGAGAACTACCTGCCGATGTCGCTCGGCGGCAACGCGCCCGGCTGACGGCCCCCGTCGACGAGAGATCGACACGCTCTGCCGGGTGCCGGCGGGGTTGCTTGGGGAGCGGGGACCTCAACCCCGCCGGCGTGTGAACCCTAATGCCGTTGCCCTCGGCCACGCGACCGTTTGCGATCCTTTCCGCCCTGGACGAATCCCTCCGATTACGACGGCACCGAGCCTCGGGCCCGGTTGAGCGGCTCGGCGTCGCCGGCGGCCGCGCGCAGCCGGAGCCGGAAGATCTCGTCCGGCGAGATGGGCATCGCGTCGATGCGGATGCCCTCGGCGTCCTCGATCGCCGCGGCGATGACCGCCGAGACCGGGATGACCCCGGCCTCCCCCGCGCCCTTGATGCCGAGCGGGTTCAGCGGCGACGGCGTCTCCAGGTGATCGGTCTCGATGTGCGGGATCTCCGTGGCGTACGGCATGAGGAAGTCCATGAACGAGGCGTTGAGCAGCTGTCCCGCCCCGTCGTAGACCATGCGTTCGTACAACGCCCCGCCGATGCCCTGCGCGACGCCTCCGTGAATCTGCCCTTCGACGATCCGCGGGTTGATGAGCCGCCCGCAGTCGTGCACGACGGCATACTTCAGGACGCGTACCTCCGCGGTGTCGGGGTCCACGTCGACGATCGCGGCATGCATCCCGGCCGCGAACGTCGACCGCGGCGGTGAGTAGTAGTCCCTGCCCTCGAGGCCCGGTTCCTCCCCGGGGGCGACCGGCGGATCGTCCATCGGCTTCGCGACGGCGAACTGGGTCGCCCGCTTGGCCTCTTCGTCGAAGGCGTACCGCAGCGGGTTCGACAGCACCGCCACCGTGCGGAGCGGGATGGCCGCCTCCGGGTTCCCGCGCACGTGCACCACACCGTCGGTGATGTCGAGGTCCCGGGGGTCGGCCTCCAGCGCCTCCCCCGCGATCCGCAGGGCCTTGTCGCGGAGCTTGCGGCAGGCCAGCGCGATGGCGTTGCCGCTCATCA
>NZ_JABVEB010000261.1 GCF_014323665.1 Actinomadura sp. HBU206391 | reverse complement strand
GGATTCTGGGAGCGCTCCCATGGACTTGTCGCCGACCTTGTGCCACCGTGACGTGACGTGCCGCCCACCCCGCGGAGGACGCCATGACGTGTCAGGTCTACCGGGCTCTCAAGGTGCCGCTCGCGGCGCTGGCGGCACTGGCTCTCACGATGTCGACCCAGGCTTCCGCAGCGGCCGAGGCGCCCGGGCCGGAGCAGGTGCGCAACGGGGACTTCGCCCAGGGCACCACGGCATGGACCTCCTACGGCACCACGTCGACGGGCGTGACCGACGGTGAACTGTGCTCCGTCGTACCGGGCGGCCTCGCCAACCTCTGGGACGCCGGCGTGCTCCAGAACCTCCCGCTCGTCGCCGGTTCCGACTACACGCTGTCCTTCCTGGCCACGGCGAGTGCGCCGGTGTCGATCCGTGTCGCCGTACAGCTCGCCGACCCGCCGTACACGGCCGCGACCGACCAGAGGGTCGCGCTCACGCCCGAACGCCGGACGTTCTCCTTCGACTTCACCGGGAACGCCGACACCGAGCAGGGGCAGCTCGCCTTCCAGCTGGGCGGGTCCGCTGAGCAGTACACCTTCTGCCTGGACGACGTGTCGCTGACCGGCGGGGTCGAGCAGCCGCCGTACACCCCGGACACCGGGCCGCGGGTGCGCGTCAACCAGGTCGGCTATCTGCCCGACGGGCCCAAGGACGCCACGGTCGTCACCACCGCGACCGACCCGCTCGACTGGCAGGTGAAGGACTCCGCGGGCGAGGTCGCCGCCTCGGGCCGGTCCACGCCACGGGGCGTCGACGAGGCCTCGGGTCAGAACGTCCACTCGATCGACTTCGGCGTGCTGAAGCGGGCGGGCAAGGGGTACACGCTCGTCGCGGACGGGGAGACCAGCCATCCCTTCGACGTCTCCGCCGGCCTGTACGACCGGCTGCGGTCGGACTCCCTGCGGTTCTTCTACATCCAGCGCAGCGGCATCGCCATCGACGGCGACCTGGCCGGGCAGGAGTACGCGCGTCCGGCCGGCCACCTCGGGGTGCCGCCGAACACCGGCGACACCGACGTGCCGTGCCAGCAGGGCGTCTGCGACCACCGGCTGGACGTGCGCGGTGGCTGGTACGACGCCGGCGACCAGGGCAAGTACGTCGTCAACGGCGGCATCGCCACCTACCAGCTGCTCAACATCGCGGAGCGCACCAAGACGGCCGTGACCGGCGACTTCGGCACCGCGCTCCGCGACGGGTCGCTGCGCGTGCCAGAGCGGGGCAACGGCGTTCCCGACGTGCTCGACGAGGCCCGTTGGAGCATGGAGTTCCTGCTCCGCATGCAGGTGCCGGCGGGCGAGCCGCTGGCGGGCATGGCTCACCACAAGATCCACGATCGCAACTGGACCGGCCTGCCGATGGCGCCGCACGAGGATCCGGAGCCGCGCGAGCTGCACCCGGCCACGACGGCCGCGACGCTCAACCTCGCCGCCACCGCGGCCCAGTGCGCTCGCGTCTTCGGACCGTACGACGCGGCGTTCGCGCGCCGGTGCCATTCCTCGGCCAAGGTCGCCTATCTCGCCGCGAAGGCGCATCCCGCCGTCTACGCGTCCGAGTCGGACGGCAACGGGGGAGGGTCCTACGCCGACGGCGATGTCTCCGACGAGTTCTACTGGGCCGCGGCCGAGTTGTACCTGACCACGGGCGAGGACCGTTACCGCACCGACCTCACGGCGTCGCCGCACCACACCGGCGAGGTCTTCCAGGCCACCGGCTTCGGCTGGCCGCAGACCGCCGCACTCGGCCGCCTCGACCTGGCGACGGTCCCCAGCGGACTTCCCGCAGAGGACCGGCAGCGCCTGCGCCGGTCGGTCGTCACCGCCGCCGACGGCTACCTGCAGACGGCCCAGGGCCAGGCCTACGGGCTGCCGCTGCCGGGTGGTCCGGGGGCCTACTTCTGGGGCTCCAACAGCAACATCATCAACAACGTCGTGGTCATCGCCACCGCCTACGACCTGACCGGTGACACCGCCTACCGTGACGGTGCCCTGCGGGGCATGGACTACGTCTTCGGCCGCAACGCGCTGAACCAGTCGTACGTCACCGGATGGGGCGAGCAGAGCTCACGCCACCAGCACAGCCGGATGTACGCCCACGACCTGGACCCCGCGCTGCCGGAGCCGCCGGCCGGCTCGCTCGCCGGGGGAGCCAACGCCGGCCTGAACGACCCGTACGCCGCAGAACTCCTGGCGGGATGCAGGCCGCAGTTCTGCTACGTCGACCACATCGACTCGTACGCGACGAACGAGGTGGCGATCAACTGGAACTCGGCGCTGGCCTGGGCGGCGTCGTTCCTGGCCGACCAGGGCGACGCCGGGGCGCCACGGCCGGGAACCTGCCGCGTGCGGTACGCCGACTACGGCGCCTGGGCGGGCGGCGGCGGGTTCACCGCGCAGGCAGAGATCACCAACACCGGCGGCGCCCCGGTCGACGGCTGGACACTGCGCTTCGCGTTCGTCGGCGACCAGAAGGTCCGCGAGGCATGGATGGGCAAGGTAACGCAGGCCGGTGCCGTGGTCACCGCCAGGAACGAGACCTACAATGCCAAGATCATGCCCGGAGCCACGGTGCGGGTGGGCTTCAACGCGACCACCGCGGGCGGGGCCAATCCGACGCCAGGGCTCTTCACTCTGAACGGCGCCGCCTGCGAAATTTCGCCGTAGCGAGTCGGTCGCCCGCCCCTCAGGCCGGAACCGGGTTCTTCTTCCGGCTCGCGTAGACGTCGTCGATCAGGCCGTAGGTCTTGGCCTCCTCGGCGGTGAGGATCTTGTCGCGTTCGATGTCCCGGCTGACCTCCTCGGTGCTCTTGCCGCTGTGCCGGGCCAGGATGTCCTCGAGCTGCTCGCGGATCCGCATGATCTCGCGAGCCTGGATCTCCAGGTCGCTTCCGGTCCCGTGGTTGCCCTCGATCGCCGGCTGGTGGATCAGGATGCGCGAGCTCGGCAGCGCGGCGCGCTTACCGGGAGCCCCGGCGGCGAGCAGCACGGCCGCGGCCGACGCGGCCTGGCCGATGCACACCGTCTGGACGTCCGGCTTGACGAACTGCATCGTGTCGTAGATCGCCGTCATCGCGGTGAACGAGCCACCGGGGGAGTTGATGTACATGCTGATGTCACGGTCCGGGTCGATCGACTCCAGCGTCAGCAACTGGGCCATCACGTCGTTGGCCGAGGTGTCGTCGATCTGGACGCCGAGGAAGATGATCCGCTCCTCGAAGAGCTTGTTGTACGGGTTCATCTCCTTGACCCCGTACGAGGTCCGCTCGACGAACGACGGGAGGATGTAGCGGCCTTCGATCGGGTGAGTGCTCATTGCCCCTCGGTTCGGGTAGCGGTGGACGGGGCTTCGGCCGGGACCTCGGCGGCGTTCCGCACGACGTGGTCGACGAAACCGTACTCCTTGGCCTCATCGGCGGTGTACCAGCGGTCGCGGTCGGAGTCGGCCTCGATGCGTTCGACCGACTGGCCGGTGTGGTGGGCGATGCGTTCCTGCATGACGCGCTTGGTGAACAGCATCTGCTCTGCCTGGATCTTGATGTCGGAGGCCGAGCCGCCGATGCCGCCGGACGGCTGGTGCATCAGGATACGCGCGTTCGGGAGGGCATAACGCTTACCCGTGGTCCCCGCGCACAGCAGGAACTGTCCCATCGAGGCGGTGAAGCCCATCGACAGCGTCGCCACGTCGTTCGGAATGAACTGCATGATGTCGTAGATCGCCATACCGGCCGTCACGGAGCCGCCGGGCGAGTTGATGTAGAGGTGGATGTCGCGCTTGGCGTCCTCGGACGACAGCAGCAGCATCTCGCCGCAGATCCTGGCGGCTACCTCGTCGTCGACCTCCTGGCCCAAAAAGATGATGCGCTTGCGCAGCAGGCGCTGGAACACCTGCTCGGTCTGCGGCGCGATCGACGCCTCGGTTGCCGAATCGTACACATTCCTCGGAGCGAGCTTCGTGCCGGCGTCGCTCGGAGGGTAGAACGTCTTCACCGCATTACCTGCCTCAGGTACGTGGGACGGTCGTGCATTCGATCAATACCGACGTTAACCCTCCTGACCTCGGAAGCCGCTGTTTTTCGCCGCCAGCACATTCCGCTGTTGGCGCACGAAGTCGGCATTTCCGGCCTCCACTTGGCAAGTCTTTCCGCTTTAAGCGCATATATTTCTTGCTATTGACAGCTGATTTCCGAGCTCTTCGGAAGGGCCGGCCGATCGCCGGCCGCGTTCCCTCCGTACCTGGTCACCGGTCGTGGTCACCGGTCGTTGTGAGCGCGCGCAGGTCGCGAGGTTCTCGTCCGGGCGCAGGGTCATCATCCCCACAGCGTACGGCGACATGACCCGAGCGGCGGCCGTGGCCAGGTCGGCGAGGGCGCGGTGCCCGTCCGACGCGAGCCGGTCGGGGCCGGTCGGCCAGATCGGTGCGGCGCGTGCGGCGCGGAGATGTCGCCGGAGCGGTCGCGGCGCGGCAGGAGGTCGGCCGGACGGTTCATGTCGGCGGCGTCCCTCAGCAGGAGATCGCCGATGGCCGGTCGAGGTCCGCATCGGACACCTCGGCGGAGCGATGTCTACTGAATCGGGATCTTAGCGACATGACGAGCATCCTCCCTGTTTGGACGTGGTGCCGTCACCATGATTTCCCGGCCGGAATGCCACGGCCTGCTGTTATTGCGTCCAAGTCATGGTGGAGGAGTTTGCCGCCGTGACCGATGTGGCATGTGAAGTGTGACGTCGCGACTTCCAATTAAATGATCACTGTTGGTGCGTCGCGAAAACCGCGTCGGCACTCCGCGGGTTCGCACCCGCGCAGCGCGGATCAGGTCCGAGCCGCGGCTGGTCGCCGAAGCCAGTCCAGCCCTACATAGGAGTCCCACGGGAGATCCGCCATGCCTTTACCTCGCCTAACTGCCGCCATTCACGCGGCGGCGATGGCCTGCCTTCTCGCCGGTTGCGCCGGGACGTCCACGTCGGCGCCGGCGGGGTCTGACCGACCCTGGCGGCGAGGACCGGCGGCCGGCGGCCCGGCTGCGGCGCCGACGGACCTGCCTGCGGCGATGGGCTCGGCGCAGGGTGATGGTGTGTTCCCCCGAACGGTGACGCACTTCCTCGGCACGACGGAGATCCCTGCCGCACCGAAGCGGATCGTGGTGTTGAGCTCCGGCCAATTGGACGGGCTGTTGTCGCTCGGGTCGGTGCCGGTGGCCGCGACGACGGCGGCCAGGTCCGAACTGGTGCCCGCCTATCTCGCGAAGGCATTCCCCGAGCACAGTCGCGCGCTCGCCGGAATGGTGAATCTGGGAACCCGGATCGAGCCGAACCTGGAGGCGGTGATCGCCGCCCGGCCCGACCTGATCTTGATGAACAACATGGTCGCCGAGTTGTATCCGAAGCTCTCCCGGATCGCTCCGACCGTTGCCGCACAGGGCACCGGCATCTATTGGAAGCGGGACCTGCTCATGATCGGCGCGGCACTCGGGCGCCATCAACAGGCATCAGGGGTCATCGGCGCGTTCCAGCGCGACGCCGCGGCGCTGGCGGGCCGCATCGGTGACGACGCGACGGTCTCCATAGTGCGCTTCGCGCCCGGGCGGA
Organism: Actinomadura sp. HBU206391; assembly: GCF_014323665.1. GTDB lineage: Bacteria > Actinomycetota > Actinomycetes > Streptosporangiales > Streptosporangiaceae > Actinomadura_C. The sequence goes on along the minus strand of NZ_JABVEB010000261.1, from coordinate 1,532 downwards.
GTCGCATGTTCGGCACCTCGTCGTTCCCGGGCAGCATCGCGGCCGATATCGGGCTCGGCCGGCCGCCGTCACAGCGGTTCTCGAGAATGTCCCGGGACCTCAGCGACGAGCAGGTCAACAAGGTCAACGCGACCTGGATCTTCTACTCGGCGATGGGCCGCCGTGACGTCAAGACGGGCGCCCAGACGGTGCAGACCGGTGAGCTGTGGCGAAGGCTGCCGGCCGTTCACGCGGGCAACGCCGTTCAGATCGACGAGGACCCGTGGTACTACAACTCCGGCCCCGCAGCAGCTCGGGTGGTGCTCCATGACATCGCAGTCGCTACTCGCGCCTGAGCGCGCCGTCGGCCGGGCCGGTCGCGCCGACGGACCGGTCAGCCGCACCGCGGCCCGCCGTACGGGGTGGCTGATCGGCGCCGCGGCATTGCTGCTGCTCGCCGTTCTGCTGAGCCTCGCCGTCGGCAGCCGGGGGATCAGCCCTCTCACGGTCGTGGACGCGCTCCTGCACGGCGGGCATTCCGAAGAGGCGGTGGTCGTCCGGACGCTGAGGATGCCTCGCACGGTCGTGGGGTTGGCGGTGGGCGCGGCACTGGGGCTCGCCGGGACGGTGATGCAGGGCATCACCCGCAATCCCCTCGCCGAGCCCGGAATCCTCGGGGTGAGCCAGGGCGCCGCGATGGCCGTCGTCGTGGCGATCGCCGTGTTCGGTGTGTCGAGCCTGGAGGAGTACGTCTGGTTCGCGTTCGCCGGAGCGATCCTCGCCGTGGTCATCGTCTACACGATCGCGGGACGCGGACGTTCCGGGGTCAGCCCGGTCAAGCTCGCTCTGGCGGGCGCCGCCTTCTCGGCACTGATGGCCTCGGTCACCAGCGCCGTGCTGACCACCAACGCGGCCACTCTTGATCAGTACCGGTTCTGGCAGGTGGGGGCCCTCGGGGGGCGGTCACTGGAGATGGCCGCACAGATGCTCCCCTTCCTGATCGCGGGGGTGCTCCTGGTGTTCGCCGTCGCCAGGGGAATGGACGCGCTGGCGCTGGGCGAGGACATGGCCAGCGGGCTCGGCCAGCGGGTCGCGGTCATCCGGGTGCTGGGCGCGCTCGGCGCGACCCTGCTGACGGGCGTGGCGGTAGCGGCCGCCGGACCGGTCGCCTTCGCCGGACTGGCCGCTCCCCACCTCGCGCGGCTGCTCGTGGGAGCCGCACACCGTTGGGTCCTGTGCCTGTCGGCGCTGCTCGGGTCGAGTCTGCTGCTGGTGGCCGATGTCATGGGACGCGTGCTGTTCCCGCCGGAAGAGGTCCCCGCCGGTGCGATGACCGCGCTGATCGGCGTCCCCGCTCTCGTACTGCTGGTGCGCGGCAAGCGGGTGGTTGCCGGATGACGAACACCGCCATCAGGATGCCGAAGGCGCTGCGGCCACCAGGCCGGGCCCTGGTCCGCCGCGGCACGCTCTCGGTGCTGTTGCACCGGCGCTCCGCCGTGATCGCCGTCGTGCTGACCCTGGTGCTGGCCGCGGCGGTCGTCGCGGCGATCTGC
>NZ_JABVEB010000260.1 GCF_014323665.1 Actinomadura sp. HBU206391 | reverse complement strand
AAGAGGACGTTCCAGTTCATGGTGCTCCTAGGACCGGCGCCGGTGAGCCCGAGAGGGGCTCACCGGCGCGGTGGTCGGATTCGCTGGATCAGGCGCAGCCCTCGGCCGGCGGCGCCGTGGCCTCGAACGTCAGGTTCGTCTTGCCGTACCACTTCTGCCAGAGCTGCTGCGCGGTGCCGTCCTGGTACATGGCGGCGATGGCCTTGTTGATCGCCTCGCAGCCCTTGGTGTCGCCCTTCTTCAGGCCGACGCCGTACTTCTCGTCGGTGAACGCGGCGTTGGCGACCTTGAAGCTCGTGCCCTCCCGCGCGATGTAGCCGGCGAGGATGGTGGCGTCGGTCGAGATCGCGTCGATCGACTTGCCCTTGAGCTTGGTCATGCACTCGTCGTAACCCTGCGCGGGGACGAGTTCGGCGGCCACCTTGAGGTTCAGCTTGTTGGTGCCGTCGGTGATGTTCTTCCAGGAGTTGGAGCCCGACACCTGGCAGACCTTCTTGCCCTTGAGCGACGCGAGGTCCTTGATGGAGTTGTCGTCCGCGCGGATCATGACGTCCTGGTGGGTGACGACCCACGGGCCGGCGAAGGTCACCTTGGGCTTGCGCGCCTCGGTGATCGAGTACGACGCGATGATTATGTCCACCGTGCCGTTCTGCAGGAACGTCTCACGGTTGGCCGAGCGGGCCTCCTTGAACTCGACGTTCTTCTCTTCGACACCGAGCTTCTTGGCGACGTACTTCGCGACGTCGACGTCGATGCCCTCGACGCCGCTGGTGGTCTTCAGGCCAAGCCCCGGCTGGTCGTATTTCACCCCGATGATCAGCTTGTCCTTGTCGGCGACCGATGACGCCTTCTTCTCACTACAGCCCGTCAGCGCCATGCCTACTGCGGCGACTCCGGCAAGTGCCAGACCGATTCGACGTACTCGCATGCTCTCTTACCTCTGCTTTTTCTGCGGGAACCGCGTCCCCCGCGGCTCAGTGGGTGAGGATCTTGGAAAGGAAGTCCTTGGCGCGCTCGGAGCGCGCGTTCGTGAAGAACTCGTCCGGGGTGTTCTCCTCGACGATCTGACCCTCCGCCATGAAGATCACCTTGTTGGCCGCCCTGCGCGCGAAACCCATCTCATGGGTCACGACGATCATGGTCATGCCATCACCGGCGAGGCTGGTCATCACGTCCAGCACTTCCTTGACCATCTCCGGGTCAAGCGCCGACGTGGGCTCGTCGAACAGCATCACCTTGGGTCGCATCGCCAGTGCGCGCGCGATCGCCGCCCGCTGCTGCTGCCCGCCCGAAAGCTGTGCCGGGTACTTCTGCGCCTGATCGGCTATCCCGACCCGGTCGAGCAGTGCGAGGGCCTCCTTGTCCGCCTCCGCCTTCGCCACCTTCCGGACCTTGATCGGCCCCAGGGTGACGTTCTGCAGAATCGTCTTGTGGGCGAAGAGGTTGAACGACTGGAACACCATGCCGACGTCGGCCCGGTGCCGGGCGAGTTGCTTGCCCTCGGCCGGGAGCGCCTCCCCGTCGACGAGGATGGTGCCGTCGTTGATCGGTTCCAGCCGGTTGATCGACCGGCAGAGTGTGGATTTGCCGCCGCCCGAGGGTCCGATCACGACCACGACCTCACCACGATGAACGGTCAGGTCGATGTCCTTGAGGACATGCAGGTCGCCGAAGTACTTGTTAACCTTCTCGAGCACGACGAGGGGGCCGTCGCCCGAGGGCGTGTCAATGGCCACTTTGCCGCTGTCCGTCATGAGCTGGAACTTTACGTCATGCTGACTGCCGGGCGATTATCTGACGGGTACCGATCCGATCACGGATATGTGTCCCGAGACGGCTCCGGCCGGCTCGGCGCGCGCCATTGCGCGGTGCCGGCACCCGATCCCGCACTCGTTCGCACGCCGACTCCGCGCGGCGCGTACGCTTGTGCGTTGTCATGAGTGATTCACCGACTCCTCTCACCGCGAAACGCGAGATCTCCGTACCGGGCTCGGCGCCGGTGGCGGACGGCGTGAACGCGCACCCTCGGACGTACGAGGTCCGCACGTACGGCTGTCAGATGAACGTCCACGACTCGGAACGGCTGTCCGGGCTCCTGGAGGCCGCCGGATATGTGAAGAACGACGCCGGGGACCCCGACGTCGTGGTCTTCAACACCTGCGCGGTCCGCGAGAACGCCGACAACCGGCTCTACGGCAACCTCGGCCACCTGCGGCCGGTCAAGGCCGGCCACCCCGGCATGCAGATCGCCGTCGGCGGGTGCCTGGCGCAGAAGGACCGGGACACGATCGTCTCGCGGGCGCCCTGGGTCGACGTGGTCTTCGGCACTCACAACATCGGGTCGCTGCCGGTGCTGCTGGAGCGCGCGCGGATCCGCGAGGAGGCGCAGGTCGAGATCGAGGAGTCCCTGTCGGTCTTCCCCTCGACGCTGCCGACCCGCCGCGAGTCGCCGTACGCCGCCTGGGTGTCGATCTCGGTGGGGTGCAACAACACCTGCACCTTCTGCATCGTGCCGGCGCTGCGCGGCAAGGAGAAGGACCGCCGTCCCGGCGAGATCCTGCAGGAGGTCGAGGCGCTCGTCGCCGAGGGCGTCCTGGAGATCACGCTGCTCGGCCAGAACGTCAATGCCTACGGCAGCGAGTTCGGCGACCGCGCGGCGTTCGCCAAGCTGTTGCGCGCCTGCGGGCAGGTCTCCGGCCTGGAGCGGGTGCGGTTCACCTCGCCGCATCCGCGGGACTTCACCGACGACGTCATCGCCGCGATGGCCGAGACCCCGAACGTCATGCCGTCGCTGCACATGCCCCTGCAGTCCGGCTCGGACACCGTGCTCAAGGCGATGCGCCGGTCCTACCGGCAGGAGCGCTATCTCGGCATCATCTCGCGGGTACGCGAGGCCATCCCGGACGCCGCGATCACCACCGACATCATCGTAGGCTTCCCCGGTGAGACCGAGGCCGACTTCGAGCAGACCCTCCATGTCGTGCGCGAGGCGCGGTTCTCCGGCGCGTTCACCTTCCAGTACTCCAAGCGGCCGGGAACCCCGGCCGCGACGATGGACGGGCAGGTGCCCAAGCAGGTCGTGCAGGAGCGCTACGAGAGGCTCGTTGCCCTGCAGGAGGAGATCTCCTGGGCGGAGAACCGGGCGCAGGTCGGCCGCAGGCTCGACGTGCTGGTCGCCGAGGGCGAGGGCCGCAAGGACGAGGCGAGGCAGCGGATGTCCGGCCGCGCCCCGGACAACCGGCTGGTGCACTTCGGGCTGGGCGCCGAGGCCGAGAGCCCGCGCCCCGGCGACATCGTCACGGTGGACGTGACCTACGCGGCGCCGCATCACCTGGTGGCGGACGGCCCGGTGCGGGCGGTGCGCCGGACACGGGCCGGCGACGCCTGGGCGGCCCGCCAGGGCCGGCCGGAGGGCGGGTCCGGAGTGTCGCTGGGCATGCCGACCATCGGACGGCCGACGCCCGCCCCCGCGGCCTCCGGTTGCTCCGCCGGGCGCTGATCCGCACGGGCGCGGAATGCTGATCGGCGCTGCGGTGTGCCCTCATCCGCCGGTGCTCGTCCCCGAGGTGGCGAGCGGGGCGGCCGTCGAGCTCGACGAACTGCGCGCCGCCTGTGACGAGGCCGTACGCCGGCTCGTCCCTGGCGGCGGGCTCGACCTGCTCGTCGTGGTCGGCGGGGACGCCGAGACACGAGGGCACGGCGGCGGCGCCGCGGGCAGCCTGCGGCGTTACGGGCTGGAGCTGACGATCGGTGCGGGGCCACCGCTGCTTCCGCTGTCGTTGACGATCGGCCGCTGGCTGCTCACCAGGGCGGGGATCCTCCCCTCCGATGACGCCGCGGACCCTGCCCGCACGCCGGCCGGAGCGGCGGCCAGAGCGGAGGTGGGGGCGGTGCGATTTCAGGCGGTGGCGTCGGACGCCGAGTCGGCGGAGTGCCTGGCCCTCGGGCGACGGCTGGCGGAGTCGGCCGAGCGGGTCGCGCTGCTGGTGATGGGGGACGGCACGGCGTGCCGAACCGAGAAGGCGCCGGGTTATCTGGACGTGCGGGCCGAGGCCTACGACGCCGATGTGGCCCGCGCGTTCGGGTCTGCCGAGGCCGCCGTGCTCGCCCGCCTCGATCCGGGGGCGGCGCGAGAGCTTCGCGTGGCGGGGCGGGCGGCGTGGCAGGTCCTCGCCGGCGCGGCAGGCGGCGGCGAATTCGCCGCCGAGCTGCTGGCCGCGGAGGCGCCGTACGGCGTCGGGTATCTCGCGGCGAGCTGGCGCAGGTGTCAGGCCGGCCTCCCGCCGGGCTGATCGCCCTGATCGTCGGTCATGTCCTTGATCTTCTCTACTCTGTCAACGATCGACATTTCCGCCCCCGAATCACGTCGCCACGGAGGGGCCGGTCTGTGGTCATCGGCAGTTGTTGGCATCTATACCTATTTTTCGGCTGTCCTTATTCAACTTCCGGCTGCATCCGCCGTGCCCGACACCGTCGGCCGAGGGACCACAATGAGTGTCGTGACCCGTACGAACGTGATCGCGGTGGTGGGGCCGACCGCCGCAGGAAAATCCGATCTCGCGGTGGAGCTGGCGCTGCGAACCCCCGGTGAGGCGGTCAACGCCGACTCGATGCAGCTCTACCGCGGCATGGACATCGGCACCGCGAAGCTCGCGCCGCAGGAGCGCCGTGAGGTCCCCCACCACCTGCTCGACATCTGGGACGTCACCGAGACCGCGAGCGTGGCCGAGTACCAGCGGCTCAGCCGGAAGGTCATCGGCGAGATCCACGGTCGTGGCCGCATGCCGGTGCTCGTCGGCGGCTCTGGACTGTACGTGCGGGCGGCGCTCGACGACCTGGAGTTCCCCGGCACCGATCCGGCCGTGCGCGCCAGGCTGGAGCAGGAACTGGCCGAGCGCGGCCCCGAGGCCATGTACGAGCGGCTGCGCGAGCTCGATCCCCCGGCGGCCGCGGCCATCCTGCCGAGCAACGGGCGCCGCGTCGTCCGGGCGCTCGAGGTGATCGAGATCTCCGGGCGTCCGTTCACCGCCACCCTGCCGGCGTACCGCTATCTGTACGACGCCGTGCAGATAGGGCTCACCGTTCCGCGTCCCGAACTCGACGAGCGCATAGCCGTACGGGTCGAGCGCATGTGGTCGGCGGGCCTCGTCGCGGAGGTCGCGGCGCTCGAGGAGGCGGGCCTGCGTGACGGCCTGACCGCCAGCCGCGCGCTCGGCTACGCGCAGGTGCTGCGATTCCTCACCGGGGAGTGGACCGAGGAGCAGGCCAAGGACGCGACGATCCGGGCCACCCGGCGGTTCGCCCGCCGGCAGGAGTCGTGGTTTCGCCGCGATCCCCGGGTGCGCTGGCTCCCCTACGACGCCCCCGACCTCGCCGCGCGGGCATTGGAACTGGTGGCGCGGGGCTCCCGGACGTGACAGCGCCGCGAAGGTGCCGGGCCACGGTGACGCCTTCCGGCTCGTACGATCGGAGCATGCGGTTCATCAAGGGGCACGGCACCCAGAACGACTTCGTCATCCTGCCCGACCACGAGGGATCTCTCGATCTTTCACCGTCGCTGGTCGCGGCCCTCTGCGATCGCCGGGCCGGGGTCGGCGCCGACGGCGTGCTGCGGGTCGTCCGCACCAAGGCGGCCGGCGACCTGGCGATCGATGACGCGTTCGGTGACGCCGAGTGGTTCATGGACTACCGCAACGCCGACGGCGGCGTGGGCGAGATGTGCGGCAACGGCATCCGGGTGTTCGCGCGCTATCTGGTCGACGCGGGCCTGGCCGCACCTGGGGAGTGGGACATCGCGACCCGTGCCGGGCTCAAGAGGGTCACGCTCGGCGCGTCGGGTGACGTGAGCGTCGACATGGGCGCCCCTGAGGTGCTGGGAGACGGATCCGCCGTCGTGGCCGGGCGCACCTACGACGGCCTGCGGGTGTCGATGGGCAACCCGCATCTGGCCTGCGTGGTGCCCGACGGGCCGGTGACCGGCCTCGATCTGACCTGTGCGCCTCGGTTCGACACGGCGCTGTTTCCCGACGGGGTCAACGTGGAGCTCTACCAGGCTCTCGGCGAGCGGCACGTCGAAATGCGGGTCTACGAGCGCGGCTCCGGCGAGACCCGATCCTGCGGCACCGGGGCGGTCGCGACGGCGGTCGCCGCGGCGAGCCGGGGATCGGCTGCCGGGACCCCCGTGCCGGGGGAGTGGACCGTCGACGTTCTCGGCGGCCGGCTGACGGTGACACTCGACGAGGAGACCAGTCACCTGCGCGGTCCGGCCGTCCTCGTCGCCGAGGGCGAGATCCGGCCCGACTGGCAGGGGCCCCGGGTCTGAACGCGGGGAGCACCGTCCTCGTGGAGCCCGCCGATCGTGGGCATCCGGTCGGGCGCCGGGTGACGCTTCCGATGGCTCACGCCTAAGATCCTTAGAACCAGAATCTGATTCTAGGACGGTGTGCATGGCTGACACGCGAGCGCTCGCCGCGGCGGTGAAGGACCAGATCGGCGGTCTCGGCGGCGCCTTCATGATTTCCAGGGAGGCGAAGGCGTACGGCCAGGCGGTCGGGTTGGCGGCCTGGACCCCGTACATGAGGGGCCGGTGCGGCGTGCTCGGCGAGGTCGACGCCGACGTCGTGGCCTCGGCGGTCGGCTTCTTCCCGCCCGGCGTCGTGCGGGCCGCATGGGAGGCGGGCGCGAGCCTACCCGCCGACGAGGCGGCCCGCCGTTACGCCGAGGTCTGCGACGCGTTCGGCCGCCGCAAGCTGGCCGGGCTGCCGGACGCCGAGGCCGGTCGGCTGGCCGGCCTCCTCGAGGCGGTCGTGGACGAGGCCGAGGTCATCGGGGCGCCGTTGTTCGCCGGCTGGCGGGCCCTGCCGCCCCCTGCGGACTCCCTGGCCAGGGTGCTCCGGTTCGCGCACGTGCTGCGTGAGCTGCGCGGCGGGATGCATCTCGTCGCGGTGCTGTCGTGCGGGCTGACGCCGCTGGAGGCCGTCCTCACGGGCGCTTCCATCCTCATTCCGAGCGGCGACGGCAACGCTCGGTACTTCGGCTGGCCGGAGCCCTATGCCGAGCCGGCGGGCGACGTGCGCAAGCGCCGCGCCGACGCCGAGGAGCTGACCGACACCCTGGTCGCGCCCGCGTTCGGGAAGCTGAGCGAGGCCGAGACCGATGACCTCGTCGCGCTGCTCGGCAAGGCCGCCAAGGTCGCCTTCGGCTGACCGTGGTGGGCGGGGCGGCCCGGCGCGG
>NZ_JABVEB010000026.1 GCF_014323665.1 Actinomadura sp. HBU206391 | reverse complement strand
CTGACAATGGTCGAACAGCAATTCGTCCATGACCACTTTGACAATGGAACAATTGCCACGAAATTACCCCAATCGGTCAGCGTGGCGGGTCGAGTGCGGCCTCCATCGCAATTGGCGCTTGGTCGCGGGTCTCGTCTAAGTGCGTGTTTGAGAATTTGATCTCGGTCGGTGTGGCTACGTGATCTTTGGTGGTGGTTCAGGAAGCCGGCGCGGTGACTCGGTCCCCGCGTTATCCCTCGGACCTGACCGATGAGCAGTGGGCGCTGGTTGAGCGATTCCCAGTCGGTCAAGGGCGCCGACACCGTCGGACGAGATTCGCGTGGGTACGACGCGGGCAAGAAGATCAACGGCCGCAGGTGCTCCATCGTCACCGACACCCTCGGTCTACTGATCACCGTCACCGTGTACGCCGCCGGCGCCTGGCCCGCGACTACGAACGCGATCCCGCCACCTCCGAAGCGATGATCCGCTGGGCCCGCCATCAACACCAGTGACCCGCCGTCTGGCCCGCGGCGGCTACACCACTCGACCCGGCCCACGACCCAGCGAACCCGCTGTTTGAGATACTGGCGGCATCGCGTATCGAAGTGTCGTGAGTTCCTGCTGAACTGTCAGGTGGAGTACTCGCCGTCCCAGGGTTCACAGAACCCGAGGTGGTCTGGATAGAGCTCGGCCCAATCGTCTTCGTCCTCGTTCTCGCCGTGCCCCTGCTCGATGATCAGGCCGAACAGCACGCCGTCGACGGTCAGTCGGAACGGGCGGATCGCGATGTCCTGGTATTCGCGCTTGGGCAGGGCATCCAGGAGTTCGGCCAAACGTGCTTCGGCTTGGGCGAGGACCGAGTCGGCTCCGTAGGGGCGTTGCTGCTGTTCGCGCCAGGTTCCGGCGTACCAGATGTCGGAGTCGATGTAACGGCCGTCGGCGTCGAAGCGGTGGAGGACGACGTAGAGACGCTTGGCGTCTTCCCAGCCTTCCCCGTGACGGAATCCTTCGGGGAAGGCGTATGTGATCGAGGCGAAGAACTGGCCGTCCGCGTATCGACCGATCTTATCGGTCCGGTAGTCCGGCTCGTAGGCAATGGAGATGATCTCGGGGACTGCCATCGCAGAACCATAACCGAGTCCGAACATGCGTAAAAGTGGTCACCGAACCATGAGATGGAGCCCTCGACACGGGAGCGCTACACCCGGCAGGTTGCCCGGCCTCAGACATGCGTGCACGAGCAGATCGGCTTCAACTCGGAACGGCTCCCGGGTCTGCCGCAGAGTGGCAGAGCGGGGAATCGTCAGTACGCGGACTCCTGCATGAGGCGGCGCGAGGCCTCGGTGATGCTGCCGGACAGCGAGGGGTACACCGTGAAGGTGTGCGCCAGCTGGTCCACCGTCAGGTGCTGCTGCACGGCCACGGACAGCCCGAGGATCAGCTCGCTGGCCCTCGGGGCGACGATGACTCCGCCGAGGACGATTCCTGTGGCTGGGCGGCAGAACAGCTTTACGAAGCCGTCCTCGAAGCCCTGCATCTTGGCGCGCGCGTTGGTGCTCAACGGCAGCATGACCGTGCGCGCGTCCACCTCGCCAGAGTCGATCATGTTCTGCGACACGCCGACCGTCGCGACCTCGGGATCGGTGAAGATGTTGCCGGCCACCCAGCCGAGCTTGAGCGGCTGGACGGCCTCGCCCAGCGCGTGCCACATGGCGATGCGCCCCTGCATCGCCGCGACCGAGGCGAGCATCAGCACGCCGGTGCAGTCGCCTGCCGCGTAGATGTGGGAGGCGTGGGTCCGGGACACCTTGTCGACCTTGATGAAGCCGCGCTTGTCGAGTTGTACGCCGACCTCCTCCAGCCCGATGCCGTCGGTGTTGGGGACCATGCCGACGGTCATGAGGCAGTGCGAGCCCTCGACCTTGCGGCCGTCCTCGAGCGTGACGACTACCCCGTCACCGGAGCGGTGCACGGCGGCGGCGCGCGAGCGGGAGAGCACATTCATGCCGCGCCGCTGGAAGACCTCCTCCAGTACGGTCGCGGCCTGGGCGTCCTCGGTGGGCAGGATCCGCTCGCGCGAAGAGACCAGCGTCACCCGGGACCCGAGAGCCTGGTAGGCCGACGCGAACTCGGCCCCGGTCACGCCCGACCCGACCACGATGAGATCCTCGGGCAGCTCGGGCAGGTCGTACAGCTGCCGCCAGCTCAGAATGCGTTCGCCGTCCGGCTCCGCACCGGGCAGCACCCGCGGCGTCGCGCCGGTCGCCACGAGCACGATGTCCGCCCGCAAGCGCTCGTCACCCACCGCGACGATCTGCGGATCGACGAACCTCGCCTCGCCCCGCACGATGCGCACGTCCTCGTAGCACAGCCGCTCGGCGACGTCGTAGGACTGCGCCCTGGCCAGCTCCTTCACCCGTTTGTTGGTCAACTGCAGGTCGACGCCCAGGCCGCCGACCTGACCGTCCGACCCGCCGGAGAAACGCACGCCGAGCGAGGCGGACTCGGACATGACCGCCATCCGCGTCGACGTGGCGATCAGCGTCTTCGACGGGACGCAGTCGGAGAGCACGCACGCTCCGCCGGGGCCGTCTCGTTCCACCACGGTGACGTCGGCGCCGAGCTGTGCCGCGACCAGGGCGGCCTCGTAGCCTCCCGGGCCTCCTCCAATGATCACGATGCGGGTCACGTGACCATTGTCCCGCATTTGTGGTGATGCCCAGGCAAGAGGTAGTCCGAGCGTCGGCCTGGCGGAGGCCGTACGCTTGCCAACCGTGGCCTTGTACGCGGCGTACGCCTCCAACATGGACCCCGAGCAGATGGCTCAGCGGGCCCCGCACTCACCCCTGCACGGTTCCGGGTGGCTCCAGGGCTGGCGGCTGACCTTCGGCGGTCAGGACGTCGGCTGGGACGGAGCGCTCGCCACCGTGGTCGAGGACACCTACGAACAGGTCTTCGTCGTGCTCTACGACGTGCCCGAGTGGGACGAGCGGGACCTCGACGCCTGGGAGGGCGCCGCACTGGGCGTCTACCGCAAGATCCGAGTGCGGATCGCGACACTCGACGGTGACGTGCTCTGCTGGCTGTACGTGCTCGACGACTACGAGGGCGGGCTGCCCTCGGCGCGCTACGTGGGAATTCTGGCCGATGCGGCCGAGCGTGCCGGCGCGCCGGACGACTACGTGAAGGATCTGCGCACCCGCCCGTGCAAGTCACTGGGCGCCGAGGGGTGACCACGGCCGCGCTCGGCGCGGCGGCTCCGGAGGGTGCTTCGCCCGCGTCCTTCACGGGATGTCCGGTTCTCCATTACTCCCCGGTAGTGTCTGGATCGTGAGACACGACGCGATGGATGTGGCGAACAGAGCCGCCGACGAGCTGCGCTCCCGGACCTTTGACTCGTTCGACGTGGCGCTGGTGATGGGGTCCGGCTGGGTGCCGGCCGCCGACGCGCTCGGCGAGCCCGAGGCCGAACTTCCGGTGACCGACCTGCCGGGTTTCGCCCCACCCGCCGTCGAGGGTCACGCCGGCCGGATCAGGGCCGTGAACGTGGCCGGCAAGCGCGCGCTGGTCCTCCTCGGTCGTACGCACCTGTACGAGGGACTGGGCGTCGACCCGGTCGTGCACGGCGTCCGCACGGCGCTCGCCGCGGGTGCGAAGACCGTGGTGCTCACCAACGCGGCGGGCGGGCTCCGGCCGGAGCTGCACGGTGTCGGCACCCCGGTGCTCATCAGCGACCACCTCAACCTGACCGGCGCCAACCCGCTGACGGGCGCGCGGTTCCTCGACCTCACCGAGGCCTACTCGGGCCGCTTGCGCGCGCTGGCCAAGCAGGTCGACCCGGACCTTCCCGAAGGCGTGTACGCGGCGTTCCGCGGGCCGACCTACGAGACGCCCGCCGAGATCAGGATGCTTCGTACGATGGGCGCGGATCTCATCGGGATGTCCACGGTGCTCGAGACGATCGCGGCACGCGAGGGCGGTGCGGAGGTGCTCGGCATCTCGCTCATCACCAACGTCGCGGCCGGTCTGTCCGGCAGGCCGCTCGACCACGAGGAGGTACTCGCCGCCGGTCGCGACGCCGCCGCGCGGATGGGCGCACTCCTCGCCACGGTCGTGTCGAAGACGTGACGGCGATGAGCGACCACACGCGAGCCGCGCAGGAGTGGCTGGCACAGGATCCCGACCCTCGGACACGCGAGGAACTGCGGGCGATTCTGGACGGCGGAGACGACGCGGCGCTCACCGACCGGTTCGGCGCCAAGCTGGAGTTCGGCACCGCCGGTCTGCGCGGTGAGCTCGGCGCGGGGCCGAACCGAATGAACCGGGTCACGGTCATGCGCGCCGCCGCCGGGCTCGCCGCGTGCCTGCGCCCGCACGCGGCCGATCCGCCAGGCACGTCGGTGGTGGTCGGCTATGACGCGCGGTACGGCTCTGAGCGGTTCGCCCTCGACACCGCCGCTGTCATGACCGGGGCGGGGGTGACCGTCCGGCTGATGCCGCGCCCGCTGCCCACGCCGGTGCTGGCATTCGCCGTACGGCACCTGGGCGCGGACGCCGGGGTCATGGTGACCGCCAGCCACAACCCGCCTCGCGACAACGGCTACAAGGTCTACTGGGCCGACGGCGCCCAGATCGTCCCGCCACTGGACGAGGAGATCTCCGCGGCCATCGACGCGGTCGGCCCGGTGGACGGCCTGCCGCTCGGGAAGGACTGGACGGTCCTCGGCGACGACATCGTCGAGTCCTACCTCCGCTCGCTGTCGCGGCTGCCCCTGGGCGACGCGCGCGAGATCGGGGTCGCCTACACGCCCCTGCACGGGGTGGGCCGGGACGTGCTGCTGCGGGCCTTCGCATGGGCCGGTTTCCCGGCGCCGGCCGTCGTCGCCGAGCAGGCCGAGCCCGACCCCGACTTCCCGACCGTGGCCTTCCCCAATCCGGAAGAGCCCGGGGCGATGGACCTCGCACTGCGCCTCGTCGTCTCGGCGGACGCCGACCTGGTGATCGCCAACGATCCGGACGCGGACCGGTGCGCCGTCGGTGTCCGGGTCGGTGCCGACGGTCCCGAGGGCTCGCGGATGCTCACCGGAGACGAGGTAGGCGGGCTGCTGGCCGAGTACGTCCTGCGGCACACGAGCGGCGCCGACCGGCTCGTCGTCACCACCATCGTCTCCTCGTCGCTCCTCGGCAAGATCGCAGAGGCGCACGGCGTGCGCTTCGCCCAGTCCCTCACCGGCTTCAAATGGATCATGAAGGCGCGGTCCGCCGGCGATCGCCTGGTGTTCGGCTACGAGGAGGCGCTCGGCTACAGCGTCGGTGGAGACGACGGGTTGCCAGTGCACGACAAGGACGGCATCGGCGCCGCGCTCGTGGTCGCGGCCATGGCCGCCGAGGCGCGGCGGCAGGGTGGCTCGCTGCTCGACCTGCTCGACGAGCAGGCCCGCCGCCACGGCCTGCACGCGACGGCACAACTGTCGATCCGGCTTGAGGACCTCTCGGCGGCCGGCGCGATGCTGGCCCGGCTCAGAGACGACCGGCCGGCCGCCCTCGGGGGCCGTGCGGTCGAGGCGGTCGACGACCTGTCCGAGGGGATCGACGGCCTGCCGCCCACCGAGGGCCTGCGCCTGCGGCTCGCCGGCGGCGCCAGGGTGATCGTGCGGCCCTCCGGCACCGAGCCCAAGCTCAAGTGCTACCTCGAGGTGGTCGCCGGTGTCGAGGACCAGGTCGCGGACGCCCGCGCCACAGCGTCAGCGGCACTGCAGGCCCTACGCGAGGAACTCGCCGCGTTGCTTTCGCCGGCCTGAAACGCACCGTTTGACAGGGGAGTCCTCAGGTTCGGGTGCCGCCCGGCCTCGGGGGAGCGGCCCTCAGAAGTCGCCGCCTCCGCCGAAGCCCCCGCCTCCGCCGAAGTCGCCGCTGCCGAAGTCCCAGCCGCCGCCGATGTCGCCTCCGTCGCCGCCGAAGACATCGCCACCGCCGCCGAGGCCGCCGCCCATTCCGCCGAACCCGCCGAACCCGCCGCCCAGCATCGAGCCGAGCGCGGTGCCGATGAGGATGGGACCGAGGATGTCCATGCCGCCGTAGCCGGCGTAGTAGCCGCCGGCGTAGGGGGCATAGGCGGGACCCGCCTCCCAGTAGGGCCTGCGCCCGCCCCCGACCGGTACCATGCGCGAGTCCGGCGCCATCCCGTTCAGTACGGCCTGGGCGTCGGCGGCACAGGCCGGCACCGACCGCGGCGCCGAGCCCGCCGGCGCCCATGGGACGTCCTCTACGGACGGGCCGTGCTGCGGGTTGAAGAAGCACGGCGCGCGCCGTTCGGGGACGGCCTCGCCCGCGAGCCTGGCCCGTACCGCGACCATGTAGTAGCGGCCGTCCTCCAGCGCCGTGGTGACGTTGCGCATGTCGTCGGGCCGCTGGGCCGTCTCGACCGCGGCCTTGGCCTTGTCGTAGGAGTCGAGCGCGCGGGTGTAGTCCTCCCGTGTCTCGGTGGCCAGGGCCGGGTCGGTGACCTTGAGGTCGAGCGCCGCGATGTCCTCGCCGAGTGAGGTGACGTCCTCGTCGACGCCCTGCTTGAGCTCAGCCATCTGCTGAGCGTCCCGGACCTTGCGCCGCCGCTGGACCACGGCGACGAGCCCGACGACCCCGACCACCGCGAGTACGAGGACCCCGAGGCCCACGAACATCGAGTTCCGGCTCGATGCGGCCTTGTCCGCCGCCTTGGCGTCGGCGAGCTGGGCGAACTTCACCAGCCGGGTCGTGATGTCGCCGCCGGAGGCCTGGGTGATGAGCTGGTTGATCTCAGTGGCGGAGAGGTCCTTGGAGATGCCCACCATCTGGTCGTCGGCGGTGACGGCGACATAGGTGTCGCCCTTGCCGACCCGCTGGCGGACGCTGTTGAGCATCTGGCCCAGCTGCTCCTGGCCGAGCCCGGCCTTGGTGACGACGACACGGATGTCGGTGTGGTCCGCGGCGTCCAGCGCCTTGCGCACCTGTGCCCGTGCCGGGTCGGAGAGGACCCCGCCGGCCTCCGAGGAGACGTACAGCTTCGAGTTCCGCAGACCGTTGGCGATCTCGGAGACCGTGTCGGCGCGGGCCGGTGCGGCCCAGCCGAACAGCAGGATGCCGATGAACGCCAGTAGCGCCGGAAGCGCGAGACGGCGGGTGACCGCGTGCAGCCGGCCTCCCTGGTGACCGCCGGGAGTTGATCGTGCGTACCTCATGCCTTCAGTCTGCCTCCTTTATCAGAAGACGAACCGATGGCGCGGGTAGTTCCGTAAAGGTAAGGAAAGAAAATGGGCTTAGCTCGTGAATCCCCTGGTAGGAGCGAGATCGCTCAGCCCACGGCCCCGTCCGAGCGGCTGCGCCTGCGCCACAACAGGAAGCCGCCGCCCGCAGCGACGATCACGAGGGCCGCGACGCCTCCGATGATCGGCAGCTTGGAGCCGTCGTCCTTTTTCGCCGGAGCGGCCTGCGTCGCCTCGTCGGTCGGGGCGGGCTCCTCCTCGGTGACCTCGGTCGGCGTCTCCGTGATCAGAGGCTCGGGGGTCACCTTGGATCCGGGCGGTTTGGGCGTGCCGTTGGTCAGCCGGACGAACGAGATCAGCGCGCCGGCCGGGTTGGCGCCGTTGGCCCGCCGCGCCCCGCTGAGGGCGGAACGGAGCTGCGCCGCGGGCATCACGCTGGAGGACGCCGTCAGGTTGTTGCCGGACAGGACGGCGAAGGTGCCCTCGCGTTTGACGATCCGGTAGAGCTGCGAAGGCGTCAGCGACGAGCCCGCGGGCAGTACCGCGACGTAGACGGGACGCTTCGCCGTCTCGAGCTGGGCCCGCAGCCGGTCCTTGGCGGCGTCGTCGGCGAAGAGCTTGGCGCCGGAGGCGACGTAGACGCCGCCGTCGTTGATCGACTCGGCGACCAGGTCAGGCTCGATGGGATCGGCATGTGAGGCCGGGGCCAAGGCGACGTTGAGCGCGAGCGCGCCTGTGACGACTGAGACCAGGAGGGCCGGGAGGGTTCGGCGTTTCATAGGTGGCTCACTTTAGTGGTCACGGCGGCCCGGCTCGCCCGAAAGCGAGAGATTCCGCCCGGTCATCCGCGCCGTAGGTCCCCGCGACGGACTCGCTGGACGAGGTCGTCGCGGGACCGCCCGTACCCGGTCTCGGCCCAGGCGCTCCCGGACGGTCCCGCGGCGGGTCTAATCCTTGATCTCGCAGATCGCGGCGCCGCTGGTGACGGTCTGTCCCACCTCGGCGGACAGGCCGGTCACCGTGCCGGCCTTGTGCGCGGCGAGCGGCTGCTCCATCTTCATCGCCTCGAGTACCACGATGGTGTCCCCGGCGGCCACGGTCGTGCCCTCGGCGGCGACGATCTTGACGATCGTGCCCTGCATCGGGCTGACCAGGGCGTCGCCGCCGCCGGCCGCGCCCCCGCCGCCGTGCCGCCCCTTGCCGCGCCGGGGCGCCGGACCCTGACCGGCCGTACCCGCCGCCGCGCCGAGCCCTGCGGGCAGCACCACCTCGATGCGCCTGCCGCCGACCTCGACCGTGATCCGTTCGCGTTCGGCGGCCTCGACGTCGTCCGACGCGTGCTCGTACGGGGGGATGGTGTTGTCGAACTCGGTCTCTATCCACCGGGTGTGGACACTGAACGGCTCGCTGATGAAGGCCGGGTCGTCGAGCACGGCCCGGTGGAAGGGCAGCACGGTCGGCATGCCGTCGATCGTGAACTCCGCCAGAGCGCGTCGTGAGCGCTCGATGGCCTGCCGGCGCGTGGCGCCCGTGACGATGAGCTTGGCCACCAGCGAGTCGAACGCCTGCGGCACCGTCATGCCCGCCGTGTAGCCGGTGTCGAGCCGTACCCCCGGGCCGGAGGGCGGCTCCCACGCGGTGACGGTGCCGGGCGCGGGCAGGAACCCGCGGCCGGCGTCCTCGGCGTTGACGCGGAACTCGATCGAGTGGCCGCGCAGCGCCGGGTCGTCGTATCCGAGCTCCTCGCCGGCGGCGATCCGGAACATCTCCCTGACCAGGTCGAGCCCGGAGACCTCCTCGGTGACCGGGTGCTCCACCTGGAGCCGGGTGTTGACCTCGAGGAACGAGATGGTGCCGTCCTGGCCGACGAGGAACTCGCAGGTCCCCGCGCCGACGTAGCCGGCCTCCTTGAGGATCGCCTTGGAGCTGCGGTAGAGCAGCTCGACCTGCTCCTCGGTGAGAAACGGGGCCGGTGCCTCCTCGACGAGCTTCTGATGCCGTCTCTGCAGGGAGCAGTCCCTGGTCGAGATCACCGCCACGTTGCCGTGCTTGTCGGCCAGGCACTGGGTCTCGACATGTCGCGGCCGGTCGAGGTAGCGCTCGACGAAGCACTCGCCGCGGCCGAAGGCGCCGACGGCCTCGCGGACCGCCGACTCGTAGAGTTCCGGGATCTCCTCCAGCGTCCGAGCGACCTTCAGACCGCGCCCTCCACCGCCGTACGCCGCCTTGATCGCGATCGGCAGGCCGTGCTGCCGGGCGAAGGCGACGACCTCGTCGGCGTCGCTCACCGGATCGGCCGTGCCCGGGACCAGCGGGGCGCCGACCTTCTGCGCGATGTGCCGCGCCTGCACCTTGTCGCCGAGCGTGGTGATGGCGGCGGGTGGTGGGCCGATCCAGGTCAGCCCGGCCTCGGTGACCGCGGTCGCGAAATCGGCGTTCTCGGCGAGGAAGCCGTAACCGGGATGGACGGCGTCGGCGCCCGCCTCGTGCGCCACCTTGATCAGCTTGGCGATGTCGAGGTAGGTCTCGGCCGCCGTCTGGCCTCCCAGCGCGTACGCCTCGTCGGCCACGCGGACGTGCAACGCGTCCAGGTCGGGCTCTGCGTACACCGCGACGCTGACGAGGCCGGCGTCCTTGCAGGCGCGGGCGACGCGGACCGCGATCTCCCCACGGTTGGCGATCAGAACCTTGCGCACGGGCGACTCCTCCTAGAACTTCCGCACGAAGTCTAGGCAACGGCGCCACCCGACTTCGTAAGGCCCTCGTCGTCGGCGCATCGCCGCAGGACCCGTGGGCGACGCCGTCCGGTTCCGGGGGTACCGGCCGCGGCCCGGCGGCATGAGGACCGGACGGTCTTGACGCGGATGCTGACAATCAGAAAGGATCCATTTCCCGAAATGACCCGGTAGCCGCCACATCTTCTGACACGGCGGCTTCTCCGGGCGCCGGGCGCATTCCCATTGTGGGTCGGATGGCCGCATGCGGTCAGGTCTCTGTAGTGCGAATGGGGGCGAAGTGACATCCAATCCGCAATGTACGTCTGGAATCGTGAAACGGCGATCTCTAAGCTGGGCGCCGATGCGATGACGTCGCCCTCCGACCCTGCCGCCCCGCACCGGAGACGCTGGGCGACCCGGAACGGGCAGCGGCATGACCCCTGTTCTCAATGAAAGGATCAAGTCATGAGCGGAGACCGGCGTGGTGCCAATATCGCGGCACTGGAAGAGCTGTCCCGGATGTTCAGCAAGCATTCCAAGAACCTCGACGGGCTCATCAAGGACCTGAACGGACGCACGGTGGGCAGCACCGAGGTGTGGTGGGGACCCGGAGCC
This sequence comes from Actinomadura sp. HBU206391, assembly GCF_014323665.1. GTDB lineage: Bacteria > Actinomycetota > Actinomycetes > Streptosporangiales > Streptosporangiaceae > Actinomadura_C. The sequence continues at coordinate 44,745 of NZ_JABVEB010000026.1, read as the reverse complement.
GACCGGTTCCGGAGTGCCTGGCAGGAGGCCAAGACCGCCTTCGACAAGATGGCGATCGCCCTGGAGCAGGGCAGCCAGGACATCAAGAAGTCGCGGCAGAACATCGAATCGGCCACGCGCTGACCCTGGCCCCCGCGTATCCGGCTTGCGAGGCCTCGATCGACCCCCCGGTCGAGGCCTCGCGCCATTTTCCGGTCTCCAGCCGCGCACGGGATCCAGGCAAGGGCCGCGAACGTCTCATTCCCGTCGCCGAGACCGCTCGCATGGCTCAAAGGGGATGCCGATGCCCAAACCATCCACACCCGCTCCGAACGTCTCGCGCAGGGGCACCGTCATCGCGCTCGTCGTCCTGCTCGTCGTCGGCCTGCCGGGGCTGCTCGCGCTCGCCGGGGGTTACGAACGGACCGGTGGCGGTGAGGTCGCGGTGGTCCGCAACGGGGGCTTCTTCGACAACAACCGAATCCGGCAGATCATCGATCCGGGCTCCGGCCGCACGTGGATCGGCTTCTACTCGAAGGTCCACAAGTACCCCGCCCAGCAGCGCTTCTACACCATCACGTCCGAGGACAAGCGCGGCGACACGGCCGGCGTCGACGTCGTGACGGTGCCGAGCAGCGACGGCGTCAACATGGGCATCGAGGGGACGCTGTACTTCACCCTCAACCTCGACCACGCGGTTTTGAGGTCGTTCGACGACAAGTTCGGCACCCGCAAGTTCCGCGGCCCGGGCGGGGAGTCGAACTACACCTGGGACGGCGACGATGGCTGGCTGGCGTTCCTCAACCAGATCGTCCGCCCGGTCATCGACAACGCGCTCCGCACGCAGATCAACAGCTTCCGCTGCGCCGAGTTGGTGTCGTCGTGCGCGCTCGTGCAGAACACCTCCGCGCCCCGGCAGACGACGCAGAAGTCGGGTCTGCAGGCGCAGAGCAACAACGCCAACATCGCGAAGGTGCAGAACGCGATCAACACCAGCCTGGCCGTCGACCTGGAGTCGACGCTCGGCGGGAAGTTCGTCACCAACATCCACTTCAACCTGGTCCGGGTGACCCTCCCCGACAAGGTGCAGGAGTCGGTCGATCGGGCCCAGGCGGCGTTCGCGCAGGTCAGCGAGGCGCAGGCCAAGGTAGCCTCGGCACGTGCGGAGGCCGAGGCGAACCGGGCCCGCCAGGACGGTTACAACAAATGCCCCACGTGCGCCGAGATCGAGAAGCTGAAGGCGCTGCCACAGGGCATCACGGTCTACGCACCCGGGAACCCGGGCGGCGTGAACGTCCCCGGCCGCTGACGTGCGTCGGCGGTCCGGATCGGAAGGTGGCAAATGCGTCCTCTGGTCATGCTCGCAGGGCTGTTGTTCCTCTGCCTCGTCGCCTACCTGATGGCGCGCGCGTTCTCGGGCGGTGCCGGCGTCGGCCGCCCGGCGGTGGAGCAGGGCGCCCGCTGGGAGACCCACACCGAGGTCGGCGAGGGCGTCACGTCCGTGGTCGTGCGCAGGGTGACGGAGGGCCGGTCGGGTCTCCTCGAACTGGGCCGGCAGGTGATCCGCACGATCCCGGACGACGACCCGGAATGGGACACGAAGTATCACGCGGCGATGGCGGAGGCCCGGTCTCGCGTCGCCGCCCTCGAGATCGAATCCGACTGACCTGTGCACGACCGCGATCCCGGTCGTGCACAGGTCAGGCTTCGGCCGGCTCGTCGGGTGACTCGGGCAGGGCGACCTGGATCTGGGTGGTGACGCCGACCGCGACGAAGATGCCGCGGCCGGTCGGGCCCCCGCCGGCGGCGTTGCGGGGCAGGCGCAGCCCGAAGACGTCTCCGTCGTCGGGCGAGTCCACTGACAGCAGCACGCCGGAGCGGGACCGGCGGGCGTCGGACAGGAACCCCCGGTAGCCTCGGGCGAGGTCCTCGGTGGTGCCGCCGAGGATGACCGCGTGCTCGCCGTCCCGCGCCGAACGCAGGACCTTGCGGAGCGCGTCGTCGAGCTCGGTCTCGTCCAGCAGCTCGGCGTCGTCGACCACGACCGCGTACCGGTGCTCGTGCTCCAGGAGCGACTCCAGGTCCTCCTCCGACGCCATGGCGTCCAGGACGCCGAGCACTCCGGGACGACGGGCCAGTTCCCGCAGGGGGGATCGGCGCGGCGTGATGAGCACGATGGGCACCAGCCCTCCGCCGACCGACGGATCGAGCAGTGAACCCGCGATGGTGAGCAGTGCCGTGGAGCGGCCCGATCGCGCCGGGCCGGCCACGACGAATCCCGGGCCCTCCGCCAGGAGGTCGACGCCCACCGGCGCGAGCGCGTCGCCGCCCACGCCGACCAGGGCCCACAGCGGCGAGGGCGCGAGGAAGTCCGGTTCGAGCGCGAGAGCCTCCCGGTAGGAGACGCGTACGGGCAGCTCGTCGACATGCAGCGGCCGCATTCGGCGCGGCAGCCGCCCGTAGCGCGTGGAACAGGCGCGGGTGATGGCCTGCAGCGCGGCGACCTGCGCGGTGCCCGACGGATCGTCGCACAGCAGTCCGATCTGCGATTCGCGGAGCGGCTCGCCCGGCCCGATCTGCTCGAGCGCCCGCCCCGGCGGCATCACCGACGGCACCTGCTTCTCCTGGATCCCGGCGTGGCCGTAGTCCTGGGGATCGGCCATGCGCAGCACCAGCCGCCGGTCGAACACGGTGGACACCTGGCCGCCGAGGCCCGAGCGGTCGCCGGTGAACACCGCGCGCAGGCCGACGGCGGCGCCCTCGCGCAGCAGCCGCAGCACGGTGTCGATGAGCCGGCCGTAGTCGTAGTTCTCGAACGCGCCGACGAAGCCCTCCCAGCGGTCGAGCAGCAGGACCATCCAGGGCAGCCGCTCGGCCGAGGTCACCGCGGCGCGCTGCTCGGCGATGGAGGCGAATCCGGCCTCGGCCAGCAGTTGCTGGCGGCGGGCGACCTCGGCGGCGAGCGCGGCGAGCAGCCGCTCCACCCGGTCGAGCTGGTCGCGTCCGACGACCGCACCGCAGTGCGGCAGCGACACGAGCGGCAGCAGCGCGTTGGCCCCGCAGTCGATCGCGTACAGGTGCGCGTCGTACGGGGAGCACGACGCGGCCAGCGAGCCCGCCAGCGTGCGCAGCGCCGTGGACCGCCCGGATCGCGGTGAACCGGCCACGTACACATGACCGCCGCGCGCGAGGTCGAGCGTCAGGGGCTCCCTCGACTGGGTGGCGGGCAGGTCGGTCATCCCGAACTCGATCGGCGGCAGGTCGACCACGGAGCCGCCCGCCGCGGTACGGGGCGACAGCGTCACCAGCTCGGGCAGCTGCTCCAGCCACGGGCTCGGCCGCCGGCTGATCCCCGCGCCGCGGGCGGCGTCGGCGACCGCCCGCACCAGCACCGCCAGATCGGTGACCATGGTGGACTCGTCCCCGCCGCCGGCCCCGCCGGCCGCCGGTAGGGAGCGTCCCAGCCCGAGCCATGGCAGCGGCAGCACCGAGGCGGGCCGGGTGCCCGCGCCGGCGCCGGGCCGCCGCCCGCCGATCCGCGCCGACTGCACGGCGTGCAGCGACGAGACCCCGGACCGCACATAGCAGCGCCCCGGCGTGGACTTCGAGATGCGCACGGCCTCGGGGGAGTCGAGCACATCGGTCGACTCGTCGGCGTCGGTCACCCGCAGCGCGATCCGCAGGTTGGTGTTCGCGCGGATGTCGGCGGTCACGACGCCCGCCGGCCGCTGCGTGGCGAGGATCAGATGCACGCCGAGCGATCGGCCGCGCCGGCCGATGTCCACGAGCCCGGTGACGAAGTCGGGCAGCTCGGCCACCATCGCGGCGAACTCGTCGATGATCAGCACCAGTCGCGGCATGGGCTCGGGCCGCGCGCCGGTCGCCCGGTCGCGCAGGTCGTCGTAGTCCTCGATGTCCTTGGCGCCGGCGGCGAGCAGGAGCGCCTCGCGGCGGCGCAGCTCGGCGCCGAGGGAGTCCAGGGCCCGCTGGGTGAGGTGCCCGTCCAGGTCGGTGACCATGCCGACCGTGTGCGGGAGCTCGGCACAGTCCTTGAACGCGGCGCCGCCCTTGTAGTCGATGAGCACGAACGTCATCTCGTCCGGCCGGTTCGCCACGGCCAGCGACGCGATCAGCGTCTGCAGCAGCTCGGATTTGCCGGCGCCGGTGGTGCCGGCGATGAGCCCGTGCGGCCCGTCCGTGCGCAGATCCACGGAGAACGGGCCGTCGGCGCCGAGGCCGATCGGGACGCGGGTCCTGCGGCCGCCCCGCGCCCACGAGGCGAGCACGTGGTCGGCCGTCGGGTCGGGCATGCCGAGCAGCTCCAGCAGCCGGGCCGTCGCGGGAAGGGCCCCCTCGGCGTCCTCCCGGGAGACGTCTCGCACGGGTGCCAGTGCCCGGGCCAGCCGGTCACACCACGCAGGCGAGACCTGATCGGCCAGCACCGGCCCCAGCCGGTCGAGGCCGTGGCCGCGCAGCCGCAGGGCGGCGGGCCGGTCCCAGTCCCACGCCGCCACGGCCGTGCACTCCTCGGGCAGCAGCCGTTCCTCGTCGTCCACGCAGATGGCGTGCACTCCGTACTGCGGGCCGCTCGACAGGACCTGCGGCATGCCCGGCACCCGCCGCAGCGTGCGGGCGCCGTCGAGCACGACCAGGATGTTGTACGGGGGCGCGGCCTGGTCGGCCGACGACGACAGCGATCCTGCGGCGGCGTTCTGGCGGCGGCGCCGGTCGGTGATGCGGATGGCCAGTTCGGTGACCCGGCGGGCCACCGACTCGGGGTCGGTGCCGACCATCGCGACGCAGTCCTCGCCCTCGCGGGGAGCGCAGTGCGGCAGCCAGCGCACCCAGTTCCAGTGCTCCGCCCCGCCCGGCCCCGCCTCGCCCGAGTCGGCCCCGCCCGAGTCGGCACAGAGCACCACGATGGCCAGATCGCGCGGACTGTGCAGCGCCGCCGCCTGGGCGACCAGCCAGCGGGCCAGCCCCCGCGACGCCGTCCGCGGGCCGGTCAGCCCGATCACGCCGAGCTCGGCCAGCGGCAGCGTGACCGGCACCGTGCGGGCGACCGGCTGCTCCCGGTCGGCCTCCTTGTCCACCAGTTCGATGTGCGCCGGCTGGTCGGCATAGCCCACGCGCAGGCACAGCGCGTCGGGATCGGTGATCCGCCGTTCCCACAGCCTGCGGCGCGGGCCGGTGGCGGTGAGCAGCACCTCGGCGGGATCCGGGCTCAGTACCCGCCGCTCGGTCTCGTCGGCCCGGCGCAGCCGCTCGACCTCCAGATCGAAGTCCTCGATGCGCTGGTGATACTCCTTCAGCGCCTTCCGATAGGACTTGCGGCCGTGGACGCGGTCGCCGATCCACTCGCCGACCTGCATGATCGGCCAGCTGAGGGCGAACAGCGCCCACCACCACTGTCTGAGCGCGAACGCCATGACCAGGCCGAAGGCCGAGAACATGAGGGCGCTGAACAGCCTGAGCCGCTGTCGCTCACCTCGCTCCGGGCGCTGCGGCACCTCGATGCGCCACGGGCGCCGGGACGGGCCGATGCGCGGCGGCCGGTTGAACGCGAGCCCGCCCTCGGGAAGGGGCTCGAGGTGGGTGTCCGGGCGCGCCGACGGGGCCAGGGTGAGGGCCGTCGATCCCATGACGAGCATGCCGCCGACCGGCCAGTCGCACGGCCCGGTCAGAGGGGCCTGGTCCAGCGTCGCCGTCGTCTGCCGTGAGGCCTCGACGGTGACCTGGTCGGGCTGCACCGTCACCCGCAGGGAGTGACCGGGTATCTCCGGATCGGTGAGCCTGAGGTCGGCGTCGTCGCCCGTGCCGAGCGTCGTGGTGCCGATCCCGAGCCGGTGCACGCCACCCGCCGCCGGGCCCCCGACCACGCGGATCTCGACCAGTCCCGAGGGCTCGGCGAGTACGGTGGCGGCCGCCGCCCTGGGCTCGATCGTGACGACCGCGCCGTCGCGCAGCGTCCGCCCGGCCTCGGCCCGCGGATCGAGCATCCGGCCGTCCATCCACAGAGCCTGGGCGCGCGGCGATTTCACCGCCCGGGCCGGTGGATCGGGCGTGTCGCCGTCGCCGATGGTGCGGACCAGTGATGTGGCGACGCTCTCCACGGTCATATCGGAATCGCCATTGATCACGATATCCCGGGGGCCCTGTTCGGTCAGCGCCGTGAGCGAAATGCGCATCCATACCCTCCGCTGTTCGGCCTGGCGCCAAGCCTAGGTCGTACGCCCGCACCGCGGGCGAAGGCTCGGATCATTCTGACCGGGTGGTCCTGTCCCGATCCGGGGCGGGAAACATTAACGGTGAGTAGCGTTAATAGTCCGAATATCTGCAGGTCAGTTCGAAGAACAGGGTCACGGGACGGCCTCACCCGCGCGAATCCATTGACGTCGGCTTGTCAAGACCGGGACCATGGGTCGCTCCGGCCGTCTGCGCATGCTTCGGAGTGGCCAAACCGATGAAGACCAGTCAGTCGACCGCCGCGAACACCGCGAATCCGGCGAACACCGCGGCCGGCCTTGGGCGTACGGGCCTCGGCGCCTCAACCGGTCAGCGGCTTCCCGTACCTCCCCGTGAACGCAAGCCCGCCCTCGCCGCCCTCGCCGTACTGCTCATCCTGGGCGGCGCGCTCACCAGCGCCTATCTCGTCATGGCCAGCGGCCAGCGGGTCTCGGCCATCCGGATCGCCCAGCCGGTCGCGGCCGGGCAGCGCATTCCCGCCGACGCGCTCGAGGAGGTGCAGATCGGAAACACCGGCATCGAGTTCATCAGCTGGACGGAGCGCGGCGCGGTGTCGCAGGCCTACGCGGCCGTGCCCCTGGTCAAGGGGGCACTGCTCACCAACGGCATGGTCTCGCCGACCGACGCCGCGACCAACGGGCGGGTCGTCGTGGGGCTGGCGCTCAAACCCGGTCAGCTGCCGGCCGACGGACTGAAACCGGGAGACCGGGTGAGCCTGTACGGGGTCGGCGGCCAGAACGCCGCGGGCGTGCGGGCCGGCACGACGCTCTCCGAGGACGCGATCGTGGTCGACGTCGCGCGGGGTGGAGAGCAGAGCCTGCAGTCGGACCAGACCATGATCTCGATAGCGGTGCCGCCCGAGGAGGCGCCGCAGGTCGCCCAGGCCGCGTCGGCGGGAGCCGTGGCGGTGGCCCGGGTGCCCGTGGGCACGAAGGTCCGCGGCGGCGCGACGGCGCCGAGTGGGCAGACGTCCGGCGGCCAGAACCCGACCGGTCAGAACCCGAACGGCCAGAATCCGACCGGCCAGACGTCGGACGGGCCGGAGCCGGGCGGCCAGAACCCGAGCGGGCGGACCCCGACGCCGGCCGGGGGCGGCTAGGTGGCCCTCATCGCCCTGGCGGCGGACAAGGGGGCACCGGGCGTCACCACCGCCGCGGTGGCCTTGGGCGCGGTGTGGCCGCGGCCGGTCCTCGTCGCCGAATGCGACCTGGCCGGAGGGGATCTCGTCTACCGCCTGCCGGGCGAGTCGGGCATGCTCAATCCGGCCCGCGGACTGCTGAGCCTGGCCGCGACGGCCCGCCGCGGTCTGCGCCCCGACCAGATCGGCGAGCACGGCCAGCGGCTCGTCGGCGGGCTCGACGTCCTGGCGGGGCTCACCAACGGCGAGCAGGCGCAGGGACTCACCTGGCTCTGGGGGCCGCTCGGCCGTGCCTTCGCCTCACTCGCGCCCGTGGACGTGATCGCCGACTGTGGCCGGCTCGGCGCGGGCACCGCGCTGCTCGACCTGCTACGCGAGGCCGACATGATCGTGTTGCTCACCCGGCCGACCCTCGAGCAGGTGGCGCACCTGCGCGAGCGCGTGAACGCGCTCGGCACGGAGCTGCGCGGGGGCCCGCCCATCGGGATCATCGTCGTCGCCGACCCCCGCGACTACCGCGCCTCGGTCGCCGAGGTGGACCGGATCGTCACCAACGCGAGACTTCCGGCGACGGTGCTGGGGGGTTTCGCATTGGACCCCAAGGGTGCTGAAATGCTGCGGGGCCAATGGGGCGGGCGCCTGGACAGGTCGCTGCTGATCCGTTCGGCGCGGGAGGTCGCCGGCGATCTGGTGGGGCGGTTGACCGCGTCCTCTGGCCCGGGGGCGGGAGGCGTGCGCCCGGCCGACGGGGTCGGGGGGCGCACGCGGTGAGGGGGCGGTAGGTGGACCACAGTCTGGTCAAACGACTGCGCCAGGAGGTCGGGGACCGGCTGGCGCAGCAGCGCCGGCTCGACGCGGCGAGCGGGATCCCGCCGATGTCCTCGGAGGACGAGCGGCAGTTCGCCCGTGCCCTGATCGGCCAGGTTCTCGAGGAGTACGCGCGCGGTGAGATCACCGCCGGCCGCCGCCCGCCGAACGCCGAAGAGGAGGAACAGCTCGCGGCCGGCGTCCATGCCGCGCTGTTCGGTGTCGGCCGGCTGCAGCCGCTGCTCGAGGACACCGAGATCGAGAACATCGACATCAACGGCTGCGACCGGGTCTTCATCGGCTACGCCGACGGCCGTGAGGTCATGGGCGAGCCGGTCGCCGAGACCGATGACGAACTCGTCGAGCTGGTCCAGGTCCTCGCCGCCTACAGCGGGTTGTCCTCGCGGCCCTTCGACACCGCCAACCCGCAGCTCGACCTCCGCCTGCCGGACGGTTCGCGGCTGTCGGCGGTGATGGACGTCTCCGTGCGGCCCGCGCTGTCCATCCGCCGGGCCCGCCTCGGCAAGGTGTTCCTGTCCGATCTCGTCGGCAACGGGACGTTCAGCAGGGAGGTGGGGCTGTTCCTGCGCGCCGCCGTGGCCGCGCGCAAGAACATCATGATCGCGGGCGCCACCAACGCCGGCAAGACCACCCTCCTGCGCGCGATCGCCAACGAGATCCCGCCATCGGAACGTCTGATCACCGTCGAGCGGGCGCTGGAGCTCGGCCTGGACCACTTCCCGGAGCTGCACCCGAACTGCATCGCCCTCGAGCAGCGGCTGCCCAACTCCGAGGGCGAGGGTGCGATCTCGATGGCCGACCTCGTCCGGCGCTCGCTGCGGATGAACCCCTCTCGGGTCATCGTCGGCGAGGTCCTCGGCGACGAGATCGTCACGATGCTCAACGCGATGACCCAGGGCAACGACGGCTCGCTGTCGACCATCCACGCCAACTCCTCGGTCGAGGTGTTCAACCGGGTGGCGACCTACGCGATCCAGTCCGAGGAGCGGCTGCCCATCGAGGCGACGCACATGCTGATCGCCGGTGCCATCGACTTCGTCGTGTTCATCGAGAAGCGCAACGACTACGCGGTGGGCGGCCGGCTGCGCCGCTACGTGTCGAGCGTCCGCGAGGTGACCGGCTGCGACGTGCGGGTGCTGTCCAGCGAGGTGTTCGCGGCCGGCCCGGACGGCCATGCCGTGCCCGCCGCGCCGATCGCCTGCGCCGCCGAGCTGGCCGAGTACGGCTACGACCCGGCCCAGGGGGTGCCCTGGTGATGCGTCCCCTGGTGATGACTTCGACCCGGTGTGCACGTGCCCGGGGTGCAGGTATCTGTTGTGCAGGTGTCAGGTGTGCAGGTCTCAGGTGCGGAGGTGGCCGCGGATGCTGACGCCCGACGTGCTGTACGCCGTGCTGGCCGGCGGGCTGGTCGGCGGCGGACTGGTGCTGCTGGTCGCCGCCGTGCGCGGGCTGCCCGTCCGCCCGGGCCGGGCCGGCCGGGGCCGCAGCCGCGAGGAGATCCTGCGCACCCTGACGACCCGCGGCTCTATCGGCATCGGTGCCGGAGCCGCCGCGCTCGTCGCGACGCGCTGGCCGGTCGCCGCGATCGGCACCGGACTGCTCGCCTTCGGCTGGAACGGCATCGCCGGCGGCGCCGCCGAGGAGCGCCGGGCGATGGCCCGGCTGGAGGCCCTCGCCGCCTGGACCGAGTCACTGCGCGACACCATCGCCGGCGCGGTCGGCCTGGAGCAGGCGATCCCGTCGTCGCTGCGGGCGGCGGCACCGGTGCTGCAGCCGCATCTGCGGATCCTCGTCGACCGTATGCACACCCGGATGCCGATGGGCGACGCGCTGCGCCGGTTCGCCGACGACCTCGACGACCCCTCGGCCGACCTGGTCGTCGGCGCGCTGATCCTCAACTCCCGGCTGCGCGGCCCGGGGCTGCGGGACATGCTCACCGCCCTGTCGGCCTCGGCGCGGGCCGAGCTCGACATGCGCCGCCGGGTCGAGGCCAACCGGCGCACGACCCGCCGCAGCGTCCAGATCGTCGTCGGGGTGTCGGTCGGCACCGCACTGTTGCTGGCCGTCTTCAACCGGTCGTACGTGGAGGTGTACGACGGGTTCCTCGGACAGTTCGTGCTCGCCGGCGTCGTCGCCCTGTTCGGGCTCGGGTTCGTCTGGCTGCGCCGGCTCTCCCGCTACGACATGCCGCAGCGCTTCCTCGGCCGGCCGGGCACGCAGCCCGGGGTCCCGACCGAGGTCCCGGCCACCGTGGCCGGGTGGCAGGGCGGGCGGGGCGACGGAGGACGGCTACGGGGACGGCACGCCATGGACGCGGGAGGTGGTCCGTCGTGAACGCTCCGATGCTGGCCGGGGCCGCCTGCGGCATCGGCCTCTACCTGCTGCTGCGGGCGCTGTTCCCGCCGCGTCCCGGGCTGGCCGCCAGCCTCGCCGCCTTCGACGCGGCCGCCCGCCGCCGGGACGAGGACGCCCGGGCCCGGCGCACGTCCCCGACCCGGGAGAAGGTCGGCGGCCTGCGCTCGCAGCTCGGCCGCAGACTGGCCAGGTTCTACGACGAGCGCGGCTGGGAACAGCGGTCCGTACGCGCCGATCTGGCCATCGTGGAGAAGTCCTTCGAAGGCTTCCTCGCGACCAAGTTCCTGCTGCCGGCCGCCGCGCTGGTCTTCATCCCCGTGCTGGTCGGTTACTTCGCGCTGCTCGGCATGGGGGCCTCGCTGGCCGTCCCGCTCTGGCTGGGCGTGCTGTTCGCGGCGGTGTTCTTCTTCCTGCCCGACCTGCAGCTCCGGCAAGATGCGGCGCAGCGCCGGCGGGACTTCCGGTACGTGGTCGGCGCGTTCCTCGACCTGGTCGCGATGAACCTGGCCGGCGGTCGCGGCGTGCCCGAGGCCCTCATGACCGCGTCGCAGGTGGGCGAGGGCTGGGCGATCGGGCGGATCCGGGACGCCCTGGCCAACGCCCGCATCACCGGGCAGACTCCGTGGCAGGCACTCGGCAACCTCGGCGACGAGATCGATGTCGTCGAGCTGCGCGACCTGTCCGCGGCGCTGGGGCTGGTCGCCGACGACGGCGCGAAGGTACGGCAGTCACTGTCGGCCCGGGCCGCCTCGATGCGCAGCCGCCAGCTCTCGGAGGTGGAGGGCAAGGCCGGCGAGCGGTCGCAGTCCATGCTGGTCGCCCAGCTGCTGCTGTGCACCGGCTTTCTGGTCTTCCTCGCCTTTCCGGCGGTGATGCGGGTGCTTGCCGCATGACCGGAACCCGAACAGAAGACGCCGAGGAGCGCCCCATATGAATCCCCTGACCGACCCGGCGATCGTCTACCTGCGGGCCCTGCTCGGGCACCGCCTGCACCAGGTGCGCGCCGACACCGACCGCAGCCGGGGTGCGTCCGCCATCGAGTGGGCGATCATCACCGGCATCCTCGCTCTCATCGCGATCGGCATCGGCGTGACCATCAAGAACAAGGTCGACGAGGCCGCGTCGAACATCAAGACCAAATAGCGCCATGGGCCGTCCCGCCGACCACCCGCCACCGGCTCGAGCACGGGCCGGTGGTGGCGCGGGCGCCCCTGACCGGGGGGCGACGTCGCTCGAACTCGCGCTGCTGACCCCGATCCTTCTGCTGGTGATGCTGATGGTGGTGCAGTTCGCGATGGTCTACCACGCCCGGCACGTGGCCCTCGCCGCGGCGCAGGGCGGCGCCAGGGTCGCCCGCAGCGAGGTCACCGGGGACTGGAAGGGGCGGTCGGAGCAGAAGGCACGGTCACAGGTCCAGCAGTTCGGATCGCGGCTGCTGGCCAATACCAAGGCCGAGGCGGGCGGTGACGGCAATGAGCGCTGGGTCGAGGTGAGCGGCGAGGCCGTACAGGTGATCCCGTTCTTCACCTTCCGCGTGCACCAGCGGTCCGGTGGCCCGATCGAGTGCTTCCGGCCCGACGTCGGCAGCGCCACCCGGTGCGGTGACGGGCCGTGACGCGCGCCGCCGGGGGCTCCGCCCGGGGGTCGATGGCACTGGAGCTGGCGCTGCTGACGCCCGTGCTCATCGCGTTCATGATGCTCATGGTCGGGGTCGGCCGGATGGTGGAGGCCCAGAGCCAGATCGACGGAGCCGCCAGGGACGGAGCCAGGGCCGCCTCGGTCGGCCGTACCCAGGGCGATGCCGCCGCCTTCGCCGACCGGGCGAGCAAGGAGACGCTCAAGACCCGCGACTGGTGCCAGGGCGGTCCGAGGGTGGGCCCGGACCTGTCCGAATGGGCACCCGGCGGTCAGGTGACCGTGACGGTGACGTGCGACGTCGACCTGGGCGGGATGTCGCTCATCGGGCTGCCGGGCTCGAAGACGATGACCGGCACCGCCACGGTTCCTCTCGACACCTACCGGAGGACCGGATGATCGCGGGACGGACGGGGGGGCCGATCGCGGGACCGGCCAGGAACCTGGTCGCGGCACCGGCCGCGCGACCCGGCCGCGATCGGGGAACCGTCTCGATGTTCACCGTGATCTTCGCGCTGTTCGTCATCATGCTGGCCGGGCTCCTGGTCGACGGCGGCCTCGCCATCCACGCGCGGCAGCGCGCCGCCGACATCGCCGAGCAGGCCGCGCGGGCCGCCGCCGACGAGATCGACGTCGGCCTGCTGCGGAGCAGCGGTGAACTGCGGATCGCGGATGCCGCCAGCGCCTGCGCGAGAGCGCGTCGGCTGGTGGCGAAGTACCCCGAGGTGTCGGGCGGCGGGATGGAGTGCCGTCTGCAGGATCCGCAAACGGCGTGGGTACAGGTGACGATCACGGTGAAATTGCAACTGCTGTCAATCATGCCGGGTTTCTCCGACATGGAAATCACCTCATTCGCCACGGCGACTCCGGAAACAGGAACTTGATCTTTGGGAACCGAAGCAGGAACTTGATCTGTGGGTGGAAGTGCGGGCCGGGCCCGGCACCGTAATGGCGTCCACCACCGACCCCAGCCATTCGTCGGACGGGAGCGTGAAGATGTGCGAGGACTGTTCTCGGCGTGACTTGTACGGCTCCGCCTGCCAGAGTGGCGACGGTCGTACCATGACGTTCGATGGCATTCGCCATCCGCAGACAGGGATCTGAAGCCAATGGGCGCGTCGCGGCAGGCAGTGAGGGTTCGGGGCAGGCGGAGCCCGGGTGATGTGCTCCAGGGCCTCGCCGCCGTGGCGGCGCTGGCCGCGCTCGTCGCCGGGGTCCCGTTCGCCCTTCTCACGTTCTTCGGTTCGCCCGTACCCGACCACCTGCCCACGGTCGACGACCTGACCCAGCGGCTCGGGCCGAGCTCGCTCATCACCATCCTGGTGTCCCTGGTGTGGCTGGCCTGGCTGCAGCTGTCGATCTGCGTGCTGGTCGAGGTCTACGCGGGCGTGCGGGGGGTCGGCGTGCCGGCTCGCGTGCCGCTGGCCGGCGGGACCCAGTCGCTCGTACACCGGCTCGTCGTCACGGCGCTGCTGCTCTTCACCGCCACGACGGCGATCATGCCCGCGTTCGCTAGCCGTGACCTGCACCCCGCCCGGCCGGTCCAGACCCAGTCACAGCAGCTCCAGCGGATCCCGGCGACTCCGGCGGAGGTCTCCGCGCCCGAGCTCGCCGAGAGCGTCCAGAGCCCGCCGGTGCACAAGGCGAAGGCCAAGAAGATCTACCGGGTGCAGCCACCGCACGGCCGCCACCACGAGAGCCTCTGGGAGATCGCCGACAAGTGCCTCGGCGACGGCCGCCGCTATCCGGAGATCTACGAGCTCAACAAGGGGCGCCAGCAGCCCGACGGCACCCGGTTGACCATCGCCAGCCTGATCCGGCCAGGCTGGGTGCTGGTCATGCCCGACGACGCGGTGGGCGCCCAGGTCGTACCGGCGCACGACCTCGACGACTACTCCACGCACGGCAAGGCCAAGCCCGATCGGCAGGATCTCGCCGAGCCGCTTCCGCAGGCCCCTCCCGCCGGCGCGGACCAGTCCGCTTCCGGCGGCGCCCATGCGGCGGTTCCGGCGCCGCGCGCCGGCGCCGCGGACCGGCAGCCGGAGCAGGGCGCGGGCGAGCACCGGCCCGCCGCGTCCGAGCCCGCCGGTGAGCAGGCCGGCGAGCAGACCGTCCGCGACGACGCCGGCACGAGCGGCGCGGAGCAGCAGGAACCGCACGAGGCGGCCCCGGCCGCGCACGCGTACGACTTCGGCTGGCCGCAGGGCCTCGCGGTGGCGTCTCTGCTCGCCGCGGGGCTCCTCGCCGCGCTCGGGCGACGACGGCGCGAGCAGATGTGGCATCGCGCGTTCGGCCAGATGATCCTGCGTCCGGAGGGCGACGCGGCCGTGGCCGAGCAGGCGCTGCGGCTCGGCGCCGACACCGAGGCCACCAGGCTGCTCGATCTCGGACTGCGGCAGATGTCCAAGGCGCTGGCCGCCGACGGCCGCACCCCCCCGACCGTCTACGGGGTGCACCTCGGCTCCGACAGTCTCGACCTCTGGATCGCGCCGGCCGACCGCAACCCGCCCGAGCCGTGGGAGGCGCACGACAGCGGCCAGGTGTGGCGGCTGCACCGCGACCGGATCGGTGATCTGGCGCTCGAGCCGGACGGCCTGCGCGACGTGCTGGCGCCGTACCCGGGGCTGATCTCGATCGGCACCAACGACAACGGCCGCATCATGGTCGACCTCGAGGCCGCGCACGGACTCATCGTCCTGCGGGGCCCCGAGGAGGTGCGGCGGGCGGTGCTCGCGGCGGTCGCCATCGAGCTGGCCACCAACCGCTGGTCCGACCACATGCGCATCACGCTCGTCGGATTCGGCGAGGAGCTCTCGCACATCGCGCCGGATCGCATCCGGGCGGTCGGCTCACTGGCCGAGGCGCTGCCCGAACTGGAGGCCCGGGCCGAGGAGGTGCGGCAGGCCCTTGCCGCGTCCGGCGCCGACTCGGTGCTCACCGGCCGCTGCCGCGGCGTGTTCGGCGAGGCCTGGATGCCGCACTACCTGATCATGGCGGACCAGCCCACGACCGAGGAGGCCGACCGGCTGGTCGCACTGGCGAGGACCGGTCAGCGGATGGCGGCCGGCTACATCGTGCCCGGCGACGTCCAGGGCGCGACATGGACCTGGGAGGTCGACCAGGTCGGCCGGATGCAGGCGGGCGTGCTCGGGTTCGACGTCGAGGCGCAGATGGTCCCCGGGCATCACTACCGGGCGGTCGTCGAACTGTTCCGCACCGCCGGCCGGCTCGACGGCGTCGCACTGCCGGAACCCGCCGGCGAGCCCACGGCCGGTGTGGTCCCCGCGGAGCAGCAGCCCGTGGTCGACGTACGGCTGCTCGGGCCGATCGAGGTCGACGCGCCCGGACCGATGGAGCAGACGCGGCGGGCCCTGTGCACGGAGGTGCTCGTCTACCTGGCGACCCACCCCGGCGGCGTGCACCCGACGGTGCTGAGCGGCGCCGTCTGGCCGCGCGGCGTCACCGCGGGCGTCCGCGACGCCACGATCGCCCGGGTGTCCGACTGGCTCGGGCGCGACTCGCGCGGCCGGCCCAACCTCTACTACGACGACGGCGGGCGGATCAGGCTCGGCTCCGAGGTGCGGGTCGACTGGAGCGTGCTGCGCTGGCTGATCTGGCGGTCGGCGGCCGAGCCCGCGTCGGAGACGGCGTACATGTCGTACGCGCTCGACCTGGTGCGCGGGCCGCTGCTCGCCGACCGGCCGCGCGGACGCTACGCGTGGCTGGCCGCCGACGATCTCGAGTACGAGGCCGGCGGGCGGGTCGTCGACGTCGCCCACCGGCTCGTGGTGCTCCGGCTCGACGACGGTGACGCGCGGGGCGCGATCGCCGCCGCCCGGGCCGGCCTGCGGCTCGCACCCGGCGACGAGGGGCTGTGGCGTGATCTGCTGCGGGCCACGCACGCGACCGGCGACCAGGCGCAGGTGCGGGTCGTGGCCGAGGAACTGCGCAGGCAGGCCGAGCGCGACGCGATGCTCGGCCACATGCAGCCCGAAACCGAGGCCATGATCGACGAATTCGTGCCGCAGTATCGCCGCGTCTCCATCTGAGATGCTCCCGCCCCGCCGCCGCCCCGCCGCCGCGCCGCCGGCGGCGGTGGTGGTGGCTCAGCGGAGGTTGCCGGTGTGGCCGAGCGAGAATCGGCCCGGCTGGGGATAGACGCACAGGTTTGGTGAACCCCCGCCCGCCCTGATCACCCGGATCGGCCGGCCGGTACTGGTGGGGATCGCGTACACGAGGCCGGGGGAGCGGCCGGGCAGCCACAGCACCTTCCCGTCCGCCGACACCCCACCGGGCCCGGCCGAGCCGCCGAGCGGCAGGCGCCAGCGGCCAACCACCCGGCGGGCGGTGAAGTCGATCAGCGAGACGGCGACGCTGCCGGAGACGTACAGGATCGAACCGTCCCGGCTCGGGGTGAGCGCGCCCGCACCGGGCCCGGTGCGGATGAAGCCGAGCTTGCCGAACCGCTCGGCGTCGATCACCCAGACGCCCTGGGCCACCGGGTCGGACACATAGAAGACGGTGCCGTCCGGCGACAGCCGTACGTCCTCGGGGGCGGCCCGCCGATGCAGCGGGAGCACGCCGGTCACTGTGCCCCGCTTCGGATCGATCCGCACCAGCCCGCCCGAACGCGCGCAGGTCACGATCAGGAAGTCGCCGGCGGCGGAGAAGTCGGCGTGCCTCGCACCATCGCACGGCACCGGCAGAGAATGCCGCAACCGCATCGTCCGCGGGTCGCGGAAGTCGATCCGCCGCAGCCGGCCGGTCATGACCAGTGCGGTGCCCCCGTCCGGGGTGAAATAGAGGTCGTGCGGCGAGGTCACCGCCACGGCCCGCCCGCGGCGGCCGGTGCGCGCGTCCACGGGCACCAGCGTGCCGCCCGCGCCGTCGCCGACCCAGAGGGTCTTCAGGTCCCAGGACGGCACGATCTGCCGCGGCGCGATGCCCAGGCGCAGGCGGTGCACCACCTGGAACGTCCGCGGGTCGACGAGTTCGACCGCGCGGCGCGCCGCGTTCGGGACCCAGATCCGCGCGGGCACCTCCCGGACCACCGGGCTCAGCATGCCCGGCCGGGTCCAGGCGTAGACCGGAGCCGCCCGGCCGAGCGTCCGTGAGGCGTCCGTCCGGCCGGCGGACCGGCCGCCCGGGAGATCCGGCACGGCGGCCGCTCGGGCGTCCGGGTCGATGTACGGCATCGGGCCGCCCAGCCCGAACACGGGCGCGTCGGGCCGCTGGTCGTCGGCGTAGAAGGGGACGGGGGATCGGCAGCCCGACAAGGCGACCAGGCCCGCGCAGGTCCCCGTCAGGGCCACACGCAGTCGTCGCCGATTTCGCAGCCGTACCACGCGGGGACTGTACCGACTTCGCAACTCATGGTGTCGGGTCAATCACAAAAGGTGTGTGTCGGGCTGCTATGGGCGGCCTGCCGGGCCCTGGGCGGGTCAGCCGGCCGTTTCGTGCCGAAGCAGCCATTCCTTACGGTCCAGGCCGTAGTAGTAGCCGTTCAACCGCCTGGTCCCGGTTCCGGTCGAAGCCACCACGCGATGGCAGGGGATCACCGGGGCGATGAGGTTCTGCGCGCACGCCTGACCGGCCGCCCGCGCGCCACGGGTGAGTCCGGCCCGCACCGCGAGCTCGCCGTAGGTCACGGTCTCATCGGACCGTACGTCGCGCAGTGCCGCCCACAGCCGCTCCCGTACCGGCGGACCCGGCGCGTGGACGGTGAGAGCGTCCAGCGCGTCGAGATCGCCGCCGAAGTACGCCTCGTGCGCCTTGCTGATCTCGCCGAGGTCGGGGGCGTCCACGAGTTCCAGTGTCCGCAGCGATGGGTGCAGGCGGGCGTGCAGTTCTCGCGGGTCGGCGGTGAAGCCCGCGCCGATGAGCGCGGACTCGTGTTCGAGCATCGCCAGCGGCCCGATCGGCGTCCGAAGCACGGTGGCATGGATCATCGGAGGATTCCTCTCGTTCATGAGAGTCGGGTTCAGCGGGAGTCGGGTTCGGCGGGAGTCGGGTTCAGTGCGAGTCGTTCAGTGCGAGGTCCAGAGATGCATGGCGGCGTAGGCCCGCCAGGGACGCCAGCGCTCCGCCCGCTGCGCGAGCGCCGGCTCGGAGGCGCCGAGGGCGTCGAAGGCCCGGCGGAGCCCGAGGTCGGTGGCGGGAAAGGCGTCAGGGTCCCCGAGCGCACGCATGGCGATGTAGCTCACCGTCCACGGCCCGATTCCGGGGAGCGCCATCAGCCGGTCGGCCGTCTCGCCCGGCTCCGCTCCGCCGTTCAGGTCGATCTCCTCCGCCGCCACGGCCGCCGCGAGCGCCCGGAGGGTCCGCTGGCGGCCCCCGGTCAGCCCGAGCCGGCTCAGATCCGCGTCCGCGAGCCGGGCCGCTGTCGGGAACAGGTAGCTCGGCCCGGTGCCCGCGGACCCGGGCGTACGGCTGGTGCCGCAGCGGGCCACGACCCGGCCGGTGAGGGTGCTCGCCCCGGCGACCGAGACCTGCTGGCCGAGCACCGCGCGGACCGCGAGCTCGAAGCCGTCGAAGGCGCCCGGAACCCGCAGCCCCGGCCGCGCCGAGACGAGTGGAGCCAGTAGCGGGTCGGCGGCGAGCGCGTCATCGACCGCCCAGGGATCGGCGTCGAGGTCGAACATCCGCCGGCACCGTGCCACCAGCGACGCGACCCCGCGCGGGCTCGGCGCGCCGGCCCGCAGCAGAACGTGGTCGTCCCGCGGGATCAGCTCGATCGTCCCCACCTCGGTCTCGGTGCCCGAACCGGCGTCAGAGGCGCCGGCCGGGGCCGCGCCGGTCGCGGTGGCGATGGTCCGGACGTAGCGGTCCGCCGTCACCTTCTCGACCCCCGGGATGGCCCGCGCCGCGAGATAGGCCAGCAGCGATCCGGAGTCGTACGGCCGCCGGACCGCCAAGCGCAGCTCCAAGGTGGCCGGCCGGCCGAACCCGCGGCCGACACCGCGCAGCTCCGACGGGGCCTGGCCATAGGTCTCGCGCATGCTCGCGTTGAACTGCCGTACGCTGCCGAACCCGCTGGCGAAGGCCACGTCGGTCACCGGCATGTGGGTTTCGGCGAGCAGCCGCCGGGCGAGCCGCAGCCGGCGGTTGCGGGCCACCGCCAGCGGCGGCACGCCGAGTTCCGCGACGAACAGCCGATGCAGGTGCCGCTCGGTGACCGCGAGCCGCCGGGCCAGCCCGCGCACGCCGAAGTCGTCGACCACACCGTCGTCGATGAGCCGCAGGGCCCGGCCGATCAGGTCGCCCCGTACATCCCAGTCGGGTGATCCGGGGCTGGCCTCGGGCCGGCAGCGCTTGCACGGCCGGAAACCGGCGCCCTCCGCCGCCGCCGCGGCGGCGAAGAACCGTACGTTCCGCCGTGCGGGCGTGCGGGCCGGGCAGATCGGCCGGCAGTAGATGCCGGTCGAGGTCACGGCGGTGAAGAACCGGCCGTCGAAGCGGGCGTCCCGGGAGGTCACCGCCCGGTAGCAGGAGTCGAAGTTGAGCACGTTCCGATTCAACCCCAGGCAGCGACCACATGCTGGCGGGAATCGGACGCCGCCGTTCTTATGGCCTCGCTCCGCTCGGCGGCTCGCGGGCGCCTTAACGCGGCGTCTTCCCTCGTCGCTCCCGAGCGCTCGTTCCTCACGCTCGCTCCTCAGTCCAGACGCCGCGCGCCCGCTCGCAGGGCCGCTTGGAACCGGACCACTCAGCCGGACTTGCCGATGCCGATGCCGAACTCTCGGTAGACGCGTTCCCAGAAGCCGTCCCGCAGCCACGTGCGGGCCTCCTGGTAGGGGCGCAGCGACCGGCCGAGCTCCTTTTCGGCCTCGATCAGCAGCTCTTTGTCGATGACCGGCGGCAGGATGGGCCCAGGGAGCAGATCACGGATGTTGTCGCGGCCCCGTTCGAACACCCACTTCTGGGCGACGTGTTCGCCGATCTCCAGCATCTGGGAACGCTCGGGGCCGAGCTTGCCGTCGGTCGAAGCGTGCTGGGCGGTGGGCTTGATCGCGGCCGGGACCGGGCGGGCGATCGCGGCGGGCGACGGCGCACGGCCCGCGAAGACCTGCGAGGGCTTCGGCACCGGACTGGCGGCTCGGGGCGCGGCCGTGTCGGGCGGCTGTTCGCCGGCGGGCACGGCGATGACGCCGGCCTTGCTGAAGTACGGGCGCAGGAAGTCCGACGGCAGCACCTCGACGGTGTCGGACTCCCACACCAGCCACTCGGCCTGGTTGGAGCCGTGCGTCGGCTCGACGCCCCACAGGTGGACGCGGACGCCGTAGCGCTGCGCCGCCTCTACCGCCGGCAGCATGTCCTCGTCCCCGGCCAGCAGCACCGCGTCGGTGATCGCGCGGTGCCGGGCGAGCGCCTCGAGATCGGCACGCAACTGGGCGTCGACGCCCTTCTGCTGGCCCTGTGCGTTGAGGTTGCCGAGCCGCAGTTTGACCAGCGGCAGGTTGGCGATGACGCGCTGGTCCACGGTCGGCTGCCGCTTGGGGGCGGCGTCGAACCAGTACACCCGCAGCAACTCGCCGCGCATTTTCTCCGCCGCGTGACTGGTCAGTGCCCGGATCAGCTTCTCGGCGGCGACCCGGTATTCACGCCGGGAAGTCGCGTCGAGCAGCAGCGCCCCGGAGGCCGCGTAGAGATAGCCCGCGTCCACGAAGACGGCATAGCGGGCGGGCTGGGGAACTAGCTCCGAGGTAGTCATGGGCTTTCTAGCTTATTCATGCCGGAGCCTTTACGGGCACGAACCACCGTTACCCGCTTCCCCATGAAACAGCCGAGTCGCTAACCGTCGCGACGGTTAACGGGGGAATGCGCTTGCGCGCCAGGCTCCCGGGCCGGGTGCCGGCGGCCGCTGGACCAGCCGGGATCGGTCCGCCCACCAGGATCCACGGCGCGTCGCGGGCCCGGCTGCGGCGCGGGCAGCCATCTCGGCGCGCGCGCTGAGCACCGCGACGAGGGCGGCGATCTCCTCGGCGGTCGGCTCACCGCGCACGATCTGCAGGAACGGCTGGTCAGCCATGGCCTCTCCCTGTCGCAGCCCGGGTCACAGCGGGATGTTCCCGTGCTTCTTCGGAGGCAGCGTCCTGCGCTTCTCCCGCAGTGCGCGAAGTGCCTTGACGACCTGTGCCCGGGTCTCCGACGGCTTGATGACCCCGTCGACATATCCCCGTTCAGCGGCGATGTACGGATTGGCCAGCGTGTCCTCGTACTCGGTGATCAGCTCGGCGCGGCGGGTACCCGGATCGTCCGCGGCGGCCAGTTCGCGCCGGTAGAGGATGTTCACCGCGCCCTGCGCGCCCATCACGGCTATCTGCGCGGTCGGCCAGGCCAGGTTGATGTCGGCGCCGAGGTGCTTGGAGCCCATGACGTCGTACGCCCCGCCGTACGCCTTTCGAGTGATCACTGTGACCAGTGGGACGGTCGCTTCGGCATAGGCGTACAACAACTTCGCGCCCCGCCGGATGATGCCGTTCCATTCTTGATCGGTACCGGGAAGAAATCCCGGCACATCCACAAATGTCAGAACTGGAATATTAAACGCATCACAAGTCCGTACGAAACGTGCGGCCTTTTCGGAGGCGTCGATGTCGAGCGTGCCGGCGAACTGCATCGGCTGGTTGGCGACGATGCCGACCGAGTGTCCCTCTACCCGGCCGAAGCCGCAGATGATGTTCGGCGCGAACAGCGGGTGCACCTCGAGGAACTCACCGTCGTCCAGCACGTGCTCGACCACGGTGTGCATGTCGTAGGGCTGGTTCGGCGAGTCTGGGATCAGCGTGTCCAGGGCCTCGTCCAGCGCCTCGAGGTCCACCACCGCCGGGTAGGCCGGGGCCTCGGCGAGGTTGTTCGACGGCAGGTACGACAGCAGCTCCTTGGCGTACTCGATCGCGTCCTTCTCATCGGACGCCTGGTAGTGCGCCACCCCTGACCTGGTGTTGTGCGCGTGGGCGCCGCCGAGGTCCTCGAACGTCACCTCTTCGCCGGTCACCGTCTTGATCACATCGGGGCCGGTGATGAACATGTGGGAGGTCTGGTCCGCCATCACCACGAAGTCGGTGATCGCGGGGGAGTAGACCGCGCCGCCCGCGCACGGCCCGAGGATCAGGGAGATCTGCGGGATCACGCCCGAGGCGTGCACGTTGCGTTTGAAGATCTCGGCGTAGAGCCCGAGCGCGACCACGCCCTCCTGGATCCGCGCCCCGCCGGAGTCGTTGATGCCGATCACCGGGCAGCCGGTCTTCAGCGCGTGGTCCATGACCTTGCAGATCTTCTCGCCGAAGACCTCGCCGAGCGATCCGCCCGAGACGGTGAAGTCCTGGCTGAACACCGCGACCGGCCGGCCGTCCACCGTGCCGTGGCCGGTCACGACGCCGTCGCCGTACGGGCGGTTGCGCTCCATGCCGAAGCTGGTGGACCGGTGCCGGGCGAGCTGGTCGAACTCGACGAACGAGCCCGGGTCGAGCAGCGCGTCGATCCGTTCCCGTGCGGTCATCTTGCCCTTGGCGTGCTGCTTTTCCACCGCTCGCCCCGACCCGGCGTGCACGGCCTCGTAGCGTCGCCGTTCAAGGTCGGCGATCCTTCCCGCGGTCGTGTGGATGTCGATGTCGCCGGTGGGTTCTGGAGCTTCCGTCGCCATGTGGAACAGCCTAGCCAGGCCTGGCCCGGCCACATTTGCCCGGGCCGGGCACACCAGCGGGGCGGCTCCGCTGACTACGCTGAGCGGGTGGCTACCAATATCCGCGACGGCGCCCGGACAGGGCAGACCGAACGCAATTCGGCACGGCAGGAGATGCCCGAGCCGCTACGGCGCGACGTCCGCCTGCTCGGCTCTCTGCTAGGCCAGGTCCTCGTCGAGTACGGCGGGCAAGGTCTGCTCGACGACGTCGAGAGGCTGCGGCACTCCGTGATCGCCGCCCGGCGCACCCACGAGGGCGGCGGCTCCGGCGAAGCGGCGGGTGACGAGTCCACCGGCGACGAGTCCACCGGCGACGAGGTCGCCGCGATCGTCGCCGGATGGACCCTGGAACGGGCCGAACTCGTCGCACGGGCGTTCACGGTCTACTTCCACCTGACCAATCTGGCCGAGGAGCACCACCGGATCCGCACGCTGCGCGAGCGCGACACGGCCGCCCCCCGCCCGGTCACCGGCGAGGAGCCGGGCGAGCCGGTGAGCGGTTCGGTGGCCGCCGCGCTGGCCGAGATCCGCGCGGGCGGCCCGGATCGGCTCGATGAGACGCTTCGCGAGCTGGAGCTGCGCCCGGTGTTCACGGCGCACCCGACCGAGGCCCGCCGCCGGGCGGTGGTCACCGCGATCATGCGGATCAGCGGCCTGCTGAACGATCTGAACGACGTACGGCTCGGCGAGAGCGAACACCAGGACGTCCGGCGGCGGCTGCTCGAGGAGATCGATCTGCTCTGGCGCACCGCGCTGCGCCGGCACACGCAGATGGACCCGCTCGACGAGGTGCGCACGGCGATGGCGGCCTTCGACGAGACGATCTTCCGCGTCGTGCCCGCGGTCTACCGGGTGATGGACACCGCGCTCGACCCCGAAGGGGTCGGCGAACGCCCGCCGCGCGCCCCGGCCTACCTGCGGTTCGGCAGCTGGATCGGCGGCGACCGCGACGGCAACCCGCACGTCACCGCGCAGGTGACCCGTGAGGCCATCATGATCCAGGCCGACCACGTACTGCGCGCGCTGGAGACCGCGTGCGTGCGGATCGGCCGCGAGCTCACCGCGCACGTCTCCACGACCCCCGCGTCGCCGGAGCTCACCGCCGCGCTGGCGGCGGCCCGGGCCGCACAGCCGAAGCGCATCGCCGAGATCGTCAAGCGCTCTCCGGGTGAGCCGCACCGGCAGCTGCTGCTGTACGCCGCTGAACGGATCGGCGCCACCCGCACCCGTGACGCCGACCTCGCCTATGACTCACCGGACGAGCTGCTCGCCGAGCTGCGCCTGGTGCAGGACTCGCTCGCCGCCGCGGGGTCGGCCCGGCAGGCCTACGGTGAGCTGCAGCATCTGATCTGGCAGGTCGAGACCTTCGGGTTCCACCTCGCCGAACTGGAGATCCGCCAGCACTCCGCGGTGCACGAGAAGGCCCTGGCCGAGGTACGCGCCGGAGGGGCTCTGTCCGAGCAGACCGAGGAGGTCCTCGACACCCTGCGGGTCGTCTCCTGGATCCAGGAGCGGTTCGGGGTCGAGGCGTGCAAGCGCTACGTCGTGTCCTTCACCCGTTCGGCCGAGGACGTCGCGGCCGTGTACGAGCTCGCGGCCGCCGCCGGAGGCGCGGCCGGCGGGCCGATCCTCGACGTGGTGCCGCTGTTCGAGACCGGTGAGGACCTCGAGCGGGCGCCCTCGGTGCTCGAAGGGATGATCGAGCAGCCGGCGGTGCAGGCCCGGCTGGCCCAGACCGGACGCCGCATGGAGATCATGCTGGGCTACTCCGACTCGGCGAAGCAGCTAGGGCCGACCAGCGCCACCCTCCGGCTGTACGAGACCCAGGAGGCGCTCGCCGCCTGGGCGCAGCGGCGCGACGTGACCCTGACCCTCTTCCACGGCCGGGGCGGCTCGCTCGGCCGCGGCGGCGGTCCCGCGAACCGCGCGATCCTGGCGCAGGCGCCGGGCTCGGTGGCGGGCCGCTTCAAGGTCACCGAGCAGGGCGAGGTCATCTTCGCCCGGTACGGGCATCTGGCGATCGCGCGGCGCCATATCGAGCAGGTCACCAACGCGGTCCTGCTCGCCTCGACCCCCGCGGTCGAGGACCGCGCCCGCGCCGCCGCCGCCCGCTTCCGCGGGCTGGCCGACCGGATGGGCGCCGCGGCACAGCGCGCCTACCGGGCCCTGGTCGAGGACGACGGCTTCCCTGAGTGGTTCGCGCGGGTCAGCCCGCTGGGCGAGATCTCCCAGTTGCGGATCGGGTCGCGGCCCGCCAGGCGCAGCGCCTCGACCTCGCTCGACGATCTGCGCGCCATCCCGTGGGTGTTCGCGTGGACCCAGACCCGCGTCAACCTGCCCGGCTGGTACGGCCTGGGAAGCGGACTCGAGGCCGCCGCCGAGGAGGGCCTCGACACGCTTCGCGAGGCGTACAGGTCATGGCCGCTGTTCGCCGCGCTGCTCGACAACGCCGAGATGAGCCTGGCCAAGACCGACAGGGACATCGCCGCCCGCTACCTCGACCTCGGCGGCCGGCCGGCGCTGACCGAGACCGTGCTGGCCGAGTACGACCGGACGCGCTCCCTGGTCCTGGCGGTGACGGGCCATCAGCGACTGCTCGAGAACCGCCGGGTGCTCTCCCGCGCGGTGGAGCTCCGCAACCCCTATGTCGACGCGCTGTCCCACCTGCAGCTGCGCGCGCTGGGCGCGCTGCGCGAGGGCGTCGCCGACGACGCCGAGCGGGACAGGTTGGAAGAGCTGTTGCTGCTCACCGTCAACGGCGTCGCCGCCGGCCTCCAGAACACCGGGTGACGGCAGAGGCCCGGCCGGCCGCGCACGCCGACCGGCCGGCCGTCCGGGAGACCGTCGAGGACGCCTACCCGCCGGGGCCACAGGGTCGAGGCTCAGTGGCCGGGCCAGCGGGGCGTGCGCTTCTCGTTGAAGGCGGCGATGCCCTCCCTGCGGTCGGCCGAGAAGGCGACGGTGCGCCACGCGGCGTCCTCGATGTCGAGGGCGGCGGTCATTGCGGCGTCCGCTCCGTTGCGCATGGCGCGCTTGGCGGCGCGCACGGCGACCGGAGAGTTCTTGGCCATCAGCGCCGCGACCGTGAAGGCCTCTTCGCGGACGTTGCCGGCCGGCACCTTGCGATCGACCAGGCCGTAGCCCACCGCCTCGTCGATGCCGAGCCGCCGTCCGGTCAGCACCAGATCGGCCGCGCGGCCGGGGCCCAGGCGGCGTACGGCCAGCTGGGTGCCGCCACCGCCGGGGACCAGCCCCACGCTGACCTCGGGCAGGCCGAACACCGCGGACTCGTCCGCCACGATCAGATCGCATGACAGCGCGAACTCACAGCCGCCGCCGAGGGCGAAACCGTGCACGGCCGCCACGACCGGCTGGGGCAGGCCGAGCACGGCGCCGAAGGCGGCGCGGAAGATCTCACGCTGGCCCAGCAGCTCGGTGTCGGTCATGCCGGCCCGCTCCTTGAGGTCCGCGCCGACGCAGAAGGCCTTGTCACCGGCGGCGCTGAGCACGACGGCCCGCACCTGAGGGTCCTCGGCGACCTCGGCGCACACCGCCGTCAGCCGCCGGGCCATCGCGGTGGAGAGGGCGTTGAGCGCCTCAGGACGGTCCAGCACTATCTCGGCGACGTGATCGAACCGATGCAGGCTCACACCCTCGTTCATGAGGAGCACTCTAGACGCGGGCGTGATCAGTACCTGACGCGGCGCCTCAGCACGTACGGCTGGATGATGCCGAGGCCGCGGGCGGGGCGGCGGACGATACGGGTGATCTCGAAGGCCGGGGAGTGCTCGAGCTCGGCGGCGAGCCCGTCGTCGATCACCACCGCGCCGGGGCGGGCGATCGAGGTCAGTCTCGCGGCCAGGTTGACGGTGGTGCCGAAGACGTCGCCCATGAGCGGCAGCACGGGGCCGTACGCGACCCCCACCCGGACGTCGGGGACCTCGGTCTCATCCTTGATCGTCTCGGCGATGGACAGGGCGATCTCGGCGCCGAGCTCGGGTTCGTCGGCGCTGAACAGCACCTCGTCGCCGAGGCTCTTCACCAGCCGGCCGCCGTTCGCGGCGACGACGTCGGAGGCGGTCTCCTCGAATCTTTCCACCACCCGGGCCAGCTCCATCTCGCCGAGCTCGCGGCTCATCTGGGTGAACGACACCATGTCGGCGAACCCGATGGTGGCCTGGGTGCGGGCCGGGATCACGTCCCTCTCGTTGGCCGCCATGGCCATGGCACGGGTCCCGGCGGCCGCGAGCTGCCGGCGCCACGCGTGCACGATCAGCGGCTCGAAGTCCGCGATGTGCTTCTCGGCCAGCCCGATGATCTGCTCGACCGACTCCACGGTGGGCGGTTCGGCGGGATCGCCCGCGATCTTGCTGGTGAGGACGTCGACCTGCCATTCGGCCAGCTTGGTCATCGTCTGTCCGACGGCCCGGACCATCCGGATCACGTCCTCGTCGTCGAGGACGTCGTCCTGCATCAGCCGCTGGATCCGGTAGAGGGCGGCGACGTCCCGTTCGGTGAACGCGACCGTGTCATCGGCCATGTGGGGATAGCCGAAGGCCCGCCACAGCCGGTGCGTGAACTCGCCCGACACTCCGGTGATCCGCTGGACGTCGACGCGCGTGTACCGGAGCTCTCCGCCGAGCAGGAGCTCCTCGATCTGTCTGGGGTCCGGGCCCTGAGCAGACATGTCCACCCCTTCGACCGACCGGTGCGGCTACCGGCCGTCCCTGACCCCGTCGGCCATGTCGTCGATGAGCCGGTAGATCTGCTGATGCCAGTTGTCGACGTCGGGGACGTTCTTGAGCACGAGCCGGCCGCGTTCGCCACCGGACTCGACGATCAACGTGCCCTTGCCGAGCATCCGCTCGATCAACCGCTGGGAGTGCGACGCGTCGTTGACCCGGCCGATGGGGATGGTCCGCACCGAGCGGGACAGGATGCCCTCGCGGATCACCAGCCCCTGCTCGGTCAGTTCGTAGCGGGTGGCGAACCAGCGCAGGAACGGCACCACCGAGACGACGATCGCGATGATCAGGGCAACGGCCACGATGCCCAGACGCACCTGAGCCTGCACATCCGAGTCGGGCAGGAACAGGATCGCGGCGACGGCCGCGGCCACGGTGAGGATCAGCAGGATGATCGTTTGGATCAGCGTCGTCCAGTGCGGGTGGTCACTGAGGATGACCCGTTCCCCGGCCGATGGCTGCTCAGGTAGACCCATAACGCATATCGTGGCAGAAATAGCGCCGCGTAGGTGATCGACCTGGCAAACCCTTCAGGTGCCGGGCCGTACGTGCACGACGTCACCGGCGCTGAGCGCGTGTTCACCCTCGGCGGTCCGGACCAGCAGGCGCCCCATCGCGTCGATGTCGTCGGCCGTACCGTCGACCGCTTCGTCGGCGGGCAGATCGACGTGCACGTCGCGGCCCAGGGTGGCGCAGAGCGAGCGATAGGTCCCGCGCAGGCCGCCGAGCCGGCCGGCGGGAAGGCCGGTCACGTCCGGATAGCCGCCGGGGCCGTCCGCGTCCGCGTCTCCGCCGACGGCCTGCCAGGCGGTGTACCAGGTCTCCAGCTCGCGCAGGATCGCGCGGAGCAGCGGCTCCCGGTCCGAGAACGCGGCGTTCTCGAGGGTCAGAGAGGTCGCCGTGCGCACGGGCAGCTCATCGGCCCGCAGGCTCACGTTCAAGCCCACCCCGACGACGATCCCGTGATCGGCCCGCTCGGCCAGGATCCCGGCCAGTTTGCGTTCGCCGACCATGACGTCGTTGGGCCACTTCAGCCGGGCGTCCACGGACTGCTCGCCGGTCGCCTCGCCGAAGTCGCCCGCCTTGGCCCGCGCGGTCATCCTGCGGACGGCCGCCGCGACCGCCACCCCGGTCAGCAGGGGCACCCACCCCTGGTGCGTGATGGGCACGGAGGGACGCAGGAGCACCGAGAAGGTCAGCGCCGACCGCGGCGGTGCCGCCCACTGCCGGCCCAGCCGCCCTCGGCCGGCCGTCTGCGCCTCCGCGATCATGACGGTGCCCTCGGCCGCCCCCTCCATGGCCGCCCGCGCGAGGTCGGCGTTGGTCGACCCGGTCTCGGGCACCACCCGGACGTCGTGCCACAGCGACTCCGGCCGCACCAGCACGCGGCGCAGGGCCTTCTCACTCAGTGGCGGCCTGGTCAGGTCCCCGTACGGCGATGTGCTCACCCCCTCATCCAATCTCATTCCCGGACGCGGGACGGCGGGCGGTATCCGCGGGGGCTTGTTGTACCGATGTTCACCTTTATCAGGGATCATTGGGATATGGGTACCGATCCCGGACACGCCGCGCCGGCCCAGGATGTGCTCCCCGACAACCGATTCCTCGATCGCGAAGAGAGCTGGCTGAGGTTCAACGAGCGGGTGCTGCAACTCGCCCAGGATCAGACCCTGCCGCTGCTCGAACGCGTCCGCTTCCTCTCGATCTTCGCCAGCAACCTCGACGAGTTCTTCATGGTCCGGGTCGCCGGCCTGACCCGGCGCATGGCCGCCGGCATCGCGGTCCAGGCCGCCAGCGGCCGCCAGCCCCGGGAGGTGCTGGAGAGCACGACCCAGCTCGCGCACAAGCTGATGCTCGAACACGCGGCCTGCTACCAGGACCAGCTCTGCCCGGAGCTGGCCAAACAGGGCATCGACGTACTCCGGTGGGACGATCTCGCCGAGCGCGAGCAGGAGACCCTGCGGCGGATGTTCCACGACCGGATGTTCCCGGTGCTGACCCCGCTCGCGGTCGACTCCGCGCATCCGTTCCCGTACATCTCCGGGCTCTCCCTCAACCTCGCGGTGATCGTGGCCGATCCGAGCACGGAGGAGCGGCTGTTCGCCCGGGTGAAGGTGCCGCCGTCGCTTCCGCGGTTCATCGAGGCGTCGCCCGGGCAGTTCACGCCGCTCGAAGACGTGATCGCGGCGCAGCTGTCGGAGCTGTTCACCGGCATGGAGATCGTGGAGTGCCACGCCTTCAGGGTCACGCGCAACGAGGACCTGGAGGTGGACGAGGACATCACCGAGGACCTGCTGCAGGCGCTCGAGCGCGAGCTGCTGCGCCGCAGGTTCGGGCCGGTGGTGCGCCTGGAGGTCGAGGACTCGATCTCGCCCGAGGTGCTCGACTTCCTGATGGCCGGGCTCGACATCGGGGAGCGCGAGGTCTACCGGGTGCCGGGCCCGCTCGATCTGGCGGCCATGAGCGCGATCGCCGACCACGATCGGCCCGAGCTGAAGTACCCGCCCTTCGTGACGTCGAAGACCGCGCTGCCCCGGGACGCCGACATGCTCTCGGCGATCGACGAGCGCGACGTTCTCGTGCACCACCCGTACGACTCGTTCACCACGAGCGTGCAGCGGCTCATCGAGGTGGCGGCGAACGACCCCCAGGTGCTCGCGATCAAGCAGACGCTGTACCGCACGAGCGGCGACTCGCCGATCGTGGACGCGCTCATCGGCGCGGCGGAGCAGGGCAAGCAGGTGGTCGTCGTGGTGGAGCTCAAGGCGCGCTTCGACGAGCAGGCCAACATCACGTGGGCGCGCAAGCTCGAGCACGCCGGTTGCCATGTCGTGTACGGCTTGGTCGGCCTCAAGACGCACTGCAAGCTGGCGCTGGTCGTGCGGCAGGAGAGCGACGGGAGTCTTCGGCGCTACTGCCACATCGGCACCGGCAATTACCACCCCAAGACCGCCCGCGTCTACGAGGACTTCGGGCTGCTGACCGCCGACCCCGAGGTCGCCGAGGACGTCACGGACCTGTTCAACCACCTCACCGGTCACTCCAGGCAGATCCCGTACCGGCAGCTGCTGGTCGCACCGAACACGTTGCGCTCGGGCCTGGTGCTGCGGATCGAGCGGGAGGCCGAGCACCACCGGGCCGGCCGGCCCGCCCATATCCGCTTCAAGTGCAACTCGCTGGTCGACGAGGTGATCATCGACGCGTTGTACCGGGCCTCGCAGGCGGGCGTGCCCATCGACATCTGGGTCCGCGGGATCTGCGCCCTGCGGCCCGGTGTGCCCGGCCTCTCGGAGACGATCCGGGTCCGGAGCATCCTCGGCCGGTTCCTGGAGCACTCCCGGGTCTTCGTCTTCGACTGCGGCGGTGACCCGGAGGCGTGGCTCGGCAGCGCCGACCTCATGCACCGCAACCTGGATCGCCGCGTGGAGGCGCTGGTGCGGGTCAAGGACCGCCGGCACCGCGACCACCTGATCGAACTCCTCGACCGGGCGATGGACGAGGGCACCAGCAGCTGGTGGCTGGACGGTGACGGGAGCTGGACCCGGCACGCGGGCGACGACGACGCGAGGCTTCTGGACATCCAGGGTTATCTGATGGAGAGCCGCAGGTGAACGGGCCCGCCGGCCGTATGGGACGTCTGCTTTCGGGGAGCCGACGATCGCCGGGGATCTGATCCGGGCCGCGGGGGCCGTGCTTTGGCGCGAAGGTGCCGCGGGCGCGGAGGTCGCGCTCATCCATCGGCCGAAGTACGACGACTGGACCTTTCCGAAGGGCAAGCTCGACAAGGGTGAGCATGTGCTCCGCGCCGTCGTGCGCGAGGTGATGGAGGAGACGGGGATCACCCCCCGGCTGGGCCGCCCGCTCCCGTCGCAGTCCTACGTGGCCGACGGCCGGCCCAAGCGCGTCGACTACTGGGCCGCGACGGCACGCGACGGCCAGGTCGGGCCGGGCCGCGGTCAGGAGGACGAGTTCGTCCCCGGTGACGAGGTCGACCGGCTGGAGTGGCTCGTGCCGACCGAGGCGGAGCGGTGGCTGAGCTACCAGCGCGATGTGGAACTGCTGCACGCCTTCACCGCCGGGCCGCTCCTCACCAGCGCGTTCATCGTTCTCCGGCACGCGTCGGCGGGCGCACGCGGCGACTGGGCCGACCTCGACGCGCTGCGTCCCCTCGACGCCCAGGGCCGGGCGGACGCGCGCGAGCTGGCCCACCTGCTCTTCGCCTACGAGCCGGTCAGATCGCTCAGCTCAGCGACCGCCCGGTGCGTGGACACGCTCCTCCCGTACGCGCTGCTCGAACGGACCAGTGTGACGACCGATCTGGCCTTCACCATCGACGAGTCCGATCTCGACCAGGCCAGGGCCCGCATCGCCGAGCTCGCCGCTGAGCCGGTCCGCGCCGTCGTGTGCACGCACGGCGAGATCGCGCCCGCTCTGTTCAGCGAACTCTGCGCGGCGTACGACCGGCGACCGGCGGACGGGTCGACGAAGCCGCCGTCGCTGCGCAAGGGCGACTTCTGCGTCGTGCACCTGACCACCGGAGCCGCGGGTGCGGTGACCGGGCTGGCCGCCGTCGAACGGCATGCCCCTGGCCGCTGAGCCCGGACGCGATGGCGCCCGGAGCACCCTGGATCGCACCGATCTTCACAAGTTCACCACAAATGGTGCCCAGGACGTCCGCACGGCGCTCCTAAGGTCATCCCTGTGACACGGCAACGCATATTGGTGGTCGAGGACGAGCCCATGATCGCGCAGGCGGTCGCCGCGCGGTTGTCCGCCGAGAACTTCACGGTGGAGGTCGCAGGCGACGGGCCGGCGGCGGTCGAGCAGGCTCGCGACTTCGAACCGGACCTGATCGTTCTCGACGTGATGCTGCCCGGATTCGACGGGCTCGAGGTCTGCCGCCGGGTGCAGGCGGAGCGGCCGGTGCCGGTGCTCATGCTGACCGCCCGCGACGACGAGACCGACCTGCTCGTCGGGCTCGGCGTGGGCGCCGACGACTACGTGACCAAGCCGTTCAGCATGCGCGAACTGGTGGCCCGGGTGCGTGCGCTGCTGCGCCGGGTGGACCGCTCGGCGCGGCCGGCGGACGAGACCCTGCGGGCCGGGCCGTTGGAGATCGACAGGGGGGCCCGCCGGGTCCGCTGGGCCGGCCGTGAGATCCGGCTGACCCCGACGGAGTTCGATCTGCTCGACTGCCTGGCGCGCAACCCGAGGACGGTGCTCACCCGGACGGTCCTGCTGGAGCAGGTGTGGGACTGGGCCGACGCGTCGGGGACGCGCGTGGTCGACAGCCATGTCAAGGCGCTGCGCCGCAAGCTGGGCGCGGATGTCATCCGCACCGTGCACGGCGTCGGCTACTCGTTGGAGGTGCCGGCGTGAGCGCCGTCCACAGGCTGTGGAGCAAGGTGCCCCGCCCGCTCGACCCGCTCCGCTCGATCAAGATCAAACTCGGCGTGGTGTCGATGGGCACCGCCGTCGTCGCCGTCCTCATCGTGCTCTGGGGCTACTACCTGGGGTTCTTTGCGCGCTACACGCTGCCGGTCGGAGTGCTCATCTCGCTCGGCGTCACCCAGTTGCTGGCGCACGGCATGACCGCGCCGCTGCGCGAGATGACCTCTGCGGCGACCGCGATGGCACGGGGCGACTACAGCCGGCGGGTCCGGTCCACCTCCCGCGACGAGGTCGGCGAACTGGCCCTGGCGTTCAACCGGATGGCGGCCGACCTGGCCGCCGTCGACCGCCAGCGCCGCGAGTTCGTCGCGAACGTCTCCCACGAGCTGCGCACGCCGATCAGCGCGCTTCGGGCGGTGCTGGAGAACGTGGCCGACGGCGTCACCCCTGCCACGCCCGAGGTGGTCGAGGCGGCGCTGCGCCAGACCGAGCGGCTCGGCCGGCTCGTCACCCAGTTGCTCGACCTGTCCCGGGTGGAGGCCGGAGCGGTGCCGCTCGACCTGGCGCCGTTCGATGTCGGCCTGTTCGTCTCCGAGGTCGTGACCGAGATCGGGACCGGACATCCGGAGGCCCGGGTCGTGGTGGACGTATCGGCCGGACTGACCGTGGTCGCCGACCGTGACCGGCTGCACCAGGTGCTGGCCAACCTGCTTGAGAACGCCGTACGGCACAGCCCGCCGGACGGCACCGTGACCGTCCGGGCCCGAGTCGGCCGGGACGGTCCCGTCGCCGGCGGCCTGATGCTCGAAGTCGCCGACGAGGGGCCCGGCATCCCGCTCGCCGAGCGGGCCCGCGTGTTCGAACGGTTCACCCGCGGCGTGCGGGTGCCGGACGGCGGGACCGGTCTCGGCCTGGCGATCGTCAAGTGGGTCGTGGAGATGCACGGCGGCCGGATCGTCGTCGCCGACTCACCGCGCGGCTGCCGCATTCGCGTACACATCCCCGGAGGGAACTCATGACAGTGGACCTCGAAAAGGCCGTCAACAGCCTGGATCGGACCTTCGAGACCTGGTCGCCGCCGCCCGGGCCCGCCCCGGCGCGCGTACTGGTGAGCGCTCTGATCGCCGGGCTGGTCAGCGCGGCCGCCCTCGGCGACGTGTTCGGCGGCGGGCTGGGGATCAACGTTGTGATCGCCGCGGTGGTGGTCGCGCTCGCGGTGCTGCCGTCCGCGCGGTCGGCCGGCCGCGTGGACCTGACCGGCGCCGGTTTCGCGCTGGCGGCGCTGTGCCTGGTGAGCGTGGGGGCGGTCCGGGACGCGGCGTGGATCGTCGGGCTGTGCATGGCGGCGTCGGTGCCGCTGATCTCATATGCCCTGGTCGGAGGTCGAAGCTGGACCCACGTGCTGGCCGGCGGGCTCGCGCTGCCGTTCGCGGGCGGCCGGATGCTGCCCTGGGCCGGCTCGGGCGTCCGTGCCGTCGCCCGGTCGGGCCGGGGACCGGCGACCCTGCCGATCATCTGGGCCACGCTGACCGCCATCGGCCTGCTCCTGGTGTTCGGGGCGCTGTTCGCCGGCGCCGACGCGGCGTTCCGCGACCTCCTCGGGCATCTTGTGCCCCCGGTCTCGGTCGGCACCTCCTTGTGGCAGGTGCTGGTCTGCGTCGCGGTGATCGGCTTCGTTCTCGCCGCCACGTTCCTCGCGCTCGCCCCGCCGCCGGTGTCCGAGCTGGTGTCGCCACCGGGCCGCCCCGCCGGCCGGTGGGTCTGGGCGGTGCCTCTCGTGGCGCTGAACCTGCTGTTCGTCGCCTTCGCCGCGGTGCAGGCCACCGTTCTGCTGACGGCCGACAAGGACCGGCTGCTGCGCTCCACCGGGCTCGGCTACGCGGAGTACGCGCGGCAGGGGTTCTTCCAGCTCGTCATCGTCACCGTGCTGGTCCTCGTGGTCGTCGCGGTCGCTGTGCGGTACGCACCGCGCGGCAGTGTCGCCGACCGCGCCGTGGTGCGCTCGCTTCTCGGCGCGCTGTGCGGCCTGACACTCGTGGTGGTGGCCGTCGCCCTGCGCCGGCTGTACCTGTACGAGGAGGCTTACGGGTGGACCCGGCTCCGGCTGTGGGTGCACGCCTTCGAGCTGTGGCTCGGCGTGGTGATCGTGCTCATCGCCGCCGCGGGCATCCGGCTGAGGGCGGCGTGGCTGCCGGGCGCGGTCGCCGGGAGCGCCGCCGCTGCGCTCATCACCCTGGCCGCGCTGAATCCCGACGGCTTCATCGCCCAGCACAACGTCGCGCGGTACAACGAGACCGGGAAGCTCGACACCCAATACCTCTACGGGCTCTCGGCGGACGCCGTACCGGCTCTGCGCGGCCTGCCGGAACCGCACCGGGTCTGTGCGCTGGAGCACTTCGCCCAGCGGCTCGACCATGACGAGGGCCGGCTGAGCGCGAACCTCGGCCGGCACCGGGCTCGCGCGATCGTGGCCGACCGAGCGGTGCCGACCGAGTCCTGCTAGTGGCCCGTCATCGGCGCAGGGCGGCCAGCGCGGCGGGGTCGCGGGCCTTGGCCCACGTCGCGGCCACGTCGTCCAGCGCGGCCCGGGCCTCCTCCCGTTCGACCTGGTACAGGACGCCGAGCGTGAAGGTCTCTCGGGGGTCGGTCGACGCGGCGGCGATCCGGGCGAGATGCTCCTGGGCGATCACACCGTCCTGGAAGCGGCCCATCACCTCCTGCATCGCCTCGGCGTTCGCCGCGACGGCGGTGGCCGGCTTGCCGAGCACTCCCGCGGCGACCTCGGCCGAGTAACGGGCCCGCTTGGCCTCCTTGCGGGTCTCGTGCCGGGCGGTGTCGCGGTCCTCCGGCGGCGCCGACTCGATCTCGCCGTAGGCGCGCTCCAGCCGGCGCCAGGTCCGCCGCACGATTCGCGGTAGTTCCTCGGTGGCCTCGCGCTCGGCGCGGCCGGTGAGCGGGGGGTGGGCTAGGAGATCGTCGAGGGCGTCGAGCAGCCGGAAGTAGCGGGGCTCCCGAAGGGCGGTGTTGAGCGTGCGGTAGCCGGTGGTCTCCTGGTCGTGCAGGGCGCGCAGCCATCCGCTGTGCCCGGCGAGGTCGCCCGGCAGCGCGTCGAGGAGGCCGGTGAAGCGCTCGCGCAGCACCTCGAGGTCGCGGACCGTGCCGAGTTCGTCGGCCAGCCACTTCAGTTCGGGCTGCAGCGGGTCGGTGTGCTCCCGGTCCAGCACCGGCCGGTAGCTCTTCAACGCACTGCGGATCCGGCGCACAGATACCCGCATCTTGTGCACGGCGTCGTGCTCGGCCATCCGCGCCTTGGGGTCGTAGGCCAGCAGCGCGTCGAACTGTGCGGTCAGATACGCCATGACGGCCGCTCCGGCGGTGCCCGCGGGCGGCGTGGCCGCGGGCGGCCGCTCCTCGCGGGTCCGCGCCATCACCGGTTCGAGCACCCGCCCGAGCTTGGAGCCGGATGAGGCCTTGCTCGCACCGGCTTTGCGCATCCGCTTGCCGGCGGCCTTCAGCAGCTCCGCCGATCCGGCGGCGAGTTCGACCTCGATCTCGCGCCACGCCCCACCCGACGGAGCCCGGTCGTCATCACCGGGCTCGACGATCACCTGTCCGGCCACGGCGTCGTCGGCGACCTCCGCGAGCACCTCGCCGTCCTGGCCCAGCAACCGGATGACCGTGCGGTTGGTCTCGAGTATCGCGACCGGCCGGAGCGGCTCGCCCCGGGTGTGGGCCGAGACCAGATCGGCCAGCCGCGCGGGGACGGCCTGGTCGCTGCCGAGCGGCGCGCGCAGCTCCCTCTTGGCGTCCTTACCCGCCGGGATCTTCAGATGCCAGCCCGCGTCCTCGCCCCCGCGGCGGCGGCGGAGCGTGATGCCGCGGGCGGCCAGCCGGAAGTCCCGCGTGTCGAAGTACTTCGCCACCAGTACGTGCGCCTGCGGTTCGCCGACCGCGTGGACACCGGGCAGCCCGTTCAGATCCGGTACGACGAAGCCGGCCTCGGCGTCGTACTTCCGCTCGATCTCGACATGGTCGGTCACGTCGGCTCCTCGCACCCCCAAGGTGACGGAGGGTCACATTAGGTGAATTGCGTACAACGGTCAGGTAAACGGCGGGTGTCCGATTCAAGAGTACGCGGGAACCGCCCTCGGCACTCCTGCCGAGCGGCGTGGCGAATGTGGCGCGGCCGTGCCGCTGTCGGTCAGGCGCTCGGCGGCTCGGCGTAACGCTGCAGGTAGAGCTGTTCGCCCAGGGTCTCGACCAGTTGCAACTCGGTCTCGAGATAGTCCACGTGCTCCTCTTCGTCCGCGAGGATGTCCTCGAAGATTCGCGCAGAGGTGACGTCGCCGCGGGAGCGCATCAGTTCGATGCCGCTCCGTAGCCGCTGTACCGCCTCGACCTCGATGGCCATGTCGGCCCGCAGTTGCTCGAACACGGTCTGCCCGATGCGCAGGGCGCCGAGCCTCTGGTAGTTCGGGAGCCCATCGAGGAACAGGATGCGGTCGGTGAGCCTCTCGGCGTGCCTCATCTCGTCGAAGGACTCGGCCCGGGTGTGCTCGGCCAGACGGGTGAAACCCCAGTTCTGCTGCATCTTGGCGTGCAGGAAATACTGATTGATCGCGGTGAGCTCTGCGGTCAGCTGCTCGTTGAGCAGCGCGATGATGTCCTTGTCGCCTTCCATACCGTCCAATCGTGGCATGAATGCCACGAGATGGCAGCGTCGGCTCCGGCTACGGTGTGTCAGCCCCGGGTGGAAGGGCCCGCCAGCGGGGCTCGGGCGCGGGGTCAGGCGGCGGTGACGACGCCTTCGTCGCTGAGATCCGCGAGTGCGTCCACGAGCCCGGCCGCCGACCGGCGCTGGCTGACGAGGGCGCACAGCCGCTTGGTGCAGGAGCCGCACCCGGGCCGCATCCCGCAGGCCGCCCGGACCTCCTTGGGGGAGCACGCGCCGGCGGCGATGCAGCCGTGTACGTCGTCCTCGGTGACGGCGTGGCAGATGCAGACGTACATCCGGTGGAATGCCTCTCGGGTCCGAGCGCCCGGGGGTGCGGGCCTCTCTTAAGGTTAGCCTCCCCTAAGTTAGCCGACCGCGTCGCGTCTGGTCCAGTCTGGGGCTTCCGGTGTGACTCAGTTCGCTTTGCGAAGATCACTTAGGGGGATCACCGAGGAGTTCGCCGAGGGGCTCACCGATAGAGCGCGTCCGCAATGCGGCGAGCCGCTCGATCCATGCCCCCGAGAGGCACTCGCCCGGGTCGGTGTTCGGTGACGGTTTCGACATGGGCGGTTACATCTGGTTAAAGCTGCTTCAGCCGTGTTCAAGCATGTACTGCGGGTGTTAAACCGCAGGTCAAGGCGCTCGCACTAAGCGGGAAACGTTCTTGAATAGTCCTACGATCGGGACATGACCTCAGTACTGCTCGCCGAGGACGACACGTCCATCTCTGAGCCCCTTGCCCGCGCGCTGCGACGGGAGGGGTACAACGTTGAAGTCAGCCCCGATGGGCCTCAAGCCCTGGAGCGAGCGCTCGGGGGCGGTGTGGATCTCATTGTTCTCGATCTCGGCCTGCCCGAGCTCGATGGGCTCGAAGTGGCACGCCGGGTGCGCTCAGAAGGGCACGGGGTGCCCATCCTCATCCTCACCGCACGCGCCGACGAGGTGGACACCGTCGTCGGCTTGGACGCGGGCGCGGATGACTACGTCACCAAACCGTTCCGGCTGGCCGAACTGCTTGCCAGGGTTCGCGCGCTGCTCCGCCGGGGCAGCACCGAGACACCGATCGTTCAAGGTGTTCGCATCGACGCGGAGTCGCGGCGCGCCTGGATGGGCGAGCAGGAACTCCAGCTCACGACCAAGGAATTCGATCTCCTGCGGGTCCTGGTCCGCGACGCGGGCAAGGTCGTGACGCGGGAACAGATCATGAGGGAGGTGTGGGACACGAACTGGTGGGGATCGACGAAGACACTGGACATGCACATCTCATGGCTACGCCGCAAGCTCGGTGACGACGCCGCCAGTCCCCGCTACATCACGACGGTGCGGGGGGTCGGCTTCCGCTTCGAACGCGGCGACTGACCCGCCTGCCGCCGGGATCGTGGCATCACAACTGCATGATCACGGCGGGTGCCCTCTCCATAGCGGCCAACTCTCATCCAGCGGAAGGAGCCTTGATGAGGCGCCGGCTGCTCGTGTCGACGTTCGCGGTGGCGATCGTCGCGATCCTGCTGCTCGGTATCCCCCTCGCCTACTCGACGCACAAACTGATCTATGAGGAGGCCGAGCAGTCGCTCCAGCGCGAGGCGGCGATCATTCTCGCGGGGGTGCAGCTGCGCTGGGACTCCAGGCAGCCCATCACGTCGGAGCAGATCGGGCACGAGTTCCCCGGCCGCTACGTCGTGATCATCTTGCCGAACGCCTCTGTCGTGACGGCGGGAACGGTGCCGCCGAGCCGCGGGCAGCGGCTCACCGACTCGCGTGCGGCCGGCGGCATCCACGTCGACGTGTCGCGGAACGCGCAGGACGTCGAGAACGAGGCGCTGCGCTCGCTGCTGCTCATCGGGGCGCTGGTCGTCCTCGGCATCGCGGTGACGACGGCGCTGGCCGTGTTCCAGGCGCGCAAGCTGACCGTGCCGCTGATCGATCTGGCCGAGACAGCGGACCGCCTCGGGTCGGGCGACGCGCGGCCGCGTCGCAGGCGCTACGGGATCCCCGAGGTCGACCGGGTGGCGGAGGTGCTCGACCGCAGCGCCGTGCGGATCGCCGACCTGCTGGCGGCCAGCCGCGAGTTCGCCTCCGACGCGAGCCACCAGCTCAGAACGCCGCTGACCGCGCTGTCGATGCGGCTCGAGGAGATGGTGGAGGCCGCGGACTACCCCGATCTCGTCCGTGAGGAGGGCGCGGCGGCGCTCGCCCAGGCGGAGCGGCTCGTCGCCGTCGTCGAGCAACTGCTGGCCCGCGCGCGGCACGACCGTACGGGCGCGGCGACGCCGGTCGCCGTCGACGAGATCATGGCGCAGCAGGTCGAGGAGTGGCAGCCGATCTTCCAACGGGACGGCCGGCGGGTCGAGGTGACGGGGGAGCGGGGGCTGGTCGCGGTCGTCACGAGGGCCGGACTCTCGCAGATCATCGCGACATTGCTGGACAACTCGCTGGTGCACGGCGCCGGAACGGTCACGCTGTGCACCAAGCTCACCGCGGGCTCGGTCGTC
Organism: Actinomadura sp. HBU206391; assembly: GCF_014323665.1. Lineage (GTDB taxonomy): Bacteria > Actinomycetota > Actinomycetes > Streptosporangiales > Streptosporangiaceae > Actinomadura_C. The sequence goes on along the minus strand of NZ_JABVEB010000026.1, from coordinate 4,538 downwards.
GTGGAGATCGGAGACGAGGGCCCCGGCGTGCCGCCCGAGCTGGAGCGCAAGGTGTTCGACCGAAGCGTGAGCAGCGGCGAGGGCACCGGGCTCGGGCTCTACCTGGCCCGGTCGCTCGTGGCCGTCGACGGCGGACGGCTGGAACTCGTACGGGCTCGCCCCGCGATCTTCGCGATCTTCCTGCGTGAGGCCGCCGAGATCAGAGCGGCGGGCGAGCGCCTGGTCATCGGGCCCGCGTGACCCGGCTCGAGTGCCGTTCGGCATGGCCCGCGTCGGCCGGCGGGCGCCGCTCGGCGCCGTGGCGCTCTGCCCCGTGGTTCTGGGCCCCGTGGTTCTGGGCCCCGTGGCTCTGGGGGCGCACGCCGTTGACGGCACCGGACCGGTCGCGAGCCGGACGGTCGCCCGTGGTGTGCCCGGGAACCGGCGGTGGGCTGAACTCGGGCAGCCCGGTGTGCGCGTCGGCCGGCGGCGGCGACATCGGCAGGAACACCCACTTCTTGTACGACCAGAAGCGGAAGAGCGTGGCCACCCCCGTGCCGATGATCAGCGAGACGTTGAAGGCGATCGGATTCCGCTGGTCGAGCACGTAGTAGGTGAACCCGATGAACAGCTGAGTGATCACCAGCCCGATGCCGTTCAGGCCGAAGAACAGGGCGTACTCGCGGCCCAGCCCGGTGCGGTCACGGTGCCGGAACGTCCAGTGCCGGTTCGCGAAGTAAGCGAACGTGGTCGAGATCACTGTCGCGATCCCGTTGGAGGTGAGCGGCCCGACGTCGAGGCCCGCGTGCAGGATGTTGCCGGTGCCTATGGTGATGACGAAGGCGATTGCTCCAACGCTGCCGAACTTGGCGAGCTCGTGCGCGAGGCGCGCAAACCGTCGGTAGAGGTTAACGACAAAGCTCACGTAGACGGCCCGTCCCTTCGGGATACCAGCACATTGCGGCACAACGAGGATAGAGGCTGAGTGACACCGCTGTGTTTGATTGCGCCGCTCGCCCCAACTGATAGGACGGCGATCCTCCCCGTATCGTTCACATCTTCGCCGGGCGGATAACCTCTTGCACGTGAGAGATCCTGCTCAGCGCGGTGGAGACACCCAGATGCCGGTCGTGGGAATGATAGGCGGCGGCCAGCTGGCCCGGATGACCCAGCAGGCGGCGATCGGTCTCGGCGTCACGCTCCGGGTCCTCAGCGACTCGGCCCATGCGTCCGCCGCGCGCGCCTGCGCCGACGTGCGGATCGGCGATCACGGTTCGCTGGACGACCTGAGGGCCTTCGCCAAGGGCTGCGACGCCGTGACCTTCGACCACGAGCACGTCCCGTCCGCCCATATCCAGGCCCTCGAGGCGGCCGGGGTCGCCTGCCGGCCCGGGTCCGCCGCGCTGCTGCACGCCCAGGACAAGCTGATCATGCGGGAGCGGCTCAGCGCCGCCGGCGTGCCGTGCCCGCGGTTCGCCCCCGTACGGGAGCCCGCCGACTTCGCCGCGTTCGCCGAGCGGACCGGGTGGCCGGTCGTTCTCAAGGCGGCCTCGGGCGGCTACGACGGAAAGGGCGTCTGGGTCCTCGACTCGATGGACGAGGCGCTCGGCGTGATCGACGGCGCGGTCGCCGGCGGGGTGATCCTGCTGGCCGAGGAGCACGTGCCGTTCCGGCGCGAACTGGCCGCGCTGGTCGCCCGGTCGCCGCACGGCCAGGGCGCCGCGTACCCCATCGTCGAGACGGTCCAGCGCGACGGCATCTGCCACGAGGTGATCGCACCGGCGCCGGGGCTGGACGAGGAGGCCGCCGCGCAGGCCCAGCGGCTCGCCCTCGACATCGCCGAGCGGCTCGGTGTGGTCGGCCTGCTGGCCGTGGAGATGTTCGAGACCGACTCGGGCATCCTCGTCAACGAGCTGGCGATGCGCCCGCACAACTCCGGGCACTGGACGATCGAGGGTTCGCTCACCTCCCAGTTCGAGCAGCACCTGCGGGCCGTGCTCGACCTGCCGCTCGGCTCGACCACCCCGACCGCCCCGTACGCGGTGATGGCCAACGTCCTCGGCGGCGAGGACCCTCGCGTCTACGACCGCTACATCCATGTGATGGCCCACGATCCCGGCGTGAAGGTGCACTTCTACGGCAAGGAGGTGCGGCCGGGGCGCAAGATCGGTCATGTGACCGTTCTGGGCGATGACCTGGACGATCTGCTGGCCCGGGCGCGCCATGCCGCCGACTACCTGAGGGACGGCCCGCGATGACCGCGGCGCCCGCCGCGCCCGCCCCGCTCGTCGGCGTGGTCATGGGCAGCGACTCCGACTGGCCGGTCATGCGCGCCGCCGCCGAGGCGCTCGACGAGTTCGCCGTGCCCTACGAGGCCGATGTCGTGTCGGCTCATCGCATGCCGAGCGACATGATCGCCTACGGCTCTGACGCCGCCTCGCGCGGGCTCCGTGTGATCATCGCCGGGGCGGGCGGGGCGGCCCACCTGCCCGGCATGCTGGCGTCGGTGACGCCGCTGCCGGTGATCGGCGTCCCGGTGCCGTTGAAGCACCTCGACGGCATGGACTCGCTGCTGTCCATCGTCCAGATGCCCGCCGGCGTGCCGGTGGCGACGGTGTCGGTCGCGGGCGCGCGCAACGCGGGTCTGCTGGCCGTACGGATCCTCGCGGCGGCCGACGAGGATCTGCGCGAGCGGATGACCGCGTTCCAGGCGGATCTCCACGCCCAGGCCAAGGCCAAGGGCGCCCGGCTGCGCGACTCGCTCTCACCCTGAGCGCGGGCTGCGGCCGATCCGCCTGGGCGGGCTCCTGCTCGGCTTCGGGGGAACGGTTCTGATCTTCGCCCCCTGGCATCGCACCGGAGCGGTGGGCTGGGGCGCCCTCGCCATCGTCGCGGCGGCGGTGAGCTATGCCGTCGCCTTCGCCTACATGGGCAGCAGACTCGTCGGGAAGGGCACTCCCACCATCTCCCTGTCCACGGCGCAGCTCATCGCCGACGAGGGCGCGACCAACGCCGCCACGGTGGGCTACCTGCTGCCGGTGGTCTCGGTGGTGCTGGGGGCGATCGTGCTCGATGAGGAGCTCGATGGCCGGGTCATCATGGGCATGGTCGTCGTGCTGGTCGGCGTCGGCATGACGCGACTGCGGAAACGGCGGCCGGCGCCCCCGACCGCCGAGGATGCACCGGTCGGCGCCCCGCGCGAGGCCGGTCGCGGCGCTACTTCAGGATTTGGCGGGCCATGCAGGACGCGGACCCGACCGAATACCGGGACCGCCGAAGGTCCCAGCGCATAGGATGGTAAGAGTTTTACAAGTAAGACCACCGACATGGAGGACCGATGCGCATCACCTCCAAGGGGCAGGTGACCATCCCCGCTTCGATCCGGGAGCGGTACGGGCTCCTGCCGGGAGCCGACATCGTGTTCGTCGAGGACGAGGCAGGTCCGAGGATCATGCTCGCCGAGCACTCCGGCCGCGGGCGGCGGCTGGTCGACCGGCTCCGCGGCCGTGCCGACGCCGGCATGAGCACCGAAGAGATCATGGCGCTCACCCGGGAGGAGGGTTGACCGCCACACTGGTCGACTCGAATGTGCTGCTCGACGTCCTCACCGAAGACCCGAAGTGGGCCGAGTGGTCGGGGACGGCCCTCGCCGAGGCGGCCGACGCCGGGCCGTTGGTGATCAATCCGCTCATCTATGCCGAGGTATCGGTGTCGTTCACCCGGATCGAGGACCTCGACGCCGCCCTGACCAGCGACTTCTACCGGGAGCAGCTTCCGTACGCCGCCGGTTTCCTCGCAGGCAAGGCGTTCATTGCCTACCGGCGCAAGGGCGGGCTCAAGACCACACCGCTCCCGGACTTCTACATCGGGGCGCACGCGGCGATCGCCGGGCACCGGCTGGCGAGCAGAGACGCGAGCCGTTACCGGACCTATTTCCCCTCGGTCGACCTGATCGCTCCCTAGCCATGCGCCCGTTCCCGATCCAGTCTCCCGATCCGGGACGTCGAGGTTCCCTGGGCTCAGGGACCTATTTCAGGATCTGGCAGGCCATGGCGACGCGCTGGATCTGGCTGCCACCGCCCGTGCTCCCGCTGGATTTGCGACATAGCGCACCATCGGCAAATGCAGCGGCAGGTGCAGGAGCAAGTAACGAGGCAGGCTGGCGCGGCGATGATCGCGACAAGGGTCGCAGGTATGCCACCTTTGGAAAATCCCGGTCAAGCCTGGCATCCCCATGTTTAGGGGGATTCGGACAGGGGACTGCGTTGACCGAATGATGCGGCATAGGTCGATGCATTCGGTTCATTAACCCTTTAATGCATATATTGCCCCGGCGCGGCGACAAGATCCCCGCTGTGAGGCAGGGCCAAAGCTTTGTCGCACAAAGCGAATTCTCCAGGGAGGTAATTTCCGTGGGAGTTCAAAAGCATATGGCAGTTGTCACATCCGGACTGGTTTTAGCGGGAGGTGCCCTCGTCTCGGGCGCGGGTACCGCGGCCACCCCGGCCAGTGTCCAGGCCGTAACAGCCGCACCTCGTCTGACGCCGGACGGACCACCG
>NZ_JABVEB010000259.1 GCF_014323665.1 Actinomadura sp. HBU206391 | reverse complement strand
CGTCGAGAAGGCGTCGCGGGAGCGGATGCTCGAGGTCGTCGTCGAGATCGACGGCCGCCCGCTGTCGCACTGGGGTTGCGACGGCGTGGTGGTCGCGACGCCGACCGGGTCCACCGCCTACGCGTTCTCGGCGGGCGGACCGGTCGTGTGGCCCGAGGTGGAGGCGATGCTCGTGGTGCCGATCAGCGCACATGCCCTGTTCGCACGGCCGATGGTGGTCTCACCGAGGTCGGTCGTCGCGATCGAGGTGATCCCCGACACCTCGCGCGCGGTGCTGTGGTGTGACGGCCGGCGCACCGGGGAACTGCCGCCGGGAGCCCGCATCGAGGTGCGGCGCGGCGCGACTCCGGTGCGGCTCGCCCGGCTCCACCGCACACCCTTCACCGACCGGCTCGTCACGAAGTTCGGTCTGCCGGTCACCGGTTGGCGGGGGCGCTCTCGCACACAAGAGCGATAGCCTCACCTGAATGGGGCGCCGGGCCCCGTAACCCCCCGAGAGAGTCGGGGTACGAAACGTGATCCGGATAGGGGGTACCACGTGCGGCCGATGGTCGAGGAGGTACGAATCCAGGGCCTCGGCGTGATCGACGAGGCCGTGCTGGAACTGTCCCCGGGATTCAACGTCGTGACGGGCGAGACCGGGGCCGGCAAGACCATGGTCGTCACCAGCCTGGGACTGCTGTTCGGCGGACGTGCCGACCCGCAGCGGGTGCGACCCGGCGCCGAGCGGGCCACGGTCGAGGGCCGCATCATCGTCGACCCGGGCGGCAAGGTCGTCGAAAGGGTCGAGGAGGCGGGCGGAGAGCTCGACGACGGCGCTCTCATCGTCACTCGTTCGGTCTCGGCCGAGGGACGGTCACGGGCCCACCTGGGCGGCCGGTCCACGCCGGTGAGCGTGCTCATCAACCTCGCCGACGATCTGGTGGCCGTGCACGGCCAGGCCGACCAGCAGCGGCTGCTGCAGGCCGGGCGGCAGCGCAGTGCCCTCGACCGCTACGCGGGCGACGAGCTGACCAAGCCGCTGCGCGCCTACACCTCCGCCTACCAGCGGCATCGCCAGGTCAGCGCGCTGCTGGACGAGCTGACCACGCGCGCCCGCGACCGTGCCCAAGAGGCCGACCTGCTGCGGTTCGGGCTCGAGGAGATCGAGAAGGTCGACCCGAAACCGGGCGAGGACACCGAGCTCGCGACCGAGGAGGAGCGTCTCGGGCACGCCGACGCCCTCCGCACGGCCGCCACCACAGCGCACGAGGCGCTCCTCGGCGACCCCACCGCGGTGGTCGCCGCCGCGGACGCCGTCGGGCTACTCGGGTCCGCGCGCAACGCCCTCGAAGCGGTCCGCGGGCACGATCCGGCGCTCGCGACGCTCGCCGACCGGCTGGCCGAGGTCGGTTACCTGCTCGCCGACGCAGGCGGGGAGCTCGCCTCCTACGCCGAGTCGGTCGAGGCCGATCCGACCCGGCTGGCCGTCGTACAGGAACGCCAGGCGGCGCTGACCACGCTCACCCGCAAGTACGGCGCCAGCATCGACGAGGTTCTCGCCTGGTCGGCGCGCTCGGCGCAGCGGATCACCGAGCTCGACGGGGACGACGAGCGAATCGAGGAACTGCGCGGCGAGCACGAAGAGCTCACCGAGCGCCTGCGAGAGCTGGCCGGAGAGCTCACCGCGGTGCGCACCCGGGCCGCGGAGCGGTTCTCGAAGGCCGTCACCGACGAGCTGACAGCGCTGGCGATGCCGCACGCCCGCATCGTGGTCTCGGTCACCCAGGCCGCCGACTTCGGCGCGCACGGCGCCGACGAAGTGGAGCTGCGCCTGGCCTCGCACCCCGGCGCCCCACCGCTGCCGCTGCACAAGGGCGCCTCCGGCGGTGAACTGTCGCGGGTGATGCTCGCCATCGAGGTCGTCTTCGCCGGCGCCGACCCGGTGCCGACCTTCGTGTTCGACGAGGTCGACGCCGGGGTCGGCGGCAAGGCCGCGGTCGAGATCGGCCGTCGGCTGGCCATGCTCGCCCGCAATGCCCAGGTGATCGTCGTCACACATCTCCCGCAGGTCGCCGCCTTCGCCGATCAGCACCTGCTGGTGGAGAAGTCCGATGACGGCACGGTCACTCGCAGCGGCGTGACAACGCTCGACCGGGACGGGCGGATCCGGGAACTGTCCCGGATGCTCGCCGGGCTGGAGGATTCCGAGCTCGGCCGCGCGCACGCGGAGGAGCTGCTCGCGCTCGCCGCCGCGGAGCGCTGACCCCGCTCGGCCTCCGCGGCCTGACGCCCTTGGTGCCGTTGGGGCTGCTGCGGGCGACAGGGGCCGGCGGGCCCGCGTACGCGGTGGTGAGCGCGCGAACTGACACGCCTGAAACGATCGTCGTAGCCATGTCATCCCGGCTGCTCTGGCAGGATGGCAGGCGATGAACCACCCAACCCCGAAGTCCGAGTGGCGTTTGCGGTTGCCTCAGAAGCTGCCGCAACGCGCTCTTTCGGCGTTGGGTCGCGGCCGGGCGAACGGCAAGGCCGGCCTCAACGCGACGGTGCGCCTCGACCGCAGGACCAAGACGCTCACGAAGCGGCTCCGGCCCGGCGAGGTGGCCGTCATCGACCACGTCGATCTCGACCGGGTCAGCGCCGAGGCCCTCGTCTCCTGCAAGGTGGGCGCCGTCGTCAATGTGGCGCCGAGCATCTCCGGCCGCTATCCGAACCTCGGGCCGCAGATCCTCGTCGAGGCGGGCATCCCCCTCATCGACGACGTGGGGCCGGAGATCTTCGCTCGGCTCACCGAGGGCGAACTCGTCCGGGTCCAGGGCGAGACCGTCTTCCGCGGCGACGAGGTGGTCGCCAAGGGCACCGAGCACACGGCCGAGACGCTCGAGACCGCGATCGCCGACGCCAAGGCGGGCCTGTCGGTCCAGCTCAAGGCGTTCGTGGTCAACACGATGGAGTACATCAACCGCGAGGGTGATCTGCTCATCGACGGCGTCGGCGTGCCCGACATCAAGACCAAGATGGAGGACCGGCACGCGCTCATCGTCGTGCGCGGTTACCACTACCGCGAGGACATCGCCGCCCTCCGGCCGTACCTGCGGGAGTACCGTCCGGTGCTGATCGGCGTGGACGGCGGTGCCGACGCCCTCATCGAGGCCGGTTACCGGCCGGACATGATCGTCGGGGACATGGACTCGGTCTCCGACGACGCGCTCACCTGTGGGGCCGAGCTGGTCGTGCACGCCTACCACGACGGCCAGGCGCCCGGCCTCAAACGGCTGCACGACCTGGGTCTGGAAGCGGTGACCTTTCCCGCCACCGCGACCAGCGAGGACATCGCGATGCTGCTCGCCGACGAGAAGGGGGCGACCCTCATCGTCGCGGTCGGCACGCACGCCAACATGGTGGAGTTCCTCGACAAGGGCCGGGCCGGGATGGCGAGCACCTTCCTCACCCGGCTCCGGGTGGGCAGCAAGCTCGTCGACGCCAAGGGGGTGAGCCGGCTCTACCGCAGCCGGATCTCCACCTGGTCGCTGCTGCTTCCCGCGGTCGCGGCTCTCATCGCAATCATCGTGGCCGTGGCCGTGTCGCCCGCCGGGGGAATCATCGCCCCCGCGCTGGCCGACGGATGGCACGCCTTCCTCTTCTGGCTGACCGGACTCTTCTCGTGATCGATTTTCGCTATCACCTCGTTTCCATCGTCGCGATCTTCCTTTCCCTCGCGGTCGGGCTGGTTCTCGGCGCGACCACGCTGAGGGACCCCACGCTCGCCGGGCTCGAGAACTCCAACAAGGGGTTGCTGAAGAGCAAGGACGACCTGCGGCGGCAGGTCGACGAGCGGGAAACCCGGATCAAGGGCGCGGAGCAGTTCGCCGGTGTTCTCGGCCCGCAGTTCGTCGCCGGCCGGCTCAAGGGCGAGCAGGTCGTGCTGATCGAGACGCCGGGCTCCAATGACAAGATCCGTGAGCAGGTGGCGAAGACGATCACCGACGCGGGCGCCACCTACACCGGCAGCGTCAACGTCCAGAACAAGTACTTCGCCGAGGACCAGCTGGAGGTACTGGACCAGCTGGCCAAGTCGGTGAAGCCCAACGCCGTGACGATCTCCGACTCCGAGACGCCCTACGACCGGGCCGGGGCCGTGCTCGCGAGCGTGCTGGTGACCGATCAGACCTCCCGCGCCGGGCGTGAGGAGGCGGCCGGCGGTGAGGTCCTCGCCGGATTCAAAGATCAGGGTTTCGTAACCACCAGCGGCAAGCCGGGTGCGCGTGCGACACTCGCCGTCGTGATCGCACCTTCGACTGTGTACACGGGCAAGAGCGGGGAGACCGGCAACAAGGCCCTGGTCTCCCTGACCGCCGCCCTCGACAAGGCCGGCCGCGGCACCGTGCTGGCCGGGCCGCCGACCGCCGCGCAGGACGGCGGGCTGATCGCGATGCTGCGCAGGTCCGAAACCGCCTCCGTGGTCTCCACGGTGGACACCGCGGACACCTCCTCGGGTCAGGTCGTCACCGTCCTCGCCCTGGTGACCGAGATCGGCGGCAAGTCCGGCAAGTACGGGATCGGGTCCGGCGTCGACGGTTACCTCCCGACGCCGGCGCCGAGCACGGAGAAGCGTCCATGAAGCGTCTGATCATCGGCGGTGCCCTGGGCGCCGTCGCCGCGCGTGCCGCCTACACCGCCCTCACCCGGCGTCCTCCCGCCGTGGGCGACCGGGACGGGGCCGAGGCGTGGGGCCGCACCAACCACCGCGGTGAGCCGGTGACCCTGCTCGAGGGGCCGGCCTTCGTCGCCGGCGCCGTCGCCGGCGGTCTGCTCACCCCCGGCCTCACCGGGCGTACGCGGGCCGCCGCGCTGCTGGCCGGCATGGGCTCGGGAATCCTCGGCGGCTATGACGACCTGGCCGGTTCCGGCTCCTCTCGTGGTTTCAAGGGGCACCTGGGCGCGCTGGCCCGCGGTGAGCTGACCAGTGGCGGCGTCAAGATCGTCGGCATCGGAGCCACCGGGCTGGCCGCGGCCGCGCTGGCCCGCAAGCCTGAGCACACCGCGTTCGACGTACTCGTGAACGGCGCCATCGTCGCCGGCGCGGCCAATCTGATGAACCTGTTCGACCTGCGCCCCGGACGTGCGATCAAGGTCGGCGTGCTGGCGGGAGCGCCGCTCGCGGTGGGATCGTCGGCCGCCGTGGTCGCCGCCCCGCTCGGCGCGGCTCTCGCGCTGCTGCCCGAGGATCTCGGTGAACGGGCCATGCTGGGCGACGCGGGCGCCAACGCGCTCGGCGCCCTGCTCGGCCTCGGCGCGACCAGGCTGGGCCGCGGCGGCCGCCTCGCGGTGCTCGCAGGGCTGGTGGCCATGAACGGGGCCAGCGAGTTCGTCAGCTTCACCAAGGTCATCCAGCGCACCCCGGTGCTGCACCGGCTCGACATGCTGGGCCGGCGGCCCGCGCAGCAGGCCGCCGCGCCGACGCAGGGCGAGGAGCCCGACGCGGTTCAGGTGGCCGACGCGGCACAGTGACATCACGGCTGGCCCGCCTCACCGGGGGCCTCGCGGGGGCGGCCGTCCTCATCGCGCTCCTCACCGCCTTGGCGCGCGTCGCCGGCTTCGGCCGCACGTTCGTGTTCTCCCAGACGGTCACGACGTCGTGCCTCAGCCAGGCGTACTTCCTCGCCAACCAGATCCCGAACGTAGTCTTCGAGATCGTCGCGGGCGGCGCTCTCGCGAGCATGGTCGTCCCAGTGCTGGCCGGCCCGGTCGAACGCGGCGACCGCGAGCACGTGCGCCACGTCGCCTCGGCGATGCTCACGTGGGTGGTGCTCGTGCTGGTGCCGCTGTCGATCGTGCTGGCGGTGGCGGCCGGCCCGGTGATGGACCTGCTCGTCCACGGCCAGGCAGGTCGCTGCGAGGCCGATGAAGTGGTGGGCGTGGCCTCGCGGATGCTGGTCGTCTTCGCTCCGCAGATCGTGCTTTACGGGCTCGCCGTGGTGCTCTACGGCGTGCTGCAGGCCCACCGCCGCTTCACCGGTCCGGCCGTGGCGCCGCTGGTGTCGAGCCTGGTCGTGATCGGCGCCTACCTCGCGTACGTGATCGTCGGCACCGGCCGGCCGAACGACCTGGCGAACCTTCCGCAGAGCGCCGAGCTCACGCTCTCGATCGGCACGACGCTCGGCGTGGTGGCCCTCGTGGGCACCGCCATGCTCGCGGTCCGGCCGCTCCGGCTGGGCCTTCGGCCGACGCTCACCTTCCCGCCCGGTGCGGCCAGGCGGATCTCGCACCTGGCCCTGGCCGGGGTGGCGACGGTCGTGGCACAGCAGCTCGCCACGCTCACCGTCATGGCCCTGAGCGGTCGCGACACGGCCGGAGCGCTCGCGCACTACAACTACGCCTGGGCGGTGTTCCTGCTGCCATGGGCGATCCTGGCGGTGCCCATCGCCACGAGCGCCTTCCCCGTGCTGTCGGCGCGCGCCGACGAGCCGGAGTTCGACCGGATCACGGCATCGACCACACGTGCCGTCGTGCTGGTCTCCTGCGCCGGAGCGGCGGCACTGGCCGCCGTCGCGATTCCCGTCGCCCACCTGTTCGACCGGGCGCCGGGCACCTACCCCGACGCGCTGGCACACGCGATCCTCGCCTTCGCGCCGGGCCTGCTCGGCTATGGCCTGGTCGCCCACCTCGGCCGGGTGCTCTTCGCGGGCCGGCGGGGGCGGGCGTCAGCCGGGGCCACCGTGGCCGGCTGGCTGGTCGTGATCGCCGCGGATCTCGCGCTGGCGCTGACCGTCCCCAGGGACTGGGTCGTGCCCGCTCTCGGCCTCGGCAACACGATCGGCATGACGGTGGCCGGAGCCGCTCTGGTGATCGCGTTGATCCGTGCTCGCGGCCGTACGGCGGTCGCCGGGCTCGGCCGGGCGATGACCGCGGGTGTCGTCGGGGGTACGGCGGGTGGCCTGGCGGGCTACGGTGTGGCCTGGGGCATCGGCCCGGGCGGTCTGGTGACGAACATGGGCGTGGGGGCACTCGCGGCGGCTGCCGCGGCGGCGGTCTTCGCCGCGATCGCCCTCGTGATCGACGGGCGGGACCTGCGGGCCGTCCTCAGCCGGAAGGTGACACGTGATGGTTGAGCGGGACGGCGCCGGCGGCACCCCTGAGGGCGGCCCCGGCGCGAGCGACGTCGAAGGGCTCCGGATCGCCCTCGTGCTGGGCACCAGCGCCGGAGGCGTGGGACGGCACGTGCGCTCCATCGCCGGAGGACTGGTCGCCCGCGGCGCCCGCGTCGTGATCCTCGGGCCCGCGCAGGCC
>NZ_JABVEB010000258.1 GCF_014323665.1 Actinomadura sp. HBU206391 | reverse complement strand
CGCGCCCGCGGTGGCCCGCGGAGAGATCGTGCGTGTCAGGCGGCGAGGGGAACCTGGGTGCCCTCAGGGGTGTCGCCGTACCGGTTGATGACCTTGTTCAGCTCGATCTGGTAGTAGAGCGAGCCGAAGCCGAAGATCCCTAGCAGGAAGCCGATGCCGCCGTTGCAACTCGGGCTGAGCCCCGCCGCGCGCTGCGCGTTGGCGATGTGCCCGGCGAGCTTGACCCAGACCACCAGGTTCCAGATGCCGAGCGTGATCCAGCCGAAGAAGATCGACATGATCGCACTCGTGGTGCCGACCTTGTGACGCGGGTCGAACTTCTCCAGCTCGAGGTGGACCTTGACGTACCACACGATGCCGTAGATGCCGAGTGTGATGATCGGCAGCCCCAGCCACACGGCGACCGGGTTGCGTCGCTTCATCTGCAGACCCGAGGCGGCCGCCGCCGGTGCGTGCCCGTACCCCTGCGCGGGCGCCTGCGACTGGTGCTGCGGCGAGTACGACTGCTGCTGTGCGCCGTACTCCTGGCCGCTCTGGTGCGGTTGGTTCATATCTTTCTCTCCCGCTTGTGTTTCATCGACCCCGTGACCGCCCGTACTGTACGGCAGCCTTGTGTGGCCACGCAGCGAATTAGCCTAGTTTTATCTGGTTATAGGGGTGAAAATCCGATTAACTCGCTGTCGCGGCCAGAGAAATGCTGATGTCGTCCTCGAGCGGCGGCTCGAGTTCGTGCTCGCGGCAACCAGTGGCCGCGAAACAGCGGATGCGAAGTCGGTCCCCGGCGACGTCGAGGCGCAGGAAGCTCTTGAAGAACGGAGGAGTGTCCCAGTCGGCCGCCTCCGAGCGGAACCGCTGGAAGACCTTGCGCACGGGAAACCGCAGCCGGCGGGTGCGGTGCCGCCGCGGAACGCCGAGCATGACGGCCACCGCGCGCGCCCGCAGCGACGGCCGCACCGGCTCCCGGTCCTGCCGGGTCGGTTCCATGTCCAGCCGCCGGGCAATGGCCGCCGACGCCTCCTCCGGCGACAGTTCGAACAACCGCCGAAGGCGCAGCCGCCGGCCGTACAGCCTGCTGTAGAACGAAAGGCTGTCACCGCGCAGCGGATAGCACTTGAACGCGCCCTCGTCGACGAGGGTCTGCCGCGGAATGGTGTGGGTGGCGTGCATGAAGGCACCGCCACCGCCCGACACGAGGTACTGGATCACCCGATCGTCCACTTGTACCGGATAGCGCTGGTAGTTATGGATGTCGCCGCCGATGGCCGCGACATAGTGATTGGCCGGATCGCGGACGATCTCGTCCACGGTGCCGCCGCCCTCGATCGGCCCTGGGCTGTGCCTGCCGTCGACGTAGATCGGCTTGCCCGTGATGAGCAGCTTCGGCTTCGGCCCCGCCGAGACGCCGCGCAGCCATTCCGCCTGTTCCCGGTCGATGCCCCCGACGATCCCTGTGTCGATGCCGACCACCCGCAGCGCCGGGAAGTCGAGCGCCCAGTACGGAGCCGGCTGATCGGCCTGTTGCCCGGGCGCCGAACGCATCTTGCGGGCCTCGTCCAGCGCGGCGAGGTCGGGCCGGTCCGGCCGGCGCCACAGCAGCCGGGCCAGCCGGCCGAACGGACCGCGCCACGGGCTCGGCTCAGGCTGGTCGGCCAGGCCGAAGAACACCCGCATGAAGCCGCCGAGCCCGTCGTACCAGTCGTGGTTGCCGGGGATCGCGTAGATCGGCGCCGGATATCCCTGGTAGGGCCGGAAGAACTTGTCGGGGTAGTCGTTCACACTGCCGGTCGGGTAGATGACGTCACTGCTGATGACCATGAAGTCGGTGCCTGCGCCGATGTTGAGCAGACCGGGCACGACGGCGTACTGCGACTTGTCGCCCTCGCCGGTGTCGCCCACCACGAGGAACGAGAACTCCGGCTCCGACCTGTCCACGACGCGCAGCGGATCCGCGTCGCCCTCTCGCAGAGCCGCCACCCACCGGCGCCGCACGTCGTCGGACGGATCGCCGAACCACTTGGCGATCACATCGTTGCGGGAAGCCCACAGCACCGAGGGGCGCAGCCAGGTGAATCGCGGCGGCGTCCCCGGCATCAGCTCGACGAAGGTGCCGGGCTCTCGGCATCCCCATCCCGCACCCTGCGCGGTTCGGCGCGACGACGGCGATTCTGGGGCCTGCACTGGCACCTCCGGGGGAGCGGGAACAGAGCGGTGCACCACGATCGCGGGGAGTAGACATATCCGTCAACCACACCTTTGCTCAGCGAGGGCCCGACGTCGCGATGATGTCCGGCACTGGCCGGTACGAGACGAGTGACGTCGAAACGAGGCGGGTGACGCGCCGGTGATGCGGCGGGTGCGCGGCAGCCGACGACGCGGCCGGGCCGGCGGCCGCTAACGCTGGGGGGGTGCCTGGTACTCGCCGGTCGCCGGGAAGGGAGGTTGCGGCGGCCACCCGGCGGGCGGGGCGAAGGGGCCCGTGGGCGCGGGGTGCCCCTCGGGCGCTTCGACCGGCGGCGGGGCCGGCCGGTCGTCGGCCGCGGTGGACGGCACCGGTGACGGGCCCGCGTGGCGGCGGCCTCTCGGCTCGGGTGCCGGAACGCCCTGGGCCAGCGTCTCGAGGAGCGCGGGGACCTCGGCGGCGGGAAGCCGGAAGGTACTCGTGCACACGCCACGGTTCCAGAAGCTGAACACCATGACCCCGGGCTCAGGGTGCCAACTGAGCCGCAGCGCACGGTCCTCGCCCCTTGCGTCGAAGAAGACCTCCCCGACTCGGGGCAGCGGGGTCGCGCCTGACATGGCGCCATAGTGGCCTGGTCAGAGGCGGCTTGTCCAGAAACGGCGAACTACGACGCCATGAGGTCACCGATCGTATGACAGGGATCTACCGGCCGTGCGTGCTCAGTGCGCGGGCCGGCCGCCGTGGCCCATGCCGAACGCCCTCGGATCGCCCGTGTCGACGATCTCTCTGCCCAGCGGCAGCAGCGACACCGGGATCAGCTTGAAGCTGGCGATGCCGAAAGGGATGCCGAGGATGGTGAGGCACAGCGCGATGCCCGAGAACAGATGCCCGAGGGCGAGCCACCAGCCGGCGAAGATGAGCCAGATCACATTGCCGATCGCCGAGGCCGCGCCCGCGTCGGGGCGCCGCACGACCGTCTTGCCGAACGGCCAGAGCGCGTAGGCGGCGATGCGGAAGGACGCGATGCCGAACGGAATGGTGATGATGAGCAGGCAGCAGATGATCCCGGCCAGGACGTAGCCGAGTGCCATCCAGAAGCCGGCGAGCACGAGCCAGAGGACGTTCAGGAGGGTTCGCACCGGTTCACCGTAACGGGTGGGGGGTCGGCGCGTTCAGGGGCGAAGCACGTGGAGGGCCGCCGGCACGACGCCGACCGTCACGGGCAGCATGCCGGGCAGCTCGCCGTCGGCACCGTAGGGCAGGTCGCGATCGGCCTCGATCCGCACCTCGCGGCCGCGCAGCACCTCCACCTGCGGGCGCCGCACGTGCGAGCCGTCCGCCAGTTCGCGCATCACGGCGAAGAACAGGGGCTTGGGCACGTGCCGGATGACGACCACGTCGAGCAGCCCGTCGTCCACGCGAGCGTCCGGGGCGATGTGCCGCCCGAACCCGTAGAAGCCGGAGTTGGCCGCCACCACGGTGTAGCCGCGCCGCTCGTGGAGCTCACCGTCGACGGTCACGCGGTAGGCGGCCGGCCGCCAGCTCGCGACCGCTCGCAGCGCCCCGACGTAGTAGGCCGCCGATCCGCGCAGCAGCCTGCTCTCGTTGGCGTTGCGGCCGGCCACCGCGTCGACGCCGGCGTAGACGCTGCCCAGCACCACCGCGCCGTCGGCCGTGATCACGTCGACGGGGCGTGGTTCGGCGTCCAGCAGGAGGCCGGCCAGTTCGACCGGGTCGGTGGGCACGCCGAGCTGGCGGGCGAAATCGTTGCCCCGCCCGGCGGGCACGATGCCGAAGACGGCGCCGGTGCTGGCTAGCGCGCCGCCGACGCTGCCGATCATGCCGTCGCCGCCCACGCCGAGCACGACGTCGCCGCGCCCGGCGGCGTCGAGGGCGAGGGTCCGCGCGTGCTCGAGGCTCCGGCTGTGCTCGACCACCACCTGGGCTCCGGCCTCCCGGAGCAGCCGGGCGAGGGGGATCATCGCCGCGGCGCCCCCGGCCGCCCCGGAGCCTCCCGCGGCGGGATTGACGACGGCGGTGAAGGAGCGCACGTCGTCACCGGCCCTCGGCCGGCGGACCGCCCGGCACCAGGACCCCCGGATTGAGGATCCCGGCCGGGTCGAGCCGGTCCTTGACGGCCCGCAGCACCTCGACGCCGAGCGGCCCGATCTCCCGGCCGTACCAGTGCCGGTGGTCGGTGCCGACGCCGTGGTGGTGGCTGATCGTGCCGCCGGCGCCGATGATCGCGTCATTGACGGCGCTCTTGGCCCGCGCCCAGTGCGCGACGGCGTCAGGGCCCCGAGCCGACACCACGGTGAAGTACAGGGAGGCACCCGCCGGATAGACGTGTGAGATGTGGCACATCACCAGCGGCCGCACCGGATCGGCCGGCGGCACCGAGGACAGCGCGTCGGTGAGCGCCTCGCGGACGGCCGCATGCAGTGCCGGGACGCCGGACCAGAACGCGGCGGTCTCCAGGGTCTCGGCGAAGGCGCCGGCGTCGAGGAGCGCGTCCCGCAGGTAGGGGGCGGCGAAACGGCCCCGCACCCAGCTCTCCCCCGGCCCGGGACCGAGCGGCTCGCCGCCCAGGGCGCGCAGCGCGTCGCCGGCGCCGGCCCGCCGGGCGTCGACGTCGCCGGCGGTCCCCTCGAAACCGACGATCGCCAGGCAGCCGCCGTTCGCCAGGGCCCCGCCGGAACCGCCCGTGCCGCCGGATCCGCCGGTCTCGTGGGCGCCGGCGAGCCCGACCATCGTCTCGGTCTCGTCGGACAGCCTGAGGACGGTGGGCAGTGGGCCGTCCTGCGCCAGAGCGCGCAGGGCGGCGGTGCCCGCCGCGAAGTCGGTGAACCGCCAGCCCTCGTAGGCGGCGGTCTCGGGGGCCGGGCGCACCCGAACCGTCACCGAGGTGATGACGCCGAACGCGCCCTCCGAGCCGAGGACCAGCTGGCGCAGGTCGGGCCCCGCCGCCGACTTCGGCGCCCGGCCGAGCTCGAGGGTGCCCTCCGGGGTCGCCACCGTCAGCGCGACGACCATGTCGTCGAACCTGCCGTACCCGGCCGAGGCCTGGCCGCTGGACCGGGCCGCGGCGAACCCGCCCACCGTGGCCCACTCGTACGACTGGGGGTAGTGACCGAGGGTCAGGCCGTGCTCGCGCAGCAGTTCCTCCGCCCGGGGCGCGCGCATCCCGGACTGCAGGGTCGCGGTGCGCGAGACGAGGTCGACCGCGACCAGCCGGTCGAGACGGCGCAGGTCCAGTGCGATGCGCGGGCGGGCGGCGCCCGGTGCGGTGGCGTCTTCTCGGGACGGTGCGAGCCCGCCCACGACGGAGGTCCCGCCGCCGAACGGGACCACTGTGATCAGATGCTCGGCGCACGCCTCGAGTACGGCGAGGACCTCGTCGTGGTCACCCGGCAGCACGACGGCGTCGGGCGCGCCGGCGACCTCACCGGCCCTGATGCGGAGCAGATCGGGGGTCGACCGGCCACCGGCATGGCGGATCCTGGTCTCCGCGTCGGACCGCAGATTGCCGGCGCCGACCACGGCGGCGAGCGCCTCGCCCGCCTCGCCCGGCAGCCGCGACGGCGGCACCTCGATCGACTCGAGCGCCACGGGCGGAGCCTCGGGCGGCCGCACCCCGAGCAGCTCACGCAGCAGTCCCACTACCGAGTCCGGCAGCGGCGCGGCCCTCGCGGGATCTCCCCAGCCGCTCCACAGCATGTCCACCTGGACACCCCTTCGTCGCCGTCCGGCCGATCTGGACGTGCATCACACTGTGCCACATCCCGTATTACACTGTGACACATGACGTCCAATCGTCACAAGCGAATCGACCATGACGCCGTGCTCGACGCCGCGCGCGACAGCGTGCTGGCGGTGGGCGTGCGCCGGACCACCCTGACCGACGTCGCCCGCCGGGCCGGGGTGTCGCGCATGACCCTCTACCGGCGCTGGCCGGATGTGCGTACCCTGGTGGGCGATCTCATGACGCGGGAGTGGGTGGCCCTCGCCATGTCAGTGGCGCCCCCGGGTGACGGCAGGCCGGCCCGCGAGGCCATGGTCGAGAGCCTCGTCGCCGGCGCACGGGCGTTTCGCGAGCACCCGCTGCTGCGCAAGATCATCGATGTCGATCCCGAGCTGCTGCTCCCGTACATGCTCGATCGGTGCGGTGCCAGCCAGGAGGCATTTCTGGAGTTCTTCGAGGCCACCCTGCGCGCGGGCCACGAGGACGGGACGATCCACCCCGGCCACCCGGCCCGCCAGGCGCGCACCGTGCTGCTCGTCGTCCAGGCGTTCGCGCTGTCGGTGCGCACCATGACCACCGACTCGGACCCGAATCTCAGCACGGCCGCCTTCGACGAGGAGCTCCGCCATCTCCTGGAGAGGACGCTGTCGCCGTGACCGGCATCGACGGCCGAGGAGCGCCCAGCGCCTCACTGAACCGCGCGCGCAGGGCGCGCGAGCTCGCCGAGCTGGCCGACGATCGCGTCGACGTGCTGATCGTCGGGCTCGGCGCGACCGGTGCCGGCGCCGCACTGGACGCGGCCGCCCGGGGCCTGTCGGTCGCCGCGATCGACGCCCACGACCTCGCCTTCGGCACCTCGCGGTGGAGTTCCAAGCTGATCCACGGGGGGCTGCGCTACCTCGCCTCCGGGCAGCTCGGCATCGCCTACGAGAGCGCGGTGGAACGCGGCGTGCTCATGGGGCGCACCGCACCGCACCTGGTGCGGGCGCTGCCGTTCGTGC
Source organism: Actinomadura sp. HBU206391 (assembly GCF_014323665.1). Classification (GTDB taxonomy): domain Bacteria; phylum Actinomycetota; class Actinomycetes; order Streptosporangiales; family Streptosporangiaceae; genus Actinomadura_C. The sequence goes on along the minus strand of NZ_JABVEB010000258.1, from coordinate 350 downwards.
TGCCGCTCACCCCTCTCGTCTCGCCCTCGCAGGCGGCGCTGGCCCGCGCCGGCCTGGCCGCCGGAGACGCGCTCCGGCGGGTCGCCGGCACCGGCCGGGACGTGCTGCCCCGCGCCCGGCGGCTGTCGGGCGTCGAGACGCTGCGCCTGGCCCCCGGGCTGCGGACGTACGGCCTGCGCGGCGGTCTGCTGTCCTGGGACGGCCAGGTCTGCGACGACGCCCGCCTGGTGACCGCGACGGCCCGTACCGCCGCCGCGCACGGAGCCCGCGTCCTCACCCGCTGCCGCGCGCTGTCGTTGGCCGGCGACGGCGCGCGGGTCCGCGACGAGCTGACCGGTGAGGAGCTGACC
>NZ_JABVEB010000257.1 GCF_014323665.1 Actinomadura sp. HBU206391 | reverse complement strand
GCCCACCGCACGCGATGCTTCAGCCGCTCCGGCGGCTGGATGGAGTCACGGGGAACAGGCGGCATCGACGTGCCGGCGAAGCCCATCACACCGCGCATGGGCCGCCATCCGGTGGGGACGAGCAGGGCGGTGACCAGGTTGATCGCCTGGGGGCGGGCCCGCACGGACGCCGCCGACAGTTCGCCTCCGGAGCGTGAATCCACGTGACGGTCTCCGTCGGAATCGCGGGCGTCCAGTCCCGGTCGAGGAGGATGGACGCCGACGCCAGAGGACGACCACGTCCGCAGCGCGCTGGACGTGCTGGGCACCCCGCTGGTCACGCTGCCGATCGCGGTCGTCGTGGCGATGGTCACCTTCGGACGCGGCGCGGGATGGACCGGCAGACCCTCGCCAGGTCTCGGGAGCAGTCACTGCCGCCCATCGCGGGCATCCTGCTCATCGTCGCGGCCGGCGGCGGGTTCAAGCAGACCCTCATCGACACGGGCATCGGCAAGGTCGTCGCCGACTGGGTCGAGGGCAGCGGGCTCTCGGTTCTGCTGCTGGCGTGGCTGGTGGCCGTTTGTGGGACAGACCATCGAGTCGTGGTCGGTGATGGAGACCGTCATCTCCGTCGTCGGCCTGGTGCTCGTGCTCTTCGCCAGCCTCTTCGTCTGAGGCGCCTGGCCCAACAGACCGCCCTACGGGCCCGGCCGTTTTGGCGCGCCTTTCATGCGCGCACCCGATATCGAATTTTCGAGCAAATCAATCATATTATCGCTAAAGAATGCCGGAATCGGAAACGGGCCAATCGGAAACGGGCCAATCGGTACAGGCCAGTGGACGGAGTCGCCTCCGGGGCCCCGGTTGGCATGCGTGCTGGCCGATGTACGGTTGGCGGAGTTGTCGGATGAGGAACTGGTGGAGGTGATGGCGGCCTCTCGGCGGCAGACCTCCTGGGCGCAGGAGCGGGAGATGTCGGCGGTGGCGGAGCTGTCACGCCGCCGGCACCAGAGCGAGAACGGTCCGGCGGCCGCCGGTTACGGGCACGTGGGGATCCACGAGATCGTGACCGAGGAGGTCTCGCTGGCGCTGACCTTGACCGCTACCGCCGCCTCCGTGCTCGTGGTGCGCTCTGAGCAGCTCGCCGAACAGCTTCCGCTCACCCGGGTCGCCTTGAGGACCGGCCGTATCGACATGCGCCGCGCCGAGGTGATCATCGATGCCGTACGCGGGCTGGATGACGCGCTGGCGGGCGCGGTGGAGGCGGCGATCATCGCCGAAGCACGCGCGCTGACCACCGGCAAGCTCCGCCGGCGGGTCACAGAAGCGATCAGGGCGGCAGGCCCCGAAGCCGCCCGGGAGCGAAAGAAAGCGGCGGTCAAGACCGCCGCATGGAGCTGTTTCCCAACTCCAGCGGCACCGCTGATCTGGCGTTGCGGGATCTACCTCCCGAGCCGGCCGCCACCGCACATGCGCATTTCCCACGTGCAACCGCCAAGCGGAACGCTGCGACCTCGATCACACGATCCCCTGGCACAAAGGCGCCAGAACATGCCGCTGCAATCTGTCCCCTTTATGTCGAAAACACCATCGCTTGAAGCAGCATCCCGCCTGGAAACTGCTCCAACCGTGGCCGGGGCTATTGATCTGGATCACGCCATCGGGCACCTGGCATATGGTCAGCCCGCAGTGACCCAATGTGGTGCATTCCATCCCGAGCCTTTTCATACGTCCTGTTCACACTCATGCGCCGGAGCGGTGTCCACCGACGTCGGGATCGCGGTTACCGGGACGACAGGTCGAGCACGGCGGTGCCGCCCCTGACCGACAGCACCCGGACGATGAGCCCACGGCCCTCGATCTCGGGCTCCTGTCCGCAGTAGGAACCACTGCCGTCCGGCTGGAAGACCAGGCTGCACCCCGGCCCGGTCTGCGCGGTGCCGGTCCCGTGACGGGAGGTCGTCTTGATGCTGACCTCGTCATGGTCGACCCCGACGACCGAGAGCTCGGTGGGCCCGGACCGGCCGTCGAGCCTGATCCTGGTACCAGGTGACACCGCGACCCGGCACCGCCCGTGCAGGCACGCGGCCGTGCCCGTGCGCTCGGCCGGGCTCGGCGACACCGACGCCGAACCCCGCGCCGAGTGCTCCGGCCCCGGAGCGGCGCCGGCCGGCGGGGACCCGGGCGGCACGGTCGTGGACGGTACGGTCCCGGACGGCGCGGTCGTGGCCGGCGCGGTTTCGCGCGAGCCGTCCTCGTCAGTGGCGCATCCCCCCGCGACCAGGATCGTCGGCAGCGCCATGACGGCGATGGCGGTCGGCCTCAGCACTCCGATCGACATGTCCATCACGATCCCACCAGGGGATTAGCTCCGCCGAAGGCATCTCCGGCGCCGACCGATCCAAGACCCCGCCTAGGGGCGGGCATGACCGGCCGCGGTCATGGCAGACCACGACCCGCGGGGGCGGCGCCGCCGCCTCCTCGCCGCTCAGGCCCCGAAGACCCGGATGCTCGCCCACAGAGCCACGGCCCCGGCAGTGACCGCCTGGCGGCACGGTGAGCACGCCCAGGCCGAGGAACTCGCCCATGAGCGGCTCGGTGTCGTGGTGGCACAGGATCCGCCGCCACAGCAGCGTCGCCAGCGCCCGACGTAGGTCAGGTTGGGCCCGACGTTGACGCCGATCAGGGCGGCGAGCAACAGGCCGGGGGCATGCGGGTGACCGGCCAGCCCTTGCGCGAGCACCAGCACGGCCGGGAGGTTGTTGACGAGATTGGCGAGGACGGCCGCGACGGCCGCCATCGCCAGAAGCGCGGCCAGCCCTGCCGAGACCGGGAGCAGAGGCTCGACGAGCCGGTCCAGGCCGGCGTGCTGTACCGCCCGGACCGTCACCCCGAGGCCGAGGACGAAGACGCAGAACCCGGGGCTCGCCGCCATGACCAGCCGCCGGGTGGTGGTGCGGCGGCGCACCAGAGCCCTGGCACCGAGCGTCACGGCGCCGAGGACGGCCGGCCAGACCGGGCCGATGCCGAGCGGCGAGCTCACCGCGAATCCGACGAGTGTGGATCCCAGCGTCACCAGGGCGAACACCGGCACGTGCCCGGGCCGCACGCCGGCCGCTCCGCGCCGGCGCGGGTGCCGCGTGGGCGGCAGCTCGTCGCGGAAGAACCAGCGGAACGCAACGTACTCCACGGCCAGCGCCGCGAGCCATGGCCCCGTCATGAGCAGGGCGAAATGCGTGAAGGTCAGACCGACGGCGCCGCACACCAGCAGGTTGGTCAGGTTCGAGACCGGCAGTGGAAGCGATCCGGCGTTCGCCAGATGCGTGCAGGCGTAGACGTGCGGCCGTGCCGTGACGCCGACTTTGCGCACGGTGGCGAAGACGACAGGGGTGAGCAGGACCACGGTGGCGTCCAGACTGAGCACGGCCGTCACCACCGCGCCGATCGCGAAGACCAGGCCGAGCAGGCGCCGCGGGTCCGTGCGCGACGCCCGCGCCATCACCGATCCCGCCGCTGTGAACACGCCCTCGCCCGCGGCCAGGTGGCCGAGCAGGAGTATCGCGGCCAGGAATCCCACCGTGGGGCCGAGGGCGGCCAGCTCCTCGACGGCGAGCCGCCACGGCAGCAGCCCGGTCAGGACCGCCAGCACGGCGGCCGGCACCGAGGCGGCCGCCTCGGGCACCATGCGAGGCCGTACGACGGCGACGGCCAGTACGGCCACGAGCAGCAGCCCGGCCGCCGCCAGGGGGATCGGATGAACGCCGGGACGGAGAACCCCGAGGTGGACGAGCGCGGGGCTGTGACGCACGTCGTCAGGCACGAGGACGCCACCGGTCGAACGTGCGGTGGCGCCGAGCCGCAGGGCGGGCGGACTCGTCCATGTCGAGCAGGTCGGCCAGTTCACTCGCCAGCGCCCCGGCGACCCGGCCGCAGAACTCCTCGGCCTCGTCGGCCGCGTCGGGGCACTCCGCGATCACCCGGTCGACGATGCCGTCGCGCAGCAGGTCGAGCGACCGGACCCCCTGCGCCTGCGCCATCTCCGAGGCGCGGTCGGTGGTCCGGTGCAGGATGACGGACGCGCCCTCGGGTGGCAGCGGGGACAGCCAGGCATGCCGGGCGCACAGAACCCGGTCCGCCGGCAGCAGCGCGAGGGCCGCTCCCCCGGCGCCCTCGCCGAGCAGGACGCTCACGGTCGGTGCCGGAACTGCGATGAGGTCGGCGAGGCAACGGGCGATCTCGCCGGCCAGGCCGCGCTGCTCGGCCTCTGGCGAGAGCGCGGCGCCGGGAGTGTCGATGACCGTCACGACGGGCAGCCACAGTTCGGCGGCGAGCCGCATGCCACGCCGCGCCACCCGCAGCCCGGCCGGACCGAGCGGGCGGATCCGCTGCCCATGGCGATCCTGTCCCACGACGACGCAGGGAGCGGTGCCGAACCGGGCCAGCGCCAGCACCACTCCCGGCTCGGTCTCGCCCTCGCCGGTGCCCGACAACACCGTGACGTCCCGAGCTCCCACCCGCAGTACGTCGCGCACGCCCGGCCGGTCATCGCGGCGAGTACGTTCGATCGCCTCCCAGGCGGGCACATCGGTTGGTACGGAGCGGGGATGCCCCGATTCCGCCGGAGCAGCGCCGGGGCGTCCCCGCTGCGTCGCATGCCGCGGCGCGCACAGCACGTCGAGAGCACGGGCGGCGACGGCGCCGAACTCCTCCACGGCCACCACCGCGTCGATGACCCCGTGGGCGTAGAGGTTCTCCGCGGTCTGCACGCCCGGCGGGAACGACTCCCCGCACAACGCCTCGTACACCCGGGGGCCGAGAAAACCGATCAGCGCGCCGGGCTCGGCCACCGTGAAGTGCCCGAGCGACGCCAGCGACGCGAGGACACCGCCGGTCGTGGGATGACGCAGGTAGCTCAGGAAGGGCAGCCCGGCCGCGCGGTGCCGCGTCACCGCCGCCGCGACCCGGGCCAGCTGCACGAACGCGGTCGTGCCCTCCTGCATGCGGACACCGCCGGACGCGGGCGCCGCCAGCAGCGGCAGACCCTGCCCGGTGGCGCGCTCGGCCGCGCGGACGAGCCGCTCGGCGGCGGCGGTCCCGATGGATCCGCCCAGGAACGAGGACTCGCACATGACGAGGGCCACCCTGCGGCCGCACAGCGTTCCCTCGCCGGTGACGACCGCCTCGTCATAGCCCGTACGCCTTCGCGCGGCGGCGAGGTCCCGCTCGTAGCAGGATCCGGCCGGGGCGCCCGGCCCGGAACTCGGCGTCTGTGGTGAGTCGTCCCAGGAGATCCAGCTCCCGGCGTCCAGTACCCGGGCCACCAGCGCGCGGGCGTCGACGCGGGCGGTCATCAACCCATTCCATCAAATCGATGTCAGGCGGGCGGAGTGCCCCCGCGTCGGACGGCCGCACCGGAGTGTCGTTCACGCAGGTCGGCCGATGCTCAGGGTCGGTCGGCGCGCAGTGAGATCGGCGCCAGGTAGGTGTTGCGGGGGCCGTCACCGAGGGGCCCGGGCGTGGCGGTCCGCACCGCCCGCAGGTCGGTGCCGATCGCCTCGCCCAGCCGGGCGACCTGGGTCTCGAGATCACCCCAGCGCTCCGTCAGAGAGGCTCCGAAGGGCGCCACCGTGACCGTGCCCTTGTCGTGGTCGAGCTCCCAGATACCGGCCGCCATGCCGTCCACGATGACCGTGGACGTTCCGTTGCCGGACTTGTCGTAGACCCGGGTGTAGTCGGCCTCGTCGACCTGGCGGACCCGGCCGGCCGGCGAGGTCGCGTAGCCCATGAAGTAGGCGTCCCAGACCGGCAGGAGCCGTACTCCCCGGCCTTCGTCGGCGTCGGTGCCGGTGAGCCGGTCCAGCTCGTCGGCCGTGGCCCACGCGTCGGCGCCTTCGAGCGACACCGCGACGATCTCATCGCCGAGATCGGCGAGCGCGGTGGCGGTGTCGCGTTTGGTCCAGCCGGTCCACCACTTGAGGTCGTTCGCGGTCGCCGGTCCGAAGGCGCGCAGGTAGCGGCGGGCGAGTTCGACCCGCGCGGCGGCCGGCTCGATCGGGTCGAGCGGCGTGCCGAGCCAGTCGGTCCAGAGCGCGTAGGCGTAGTTGTCGCTGCGCCAGGAGCCGCGCACTTCGGAGCGTACGATCCGGCCGGTCCTGCCGAGCAGCGCGACCGTCATCTGCAGCGCTGACCCGTCGCCGGGCAGATCCGCGGCGAGCAGTTCCCGGATCTGCCGTACGGTCACGGGCGGCCTGCCCGCCATGGCCGCCTCGATCCGGTCCGCGAAGGCGAGGATCTCGGCCTCGGTCAGCCCGGTCCATTTGGCGGTGCGCTTGACGGTCTTCTCCGGCGCCTCGCCCGTGCACGCGAAGAGCGCGGGCAACAGGTCGAGCGGCTCGATGTAGCTCATGCCGCCGCGCATGCAGCGAAGCCGGACCAGGCCTCGCTTGACGTACAGCTCCTCGTCGAGGTGGCCGAGGCGGAAGTCTCCAAGCCTGGCCGCACAGGACAGATAGCAGGTCGGCGCGGTCCCGTAGATCCCGGCGGTGGCGGTGACGACGTCGGCCACACCACTGCGCCCGGCCCCGGCCAAGCCCTGCTTGCGGAGCACGTGGGCCCGTGCCTGGTCGAGGCGGACAGCGGTCGGGTCCGACAAGGTGGATCTCCATCACGTCAGGGGGCGGGAGGCCACGGGCGGCGACGGCCGACCGCGTCCCCTTTGGGAGTATGCCGGTATGACAGGGGCGATCACGACATATTCGGCGCTCGCACAGCGGGTGCGGGCGCTGGCGCCCTCGTGCGGGCCCGTGCGGGTGGTGGCGATCGACGGCCCGAGCGGTGCGGGGAAGTCGACGTTCGCCGGCATCCTGGCCCGGTCGCTGGGCGAGGCGCCGGTGGTGCGCTCGGACGACTTCCCGGTGCCGTGGGACGGCGACCCGCTGGCGTGGTGGCCGCCGCTGGCCGCCGAGGTCCTCCGCCCGCTGGCGGCCGGGCGCCCCGGCGGATACCGGCGCTACGACTGGCGGCTCGGCTCCTACGGCGACCGGGTGGAGATCCCGGCCGGCCCCGTACTGCTGCTCGAAGGCGTCGGAGCGGCGTGGCGAGGGTCGCCGGCCGCCTGCCGGGTCTGGATCGACGCCCCCGAGGACGTGCGACGCGACCGGACGCTGGTGCGGGACGGCCCGCACCTCGCCGAGAGCTGGGATCGGTGGAGCCGCTGCGAAGAGGCCCATTTCGCCGCGGACGGCACCCGTGCCCGCGCCGATCTGCACGTCGACGGCACGGCGCCGTACGAGCCCGGGCGATGATCGCCGAGG
>NZ_JABVEB010000256.1 GCF_014323665.1 Actinomadura sp. HBU206391 | reverse complement strand
TAGCCGGTGCAGCCGCAACCGCAGACACTCGGCGACGATCTTCCCTGCCGAGTGTTCATCACGCACGGCGTGTTCGGATTACGCTCGCCAGATTTATTGATCAGTGAATTGATGGCATTGATGCGGCACCCGCTCCTGACACACCCCGCCGGTAGTCCTGGGGGTTGAGCCCATAGGTTGCGCGGAACACTCGAGTGAAGTGCGCGGGGGTAGAAAATCCCCATCGGGCAGCGATGGCTTGAATCAATTGCTCGCTGAGGAGCGGGTTGGCCAGGTCACGCCGACAGCGCTCCAGCCGCTGGAAGCGGATCCATTTGGCGACGGCGCTTCCGTGGGCCTGGAAGAGCCGCTGGAGCGTTCGGGTAGAGATGTGGTGGGCATCAGCGATCATCTCCGGCGTCAAGGAGGGATCGTCGAGCCGACGGTCGATGAACGCCTGAATCTGCTGAAACAAGGTCTGCTGACGAACACGGACCCGATCTCCGACGAGCTCGTGGACACTTGAAAGGTCGCGACCATCAGGCTCGGGGGCGGCCATGGCCGGCGCTGGCGGAAGGATCGCTGCCGTGGCAGGAGTTCGAGCACTCATCGCATCATCTCCTCGCGTCCCGGCCAGCCGCTGAGCAAGCGCTACGGGTGATGCAACACCAGGACCTGTAACCTCCGTGTAACTAGCTGGATGCGGTACACACGAGCAGTTCCACTTGCCCATGCCCGACGCGATGCCATGGCCGAAGGCGAACTCGGCTCGCACGCCAACTGTTATGCGAAGAGGACCGTGCGGACCGTGCGGACCGAGTGCACCGATCGGATGCTGATCTACAGCGAACGACACGCCCTCACCGTGCTGACCGAGTGCGCACGGCACTACAACAATCACCGAGCACCAGTCGCGACAGCCCGGATTCCCGGGTCGGGTCCATCCCGTTCGACCTGACTGCTGCGATCAGGGGCGCGTATACGATCACGGGCGGCGACAAGATCGCGACGTGGGAGCTGACATCGAGTAAACACGGTCCGTAAACCGCCTCAAAACGGCGACCAGGGCTCCTCGTGATCTTTGAGAATGCCCAGGTCAGACGGTGCGCGGCCGGAGGGATTCGAACCCCCGACCGTCGGATTAGAAGTCCGCTCGACATGGTGTTGCCCGATGTCGGCTGGTGAAGCGCAGTGCCGATTCGTATCGATCTCTGCGTGGTCAACCCAAATCTGCTGTCGAAACCTGCCGGCGTCTGACGTGGTGTTCCCCGACGTCCGAGCTAACAGCGAGCAAACATGGGCGGATAATGTGCCGGCTGTACTGCCCAGGCAGGTTGCGTGATGACACGGTGTGAATGTGCGTGATAGGTGAAGGCCTCCGGTTGTGGAGTGGAGTTGTCCAGGAACCGCTCCGCCAACTGGAGGCCTTCGTGTCCCACGCTAATGCTGCTTTGAGTCCTCGCGGGCGTCTTCGGCCGGCGCGTCTGATCGTCGATGACGGCTGGCCGGTCGCTCGGGCGGCCGAGCGGTACGAGGTGTCGAGATACGCGACGACGTGAAGGCCATTACCGCCATCGAGGTGCTACGCGACGCCGTCGCCTGGTTCGTCGCCCGCGGCGTGAACACCCAACGCGTACTCGGCGACAACGGCTCGGCCTATCGGCCGCAGGAACAAACGACTACAGGGAGTACCAAAGCCCACCGCAAGCTGCGGGAGATCACCAAAAGATACCTCCGCATGTTCGCGCACTGGAGATGGATCCCATCCAGCTGGTGGCCGGGATGACAAGAGCCGTATGAGCCGAGAGGCTCACGTAAGGATTCTGTGGGAGCCGGGGGTGAGACTCCCCCCGACCAGCGGGCCGCCTGAACATGCAGGTCAAACGGTCCGAACCCAATATTCGAGCGGACACGGTTCAAGAACCCTGCGTGCTCCCGCCATTCCCTGCTCCGGGTGGTGCGGTCGCAGCCCATCGTGTCCGTCCCGATTGTCGAGGGCTGCAGGAGGCGTACGGGAACGACCGGATCCCCACGATCCGCCCAATTCGGAGCTTTGTCCAGGACAAGAGAAAGTTTCGCTCCCTTCGATTGAAACTCTTGTCAACTCACACGGAAGTAGCTAACTTCACAGGACAAACGAGACGTGAAGCGCGGGTGTGGACGGCATGACATAGCGACCGGAGACCGCCCTCAGGCCCTCTGCCGCAGACATCGCCCAAAAGGCGGATAGCTGCCGATCGCGCACTCAGCAACGGGTGGGCAGTGCCGGCACTGCCCAACTCAGCAGCGACCACGTCGCGTCCGACCAGCGACCTGAGCCGGATGGGAAGGGAATCCCAGGTGACGATGGAGAACACCGCGACGGGCAGAAAGGTCGTCGGCCTCATCAAGGGTAAGGCGGGGATCGGCGTCGGCATGGTCGGACACTCCTTCATGGCCGTGTCCACTCGCATGCCTGGCACAACGTCGCCGCGTTCTTCGACACTCCGTACCGGCCTGTGCTTGCGGCGCTCGCCGGGCGTACCGGCCCGGACGTGCGGGGCGCCGCCGACCGGCTCGGCTGGGCGGCGGCCGAGACGGACTGGAAAGACCTGGTCCGCCGGGTCGACGTGCACCTAGTGGACCTCTGCACACCCGGCGACTCACACGCCAAGACCGCAGTGGCCGCGTTGGCCGGGGGAAAGCATGTGCTGTACGAGAAGCCGCTGGCCAACACCGTCGCCGAGGCCATCGCAGCGGCGGCGGACGCGGCCCGCGCCCGGGGCGTCCGCGTGATGCTCGCCGTGGGTACCGCCCCCGAGCCCTCGTTCACCGACGGGCCGCAGGTTCAGCGGGTTCTGGCCGCCGCGGACAGCACCGCCGGCAGCGGCTGGACCCCGATCGGAGGTTCGTGATGGCCCTGCTGACGATGACCGGGATCTCCAAGAGCTTCTTCGGCGTGCCTGTACTCGCCGACGTCGACCTCGCGCTGGCGGCGGGCGAGGTGCACGCGGTCGTCGGCGAGAACGGCGCCGGCAAGTCCACGCTGATGAAAGTGCTGGCCGGGGTGCATGTCCCGGATGCCGGGACCATCGAGATCGACGGCCACCCGGTGACCTTCGGGCATCCCGCTCGGGCGCAGGCCGCCGGCGTCGGCACCATTTACCAGGAGCTCACGCTCCTCCCTGAGCGTACGGTCGCGGAGAACGTCTTCCTCGGCCGCGAGCCGACCCGCCGCGGCCTCATCGACCGGGCGGCGATGGACGGGCGCACCGCGCAGCTGCTCGGCGAACTCGGGGAGGACTCGTTCGGCCCGCGCACGCCGGTGCGGACCCTCTCGATCGCCCAACAGCAGGTAATCGAGATCGTCAAAGCACTGGCCACCGACGCTCGGATCCTGATCATGGATGAGCCGACCGCGGCCCTTGCCGGTCACGAGGTCGAGCTGCTGTACGCGCTGGTCCGCCGGCTCGCTGAGCGTGGCCTCGGCATCTTGTACGTCTCGCACCGGCTGCGCGAGGTCTTCGACCTCTCCCGGCGGATCACCGTGCTCAAGGACGGCCGCCTGGTCACCGCGCTGCGGACTGCGGACACCGACATCGACCAGGTGGTCCGGGCGATGGTCGGCCGTGAGCTGAGCGCCTATTACCCGGATCGCGCGGCGCCCGGCGACGTCGGCCGGCCGCGGCTCAAGGTCACCGGCGGCGGCAACACCAAGCTGTCCGGCATCGACCTGGAGCTGCGCGCCGGAGAGGTCGTCGGGGTGGCCGGGCTGCAGGGCTCGGGTCGTACCTCGCTGGCCAGGGCGCTGTTCGGCGTGGGCCCGTTCACTGTGGGGGAGCTGCGCGTGGACGGCAAGGCGATCCGTCTCACCGCACCCCGCCAGGCGATCCACGCCGGGATCGCGCTGGTCACCGAGGACCGCAAGGCCGAGGGGCTGGCGCTGCGCCAGTCCGTTCGCGACAACACCCTCCTCGCCGCCCGCGCTGCACGGCGTAAGGGCATCGCGGTGGGCGAGGTACTGGAGCGCGTTCGGCTGACCGCCCGCCGGCACGACCAGCCGGTCCGTTACCTGTCGGGCGGCAACCAGCAGAAGGTCGTGATCGCCAAGTGGCTGGGCATGCGACCCAAAGTCCTGATCTTCGACGAGCCGACCCGCGGCGTGGACGTGGGCGCCAAGGCCGCTATCCACGACCTGGTACGGGAGCTGGCTCGGGACGGGATGGCGGTTCTGATCATCTCGTCCGAGCTGCCTGAGCTCATCGGGATGAGCGACCGCGTGCTGATCATGCGCGAGGGATCGATCGCCGGTGAGCTCCCCGCCGGTCCCTCCGAGGAGGACGTCATGCGACTGGCCACCGGAGGCAGTGCCAATGACTGAGCTGGCCGTACGGACAGCCGACCGGCGGCGGTCCCAAGCTGCGAAGTTCACCGATCCCGTCGTGATGGTGTACCTGGCGCTGGTCGGGGTGACCGCGCTGGGCTGGATCATCGTGGCAGCACGGGGCGGCGACTTCCTGACGCTGACCAACGTCGTCGGCATCCTGCACAATTCGGTGGTCCTCGGGCTGGTGGCGCTCGGCCAGACGATCGTCATCCTCACCGGTTCGCTGGACCTGTCGGTCGCGTACCTGATCAGTATCTGCACGCTGGTCGCCGCCGAGACCATGAACGGCCGGGACGGCGGCGTGCTGCCCGCGGTGCTCGCGGTGCTCGGGTTGGCGGCGGCGGTGGGCTTGGTCAATGGGATCGTCATCACCAAGCTCCAGGTCAACGCGTTCATCGCGACGCTCGGCGTGGCGTTCATTCTGCGTGGCTACATCGAGGACACCTACACGGGACCGGCCGGAAAGGTCCCGGTCTCGTTCCAGCGTCTCGGCTACGACCGGATCGGCCCCGTCCCGGTGTCGGCGTTCGTACTGGCCGGAGCGGCCGCCGCGCTATGGCTGGTGCTGCGCCGCACCCGGCTGGGCTTCCACATGTACGCGGTCGGCGGAGACGAGCAGATCGCCCGGCTGTCGGGGGTCCGTACCCATCGAGTGAAGATCGCCGCGCATGTCCTGTGCTCGCTGTGCGCCGGCCTCGCCGCGCTGCTGCTGGTCAGCAGGCTCGGCGCGGGCGCCCCGTGGGCGGGCACCGAGGCACGGTACGACCTGGAGTCGATCGCCGCCGTGGTGCTCGGCGGGACGGTTCTGGCCGGTGGGCGCGGCGGGGTCGCCGGCACCCTCGGCGGGGTCCTGATCCTCGCCGTCCTGGACAGCGTGTTCAACCAGCTCGGCGTTGACCCCTTTTTCAAGAACGTGGTCCGCGGCGCGGTCATCATCGCGGCGGTCGCGCTCTACGCACGCCGTGGGCGGGAGGGCAGGTGACAAACACATGACCACACTCACGGTGGGTACTCGGGGCGAGGGACTGCGCCGGGCGCTGCGGGCCGGGGCACCGGTGTACGTGCTGCTCGCGGTGCTGCTGGCGGCGATCGCGGTCACCGACCCCGGGTTCTTCGAGCCGGACCGGCTGCTGGCCTTCATCAAGCGGTCGGCGCCGCTCGTGATCCTGGCCGCCGGTCAGTACCTGGTGATCGTGTCGGGTGGCTACGACCTGTCGGTGGGCTCGCTGGTCACCGTCGGCGTGGTCGTGGCGGCCGAGGCGTTCAACGAGTTCCCCGGCGCGCCGTGGCTCGCCGTGGTGGCCCTGCTGCTGGCCGGGGGAGCACTGATCGGCCTGGTCAGCGGACTGATCGTCACTGTGCTGCGGGTGCCGTCGTTCATCACCACCCTCGGCATGATGCTGATCCTGGAAGGCGCGGTCTTCTTCTGGACCCAGGGCTCGCCGCACGGCAGCTTGCCCGAGGATTTTCGGGTGCTCGGCCGCGGGAACGTGGTCGGCTCGCTGCCCTGGGCTGTCATCATCTGCCTGGCTGTCGGTGTCGTGGTCGTGCTGGTGATGCGCGCCGACTTCGGCCGTGTGCTGCTGGCAACCGGCGACAGCGAGCGGGCCGCCGCGCTCGCCGGGGTGCGCGTCGCTCGTGTCCGCACGACCGTGTTCGTACTGTCCGGCGTGGCGGCGGCGATCGCCGCGGTGCTGGTCGGCGGCTTCTCCGGGATCTCCGCCCAGGCCGGACGGGGTTATGAGTTCGAGGCCATCACCGCCGTGGTCCTCGGCGGGGCCGCGCTCGGCGGCGGCAGCGGCTCGGTGGCCGCCGCGATGGCCGGCGCATTCTCCCTGCAGGCACTGTTCACGCTGCTCAACCTACGTGGCGTCTCGGGGGCGCTGGAGTCCACCGTCCAGGGGCTGATCGTCATCGCCGCAGTCTCGCTCGGAGCCGTCAACTGGTCCCGGCTCCGCCGCCCGAAGTCCGCAATCCCCATAACCACCCCCCGAGGAGAGACATGAGACGAAGGAACCTGTCCGCCGCGGCGATGGCCGCCGGTGCGCTCGCCGTCGCGTCGGCGCTGGCTTCGTGTTCCAGCGACGCGCCCGCCGGGGGAGCCACCCCGGGTACGTCCACCAGCGCCGCCCAGACCGGCGACGCGCAGTCGAAATTCTTCGAACAGGCCGAGTACGACAAGCAGCTCGCGCTGCGGAACAAGACCCCGCAGGGTCCGCCCGACCGTCCGTGGGAGCAGATGTTCGATCCGCAGATGGTGCAGACCGGCAAGTACAAGAAGAGCGGCGGCATCCACCTGTGCTTCTCGAACGCCGGGGTGTTCAACCCGTGGCGGCAGGTCGGCCTCAAGAACATGCGGGCGGAGGTGTCGCAGCACAAGGAGATCACCGACTTCACCGTCCTCGACGGGCAAGGCAAGGATGACAAGCAGATCTCCGACATCCAGGAGCTGACCGGCAAGGGCTGTGACGCGTTGATCGTCTCGCCCAACACCACCGCCACGCTCACTCCGGCGGTTACCGCCGCCTGCGGCAAGGTGCCAGTGATCGTGTTTGACCGGGGCGTCAACACAGACTGCCCGGTCACCTTCATCCACCCGATCGGCGGCTACGCCTACGGCGCCACCGCCGCTGAGTTCCTGGTCCAGAAGGTGAAGCCGGGTGGGAAGGTCCTGGCGCTGCGGATCTCCCCGGGCGTGGACGTCCTGGAGAACCGGTGGTCGGCGGCAAAGCTCGCGCTCGACAAGGCCGGCATGAAGGTCGTGGACGTGAAGTTCACCGACGGAGACCCGGCCAAGACCAAGACCATCGTCGCCGACGCGATCCAGCGCAACGGCGGCATCGATGGGGTCTGGATGGACTCCGGTGCCACCTCGGTCGCCGCCGTCGAGGCGTTCGAGGACGCCGGACGGGACGTACCGCCGATCACCGGAGAGGACCAGCAGGACTTCCTGAAGATGTGGAAGGACAAGAAG
>NZ_JABVEB010000255.1 GCF_014323665.1 Actinomadura sp. HBU206391 | reverse complement strand
GGACCCCTCCCATCCACTCCGATCCCTACGACAGGACCCCGATCCATCATTGGCCCGGCCAGAGGAAAGCGATGATCCCCGAGTTCGGAGCGTGCGGCCCGCGCCGCCACCCAAGCCGCGGCAGCGTGCTCGCCCTCACCCTGCTCGGCTCGGTGGTCGTTCCCGGTCGCCCCGAGGAGGTCGCCGGGATCCGTGGTGACGTACGCGAGCTGCTCGGTGACGATCATCCCGCGGTCCGGGATGTCGAGCTCCTCACCAGTGAGGCGGTCACCAACGCGATCGCGCACACCGCCTCGGGCGACGACGGAGGGACGGTGACGGTGCGGGTGTTCGCCGGCGGCCGGAGGGTGCGGGTCGAGGTGGTGGACGGCGGCGGAGCGGCCCCGGCGCCCAGGCCGCACGGGGATCTGTGGGCCGAAGGCGGGCGGGGCCTCTGGCTCGTCGCCGCGATCGCCGCCAGGCACGGTTACCGGTCCGACGATCTCGAGGGCACCTACTGGTTCGAGGTGGAGTGGCGGTTCACCTCCCGCCCGGCATGAGGCCGGCGCGCGTTCACCCGCGTCACCCCGTATGGGCGAGTACTGACAACGATCAGGCCGCCGTCATGGCACATGTGCGGATTGCGCTGGCCAGGGGTGCCCGCTCGGCCGGCGTACATAACCAGAACAGTTGACGAAACCTGACTGGCCACCTGTGGCCCGCCCACACAGGGCAGATCGCACCCCCTCGGCTCTTGTCCTGTCCCGGTTCCTCGATCACGATCCTGATCGAGGTTCCTGGGAACTCGCGCCGTCCCTCCTTCACCCCGCCGCCGGCGCGGACCCGGGGCCGCCTCGACGCGTGCGCACGTGTCCTCGACCCGCGGGTGGGTGACCCCCACCACCACTGAGAGGGAGCTGTTGTGGCAGGACACCCACGGCGATGGCGCATGCCCTTCGCCGCGTTGATGACGGCGGGGGCGCTGATCCTCGGCGCCGGCGCCGCGCAGGCAGATCCGTCACCGCAGCCGTCCGGGCAGGCCGTTGCGGCCAAGGCGGACACCAAGGTCCTCGGCGAACTGGCCGACGACGGCAAGACCACGTTCTGGGTCTATCTCAAGAGCGCGGCGGGGCTCGACACGGCCGCCCGGGCCACGACCAAGGCCGCGAAGGGCCGCGCGGTGTACGAGGCCAAGACCAGGCACGCCACCACCACGCAGGCCGGTCTGCGGCGCCTGCTCGACGGTATGGAGGCCGACTACGAATCCTTCTGGATCGTCAACGCCCTCCAGGTCACCGGGGACAAGAAGCTCCTGGAGACGGTCGCGGCCCGGCCCGAGGTGGCCCGCATCGACGCCGACGAGGCGATCCCGCTGCCCGAGCCCGTGGCCGGCCGCACCGAGGCCAAGGTCGACGCGGTCGAGTGGAACGTCGACCGGGTCAACGCCCCGCGGGTGTGGGACGAGCTCGGCGTCCGCGGCGAGGGGATCGTCGTCGCGAACATCGACAGCGGGGTGCAGTTCGACCATCCCGCGGTCAGGGACCAGTACCGCGGCCGGAACGCCGACGGAACCTACTCCCACGACTACAACTGGTTCGACCCCGCCGGGATCTGCGACGAGGCCGCTCCCTGCGACAACAACGACCACGGCACCCACACGATGGGCACCATGGTCGGCGACGACGGCGGCGCCAACAAGATCGGGGTGGCGCCGGGCGCCAAGTGGATCGCCGCCAAGGGCTGCGAGACCGACCGCTGCTCCCAGGAGTCGCTGCTGCGCTCCGGTGAGTGGATCATCGCGCCGACCGACCTCAACGGCGAGAACGCTCGTGCCGACCTCGCGCCGGACATCGTGAACAACTCCTGGGGCGGAGACCCCGGGTTCGATCCCTGGTACAAGGAGACCGTCGACGCCTGGATCGCCGCGGGCATCTTCCCGGCCTTGGCGGGCGGCAACGAAGGCCCGGACTGCGACACGAGCGGCTCGCCGGGCAACTACACGGCCGGCTACAGCTCCGGCTCCTTCAACGTGGACAACGTCATCTCCGACTTCTCCTCCCGCGGCCCCGGCGAGGAGGGCGAGCTCAAGCCCAACATCGCCGCGCCGGGCGAGGACGTCCGTTCCAGCATCCCGGGCGGATACGACGTCTTCTCCGGTACGTCGATGGCCTCACCGCACACCTCCGCCACGGTCGCCCTGATGTGGTCGGCCGCGCCCACCCTCCAGGGCGACATCGACGAGACCAGGCGGCTGCTTGACCACATCGCGGTGGACGTCGACGCCACCACCTGCGGCGGCACCGCCGCAGACAACAACGTGTTCGGCGAGGGCCGGCTGGACGCCTTCGCCGCGGTCAGCGCGTCCCCGAGAGGAGCGCTCGGCGGGCTGACCGGTCACGTCACCTCAGGTGGTGCGCCGCTCGAGGGCGCGACGGTGAGCGTCGACGGCCCGCTCGACCGCACGGTCGACACCGGCGCGGACGGCGCCTACACCCTGCCGACGCTCATGGTCGGCGACTACACGATCACCGTCGGCAAGTACGGCTACGTCAAGGCCACCGGGACCGTCACCATCACCGAGAACCAGACCGCGACGCGTGACTTCGCCATCGACGTCGCGCCGTCGGGCACGATCTCGGGCACGGTGCGCACGTCGGCGGGGCCACTGGCCGGCGCGACCGTCGAGTTCCCGGGCACACCGGTCACCGCCACGACGGACGCCGACGGACGCTACCGGGTGACCCTGCCCCACGGGGAGTACGACCTGCGCGTCACCTCCCCGGCCCGCTGCGCCGATCCGGTCACCACCCACGTCACCGTGTCGGGAGACGCGACGGCCGACATCACGCTGCCGGACCGGCTCGACCAGTACGGCTACGCGTGCTCGGCCGCCGGGACCTATGCCGAGGGCACCGACAAGCTGGCGCTCACCGGGGACGACAACGAACAGCAGATCACCCTGCCGTTCCCCGTCGTGCTCTACGGCGCGACGTACCGTACGGCGACCGTGGGCACCAACGGCCTGGTGAGCTTCACCGGGCCGGCGACGGCGCGGGCCAACGGGCCGATCCCCGCCGCCGAGGCTCCGAACGCGGCGCTCTATCCGTTCTGGGACGACCTGTTCCACGACTCCGCCTCGGGTGTCTACACCGGTGTCACCGGCACCGCGCCACACCGGTCGTTCGTGGTGGAGTGGCGGAACGTGGCCCACTACAGCGACCGCGCCCAGCGCCTGTCGTTCTCCGCGCTCATCAGTGAGGACGGCCGCGTCGGCTACCGCTACAAGGACGTCGCGGGCACCGGCCTGGAGGCGGGCGCCGAGGCGACGATCGGGCTGGAGAACGCCGCGGGCACCGACGCCTTCCAGTACTCCGTCAACAGCCCGGCGGTGACCGACGGCACCGGCATCGCCTTCCGTACCACCAGGTCCGGCGTCGTACACGGCAAGGTCACCGATGCCAACGACGGCAGGCCGGTCGAAGGCGCGACGGCGAAGCTGAGCTCGGCCGGGCAGCCCGTCGCCACCGCGACGACCGGCGCCGACGGCGCCTACGTCGTTCAGGTTCCCACCGGCGCCTACGACCTCGAGGTCACGGCGCCGAACTACGAGACGGCCACCCGCACGGTCACGGTCACGGCCGGCGACGTCACCGAGCCCACGGCGGCCCTGCGCACCGGCCGGATCACCTCGTCCGGCGCCGGTCTCGAAGTCGTGATCCCGGCCGGCCAGTCCCGTTCCCGATCCTTCGAACTGTCCAACACCGGCGGGCTCGCCGCCGGCTTCACCATCGAGGAGGCGACCGGGTCGACCGCCGGGGACGTCACGTGGCTGTCCGCCGCCCCGCCCAGCGGAACGCTCGCGCCCGGGGCCAAGACCACTGTGCACGTGTCGCTGAACACTGCGGGCGTCGCGCCGGGCACCGTGCTCGACGCCAACCTCCTGGTGCGATCGTCCAGCGGCCGGGCGGCGGTGCTGACCGTGCCGGTCAAGGTGGTCGTGCCCCGCTACCAGACCGCACTCGACAACGGGGCCGGCAAGGGCCGGGTCGACACCCTGGGCGACACCTGGTCGCCCGACCAGGCCTACCGGGCCGGATCCGCCGGCTACCAGGGGTCGTCCAGCACCAGGTCGACCAGCAGGGCGATCGCCGGCACGAGCGACCCCGCGCTGTACCAGACCGCACGGGAGGGCATGTACGAGTACCGCTACGACAACGTGCCGAACGGTGTCTACACGGTGGAGCTGAACTTCGCCGAGCTCGGCAACACCAAGCCCAACAAGCGGATCTTCGATGTGCTCATCGAGGGCGCCGAGGTGCTGCCCTCGCTGGACATCGCACTGGAGGCCGGCAACTTCACCGCCCTCAAGCGCACCTACCAGGTCACCGTGGCCGACGGCCAGCTCAACGTGCGGTTCGTGGCGCACAGCGGGTACGGCAAGCCGCTGGTCAACGCGATCCGGGTGACCGACCGTCCCGACAAGACGACCTGATCGTCTGACGCGATCCCGCGACGGCGAGGACCGGCCCCGTCATCCGGCGGGGCCGGCCGCGTTCCGGCCGCGCGGTCAGGCCGCTGAGGACGCCCGCGAGCCGTCCAGCAGCCGCCGGATCTCCCGTACGGCCGATCGGCCGGCGCGGTTGGCGCCGACCGTGCTCGCCGACGGCCCGTAGCCGACGAGGTGCAGCCGGGGCTCGGCGACGACGCGGGTGCCGTCCATCCGGATGCCACCGCCGCGCTCGCGCAGGCCGAGCGGCGCGAGGTGCTCCAGCGCGGCACGAAAGCCCGTGGCCCACACGATGACGTCGGCGCGCTCGGAGCGCCCGTCGTTCCACACCACTCCGTCCGCGGTCAGCCGGTCGAACATCGGCAGCCGGTGCAGCGCTCCCTTGGCCAGGGCGTCGAGGACGACGGGGGTGTAGCCGAGGCCGGTGGCGCCGACGACGCTCTGCGGAGGCAGCCCGGCGCGTACGCGCTCCTCGACCCTGGCGACCGCCGCGCGCCCCACGTCGGGGGTGAACTCGTGGTCGTGGAACTCCGGCGGCCGGCGGGTGACCCACAGGGTCGAGGCGGCCACGTCGGCGGCCTCCGAGAGCACCTGGATCGCCGAGGTGCCGCCGCCCACCACGACCACGTGCCGGCCGACGAACTCTGCGGGCCCGCGGTACCCCGCCGAGTGCAGTTGTCGGCCGCGAAACGCCTCGGCGCCCGGGTAGTAGGGCCAGTACGGGCGGGTCCACGTTCCGGTGGCGTTGACGACCGCCCGCGCCGCCCACCGCCCGACCGTGGTCGAGACCAGCAGCCGGTCGCTCGGCGCGGGGCGTACCGACAGGACCTTGACCGGCCGGTGCACGGGCAACTCGAGCCGCCGCTCGTACTCGGCGAAGTACTCGGGCACGACCTGTGCGGCGGGAAGCGACCCGTCGATCCCGTCGGGCCCGAAACGGGCGCCGGGGAGATCGAAGATGCCGTGCACCTTGTCCATGGTCAGCGTGGGCGGCCGGTGAGTCCAAGCTCCGCCGGGGGCGTCGGCCGCGTCCAGCACCACGTAGCCGGACCACGACGCGAACCCGCTGCGGCGCAGATGGTAAGCGCTGGACAGCCCCGCCTGCCCGGCACCGATCACCACGACCTCGGTCTCGTGGCGGGTGTCCATGCCGTCCATACCCTCCATGTCACGTGCAACCGTCCCCGCCGTGCGCGGCTTCCCGCCGTGACACGATCACCATGAGAGTTGCGTCACCGTCCGCGATCGGGCGCTGACGCATCAGGAGGCCCGTGTACAGGTCGTCCTCCAGCACCGCCTGACAGTCGCCTCCAAGGGGCGCCTTCCGCGAAGGGGGTCACCCGGATCGTGCAGTGTCCTGACCACTTCAGTCGTTCCTCAGGTCGCAACCGGCCGTCTCCGTCGACCGAGGTCTGGAGGAGATCACCGAGTGCGAGATTCCGCACGAAGAAGGGAATATTGTCGATCTTTGCCACGTCGGCGATAAGGCGGAGCACCCAAAGCCACTCGCTCGACGCCGGAGGCCAGCCGTCCTCGTCGGGCGGATCGAGCGGAAACCCCACTCGAGCTCTCTCCTGGTTCTCGGGCATCGTCACTGGAACAGCATGCCGTTCCGGAACAGCGGACGGAACCTGAGGCCAGAGCTCAGAGTCCTCCACGCTGTCCACGCCAGGGCCGACCGTCCTTCCAGGTGCAGGCCGCTAGCACCCGCCTTCGCCGTCGTGACTCGCGGTGATCTCGATCGAATAATGATTACCTTCGCCTTTGGCGAGATCACCCAGGAATGACAGCGAGAGATATCCGGTCGTGTCGGCAATTGACTTGGTGACGCAGAGAGGTGATCTCGCGGCGACGGGTCCGACCGGTGGGGGAGGCTGGCGATGTGCATGTTCACCCTGCGTGAGGGGTGGAGGACCTTCGCTCCCACGCTGTGAGAGTACCGGAGGATCGACCTGTTCAAGCCGCCAGCCGTCCTGCTCGACCGCTTGCCGATAGAACGCCACCACGTCATCGCGCGCGCCGGTCCATCGATACTCCTGGCCCGCATAAGCGAATCGGTCATCGTCATCGCATCCTGAGTAATGGCCGTCAGCGCGGATGGCTCCGTTGGGGCGGCTGTCCAGTATCTCCAGCCGATCCAGGTTGTCGGCAAGCTTCTCATCCGCTCGCGTGCACCCATAAAGGAAACCGGTCACGACTACATATGTCGCGGTCGTGAGGAGGAACGTCATTCCCACCGCGCATAGAACTATTGGCCCGGGGCGCATCGACATGTCCGCAGGGTAGCCCGCAGCGTCACCTCGGGCCCTCGGTGCTCGCGTGCCGTTCAGCGCAGGTGGGCGAGTTCGTCGACGAGATGTACGGGGGTGCCGAGGAAGAGGTCGGCCGGGGCCGGCCGTACACGATGTTGAGCGTGTCCTGCCGGTAGGTCCAGTCACCGTCGCAGGAGTTGGAGAACCGGTAGTTGATCCGCCATCGCAGCCATTCCCCATGGGCCAGCCGGACCGTGGGCGGACGTCGCCATCGGCTGGGATTGCCGCCCGGCGCCGGCACGGCGTGCACCCGCAGCCGACCGTCGACCTCGCTCAGCAGCACGTCGGAGTGTGGGTCGGGCAGTCCGTCGCGCACTGAGAACCTGGCCCGGAAGCCGTCGGCTCGTCCATCGCGATCTCGTGCACGAACGGCGGTTCGAAGGCCGGCAGGAGGAACGCGACGGGGACGGCGTTTCGGCGCGCGGCCTCGGCGCCACCACGCGACCGCTTGGCCCAGGAGGTGCGGACCCACTGAACGACCGTCTCCACGACCTGAGCATGCCGGTCCAGAGCGCCGAACACGCTTCGGCCACCCA
>NZ_JABVEB010000254.1 GCF_014323665.1 Actinomadura sp. HBU206391 | reverse complement strand
CCTCCGTCGTGGCCGCGTCGGCGACGACCATCGAGATTCTGGTTATCGGCAGGGTGCTGCTCGGCGTCGGGGCCGCGTTGTCCACGCCGGTGAGCCTGACCCTGCTGACCGATGCCTTCCCGCCGGAGCGGCGCGGCATGGCGATGGGCATCTGGGGCAGCGTGTCCGGCGTCGCGGTCGCCGCCGGGCCGGTCGTCGGCGGCCTCATCACCGAGGGCCTGTCCTGGCCTTGGATCTTCTGGCTGAACGTGCCGTTCGGCCTAGCAGCGGCGATCCTCACCGCCCTGCTGCTGCGGGAAAGCCACGGTCCCCGGCCCAAACTCGACCTGATCGGCCTCGCGCTGGCCTCATTGGGCCTGTTCGGCCTGGTCTGGGGTCTGGTACGGGCGCCCGCGGCCGGGTGGGCGAGCGCTGAAGTGCTCGGCACGCTGGTGGCCAGCCCGCTGCTCCTGGCGGCGTTCCTGGCCTGGGAACACCGGGCGCCGCAGCCGATGATGCCGCTGTCCTACTTCCGCAACCGGGCGTTCACCATCGCCAACGTGGTGGCGTTCTTTCAGCACTTCGCACTGATCGGATCGCTGTTCATCCTGTCGCAACTGTTCCAGATCGGGCTGGGCGACAGCCCCATGGACGCCGGCCTGCACCTGCTCCCGTGGACCCTGATGCCCCTGCTGGTGGCGCCGATCGTCGGACGGCTGTCCGACAGGTTCGGCAACCGGCCGTTCATGACCAATGGTCTGCTCCTGCAGGGTGCGGCGCTCATCTGGATCGCAGCGGTCGCCGCAACCGACGTGGCCTACAGCACGCTGATCCCACCGCTGATCCTGGGTGGCGTCGGCATCACCATGTCGATCCCCACGGTGATCAACTCGGTTTTCGGCTCAGTCCCGCCGAAGGACATCGGCGTCGCCTCGGGCGCCAACGCCGCGGTACGGGAGGTCGGTGCCGTGTTCGGCGTGGTGTTCCTCAGCGTCATCTTCACCGTCTACGGCAGCTACGCCACGCCGAGCTCGGCGATCAGCGGATTCCAGGCGGCGCTGGCGCTCGCGGGCGCCGCATCCATCGTCGGCGCACTCAGCGCGACCCTCTCACCAGATCGGCGGCGTCGCCTCCCGGGCGGCACCGCCGAGCCGGACGGGCACGAGCTGCCTGTGCCCGGGGCCCACACCCCGCTCCGCACACTCGCGGGCCAGACGTCCAGGGAGGCCGTCGATTCGCCTTTCGCTCGCTCGTCATCAGTTCAGACAAGGTCAGGCAAGCCGTCCTCCGAGGCAGGCCTGTGAAAGGAGACACCATGAACAAGTCAGGAACTGCCCGAGCGGCGAATCGCCCGGGGCGGCACGTGGCGTAGGGGAAGGCTTCTCCGGCGGCGACGGGGAAGAACGAGGCTGATGGCCAAGGTGCGGGAACCGGGAGACACGCGAACAGATCACAGGTCCCCCTCCTCGGCATCGAGGTCGCCGGTCGGACCGAAGCCGGAGGAGGCGACCTCGCGGGAGGCGATGGTGGATTCGCCCATGAACGGTGCATCCACCCCGGCGTTCGCCTCATCGGCCGCCGGAGATGCCAGGAACTTCGGGTCCGTCGATGCGAGGGTGTGCTCGGTCTGGCTGGAAACGACGTCGAAGGCGACCCGGTCGGTGCTGGCGACCAGGAGTCCCTGGCCGCGGCGTGCCGAGGTGAGCAGATGGCGTTCGCCATCGGTGAGGGCGAAGGCCTCGGTGATCTGGTCAAGGGCTTGGGGTGCTTGGCGAAGCAGGATCTGGGTGGTCGCGTTGGAGACCACCGCCCGGCCGAGGTCGGAGCCGGTGGCCGCCAACGAGGCCTCATACGAGCCCTCATATGAGGAGGGAGCGGAGAAGACCGCTCCCTCAGATGTGCCTCCTACGGATTTGGCCACCGACGATGCTGCTTCAGACGACGCCCATACGACTCTGACCGATCGGCCAATGCCTTCATACGAGGTTCAGATCGACAGCAGTGAGCACTTCATACAAGGCACAGACGTCGTTCCTGCGGGCGGTGTCGAAGGCGGGCACCGGGATCATTCACCGCACAGCCGTCCACCGTCCGGGCTGCAACGCCAGGCCTGGCAATGGGCCGTCGCCAACCGCACACCCGCCGGGGATCTGCCTTCCGGTAAGGCGATCGCCGAGCGGTTCGGGCGGCGAGAGCGCTGGGGGCGCCTGGTCAAACAGGCCGGAGCAAACGGCCGCCTGGACCGGTGAGCACGCACTAGCGATGATGGACACCCGGGAGCGGTTTGTTGTCCGTGGTCAGGGGATGGCGGAATCGCTGGTTGACCCCTCGAGGACGTCCCTGACTGTCCGTGTGCTGAGTTCCTGGATGCTGGGACGTGTCGGGCCGTACCGGTGGAGGAACTCGACCGTCGCGGCTAGGAGCACGTCGTCGCTGAGAGCGAGGATCTGTTCATTAGTCATGCCGACGTCATCAAGGATCATGGCCAGTACCTTATGGGGTGCGGAAACTGGGTGAGTGCTGCGGATCTGCAGGTTGATGGCTCGAGCACGGTGAGGTAGCGGTCATCCTGGCTGGTTGTGTTCTGGTCCTTCCTCTACCTCGTCCTCGGCCATGTCCTTCGGCTTCTGCTCCTGTTGGTGCGTGGTGACCGGAGCAAGGAACTGGAGATCCTCGCGCTCCGGCATCAGGTCGCTGTCCTACGTCGTCAGGTGCACCGTCCTGATCTCAATGATGCAGACCGTGTCGTGCTGGCGGCGCTGTCGCGGCTGTTGTCTTCTTCTTCGTGGGAGATGTTCATCGTGACGCCGTCGACGATCCTGCGTTGGCACCGGGATTTGATCGCCCGCAGATGGACCTACAGGCGGAAACGTCAAGGCCGCCCCTCCACCAGGAGGGACATCTGGGTAGCGGTGCTGCGGCTGGCGCGAGAGAACCCGACTTGGGGCTATCAGCGGATCAGCGGCGAGCTTGCCGGCGTCGGCATCCGGGTGCCGCCCAGCACGGTGCGGGACATCCTCAAAGGTGCGGGACTGGATCCCGCACCCCGGCGCAGTGGGCCGAGCTGGGCCCAGTTCCTGAAGGCCCAAGCCGAGGGGACCCTCGCCTGTGACCTGTTCCATGTCGACGCGGTGTTCGGGAAGCGGATCGATGTGCTGTTCTTCGTCGAGCACGCCACCCGGGCCGTCCACGTCATGGGTGTCACGACCAACCCGACGGGAACCTGGGTTGCCCAGCAGGCCCGGAACCTGTTCATGGACCTGGGGGAGCGGGCCGAGCACATCAGATTCCTCATCCGCGACCGCGACGCCAAGTACACGAGTGTCTTCGATGAAGTGTTCATCTCGCTCGGTGCGCAGATTATCAAGACGCCGGTCCTGGCCCCGCGGGCGAACGCGATCGCCGAACGCTGGATCGGGACCGTACGGCGCGAATGCACCGACCGGCTCCTCATCTACAGCGAACGCCACCTGCGTCGCGTACTCGCCGAGTACGAACGGCACTACAACCAGCATCGCCCTCATCGGGCACGAGACCGGCGACCACCACAACCGACCTCAAAGGCAGCTCCCACCGACTCGACAAGGCCCAGCTCAGGCGCGAGGAAGTCCTCGGCGGCTTGATCAACGAGTACAGACGCGCGGCGTAGACGGACAGAAAAGGCCAGGTCAGTAACCGAAATCGAGTACCCGCACCCGACAGGTTCACGGCGGCATGGCTACTGGCCGGCACCGCATGGCAGCCGTGCTCTACCAACCCGCGTTCGCCGCCCTTACCCGCTACTTCGGGCCACGCCACGTCACCGCCCTGACCAGCCTCACCCTCGTCGCCGGGCTCGCCAGCACCGTCTTCGCCCCGCTCACCAACGCCCTCGCCAACCACCTGTCCTGGCGCGGCGTCTACCTGGTCCTCGCCGTCGTACTAGCGGTGGTCACCATCCCGCTGCATGTCTTCGCGCTGCGCCGTCCCTGGCCCGCGGTCCGCCACGAGAACCGCGTTCAAGGTGCCGGTGGGGCGGTGAAGGACGTGGTGCGCAGTCGCCCGTTCATCCTGCTGATGGCAGCGCTGACGTTATCGGCGTTTGCGATGTTCGCGGTGCTGACCAACCTCATCCCGCTGCTCATCGAGCGCGGCGCCAGCGCCACCACCGCCGCTTGGGCCCTCGGACTGGGCGGGTTGGGCCAGGTCGCCGGCCGCCTCGGCTACAGCACGCTGGTTCGTCGCACCACAGTCCGCGCCCGCACCGTCTGGATCCTGGCGCTCTCGACGGTCACCACCGCTGCCCTCGCCGTCCTTCCTGGCCCGGTCGCGCTCCTCATCGCCGTCGCCGTCCTGGCGGGTACCGCCCGGGGAATCGCCACCCTGTTGCAGGCCACCGCCATCTCCGACCGGTGGGGCACCGCCACCTACGGCGCGCTGTCGGGCATCCTGGCTGCGCCTGTCACCGTCGCCAGCGCCCTGGCGCCTTGGGCGGGCGCCGCACTCGCCGCTGCCCTTGGCGGCTACCCCCACGTGTTCACCGCCCTCACCATTGCGGCAGCCCTCGCCGCGGTCCTGGCCATGGGCAGCGTGCCAGCACGCCACCCACGCGTCTGACCCCAAGGCGCGCGGCAGCACCGATCAAACGCAGGTGGGTGCTGGTGAACTTTTGCGGCGCGGTCGGCGAGTGCAGCCAGCACCCCGATGTGCCCGGCTGGCCGGGTATAAGAACCTCATCTCCGCGGCCGGGCTGATGCCTGCTCGAACTGAAGAAAACGCCCGTCCGTAGAATGCCCGGTTTGCTAAGGGGCGACGCTAGGAATCAGAGACTGGGCAACAGCACGTCCATGGTCCCGGTACCTGGCGAGCATAGGGATCACGGGATGGACCTTGGCGAACCGGGGTCTTATTTGGTGCCCTTGCCGAGGTTGCCTTTGTTGGTGCACCAGCGGCAGGTGGGAGTTCGGCGGGGGAGCATGAAGTCGCGTTCTCGCGTGCGGGGGCGGTGGATGATCCAGTATTTCCGCCGAGACGGTGACCGTCGACCGCCGGCGTGGCCACGACATCGTCCAGGCGGCCAGCCTGGAGCATGTCGAGGCGGGCCGCGTCCCGCCGCGACCTCAGCTGCGCGCGCGGATCAGCATGACCAGCCCGGCAATGAACGACCCGAGCAGGACCGGTGACAGGACCGCGAGGCCGCCCCACACGACGAGGCCGAGATAGCCGAGCGCGGACGAACTGTGCGTCGGGTCGGCATCAGCGGCCGCGAACAGCCCCAGGCCGAGGATGACACCGACCACCGTGATCGCGATCGGCGTCCACAGGAGCACGTGGGCCCACACACGGTACCTCTGACTGTAGACCCGCCGGCTCGGCCGCACGTTCGGCTGTGGGGGATAGCCAGCGAGTTCGCTCATGCCGCATTTGTACCAGCCCGCGTGGGCCCCGTACCGCAGGGCAGCCCTTCGCCGAGATCCTGCTCACGCGGCCTCCGCGCTACGAACCCACCGTCCGCGCCTCCCGCCGCATCACGGGCGCGCCGCCTGCCCGTCAGTCCTTCCTGCTGTCCCAGGGGTCGCCGATCCAGCTGTCGAAGGAGGGGATCAGGGCCACGAGGGCGGCTCCGAGCCGCCAGTCCAGCTCCGGTGCGTACAGACGTACCGTGTCCCCGGACGACTTGAACTCAAGCGGGACCTGTCCGCCGGAGCGCCACTTGATGCGGCGTGGGCCGCGCGGGAAGTCGCCGCCGCCGCCGAACAGGGCGGCCACGAGGATGAGCGGCAGCAGGGGCGAGCAGAGCCACCACACGCACCACCAGAACAGCCGGCCCTTGTATCCCACCGCGTCGAGGCTGTCGGCGCGGCTCACCGTCCAGCGTGTGCGCAGTCCCTGGCTGAACGCCTTGTCGCGCGTGAACATACCGAGCGGTTCGCCGTGCGAGCCGAGCACCTTGAACTGTGCCCGCCCACTGCCCGTGGAGACGGTGACCAGGGTGGCGACCCGCGCCTGGCGATGCTCGTCCGCCCACAGGACGAAGGAGCGGGCTCCGCTCTTCCGGGCCGCGAGGTAGGCGGATATGCCGTTGGGCAGCACCTCGCGTTCCACATAAGCGACCGGCCGCGAAGTTCCCGGTCCGTCGGAGAAGCTGATCCGGCAGTCGAGCTGCCCGCCAGGGGTGGTCCTCAGCCGCCGCAGTGCTTGCAAGGTCAGAGTGCTGGTCACCCGACGGGCTCCTTCGCGCGTGTTTGTGTCGAACGGTCAGCACAAAGGTAAGCGTGCGCGGCCCCCGTTGTTCCCTTGATGAGGGTTTGACCCCCCGTTTGCTGTCTGGTTCGAGTTCAGGTGTATCGCCAGGTTGGGTGCTTCTCCGGTGAGGCGGGCTCATGCCCTGATCTCCTCCTCGCAGTTGCGCGGGACCGCGTCATGGGCGGGTTGCGTCCATGGAAGTGGTGTACGAGTTTGGTGTCCCGGACCCGATCACGGACCTCGGACGAATCATCGACCTGAACATACGCCGACGAGACCGGCTCGGCGGAGTCTTCCACGAGTACTTACATGGCGAGTCCAGCCAGCGACTCGGCCGGCACCGCTGGGTGGTGGAACGGACCTTCCTCCTGGCTGACCGGCACCCGCCGATTACATCGCCGCTACGAACGCCGATCCGACCACTTCGGCTCCTTCGTCGCCCTCGCCGCCGCCCTCATCTGCTGCCGCCTACTCGCCAAATGAGGCACGGTCTTAGCCGAGGACCATTATCTGGCCGCCGCCCGTCTCCAGGACTGCGCCCACCTGGTCGTCCCCGGCCACTGACCTCCCCGACGCAGCGGTGATGTCACAAAACACAGTGCGCTTCCGTCCCCATCACTGACAGCGGAACCCACTGCAACGAGACGAGGTACCCGTCGTGATCCAGCCCTGGTGGCCGCTCGCCGGCCTGGCCGTCATCCAGTTCGGCGACGCCGCGATGTGCCTGAAACCCGTCGGGTTCATCCGCGCCTGCCTGCAGGACGTCGGGTTCCCCCGCCGCTACTGGCGGCTGCTGCCGGTACTGAAGACCGCCGCGGCGGCGGGCCTCGTCGTCGGCATCTGGGCACCGCCGCTCGCAGTTCTGACCACCGCCGCACTGGTGGTCTACTTCCTGATCGCCATTACCATGCACATCCGCGCCCGTGACTTCGGCCGCAACCTCTTCCTCAACGCCACCGGCATGCTCATCCTCTGTGCTGCCGCACTGATATTCACCCTCGATCGGGGGTGAGACCCGGCCGGTCCGCCATGGGGCATCTCCCGAAGACCCGACGCCGACACCGGTAAGTTCGGTGGACAGCTCCCTGACCCGGTACCGAGCGGCGGACCCCGAATAGCGACCTGCTCTCACAAACGGACCAAGCCGTGGCGGTGACCGTGAGAAGC
>NZ_JABVEB010000253.1 GCF_014323665.1 Actinomadura sp. HBU206391 | reverse complement strand
TGTGTCCGGATCGAGTCACCCGACGGCACTCGCCTGGCCTCGGTCGGTGACCACACAGTACGTATCTGGGCTACCGCCAGCGGCGAGATCGAGACAACGGTCCGGTTCTACGCGGACCCGAATGACAGCAGGAACCCGATGGACTGCTGCTGGCTGCCGAATGGGCGGACTCTGGCCGTGACCAGTAAACAGGGCCTGCACTTGTTCGACCTGACGAATACGCCATCCGACCTGATCGACCCGGACCCGTATCGGGTAGATCGCAGTCTGAGATCCACCTGCTCCGCACCGACAACAAAGGGGTCCCAGTAGCCTCGGAGAAATCGCCTCTGAACGCTGTCCGTTTTGGAGACCCCTCAACGAGACAGTTGAAGCCGCCGTTTCGCGAGAGCGCGACCTGTGGGAATGCTGCCTTATATAGGTAGTCCGCGAAAGTGTCCGGTGATGGGAGGCCAAACGGTACGCTCCCCGGGGTGGGAGAACTGATCGGCTACGCCAGATGCTCGACCGTCCTGCAAGATCCAAGAACGGCCTGGACGCCGCTGGCCGCCGCGGCCGGGTCGGCGGCCCGCCGACCCGTGGTCGACGACGACAAACGCGCCGCGATCCTGCCCCGCTGCCAGCGCGGAGAATATCCGCACCATCGCCGCCGAAGTCAAAGTCTCCGTCGGCGTCGTCCACAAAACCCTGGCCGAAGCCCAGCGAGAGACTCAGCGGAACCAGGTCAAATAGCGAGACGGAGGCATCATGAGCCAGACCTTCGACCCCGCCATTGTGGAGGCGCTGGAGTCCGCAGCCGGGTACGGTCTGCCGATCGAGGACGCCGAGTGGTGAAAGATCCACGAGCTGGTGATCCAGCATGCGCGTGACCTGACCGGCATCGAAAGATGCGCCAGGCTTACGATGCTCCACCTGCTCGGTTGCGACGCCGTCGACATTAAGGCGATCTCGCGGCTCACGTCCTTGGACAGCCTGGTGATCAACGACAGCGGGCTGACGTCGCTGGACGGCATGGATGACCTGCCGCTGATCCAGTTCAACATCAACCGGAACCTGGTCACCGACCTAACCCCGCTGCTCGGCCTGCGGAACGTGCAGAACCTCGACACCATCGGCAACCCGCTGACCGTCGAGTCGTACGAAGAGGTCCTGCCCGAGCTGCGCGGCCGCGGGATGTACATCACAGCCTCGGAACGGAGCGAGTGGGAGCTGACCCTCCGCATGCAGGCGGCGGGCCTGCCGTTCATCTGTTACCACAACCACGATGCCCTCCGGCTCGCTAGCCCCGGGTTTCGGCTCACCGAACGTCCCAACTTCGGCCACTCCGCGGTGACTGAGGACGAGTTGCGGGAGGCGCTGGACGAGGATCCTCAGCGCGTCTACCAGCTCTTCGAGCGGAAAGACCAGCTGTGGTAACTCAAGTAGGTCGCTGGGGGCGCTCAGGTGACCGGTCACGGCGGTCGCGCGACGGTGGGCTGACCAGGGATTGAGCTTCCCCCTGTAGCACGGGCACCTGCGGTGTGGTCACACGGTCGTGTCTGAGGGCTGGTAGAGCCCTTCGAGCGTGGCGGGGCTGCGCATTCCGATGCCGGAATGGCGTCTGTATTGATTGTACCAGCATTCAATCCATTCGAAGACCGCGTTGGCGAGTTCCTCGCGGGTTTTCCATGTCCGGGTGTCGAGCAGTTCGAGTTGCATCGTTCCCCAGAATGACTCCACCATGGCGTTGATGCTCCTATGTTTGTCAAGCGGCGCTCGTCTGGATCCCCATATTTCTATTCCTCGTCAGAAGATGGTATATTTCTCGGGCGATAAATCGTTTA
The DNA here is from genome assembly GCF_014323665.1 of Actinomadura sp. HBU206391. GTDB lineage: Bacteria > Actinomycetota > Actinomycetes > Streptosporangiales > Streptosporangiaceae > Actinomadura_C. The sequence goes on along the minus strand of NZ_JABVEB010000253.1, from coordinate 5,797 downwards.
AGGCAGCGCATGATTTCAGCTTTTGATTTTCCTTCAGCTGTTCGGCGGACGACGTATTCGATGGTCGGTTCGTGGAATCTCATGCGGATGAGCGCGATCCGGTGGAGGGCAGCATTGGCCTGCCGATGTCCGCCTCGGTAGAGGCGATGCCGGTTGGTCTTGCCGGATGAGGCAGGGATCGGGCAGACGCCGCAGAGTTTGGCGAAAACGGCCTCTCCTTGAATGCGCTCGGGGTTGTCGCCGGCGACGATGAGCAGCTCGGCGGCCGAGTCGGAGCCGATCCCGAAGACGCTGGTGAGCTCGGGTGCTGCACGTTCGGTGAGGGTCTGCAGGATGCGCTCGTGAATGTCGATCTCCTGACTGAGGCTCCGGTGCCGGCGAGCCAGGGTTCGCAGGGTGTAGCGGGCCGCATCAGCTGGCGTTTCCATCGCCTCATGGGGCAATTCCGCACAGTATTCAAGGAGTTTGCGGTCCGACAGTAGATCGAGTTCTTCACGCAGTTCGGCAGGCGCGTTGACCATGGTGGTCTTCAGCGCGATCATCGCCTGCGAGCGGGACTTCACCGCAGTGTCCTTAGCGATTTTGATCTGCCGAATCATCTCCACACAACCGTCACCGGACTTGGGGACGGCAGCCGCGGTTCCAGCCGGCACTGCCCGCGCAGCGTTCTCAGCATCCAGGGCGTCGTTTTTTCCTCGCAAGTGGCGTTGCTGCCGATTAGGCCGAACGACCTCGACAACGCGGTGGCCACGTCGCCGCAGGTGAGAGGCCAGACCCGCACCGTAGGACCCGGTGCCCTCGATCCCGAACACGGCTTTATCACCCAGCGACAACGCCCACTGCTCAAGCTGCTGGTAGCCATCGGTGTTGACCGTGACCGTGGTCTCGGCCAGACGGCCGCCGATCTCGTTCAACGCGACACCGACGTGGGCGTACTTGTGGGTGTCGACTCCGACGGTGATGCGCTCGAGGTGAGCGTGAGAGATGCTGGTCAACGACTGCCTGTCCTTCCAGGGGCGGCGTGGTCAGCGCGGCCGGGCGGGCGGACAAGACTGTGATGGGACCTGCTGTGATCAAGCTCCTATGAGGTCACTGCTCGCTCGGCGCGCGCCTTCAGGGGGCGCGCCGCCTGGTGACCGGCCGACAGATCAACGCCAAGGCACTCGGCGGGCCGCCGACCGAACTCCGCAATAAAGAGCTGACGAAGATGATCCGCGCAATCCATACCGAGTCCCGCGGCAGTTACGGGTCACCGCGTGTCCACGCCGAACTGACGTTGGGTCTGGGTGAGAAGATCAACCGCAAGCGGGTCGAACGGCTCATGCGCGAAGCCGGCCTGCAAGGCATCTACCTCAGGCCGGCCGAGCCAGTCATAATATCCCGACGTTGAAACGTTCAGTACTCGGCAGGCCACCGCGACCGGGACACCGTCGACGGCGAGTTCACGGACCAGCGAGTAGGTTACTTTGGGAGGACATTCTCCCGGGCGAAGTAAGCCGCCGCCCGCTTGAGAATGTCATTCTCCATCTCAAGCTGCTTATTACGGCGCCGCAGCTCCGCCAACTCCTTCTTCTCCCCGCTCGTCAGCCGCTCTCCACCGCCTTTCTCATCGGCGTCGGCCTGATTCATCCAGTTCTGCAGGCACGACCGACTGACTCCCAGATCCTTCGCGAGCTGGAGCAGGGGTTTGTCGCCCTGACGCGCCAGCTCGACCGCGCGGCGCCGGAACTCCGGAGGGTGAGGTGCAGGCATGCGGAACATCCTTCCTGATGATCACCGGTGACCTCAGGCCAAGTGTCCGGAGAACAGGGGGAAGCTCACGCCTAGGTCGGCTTGGTGCAATCAACGCCGGGACGCCTGCGCGGCTGTCGGCTGGACTACCTGACGTGGGCCCCTGTCGCGGCGACTGCGCGATTGGTGTTGGCGCGCTGGAAGGTTGCGCCGCGGTAGCGATCACGTCACCATCAGCGGCTCGCGTTATGTGGCGGCTGCTCTGCGCCCTGCTTGGGCTGATCCGGGATGGTGAGCGGTCGGCGAGGTGTTGTTCGCGGCCGCCGCGAGTGCTTCGGCGTGTGCTCGGAGGATGCGGTGGTGCACGGGGCAATCGTCGAGGTGGTCGTGCCGGCAGTCGAGGGCGTGCCGCAGCGCTTTTTGCGCCTGCTGGATCTGCTGGACGCGGTCGTCAAGTTCGCGCAGTTTCGCTGAGGCCACGGCTCGCCAGTTTGGTGCGGTCCGGCCGCTCGGACCGACGAGGGCCGCGATCTCCGACAGCGTGAAACCGGCCTGTTTGAGCAGGTCGATGAGCGCGACCTGCTCGACGGCGTCCTCGTCGTAGATGCGTTTGCCACCCGCGCGCTTGGTGGCGCGGAGCAGGCCTTTGCGCTCATAGAAGCGCAGAGCGGACGACGCCAGCCCGGTGCGGGCCTGTAGTTCGGATATCGACAGCTCACTCATTGACTTGAACCATAGTTCAACCTGGATGCTTGCTGACGTGAAGATTTCGAACCATGCAGCCCAGCAGCGGGTGGAGGACATTGCGATGACACCGTCGGGTAAAACGCGCATCGCCGTGGTGACCGGAGCGGGCCGTGGGATCGGGCTGGCGATCGTGCGCGCATTGGCCGCCGACGGGTTCGCGGTCGTCGCCGGCAGCCGCACGGTCACCGATGCACTGCAGGAAGCGACACCGGATGCGCTCAAGGTCGACCTGGCCACCCCCGGCGGGCCCGGCCACCTCGTGCGGTACGCCCTCGAGCGGCACGGCGGCATCGATCTGCTGGTCAACAATGTCGCCGGCACCTCGATACCCGCCGGTGGATTCCTCGAACTCGACGACGATGCCTGGCGTCACACGTTCGATCTGACGTTCATGTCGGCCGTGCGCGCGGCGCGGGCGGCGCTGCCAAGTCTCCTGGACCGCCGCGGCGCGGTCGTCAACATCAGTTCAGTCAACGCCCGGCTGCCGCAACCGCGCTTGGTCGCCCAGTCAGCAGCCAAGGCCGCGCTGTCGAACCTCGGCAAAGCACTGGCCGAGGAATTCGGTGGCCGCGGCCTGCGGGTGAACACGATCTCTCCCGGCCCGGTCTGGACGGACGTGTGGACGTCCCCGGGCGGACCCGGCGACTTGCTCGCCCAGCGCGCGGGCGTTGCGCGGGAGAACTTCACCGATCAGCTTCCGACGGTCGTCGGCCTGTCAACCGGCAGGTTCGCCGACCCGCAGGAGGTCGCGGCGCTCGTGGTGTTCCTCGCCTCTGGCCGAGTAGCCAACATGAGCGGCTCGGATCTCGTGATCGACGGCGGGATGCTCAAGACGGTCTGAGCGCCGCTACGCGGACGCCACCTGGCACTCTGTCGCCTTCTCCCGCTGCAGGAGTGTCCGTGGCCGTGTAAAAGTCTCCGCAGGTGGCCGGGTTGAGGTCCCCGCTGGTGGCCAGTTGAAAGTCCCCATCTCTCGTAGGACGTGTCGTTGGGGGAGTGTGAGCCCCGGGCGGTGATCGTGACGGTGTCTGCCAGTCACCGATCACCGCCCGGGGGGCCTCCCAGTGAAATCTGCGAGGGAGATCATGGATGTCGTCGCTGCCTACCAGCAGGTGGGCACCTATCGTGGGGCCGCTGAGATGTGCGGGACCACGCATAAGACGGTCAAGCGCATCATCGAACGGCAGGAGGCCGGCGGCAAGGCGCCGGACCGCAGGCCTCGTGGCCACAACTACGATGTGGTCGCTGAGTTGGTCGCCGAGAGGGTGAAGGGCACCCGCGGGAAGATCTCGGCGAAGCGGCTGCTGCCGGTGGCGCGGACGGCCGGATACTCGGGGTCGGCGCGTAACTTCCGGCGGTTGGTCGCTGAGGTGAGGAGGAACTGGCGGCGGGACAACCATCGAGGCCGGCGTCCGGCGGTGTGGACGCCGGGTGAGATCTTGGCGATCGATTGGGGCAGCGTGGGGGCGCTGCATGTCTTCTGTGCGGTGTTGGCCTGGTCGCGGGTCCGGTTCGTGCGGTTCGCCGACAACGTGGGGCCGAGACGACCCTGTCGATGCTGGCCGAGTGTTTTGAGGAGCTCGGCGGTGTCCCGAGGGTGGTGCTGGCGGACCGGATGGGCTGCCTGAAGGGCGGCGTGGTCGCCAACAAGGTGGTGCCGACCGCGGACTACGTCCGTTTCGCCACGTTCTATGGGTTCGGTCCGGACTGGTGCGAGGCCGCCGACCCCGAATCGAAGGGGATCGTGGAGAACCTGGTCGGTTACGCCAAGCGGGACCTGGTCGTTCGGCAGGCCCCGTTCGATGACCTGACGGCGGCCAACGCCGCAGCCCGGCAGTGGTGCCATGAGGTCAACACGGTGCCGCACTCGGAGATCTGCGCTGTGCCGGCCGAACGTCTGGAGGCCGAGCGGGAGCTGCTGTCGGCCCTGCCGTCACTGCGTCCGGTCATCGGCAAGGCCGCTGCCACCCGGAAGGTCGACCGGTTGTCGTGTGTGCGGTTCGGGTCGGCCCGCTACTCGGTGCCCACCCGCCTGATCGGGTGCAGGGTTGCGGTGGTCGAGACCGGCGGCAAGGTGCGGATCGTGGACACCACCGTCGGCGAGTTCGTCGCCGAGCATGTTCCGGTGCCTCCCGGCGAGGCGTCCGTGCTCGATGAGCACTACGGCGGGCCCAGGCCCGCACCGCGGCGGGCAGTGCGCCCCAAGACCGAGGTGGAGAAGGCGTTCGTGGCGCTCGGGCCGGTCGCTGAGGCGTTCCTGACCGCCTCGGCGGCCTCGGGCAACACCCGCCTGGCCGCCGACCTGGACGAGCTGGCCGCTCTGCGCGCCGCCCACGGCGATGACGTCCTGATCACCGCCCTGAAGCGGGCGGTGGAGTTCCGCCGGTGGCGAGCCGCCGACGTCCGCTCCATCCTCGCCGCCGGGGTCGGCATCCCACAGCCCCGCCCGGCCGGGGACGCCCTGGTCCTGGAGCTGCCGACGGTGCCGACCAGGCCGCTGTCGGCCTACGCCATCGACACCACCGGCCAAGCTCCGGCCGAGACGGCGGGTGAGGTGTCATGACCGCGACCGCGATCCCGGCGCTGGCCGCCGACCTGGATGCCGGACTGCGGCGGCTCAAGCTCGCCGCGATGCGCCGCCTGGCCCCCGAGCTGCTGGTCACCGCCAAGACCCAGCGGTGGAAGCCCGAGGAGTTCCTGCGCACACTCCAGGCCGGGCACAAAGTCCGCTACTTCACCGCCGCCGACCTGGTCGAAACGCTCTACCGGGGCCTGGCCGACAACTCCGTCGGCCGCGTCATCGAGACGATCCTGCGCGCCGAACTGGTCATCGTCGACGAGGTCGGATTCGCGCCGCTGGACGACACCGGAGCCCAACTGCTGTTCCGATTCGCCGCCGCCTACGAACGACGCTCCCTGGGCATCGGCTCGCACTGGCCCTTCGACCAATGGGGCCGATTCCTGCCCGAGCACACCACCGCCGTCAGCCTGCTCGACCGGCTCCTGCACCACAGCATCGTCGTGGTCACCGAAGGAGAGTCGTTCCGCATCCCTCCCTGCCAGACTGGTGTGACATGGGACGATTGAGTCCTTGGATGCATGAGTAGGGCGAGAACGGGATTTTCTTCATAGTGACGTTGAGCATGACGGACATGGCCATCACCACGGGGGATGATGACCTGATGGCCTCCACCACGTCCTCCGACCCCAGTGCGTCCGGGCCGGACCGCCCCAAGCGGCGGACGTTCACCGCCGAGTACAAGCTGGCGATCCTGGAGGAGTACGAGCATGCCGCCAGCGCGGCTGAGCGGGGCGCATT
>NZ_JABVEB010000252.1 GCF_014323665.1 Actinomadura sp. HBU206391 | reverse complement strand
CCGCCATTCCGGTCGTGCCCGCCGAGCTCTACGGCCCCTGTCCGCCGCCGGTCGCGCCACCGCCGGACGGCTGAGGGCCGGGCGCCCCGACGCGGCGGGCCAGATCGTCCGCAGCATGCTGATGACCGCCAAGGCACTGCGTGACGATCCCCGCTTCGAGATCAAGGCCGGTGCCCTGCTGTCGATCCTCGTTGTGGCCGTCCGGGGGGAAGGCCCTCAGAGGCCCCCCGCCCGGCTGACGCCGAGACCGCGTCGGCGGTGCTCGGCGCGGCGGCGGCGATCGACTTCGCGTGGTGCCGCCTCGCGCACGACGTCCCCGTCCCCGCCGGGGGATTCACCGTCCCGGGCGCCTATGAACAGGGTTCGCCGCCGGAACCATCGGAAGACGCCGGTCCCTGACCGACGCCACGGGGCCGGCGTCTCATGCGGGACGAGCGGCGGGCCTGACGCGAAGTGTGGGAATGATCTTCGAGACCACGGCGAGGTCTCGTGCTTTCAGCTCGCCCTTGGAGTGAACGCCGTAACGGGCCTTGTGGTAACGCGCGAGCCCGTCCGGCAGGTACTTGTTCAAGTCCGAACTCGGCTACGGATCTCGGCTCTCCACAATGCGGGCAATGTCGTGCGACCGCCCCCCGCTTCCAGTAAAGCGGACATTGCGGATCATTGGCCGCCCTTCTGTACATAAGATCGGACGAATTCCTCTGCGTTCTCTTCGAGGACCTCATCGATCTCATCGAGAATGGCGTCGACGTCGTCGGTGAGCTTGTCCTGCCTGTCCTGGACGTCTTCGGTGGTAGAGGCCTGAGCCTCCTCCACCTCCTCGTCACGCCGGGTGGTCTGCTTCTGGCCACCCGTGTCCTTCGTCGCCATGCTCAGCCTCCGTATACGCCGGGAGTCCGACTCTACCCTCGACCACCGACAACGAGCGAAGATCACGGTCCGTTCCGCCCGTCGCCGTCGATGGAGGGCTCTGCCGGGGTTATCGCCCGTATCCGGACCACTGAAACGGGCAAACCGGTCACGACCGAGCGACAGTCGCAACCAACCCGGCGGGACGGCTGCGTCAGTTGTGACCGGTGAGCGCCGCGACGAGGTCCGAGGCCGTCCGGCAACGGTCGAGCAGCCCCCCTACGTGCTGCTTGGTGCCACGCAGGGGCTCCAGCGTCGGCACCCGCTGCAGAGACTCCCTGCCGGGCACATCGAAGATCACAGAGTCCCAGGACGCCGCGGCGACCGCGTCGGCGTACTGACGCAGGCATCGGCCGCGGAAGTACGCTCGCGTGTCCTCGGGCGGGTCCTCGACGGCCGCGGTCACCTCGGCCTCGGTGACGATCCGCTCCATGCGGTCGCGCGCCACGAGCCGGTTGTAGAGGCCCCGGTCGGGCCGGATGTCGGAGTACTGGAGGTCCACGAGCTGGAGGCGGGGATGCGACCAGTCCAGCCCGTCACGGCTGCGGTAGCCGTTGAGCAGTTCGAGCTTGGCCACCCAGTCGAGCTCCCGCGACAGCTGCGACGGGTTCTCGCCCAGCCGGTGCAGCACCGATTCCCAGCGGTTCAGCACGTCCGCTGTGCTCTCGTCCACATCGGCGCCGAAGCGGTCCTCGACGTACTTGCGGCTCTGCTCGAGGTATTCCAGCTGCAGTTGCACGGCGGTCATCTTGCGGCCGTCCCGCAGCGTCAGGAGGTGTTTGAGGCTCGGATCGTGCGACACCGCACGCAGGGCCGCGACGGGCATGTCGACCGACAGGTCGACGGTGAGGAAGGAATCCTCGATCATGGCGAGCACCAGCGCGGTGGTGCCGACCTTGAGGTAGGTCGACACCTCGCTCATGTTGGCGTCGCCGATGATGACATGCAGGCGCCGGTACTTCTCCGGGTCGGCGTGCGGTTCGTCCCGGGTGTTGATGATGGGCCGCTTGAGCGTGGTCTCGAGACCGACCTCGACCTCGAAGAAGTCGGCTCGCTGGCTGATCTGGAAGCCCTCGCTGCGCCCGTCGACGCCGATGCCGACCCGGCCGGCGCCGCACACCACCTGCCGGGACACGAAGAACGGCGTGAGGTGCCGGACGATCTCGGAGAACGGGGTCTCGCGCTTCATCAGATAGTTCTCGTGGCAGCCGTAGGAGGCGCCCTTGTTGTCGGTGTTGTTCTTGTACAGCTGGATCGGATGGGTGCCGGGCACCATCGCCGCGCGGCGGGCGGCGTCGGCCATCACCCGCTCGCCGGCCTTGTCCCAGATCACGATGTCCCGCGGGTTGGTGCACTCCGGCGTGGAGTACTCGGGGTGCGCGTGGTCGACGTACAGCCGGGCGCCGTTGGTGAGGATCACATTGGCCAGTCCGAGGTCCTCGTCGGTGAGCTGGCTGGGGTCGGCCACCTCACGGGCGAGGTCGAAACCACGGGCGTCTCGGAGCGGGTTCTCCTCCTCGAAGTCCCACCGGGCCCGCCGGGCCCTGGCCGCGGAGGCGGCGAGGTAGGCGTTGACGACCTGTGAGGAGGTCACCATCGCGTTCGCACCTGGCTGACCTGGTACGGAAATGCCGTACTCGGTCTCGGTCCCCATCACCCGCCGAACACTCATATGGACGAGCCTAGTGTGCTTTGGGCCGTGCCCCGAGAGGCACCACGGGATCGTGACCCGAATGGGCGCTCGCTCAACACAGTCATCAGCCCCCCGAATAGATCATATTTTTGCAGGTGATGACGGCATTACGGGATTCCCGCCATCCTGACTCGGCGGGAGTTCGCACATGACTGAAGGTGAATTCCCGCCGTTCGGACGGCCTCGGGCGGCGTCGGCCACAGCGGGCGGCGGGGCGGGCGGTCCGCCCCGCCGGGGCTTGCGGGATCGATCCCCGGGCCGGTGATGCCACCGACGTCGGGCGGTCCCGCAAGCCCCCGCGTCAAGACCTCACAGATACTGACCGGTGTTCGCCACCGTGTCGATGGACCGTCCCGCCTCAGTGCCCTGCTTGCCGGAGACGAGCGTGCGGATGTAGACGATCCGCTCGCCCTTCTTACCGGAGATCCGAGCCCAGTCGTCCGGGTTGGTCGTGTTGGGCAGGTCCTCGTTCTCGCTGAACTCGTCGACGCACGCCGCGAGCAGATGGGTGACGCGCAATCCCTTCTGGCCGGTGTCGAGGAACTGCTTGATCGCCATCTTCTTCGCCCGGTCGACGATGTTCTGGATCATCGCGCCGGAGTTGAAGTCCTTGAAGTAGAGCACTTCCTTGTCACCGTTGGCATAGGTGACCTCCAGGAAGCGGTTCTCCTCCGTCTCGCTGTACATCCGCTCGACGACCCGCTGGATCATCGCCTCGACCGTCGCCTCGTTCGAACTGCCGTGTTCCTTCACATCGTCGGGGTGCAGCGGCAGACCGGTGAGGATGTACTTCGAGAAGATGTCCCTGGCCGCCTCCGCGTCCGGCCGTTCGATCTTGATCTTGACGTCCAGGCGGCCGGGCCGCAGGATCGCCGGGTCGATCATGTCCTCGCGGTTCGAGGCGCCGATGACGATGACGTTCTCGAGCCCTTCGACGCCGTCGATCTCCGACAGCAGCTGCGGCACGATCGTGTTCTCAACGTCCGAGGAGACCCCGGATCCACGGGTACGGAAGATGGAGTCCATCTCGTCGAAGAACACGATGACCGGAGTGCCGGCGGAGGCCTTCTCACGAGCCCGCTGGAAGACCAGGCGAATGTGCCGCTCGGTCTCGCCGACGTACTTGTTGAGCAGCTCCGGGCCCTTGATGTTGAGGAAGAAGCTCTTGCCCTCCTGCCCCGTCTTCTCCGCGACCTGCTTGGCGAGCGAGTTCGCGACCGCCTTGGCGATCAGGGTCTTGCCACAGCCGGGCGGACCGTACAACAGGACGCCCTTGGGGGGACGGAGCTGGTGTTCACGGAACAGATCGGCGTGCAGATACGGCAGCTCCACCGCGTCGCGGATCTGCTCGATCTGCGGACCGAGCCCGCCGATCTCGGAGTAGGAGATGTCGGGAACCTCTTCGAGGACGAGCTCTTCGACCTCGGCCTTGTGAATCTTTTCGTAGGCGTATCCGGATCGGGTCTCGAGCATCAGCGAGTCGCCCGCCCGCAGCGGGACGCCGCGCAGCGGCTCGGCCAGTTTGATGACGCGCTCCTCGTCGGCGTGCGCGATCACCAGCGCCCGTTCGCCGTCTTCGAAGACCTCCTTGAGCATGACGACCTCGCCCTGCTCCTCGAAGTCCAACGCCTCCACGACGTTGAGCGCCTCGTTGAGCATGACCTCCTGGCCACGCTTGAGTTCCTCGAGCTCGACACCCGGGCTGACATTCACCCGCAGCTTGCGACCGCCGGTGAAGATATCGACCGTTCCATCGTCTCGAGCCTCCAGGAAGACGCCATAACCGGACGGCGGCTGCGCCAACCGGTCGACCTCCTCCTTGAGGGCGATGATCTGCTCCCGTGCCTCCTTCAGTGTCGACACGAGACGCTCGTTCTGACCGCTTACGGCGGCCAGATTGGCTTGCGCCTCATGGAGGCGTTCTTCCAGCACACGTACTTGGCGGGGGGATTCCGCGAGCTTGCGGCGCAGCACAGAGATCTCCTCCTCAAGGAAGGAAACCTGAGTTTGGAAGTCACGAACCTCCTTGTCGTGCTGCGCCCTGCGCGCCCCAGCATCGTCACGAGCGGCCACGCCCCGTCACCTCCTCACGAAGAGCCGACGACCTACTCAGAACCCTACCTATCTGGAGCGGTTCCGTAACCTGCCCAATAGGTGGCCGTGTCGTGCCGAACCGATCACCCTCCGTGAGGCCGGGTGACTGTCGGGAGGACAGAGGTCTGTCAGGGCCCGCGATAGCCATCAAGAACATCACAGAAGGGTATGAACGCCGCAAACTTCACGCTTCCGCAGAATTGATGTCGCTCTCCGCGGGCTGCACCGGGCGTTGTGTGAATTCGACGTTAATCCCGTCACCAGTCGTAGCGCCCATGTCTCCCTCGGCGGCCTCGCCGTAGGCGCCCTTGGCCGGCCGGCGGCGACGCCGTGGCGGCACCACACCGTCGGCCAGGCGGCGCGCCGTGACGAGGAAGCCGGTGTGCCCGACCATCCGGTGATCGGGCCGCACCGCGAGCCCTTCGACGTGCCAGGACCGCAGCATGGTCTCGAAGGCGTACGGTTCAGCGAACGAACCGTGCTCGCGCAGCCCCTCGACCACCCGTGACATCTGGGTGGTCGTGGCGACGTACGCGCACACCATCCCGCCCGGGATCAGTGCCTTGGCCACCGGGTCGAGGCACTCCCACGGCGCCAGCATGTCGAGGACGACCCGGTCGACCTCGGTCTCGTCGATGGCGTCCTGGAGCGAACCGACGGTGAGGCGCCACGACGGGTGCGGACCGCCGAAGAACCTCTCCACGTTCGACCGCGCCACCTCGGCGAAGTCCGGTCGGCGCTCGTAGGAGGAGACGCGTCCGCGCTCGCCCACGGCGCGCAGCAGCCAGCAGCTCAGAGCGCCGGAGCCGGCTCCGGCCTCGACCACCCGGGCGCCGGGGAAGACGTCGGCCATGGTGACGATCTGAGCCGCGTCCTTGGGGTAGACGACGGCGGCGCCGCGCGGCATCCGTACGGCGTAGTCGGCCAGCAACGGGCGGAAGGCGAGGTATTCGGTGCCCCCGCTCGAACGCAGCACGATGCCCTCGGGACGACCGATGATCTCGTCGTGGGGTACGGAACCCTTGTGCGAGTGGAACAGCTTGCCCGGCTGGAGCGTGATGGTGTTGATCCGCCCCTTGGGGTCGGTGAGCTGAACCTGGTCGCCGGCACGGAAGGGGCCGTGCGGGATGCGGCCGGTGGAGTCGCTGATCGGGATCGGTTCGCTCATGTCGGTCAGGTTATCGGGGCCTGGGCGGGCGCTTCGCCGCGGCCGGGACGCGGGCTCAGACGCCGGCGAAGGCTCGATCGAGGTCGCTGACGGCCAGCACGCCGTAGACCCTGCCCGTCGGCTCGACGAGCAGGTACTCGGTCGCCGGAGCCTTGCGGATGGCGACGACGAGATCCTCACCGGACAGATCGGCGGGGAGCTCCAGGCCGGGTTCGAGCCCGCGGGACAGATCACCGACCTCGATCCAGGGACGGCGGTTCTGCGGGGTCGCGAGCACCGCCTGCTCGCTGACCAGGCCGGTGGGGCGTCCGTCGTGGTCGACGATGACGATGGCGCCGGAGCCCTCCTCGTGCGCCCTCCGCACCGCCTCGGCGAGCGGAACCCCCGCGGTCACCAGGGTGGCCCGGCGGGCCAGCCGGCGGGCCTGCAGCAGCGGGATCCGATCGCGCACGCGCTCGGTGCGGATCGCCTGGGTCGCGCCGACCCAGATGAACGAGGCGATGAGGGCCGACCAGATCAGCGAGACCCAGCCGAAGCCGAGGTCGTCGGCGCGGTAGGTGGCGGCGAAGGCGCCGGCGACGAGCACCAGGACCGCGACGGCCCGGCCGACCCAACCGGCGACGATCGTGCCCGTCCTCGGCTGTCCGGTGACCTTCCAGATGGCGGCCCGGATCATCCGGCCCCCGTCCAGCGGCAGACCCGGCAGCAGGTTGAACACGGCGACCGCGAAATTGGCGAACGTGACCGCCTCGACCAGGAGCCGGGCCACGTCCGGCAGCGTCGCGAGCAGGGTGAGCAGGCCGACGGCGCCCAGCACCAGCGACAGCAGCGGCCCGGCGAACGCGATCAGGAACTCGCGCCCCGGGCTGCGGGGTTCTCGCTCGATCTCGGACACCCCGCCGAGGATGTGCAGGGTGATCGCCCGTACGGGCAGCCCGAACAGCCGCGCCACCACCGAGTGGCTGAGCTCGTGGACGAACACGGACGCGTACAGGAGCACGGCGTAGGTGAACGCGACCAGGTAGCTCGCGGGCCGGTCGACCACCCGTGACGCGGGCTCTTCGAAGATCCAGGTGATCACGACGGCCACGATGAACCAGGTGGGCGAGACGTACACCGGGATGCCGAACAGGCGCCCCATGAGCAGTCCCGGCCGGCGGCTCGCGTGCTCGTCTTCGCGCCCGGGTGTCCCCCCGGCGCCCGGGGTGCTGTCTGCCACGATGTCGATGCTATGCCCTCGGTGGTCATGACCCGGGCGGATGCCCCGAGCGTGGCCCGCGATGCCCCACGGCTCGAGGATGCGGGAATTCGTCGTGGCCGTCCCCTACGCTTCCGCTCATGACGACCACAGCGGGCCCGGCCGTGCCAGTGATCGGATCACTGTCCCCCTCGCGGGCCGGGGACTTCATGACCTGCCCGCTGTTGTACCGCTTCCGGGTGATCGACCAGATCCCCGAGAAGCCGAGCCCGGCCGCGGTGCGGGGCACCCTGGTGCACGCGGTGCTGGAGCGGTTGTTCGATCTCCCCGCCGCCGAGCGCACGGTGCCGGCGGCGCTTGATCTGCTGGATCCCCAGTGGGAGCGTCTTCTCGGCGAGGACGCCGGGCTGGCCGCGTTGTTCGCCGACGACGCCGAGGGGGTCGCCGAGCGCGCCGAGTGGCTGGCCCAGGCCCGGCAGATGCTGGAGCGCTACTTCGCGCTGGAAGACCCTCGCCGGCTCGAGCCGGCGGAGCGGGAGATGTTCGTCGAGACGGTGCTGAACTCGGGGCTGAAACTGCGCGGGTACATCGACCGGGTCGACGTCGCCCCCACCGGCG
>NZ_JABVEB010000251.1 GCF_014323665.1 Actinomadura sp. HBU206391 | reverse complement strand
TGGCCTGCGACGTCGGGCAGGGCGACGCCTTGGTGCTGGCCGCCGGCCCGGGCCGCGCGGTGGTCGTGGACGCGGGGCCGGCCCCCGCGGCGGTCGATCGCTGCCTGCGTGATCTCGGCGTCCGGGAGGTGCCCCTGCTCGTCCTGACCCACCCCCACGCCGACCACGTCGACGGGGTGCCTGGCGCGTTGCGCGGCCGGGCGGGTGGAACCGTGCTGCCGAGTCCGCTGAGCGAAGGGGAGGAGCGGAGCCTGGTGACCGGCCGCACGGTACGGCCGGCGCAGCCGGGGCAGCATTGGACGGTCGGAGCCCTGAGCCTGTCGGTGCTGGGGCCGGTGGCGATGGGTCCGCGCGTCTCGACCCGCGATCCGGGCACCGAGGTGAACAACGCGAGCGTGGTGCTCGTCGCCCGGGTGCGGGGGCTCGCCGTGCTCCTCACCGGGGACGTCGAGATCGAGGCGCAGCGGGCGCTGGTGTCCGGCGTACCTGCGGTGCACGTGCTGAAGGTCCCTCACCACGGGTCGGCTCGGCAGGACCGGGGCTTCCTGGCGGCCTCGCGGGCGCGCGTCGCGGTGATCTCGGTGGGGGCGGAGAACACCTATGGGCACCCCGCCCCCGCGACACTCGCGCTGCTGCGGAGCCTGGGGATGCGCGGCTACCGCACCGATCTCGACGGCGACGTCGCCGTGCTGAACTCCGGTGGCCGTCCCGCCGTCGTCACGCGCGGCTCATGAGCGGCCGTCATGCCGGGGCACCGACGTTCGATGTCAGCAAGCGGCCGATCTCCATTCGGCGTAGGTCCACACCAGGTCGGTGATGATCGCGTCCACCCGCCAGGACTTCAGCACCGGCCAGGCGCTCTGGTCGTTGACCGTCCACGGCGTGAGCTTGATGCCCTTGGCCTGGAGCTGATCGGTGCGGGCCTTGGTCATCGCGGTCGCCTTGGGGGCCGCGTAGGGATGCGCCGACGTGGTGGGCTGGTCGTAGGTGAGCAGTGCCAGTCCGCCGGCAAGCCTCGGCTCGACGGCCTTGATCTGCTTCAGGTCGGCGGCGTTGAAGCTCTGCATTCTGACCCTGTCGAGCATTCCCGCGCTGATGATGCGCCTGGTGATCTCGCGAGCCTGCGCGGCGTTGATACGGGTCTTCGTCTCCAGGAGCATGTACTTGTTCGCGGTCTTGGCCGCGCTGAGGGCTTCGGCCAGCGTGGGCGGGTGGATGCTCGTCACGGCTCCGGTTCGGCTCTTCATCTTCAGGGCGACGAACTGGGAGGAGTACAGCGACGAGACGTTTCCGCTGCCGTTGGTCGTGCGGTTCAGCGTGGCGTCGTGCATGAGGACGGGCACGCCGTTGGGATTGGCGGAGGAGGCCCTGGAGAAGTGGATGTCGGTCTCCGCCCAGGTCATGTACTTCCAGGCGTCCTTGAAGGCGGGAAGGGAGTTCTCGGGCTGGGCGTCGGTCACCCGTCCCCGGTGCGCGACGCCGATCGGGCAGGTCGCCGCGGTCTTCGCCCGGGTCTTCGTTTCGGCCTTCGTCTGGGCCGTCGCCTCGGTCGCGGTATACGGGTTGAGGGGGAGGGCGAGGACCCCCAGGGCCACGGCGGGGAGTGTCCTCTTCATCAGGTCTACTCGCATGACCTATGCGATAACGAGACGAAATGTCGCTCATCGACACAAGAGGCCTCCGTTGCGTGAACGCCGGACGAGAGACCCGTGTCTTCATCGAGGCGTCGCCCGCCGCTCATGATCTGTTCTTGCGGTCCGGCCCGAAGCTCGGATATCCGTGGGTTTCGGCTGATGATCGTCGGCTGCGGACAACCGCACGAAAGGGCCCCCCGTGGTCGTACCGGATGGTGTCGCCCTTGTCACCGGCGCGTCCCGCGGGCTGGGCGCCTTCATCGCACGGCGGCTGGCCGCCGACGGCTGGCGGTGGCCGTCAACGACCTGCCCGGCGACGAGCAGGCTCACCGGGTCCGCGACGACATCCGCGCGCAGGGCGGCGTGGCCGAGGTGTTCGCCGCCGACGTCACCGACGAGACGGCCGTGACCGATCTGGTCGCCCGGGTCACCGACCGCCTCGGGCCGGCCGACGTGCTGGTGGCCAACGCGACCGGCCCCCAGCCGGTGGTCGGGATCGAGGACCTCACCTGGCAGGCGCACCTCGACCAGCTGTCGTTCTTCGTCAAGAGCCCCACGCTCCTGCTCCAGGCCGTTCTGCCGGACATGAAGGCCAGGAGCCACGGCCGGGTCATCCAGATCGGCCCGGACATGTTCGAACGAGCGCTGCCGGGCATGTCCGCCTACGTCGCGGCCAAGGGGCCCAGCTCGGCCTCACCCGGTCCTGGGCACGAGAGCTCGGGCCGTTCGGCATCACCGTGGACCTGGTCGCCCCCGGATGGATCCCGGTCGAGCGCCACGCCTCCGCTGCGGCCGAGGACCTGCGGGGCTACCTCGCGGAGGTGCCACTGGGACGCATGGGCGTTCCCGAGGACGTCGCCGCCACCGTGTCCTTCCTCGCCTCCGACGCGGCCGGGTTCCTCAACGGAGAGCGCATCACGGTCAACGGCGGCCACACCATCGGCTGACGGTCCCGACCTACATGATCGTGAGCCGGGGCGGTGGCGGTGGGACGAAGGTGCGGAGCGCCCCCGCCCCGCCGGCACCGGTGAGGTCGCCGGATTCCCGGCACGACCTCACCGGCTTCGGGCGTTCATGAGCGATCGCCCTGTGGTCATTCATTCTCTGGGGCTACTTCCCCCAGAACACGGTAGGCGTTTTCTGCCTTTTCGGACGGATGGCCAGCTTCTTGATCTTCATGTTCCACCTCCTTCGGTTCCACGAAACACGGCATGCGAGCTCGGTGAGCGGCCGTCGGAACGCATTGCCCCCGGGCGTGTCACAGGGCCATCGCCGGCACCGGCCAGCGCTTCATGCGATTCGGCAGCGTCACCACCAGATCTCCGGCTCGTAGCAACAGGTTCTCCTCGAGGAGGGCCTCCGCGGCCTCCCGCTCGTCGCCCTGCAACTCCGCCAGTGAGCATGGGACGAGGCAGCGGGTGAACGTTCGGGTGAGAGGACCCTCATCGAGGACGAAGCTCGCCGATGCGGCCGGATCCCGAACGTCCTTGATCTGGATGAATCCCGGTCCGCGCCGGAAGTAGAACAGGCCCAGAGCGAAGGTGTCGCGCCACTCCTGGTACCACCCTCCGGTTCCCTCGGGTGGCGGCAGGTGGTACAGGTCCGGCGGCGCGAACGTCGACACCACGGAGCCCTGCCAGCGGACGATGACGCCGTCGCTGAACCGATCGCGCAGCCAGGAGACGAACCGCACCGTGTCCACCGGGTTCTCGCCGAGGATGATCGGATGGGGCGCCTCGACCGTGGCCCCGGGCGGTATCGCGGCGATCATGCCGGTATCTCCTCGGAGTCGTGCTCGGTATCGACCAGTCGGTACGGCGCATCACGGGTCGCGAGCGCGACATAGCCCGAGCCGTCATTGAAGACCAACCCGTGCCGCATCGCCCCGCGCAGCCACGCGCCGACGGCAGGTTCGTTCACGGTATGGCCCTGCGCGGTCAGCATGGCGTGCAAGGAGGCCGCGCTACGGCGCCGCCCCAGAGCGCGGTAGGCGTCGGTCCGCCATCCGCTGAGATGATGCAGCGATCGCGGATAGCCGCGGCGCCGATCATCGATGATGATCCGGTCTCCCTGGTCGTCGGCGACGAGGAAGGAGTACGGATAGTCGCGTCGCCATCGGGCGATGGCCGCGCGCAGTTCGGCGGCCACGTCGTCGGAGATGCCTGCGTCGTCGCACGTGAAGAAGTACGCGAGGTCGGCAAGTTCCGCTTCTTCCAGGGCGTACACGTGCCGGTAGTAGGCCGCGGGCGCACGCCGGGCGAAACCGAGCTCGGGCCGCTCGAAGTAGGGGCTGAAACGCTCCAGCGCGATGCGCGAGGCGTTCTCTGGAGGGGGCAGGTGGACGAGGGCGTCCATCTGCTCGATGACGTGCCGGTAGTCCTCGGCCCGCTCGCCGGGGAACCCGTAGAGGTAGTTCCACGCGACGGTCACGTGGTTGTCCTCGCAGTCGCGCAGGAGCCGCACGTTCGTCGCGCCGTCCACTCCCTTGTCCATGATCTTCAGAACCCGCCCGTTCAGGCTCTCGATTCCCGGCTGCACTGTGACGATCTTGGCGGCCGCCAGGGCCTCGACCTGTTCCGTCCGCAGGTTCGATTTGACCTCGTAGTGCATCCGCAGATCCCAGTCGGCCTCCGCCATCTTCGGCAGCAGTGTTCGGAATGCCTGCATGTCGAGGATGTTGTCTACGGGGACCACATCGAGGATCTGATAACGCTCGACCATGCCTTTCAGTTCTTCCCAGAAGCGGTCGGCGGGCCGGGCCCGGAAAGCGATCAGCGATCC
Organism: Actinomadura sp. HBU206391; assembly: GCF_014323665.1. Lineage (GTDB taxonomy): Bacteria > Actinomycetota > Actinomycetes > Streptosporangiales > Streptosporangiaceae > Actinomadura_C. Next base: position 3,266 of record NZ_JABVEB010000251.1, on the reverse strand, counting down.
GTTCAGACCACAGAAGGTGCATTGGTGTTTCTCGCCCCACCAGCAGCCGCGCGAGCCCTCGAGGACGAGTTGGGGGGTGACGTGTTCCCTTACGGGTGATTGCTCGAGGGTCTCGTGCCAGGCGTCGAAGTCCGGAGTGGGGAGCATGCCCGGCGGCACCGGGTGTGCGGCCTGAGGGTTCGCGACCGACCGGTCGCCGTCCCACCAGCACACCCCGGGCACGCCGGCGGGATCCTCTCCGGCCTCGATCCGGTCGAGCAGTGCGGGGAACACCGCCTCGCCCTCACCGCGTACGACGTAGTCGACGAACGGGTGGTTGCGGTGCAGGGCGGCTCCCATGGGCCCGTCGCAGTTCGCGCCACCGAAGACGATCTGTATCTCCGGTCGTAGACGCTTGAGCCGCCGGGCCAGGGCGAGACTCGGGCCGTTCTGCATGAAGGTCGAGGTGAAACCGACCACGTCGGGGTCGGACGCGAGGACCTCCGCCGCCGCCGCCTCGAGGAACCCCGGTACGAAGGAACGCATCTGAAGGGGCAGGGAGATGTCCACGTCCTCCGCCTCGGCGTAGGCGCGCATTTCCTCCACCGTCCAGGCCGGATCGTCGTAGAGCCCACCGGCGAACACCCAGTCACCCAGTCCGTAGAACACGCCATTGTCGGCGACGTCGGCGTATTCGCCGGTCCCTAGTGCCCCGGCGCTGGCAGCGAGAAGGAATTCCACCCACCTGATGCAACCGTGATATTCGGCCACCTCTATTTCAGGACGTTCCCTCCGCACCAAGCCGTGCAGCAGGCCGATGGGCAGGGATGGGCGATTGACCGCCTGCCAAGGCATCGCCGCGAGAACAACACGCATCTCTGGCCTCCTGGCCCCCGGGTGAGGTCGCCGAAGGGACTCGCCGACCTCACCGCTCTTCGGGCGTCATGCAGGTCGCCCATGTTGATCATTTGCTCGAGGCCGAATGTTTCTGCCAGGTGTAGATGCGAGGCGCTTTCTGACTCTGTGAACGGATGGCCGTCTTCTTGATCTTCATTTCCCACCCCCTTTCCATTCTGCGGAGTGTGCACGTTCGACTGCCGACTTCGCATGTCTCGGGTGAGAGCGTTCCAGTCGGTGGGCGAAGAGCGGTGAAGTCAGGAAGATGAGGTACGGTCGGTGAGCGGGCGGAAACGGCTTGTGTTCCTTGTCGCCTCGGTGCGCTGAAATCGTCCGGCCTATGACCGAGAGACTAACCGCCGAATTGGCAGTGGGCAACCATTCGCCTGAAGCCTTTGTTGGTAATGATGATCGATGCCATGAAACGCCATGAAAACTGCCCGATAAGTCACGAAAGCTCTCATACTGGCATCATCGGTCGTCTTGGGTCGACCACGCCGCCCGACGTCCGCATCCGTCCCCGAGGCCTCGCGGAGACCGCGGAGATGGCATCCTGCTGGGATGCCGGCAGACGCAATGACCATGATCGTCGGGGATGAAGAACTGCTCGTCGACCGCGCGATCGCCGATATCGTGGCCACCGCCCGGGCCGCCGAGCCCGAGATCGACGTCGTCGAGATGGCGCCGGCCACGCTCGAACCCGGCCGGCTGGTCGAACTGACGTCGCCTTCTCTGTTCGGCGGCGGCAAGGTGCTGGTGCTGCGCTCCGTGCAGGATCTCGGCAAGGACCTGGCCGCCGAGGTCACCGCCTACGCCGCGCACCCGGCCGACGACATCACTCTGATCGTCGTGCACCATGGCGGCGCCAAAGGCAAGGCGCTGCTCGACAAGCTCGGCAGGCTCGGGGCTCGAAGGGTGAGCTGTCCTAAGATCACCAAACCCAGTGAGCGGGTCGGCTTCGTACGGTCCGAGGTCCGCCGCGCGGGGGGCGCCATCAGCGAGGATGCCGCCAGATCGCTGCTCGATGCCGTTGGCCATGACCTGCGCGAGCTTGCGAGCGCGTGCAGCCAGCTGGTCGCCGACACCGACGGAAGGATCGACGAGACCGCCGTGGCGCGGTATCACCGTGGCCGGGCCGAGGTCAGCGGCTTCACGGTCGCCGACCGGGCCGTCGAGGGGCGCCTCGCCGAGGCCCTCGAACAACTGCGGTGGGCACTGGCCACGGGGGTCGCCCCGGTGCTGATCACCAGTGCGCTGGCCCAGGGCGTGCGTTCGCTCGCCAAGGTCGGCGGAGCGCCGCGTGGGTTGCGCGGCCCCGGCCTGGCCAAGGAACTCGGCATGCCGCCGTGGAAGGTCGACCGGGTGCGCGCCCAACTGCGGGGCTGGTCTCCCGAGGGAGTAGCCCAGGCGCTCGGCGTCGTCGCCGAGACGGATGCCCAGGTGAAGGGCGGAGCGGCCGATGCCGCCTACGCGCTCGAGAAGGCGATCGGCCAGATCGTCGCGGCGCGCGGCAGCCGGTGACGCCGGATCAGGATTCGCAGTGCCGCTTGAGGCCATGCGCCTCCATGTCGACGTAGCGGCGGCTCCGCCGCGACAGCAGCAGCCCCATGATCGGTGCCAGCGCCCCGGTCTGACGCAGGCTGAACCGTACTCTCGTCGCGCCGTTCACAGCGGTGACCTGGTGACCGCCGACCGTCGTGATCCCGGGGCCCTTCGCCGTCCAGCTGAAGTACGTGCCGGGCTCGTACTCGTTCACCGTCCACACCGTGGTCGGCAGCCGGGGCTGCGAGATGCGTGCCATGCTGCCGGTTCCGAACTCGCCGTCGGCGAGCCGTTCCACCTTGGTCATCGACTCGGTCCATGTGGGCCAGCGCTCGACGTCCGTGAGCACCGCCCAGACCGCCTCTGGTGCCGCGTCGATGTCGACGTCGATCTCGTACTGCACGAGGTCCTCCTGGGCGGACGGCAGCCGCAACGGGCCGCGCCGAAAGCTGCAGCGTGGGTTCATCCTGCCAGCCCGTCAGGCCGGAAGTGATCCTGGAACGCCCGCTCTCACCGGCCCATCGCCTCCTGCCGGTGCCCGGGCGGAGGGCCGGCCGGCCCGGTCGCCAGCCGCGTGCGGATCGCGGTGAGGAGTCCCGCCACCCGCCTGTCGCTCTCCCGACCGGGCAGGTGGACGGCCTGGTACGGCACTCGCGGCAGATCCGTGATGTCGCGGCCGACCAGCCCGTCCGGGAGCCGGACGCATCCGTTGACGACCGCCGTGCCGACGCCGAGGGCCACGAAATGCAGCATCAGCGGCCAGCCCTCGGCCTCGATCGCGGTCGACCATTCGACCTGCGCGGCGCGGAGAGCGCGCTCGAGGGCGATGCGCAGGGGCCGGTGTGGCG
>NZ_JABVEB010000250.1 GCF_014323665.1 Actinomadura sp. HBU206391 | reverse complement strand
CCTCCGCGTTTCAGTTTGAGGTCGGCTGAGTTGGGTTGTTGTCGTTGGTGGTGGTCATCGATTCGGTGGTGTTGTCAGGGCATGCCGGTGGCCCGACGCGTGGCCGGGTGCTCCTTAGATTCCTCGGGTCGTGGATGGGCAGGGACGGTTTGTCGGGTCAGGTGGCCGGGCATGGCAGGGCCGTGAGGCGGGCGAATGCGGTGGTCAGTTCGTTGCGCCAGGGCCAGGTGGCGGCGATCCGCAGGCGGAGGCGGCGTCCGCCGCGGGTGATGCGGGCTGCGGCGTGCAGCAGCCGATAGCGGAGCCTTTTGGGCTCGGCGGTGGTCAGCTCTCCTTCCAGGAGCAGGATCTGGGTCCAGGCGAGCAGGTCGATGGCGGTCAGGGACAGCTCCAGCCAGGCCGCGTTGATCTGGAAATGGCGGGAGGGGAAGCGGCCGAAGCCGGTGGTCTTGCCGCAGCGGATGCGGTCCTCGACGCGGGTGTGGGCGCGGTGGCGGACTTCCAGGTGCTGGATCGAGCCGCCGCCTTCGTAGGGTGTGTCGGTGAGGAAGACCTGGTGGCGCATGCCCTCGTCGGTGTCGAACAGTGACAGTTGGGCGCCGGGGTGCGGACGCTCGCGTCGCACGACGATCCGGGTTCCCTCGGGGTAGCCGGCCAGGTCGGCCATGCCGGTCAACTCGGCGACCTGTGCCCCCTCTCGTAGGGAGCCGTCCTGCTCCAGCGCCGGGTGCCAGACCCGCTCGGGCAGGGCCTTGATCGCACGTCGGATCGGCTCGGTGACGGCGTATCCGACGGAGAAGAAGGTGTGGATGCCCTGTTCCCGCAGGTTGCGGAGGTGGGTCAGGAACGCCTTTGCGCTGCCGGCGCTATCGGCACGGATGAGGATTTCGGTGCCGTGGCGGTGGGTGTCGGGGAGTTGAGCGAGGGCGGCGTCGAGCACCTGGATGTGGTCGGTGGCGGTGTTGGCACCGGCGTTGCCCGGTCGTAGCAGGCCGGCCAGGGCTTCGCTGGTGTTGTCCAGGAAGCACGGCAGTGGGTGGTAGCCGAAGCCGTGCTTGTAGGTGGGGGCTGCCTGTTCCTTGTCGGAGTGGCAGGTGATCAGGGTGGCGTCCAGGTCCAGAACCAGGCCGGATAGGTCCCGGCCACTGGCCCGGGACGTCGGTATCCCGCGGCCGGTCTCGGCGGCCTGAAGCCAGGCGAGTTCGCGTGCGGCGGCCCGCCCTGAGCGCAGGCGGCCCAGGGCGGCCGAGTCAATGTCGGCCAGCACACGCCAGGCGGTGGGAGTGGAGGCGACCGGGCCGAAGACCTCGCGCTGGTCGCGCAGCAGGGCCAGGTCGGCGATGGCCTCGCCGCCGTCGGCGAGCATCACCGCCAAATCGACCGCCACCCGGCCCGGGTCGTGTCCGGTGCCGCGTGGGCGCAGTTGGCACAGCGCGCCGGCGAAGGCACTGGTCAGGCCGGTGGCATCGGCGAGATCCGCCAGCAGCCGGGAACCGGCATGAGTGACCACTCCGCAGCCGTCTGCCGAGACGACAAGTTTGGGACGCGACCCGGTAGTGTGCACGCAGAAGGTGCCTTCCCGCTGGTACGACAGAAGCCCTAGACAAGCCTCATCGTCCCAGTTCAGAAGGCACCTTTGCTATTCGGCTCACGACCCGGACACGGCCCAAGTGAAACGCGCAGGCTAGCCGCTATTGGGTGAGGTCTGCCAGGACGTCGAGGTCGTCGATCTGGAAGGCGGTGCTGTAGCGGTAGCCACGGCGGACCTGCTGTGGGGCGAGGGCGTCGAGCTCAGCGTCCGGGGCGGGGTAGTACGACAGTGTCGCAGGGCCCTCCCAGATTTCGGTGCGGGTTGCGCCGGACAGTCGGCACCTGACCAGTTCGTGGACCACTGGCTTGTCGTGCTGTCCGGCGCTCAGGCGGGGAAAGTGTCGGACGTTGATGACGGGTCGGCGGCCGAGGAACACCGGGTCGGTCGAGACGTGATCGAGGGTGAGGGTCGCTTCGGCCAGACGTCGGCCATTGCTGGACAGGCTGGCTGCGAAGACGCCGCCGGGGCCGACCTGCGGCGCGGCCGGTGAGGGCAGCGGGAACGGTCGGGTGGTGTGCACCTGGCCAAGTCTCTTGGGCCAGCCCTGGATCCAGCCGCGCGCCATGGAGGTGTCCCGGTCGACGTAGATATATGGGCAGGTCTGCACCGCGGTGCGCCCGTACACGGCGTTAACGAGCACCAGGAACTCGTGGTATTGGCTGCGTACCGGGTCGGTGAGTTCCTCGCCGCTCGTGCTGGCGTACTGCCAGTCCACGAAAAACGCGGTGCAGCCGCCTGGGTCACCCGGGTCGGGAGCCAGCCCGGGCGGCAGCACGGCCGCGACTGCTTGCGGGTCAGCCGCATAGTCGATCAGCAGTAGGTTCCCGGCATAGAACCATGGTGGCGGCGGGGTGAGGCTCGTTCGGCCCTGTGGGGACCGCGGCACGCTGAAACCCTGCATCATTTCCTCCAAACGATTCGTTCACTATAATGAACATATGGTGGAGGAGATCGTCAAGCGAGTCGCTGCGAATGTCCGCGCCGTGCGCACCGACAGTGGGCTGAGCCTGTCCGAACTCGCGCGCCGTGCAGGGGTGTCGAAGGGCGTGCTGTCGCAGATCGAGGCCGGTCGGGCCAATCCGACGGTGGAGACGCTGTGGGCGTTGGCGCAGGCCCTTGACGTCCCGTTCAGCGACCTGACCGCTGAGCCGGTCCAGCCACAGGTGACGGTGATCCGCGCGGCCGAAGGTGAGTGGATCACCGGGACACCGATCAGCTCACGGCTTGTGCAACGGCTGGCTACCCCCGGTGTGCTCGAGGTTCATCAGATCCGGGTCCAACCTGGCACCGCCCGACAGAGCGCGGCGCACGCCCGGGGGCTGACCGAGCATGTCGTGCTGCACACCGGGCGGATGCGGCTGGGCCCTGTCGAGCATCCCGTCGTCCTCGACGCCGGCGACGCCGCCTCCTACCTGGCCGACTGCCCGCACCTGTACGAGGCGCTCGAACCCGACACCACCGGACTGATCCTCATGAGCTACCCCACGACCAGGAGGCCCGCGTGACCGGACCCACCGACCCGCCCAGCATGAACCGCACGTCAGTCGTGCCACAGATCAGCGGCGGTGGGTCGTCGTCGAACGGGATCTGTCCATCGGACTGGCTGCCAACACCGCCGCCGTGCTCGCCCTGACCCTGGGCAAGACCGCCCCAGACCTCATCGGGTACTATGCCGACGACGGCCAGGGGCGCAGCTACCCAGGGCTGACCACGCTGCCGCTGCCCGTGCTGACCCTGGATGCACCCGGGCTCGTGGATCTGGTTGACGCTGCACGCCACAGTGGTCTACTCGCCGGAGTCATGACCCGCACCGCTCAACGCGCCAAAACCTACCTCGGGTACCTTAATCAGCTGCGGAACACCACCACAGTCGACCTGAACCTGATCGGAGTGGCCCTGCTCGGGCCCGACCGCAGAGTACGACGCCTGACCGGCAGCCTGCCCCTCCTACGCTGAGGCCAGCGCCGAACGGCAAGAGCACATCCACACCGGTCCAGGTCAGCGGCTCGCATCCGCATCACCTCACCTCGCGCCGGGCCCCGCCCCGCAGGTCTAACCCGTCGCCAACGACGTGCCTGACACGATCGGTATGGATCTTCAGCCGGCACGGCTCACGTCGGTACGCCGCACCAACGACTCACTCGACCACCGGAGAGTGACCCTGGACTGCCCCGACCACGGCGGGATCGGTGGCATATCGGGAGCACGCTGCTCCACCGGGCCCTGACACAACCCAGCTGGGGGTCGTGGTCGGCGGGGTTGTGGACACCGGGAGCACCACTGGCAGCGGACGTGTGTGGGCATGATCGGTGATGCCGGTCGAGTGCGGTCCATTGGCGTTGGAGCCTGGCCGTCAGACGTGTGCGCATACCGGTGGTGACGTGGCTGTAGACGCCTTGGATGCCGGGCACGTGGTGGCCAATCCATTCATGCACCAGCACCGGCGGCGGGTCGCCCTCATCCAGCACGGTCTTGTGGAAATGCCACAGCCCGTGGAACACCGCACCATCCAGGATGGGCGGCCAGCCTCGCTGGAGGTCACCGTCACAGCACGGCCGCCACAGGCGGCGACCGAAGTTCGACGTCGCAGCCAGGCTCCGCTGGGCCCGCAGAACACCTGCTCATGCTCATGAACGTCCACACATCCGTGAGGAACTCGGTCAGAAAGGGCGGCAGGTCGATGCGAAGGGCGGCGGCCTTGCGCTTGGGCGGACCGAGCCACATCCTCCCACCGACCTCACGCAGCAACCCGACATCGGGGGCGATGAGGAGGTAGGCGGCACGTCCGCCTAGTTACTCTGCGCGCTTGGCGATGGCCAAGCCCGACAGGGTAGTGGTTGCCGTAGCAGCGTGCCGAGTATCGCCAAGGCTTCGTTGATGTCGGTCGGGGCGTTGGCGGCGTAGCCGAGGATGAGTCCTGGCGGGTGCGGTTGTTGGCTGTGCCACGATAGGGGATGCACCTTGACGCCGTGTGTGAGCAACTGAGCGGCCAGTTCAGTATCGGCGAGCTTGGCGTATTTGGCGTCGAGGGTGATCATCAGGTGCAGACCGGCGGCGGCACCGTGCACTGTCGCGCCTGGCAGGTGGGTTCTGATCGCCTCGATCATCGTGTCCCGGCGGTGGCGGTGACGGCGGCGCAGGAGCCGTAGCTGGCGTTCTAGGCGGCCTGATTCCATGAGCTGTGCCAGTACGAGTTGAGGCAGTATGGGATTGCCCAGATCGGCGAACCGTTTCGCCTCGACCAAGGCATCGGTGTACTTGCGGGGCGCCAGCATCCAGGCCACTCTCAGCGCGGGGGCGAGCAGCTTGGATATGCTCCCGGTGTAGAAGACGTGATGGGGGAGTATCGATCGCAGGGCGGGAACCGGCGGCCGGTCGTACCGGTGCTCGGCGTCGTAGTCGTCCTCGGCGATCAGCCCACCCTCGTTAGCCCAGGCCATTAGCTCGCGGCGGCGGGCGCCTCCCAGCACCACTCCGGTTGGGAACTGGTGTGCGGGGGTGAGCATCACCGCTGGGAGGCCGCTGGTGCGCAATACGTCAACGCGTACTCCCTGAGAGTCGACCGGGATAGGCGGGGTGTCGAGTCCTCCGTCCCGTAGGTGTTGGCGTACCCCGAGTGACCCGGGATCCTCCACCGCGATCGCGTCGATCCCGGTGTCACGGAGCAGTCGGGATAGCAGGCCGAGCGACTGGGCGGTGCCGGCGACGATGATGACCTCGCTGGCCTCTACCCGGATTTCGCGGTAGCGCGCCAGCCATTTCGCGACGGCTTGCCGCAGCGCCGGAGCTCCCCGCGGGTCCCCGTAGCCGAGGTCGGACGCGGATAGGTTGGTGAGTACGGTGCGTTCTGCCTGCAGCCACGCGCTGCGCGGGAACGCGGCGAGGTCGGGCAGGCCGGGTGACAGATCGATCCGTGCCGGGGCGGCCCGTAGCGCATCGAAGATCTCCGCGTTGGGCGGTGCGGTGAACAGCGCACTGGTCGGTGGGTCTTTGGGCGCTGGTGTGCTGGCCGGAGCCTCCATTGGGGTCGCGACCACGATGGTGCCGCCGCGGCGCCGTCCGACGACGTGTCCGTCTTCTGACAGGCGCTGGTAGGCCTCGGTGACCACGCTCCGGGAGATCTGCAGTTCAGCGGCGAGGATCCGGGTGGCAGGCAGTCTGCTGCCCATCGGCAGGCGGCCATCGGAGATTGCGACCCTGAGCTGCCCGGTGAGCCAGTCGATCAGGCCGCCCACTGGAGCCTCGGCGACGTTGAGCTGGAGGAAGTCGGATCCCGATGTTATGGACTGCTCGGATGCAGCTCTTATGGACCTGTGCATCGGGCCATTGTTGCAGCAAAGTAGACGCATGAACACCGCACTGTCAGAACACTCGTCGTGAGCATCGCATTCCTGGTGACCACGCTTGTCATTGTCGCTACGCCAGGCACGGGCGTCATATATACGCTGGTGGCCGGCCTTTCCCGCGGCCGCGTGGCGAGTATAGTCGCGGCGCTCGGATGCACGCTCGGCATCGTTCCGCACATGGTGGCGGCAATCACAGGTGTGGCGGCGCTGTTGCACACGAGCACGCTGGCCTTTCAATTGTTGAAGTATCTCGGCGTGACCTATCTCCTCTACATGGCATGGGCCACGCTCAAGGACAAGGACGCGATCGCCACAGAGCAGGAGACCATCTCGCGCCCGGCGCGCCAGGTGATCTTCTCCGGCATCCTGATCAACATCCTCAACCCGAAGCTGACCATCTTCTTCTTCGCCTTCTTGCCGCAGTTCGTGCGCCCCGGCGAGCCGAACTCCGTACTGCGGATGCTGGAGTTGAGCGCCGTGTTTATGCTGTTCACCTTCATCGTCTTCGCCATCTACGGCATCCTAGCCGCTTCAGTACGGAACCACGTAACGTCACGACCAAAGGTGATGGCGTGGATGCGGCGGGTCTTCGCCGTATCCTTTGTCGCGCTCGGCGCCAAACTCGCCTTCGCCGTCTGACTTATCCAATCACTACAGAGAATCCCGTCATGTACTTTCAGCACTCACCCGACATCTGGGGAGAGTATCCGGAGCTGGCCGCCGGTGTGGTCTTCGCCACGGGCATCACCCCGGACGTTTCTGTCGATCCTCAGGTCGCGCAGTTCAACACCATTGCCAAGGCGCGACTCGCGACAGGATCAGAAGCCGAGTTGCCGGAAATACAGGCTTGGCGGAGCGCCTTTTCAAAGATGGGGCTCAAGCCCACGCAGTATCGGTGCGCCTCGGAGTCCCTTCTACGGCGCTTCAGGAAAGAGGGCTCACTCCCGAACATCCATCCCTTGATCGATCTATGTAATGCGGTCTCGCTTGCGTTCGCGATTCCGGTGGCCGCCTTCGATGCCACTAAGCTCTCCGAGAGTCTCGAAGTGCGCTATGCCACCGGTGACGAGCACTATCTGACGTTCTCGGGCAAGACCGAGCATCCCAACGTACATGAGGTGATCTTCGCCGACGCTGCCGGCACAGCGCATTCCCGGCGCTGGACCAATCGGCAGAGCGGCTACTCCGCTATCCGGCACACGACGACCACAGTCCTCATCGTCGCCGAAGGAATGCACCGATCGGCGACCGCCGACGTCGCAAAACTCGCGGCCGTCCTCACCGGCGAACTGGCAGCCATATGGTCGATCTCGCCGGACACCGCAGTCCTGAATCCATCCGCACCACGGTTCGAGTTCTGATGCCAAAGCGACTTTTGCGCCTCGGCTCGTCGTCGCAGGAGGCGTCTGGAGAGGAAGCCCGTCGAATTGATTTTCTCCTTGGCGGCTGCGGTAGAGCGATATCGCGAACGAGAAGGCCAGGCGGTATAACGGGGCGGATTGACGCGATAATACTCAGCGTTTATCGGGGGTTCAGGGAGGTGTCCGCGAGTTTGTTGGGCGATTTCATCAATATGCGTCGTGAGCGATGGGCGAGCTCCCGGTCGGCAAGCACTGCGGTGCATGCCCATCCGCGCCGCCGTTGATGAGGCGGCCGTCATCGATGTGATCGGCCGATCGATGTGACCACTGGGGTATCGCCGCCGACGGGTTACCTGGGGATGCTGATGCATCCCATCGGGGGCCGT
>NZ_JABVEB010000025.1 GCF_014323665.1 Actinomadura sp. HBU206391 | reverse complement strand
TCCCAGAGCCAGACCATTGCCTTCCGTGGTGTGGCGGCCCAGCGCCGCGCCGACCAGGATGTACAGGCCCCAGCACGTTCCTGCGGCGAGGGCGAACAGAAAACCGACAAGGTTGAGGTCGCCGCCTCCCTCCATCAGCAGGACCACACCGCCTGCCGCGAGCACGGCCCAGAAAGCGTCCAGCCATCGCCTCGACCCGGCCAGGGCCACCGCCAGCGGCCCGAGGAACTCGACGGTTACCGCGATCCCCAGCGGGAGCCGGGCCAGCGCCAGGTAGAAGCACAGGTTCATCAAGCCGAGAATCACGCCGTAGCTGAGCACTACCGTCCACGTGCGACGATTCATGCGCAGTGACGGCCGCCACAACAGCATCAGCACAGCCGCCGCGAAGAACAGTCGCAACGCGACTGTCCCGAAGCTGCCCACTGCGCTGAACAGGTGCTTGGCCAATGCCGAGCCCACCTGAACGCTGACGATGCCGAGCAGTACCAGTACCGTTGGCGGGATCGCGCCGAAGGTCGATCCGGCCAGCGCGGTCAGGGCGGATCGGGAGGACGGGTCGCGTTCAGCCCTATCGACGTTCATGGTGGCCACGCGCAGATTATCGACGATCGGGCGCCGCGCGTCACATGATTTTCAAGACCAAGCCTTTGTCAGACACACCCTAGAGCTCAATGTCATACGCAATACCGAATTCCCTCCAGCCTGCCCGATGAGGCCGCTTTCGAACCGTCGGCGACCCGCTTACCATCCAGAATTTCAGGCTGAAAAGGTCGCACGGTGGCGTAGAGATTCCAGGTGCCATCTGCATTGGCGACAGCATCCGTGATCTTATAACTGGTGCCCCTGGGCAGGAGCAGCTCGCGTTGCTCAGGATAAAAAGATCGAGGGCCCATCCAAAGCCCCGGATGTCCGTTCGGAATATCGAGATGAAGCACATAGTTGACCGGGTACTGAGTTGTGGGCACCACCGTCTCTCCCAATGAAGTCGACGTGTAGCCCAACTCGGTGCACTCAGAGCCGATGAGAGATCTGGGATCTTTACCGTCATAGTTCTTGTAGACGGTGATACCGAGGGAGGTCAGACCTCGCTTGGCCCGCATACCTTCGGGAAGCGGGTGTGCCGCCGCCTTGTCGAGCAGGGCCGTCCGCGCATAGATGTCCTGGAGAGTAGGGACCTTTCCATCGAAAGCGTCGAGCAGTTCTTGGCGCTCGCCGGGAATGCCCAGCATCATGTCGAGCTCGGCCTGCGGGTCGACGGCTCGGACTATATTATTGTAAGAACCGCCGGCCTTTGTATATATAAACCCCGCATGCTGCTGATCAGCAGGAAGCGATGGGAATACATGGCCCAGAATCTTATTCCCATAAGCCTCACCTTCGTCATCGGTTCGGAAGTGGCGGATTCCGGCTTCCACAAAGCCGAACCCATCGGGAGAGACGACGACCGGGTCGTCAGGGCCGGTCTTCTTCTTGCCGAGTTTGTTGAGTTTGGTCAGACCCTTGCCGCCGAAGACGATGCCCAGGACGGAGGGGACGGCCCGGAACACCGCCCGTACTTTACGCTCGTCATTCCAGTCGGCGAAGATTTCGTGGGTGGCTCCATCCCAGATGGCGTCCAGGGTGGTCAGCGGGTTGGTGGTGAACAGCGCGCCAATGCCGGCCCAGTCGCTTCTGAAACCACCGTGGCTGCACAGGTGGAACAGGCAACCGACGTAGGTCGCCCCCTCCCAGGTGTCTTTGACGATGTCCCAGCTGCCAAGCCGCAGCCCGTCAAGGGCAGCGCAGAACCAGCCGGCCCACTGCCAGCAATTTCCCCCGGCCTGCTCCACGGACCCGGCTGCATCAGGCCGGCCGCCGGCCGGGGCGGAGCCGCCGCCGCCCCTGAGGCTGCCGGCGGGTACGGTGCCCTCGGGTGGGCATTCGTGCCGCAGGACCTGGCATGTCGCCGCCTGGAACCTTGCGGAGACATCGGTGGGCAGGCCCGATGCCAGCAAGGCGCCGACAAGGACCGCGACCAGCAAAGACACGACCAGATACGACAGGGCTCCCTCACCACGGTCGGTATTCGCCGACAGATGACCTCGCCGGGTCAAATATCCGATCACAGCGTCCTTCCAACCCGCCGTTCGGGCCGGTCAACGAAGCGCCGACGGTGTCCGGGCACCCTTGAGATAAAGCCGGCCGGCGGTCACACCCCGCGTCGGGCCCGCGGAGCCCATCAGCCGGGTTGGAATTGATCTGAAATCAATTGCCCACCACCGCAACCAAGGTACTGATCGAGATCCCGGCTTTCCAGAGCCTCAGGACCCAACCGAATTTAGGACCTTCGTGGAAGGTCCTGGCCACGGCGGGGATAGTGCGCGAGGGCGGTGGCCGAGCTGAGTCACACCTCGACCACCGCCGGAGCGATCGGCCTTACAACAGGATCCCGATGAGCGCGGCCGTCAGTGCGCCGAGAGACAGGTATCTCGCGGTTTGAAAGAGCACGCTATGACCCCTGATCGACACGTCGGCGATCCGCGTCGCGTTACGTCCGACGGCCGGCAGGAGATACGGAACCGAACGCGCGACTGCGAAGACCCCGATGACGGTCAGGCCCATCAGGACGTCGCCGAGTATCACCGGCGTGATGACGGCGATATGGAACACCCCATAGGGGGCGTCGGTCAGGAAGCCGAAGCCCAGCGAGCGTCCCCACCGTTGCGCGGCGGTGGAGTCGTTGCCGTTGACCAGCTCGGTCGGCACCAGCCAGCGGAAGGACAGCTTGCGATGCCATCCGCCGACGAGTTCACTGAGCGTGACGCTCGCGAGCACCGTCACCGCGATCGTGCGACGCACATCGTGATCCAGTGGCAATGACCAGGACAGCGCCGACAGCGCGACCACGATGACCGCGAGTATCCCGGCGCCGACGGCCAGTCCGCCGACGAAACTCGAGATCCATCCCTTCGGCGACGCGTACAGCGTGCCCGCAGCATTCATCCCTCAAGCCGTACCGAAGGAAAGGACGCCGGCGATGCCCGCCAGCAGGATTGCCATGTACGTCATCTGCCCGCCGCTCAGAAATGGGTGGTCGACTTGCAGCCGCACACCGCGGAGGTGCACACGATCGGCCCGATTCCGCCCCAGACGCAGTCGCGGCACCTCGTCCGGCTGCCAGCGGCCGTGCCGCTGTACCACCAGCCGCTGCTGTACGGGCACATTCCCGTACCGCATCCACGGTGATCGCTCGTGGTACAGGTACGCCAGCCGCTGGGACAGGTGGAGTCGGCGCCACACCCGCTGCAGTAACGCCCGTTGGGCGGATAGCAGGTGCCGTGGTGCGCCTGGGCGGCACGGACGTCGACCCCTACGACGACGCCGGCCACGGCGGCCGCAACGCCGCCGGCCCTCCCGAGGAACGCCCTGCGCCCGAAGCGCCGGGTCGCTCTCGCTGCGATCAGCTGGAATTTCTCATCTCGTCGCGATGACTTCATGGTCCCTTACCGCCTCCTCATTCTCCTCGGCGAAATTGATCTCTTTGATCGGAGCCAGTACGTCGATGAGCTGATCGCGGCCGTTGAGCAGTCCCTTCGCCGTCACGACCCCGCGGCCGTCTATCACGAACGCGAAGGGGTTGACCTCCACGTCGTAAGCGTGGGCGATCTCCTCGGTCGCGCTCACGACGGGGCCGCTGATACCGCGTTTGTCGGCATAGCCGGTGACGTCCATGACATCTCTTCCGAAGATGAAGTGGACCACCGGGATCTCGTAGCGATCCTCTACGTGCTTGATGTCCGGATAGATGCGCGCGCATTCACGGCATGTCGTCGATCCGAAGAACAACAGCTTGGGACGACCGTCATGAGGGTCGACCACCTCGCCGGTGCGCGCGTCGAGCAGTTGCAGTTCGGGCAGCCGGCGCCCGACGGAGATGCCGCTGTCGTTGGCGCCTCTCGCGGTGCCCATGACGAATACGCCGAGCTGCCGGAACAGCACGGCCGTGAGGATCAGATTCACGGCGGTCACGGCGAGGCTGATTCCGGCGATCACCGCGATGACGATTGACATGCACTGATCCCTTCAGGTGTCGTTCGGCTGGGAAGTGGGCTGTAGGTCCGGGAACCCCATGGCCCAGGGTCGGTACCGATCGGCTCGCTCGCGGTATTCCTCGAGCAACGGTCGGTAGATGGGCACGGTCACCATCGCGAAGAAGGCCACGATGGCCATCGTCGAGACGAGGTAGAGCCGGATCGTCAGCGGCGGCGCATTCTGGTCCGCGAACGTGGCGGCGCAGGCCATGGCGGCGAACCCCAGGTCGGCGAAGGCGAGACCGAACCCGAGCCGCCCGGATCGGGATCTACCCCAGCAACCGCAGTCGGCGGGGCCTCGACGAATCCGCAGCGTCAGCACCGCGATCCCCATGAGGGCGTACAGCATGGCGATCAGGTAGAGCACGACGGAGGTCGGCTTCACCACGAACGCCGTACAGAGCAGTGCCTGGACGAGGGTGAGACCACGGTCGACCGATGTCGGCAGGATCGAGCGCGGTTCGTCGCCCCAGACCCAGTCCCAGCTCTTGCCGGCGATCGAGGCGATCAGAGGCGCGCACACCAGCATGGCGAGTGGATAGAACATCCGAAGAGACCGGCTGCTATGCCACGGTGACGGTCGCGGTGACCGTCGTACTCAGCAGTTCTCCCGATACGGGGTAACCCTCCACCGCGCGGACGATACGACGAAGAGCGGGAAGATCATCGATGTGCCCGATGACAGGCGCAGCGGGCCTTACATCCTGGACTTCGGAGAGGAACACGGCGAGCTCGGGCTCGGTGAGCATGCCGCCGTCAGGGGCGGCGCAGATGACGATTTCTCCGGCGCGGTAGGTGGCACCGTACTTCCCCTTCATGGCGGGGTCGGGTCTTCTCGGCGGCTCGGGGAACTCGGCGGCCGAGTCCGTCGCGCTCTGGGTCTCATTGCCGAAACGCTGCAGGAGGTCGGCGAGAGGCGATCGACCGATCTGCATCTGCAGAACGAACTCGGGAGAATACCGGGTGATGGTGGAAACCGCATCCCCGGGCGACCGCATCAACGATCGGGCGACGAACTCGTCGAGTACCCGCGCTTTGCGTACCCGGATCGTTCCAACGGACTTGTCTGTGGCACCCTCTACGATCATCTTACGCACCCCTTCATCCTCGTAATTCAGGCCTTTCGGGGATATCACTAAAATAATGCGATTTTGCGGTTGCGCAGCGGTTGCACAGCGGCTGCGGCACGGTTTCGCATCGGTTGCGCAGCGAGGTTCGGGCACAGCTGAACCGCCCTTGGCGTGTCGTGGTCATCTACTCCGCCGAGGTATGGGAACAGGTACTTACTCGGGGAGCTCCAGCATGGGTTCGCCACAGGATTGACACTCGGCGTAGATATCGAGGTCGTTGAGGATTTCGGCGTACTCGGGGTGGCCCTTGAGGGCCGCGACGGCGGCGAGCAGGTAGCGGGTGCTGATCTGATCGTGCTCCGCCGCGGCCAGGGTCTCGGCCAGAAGGGTCAGGACCTCGGGGAGGGCCAGCCGATAGGCATCGGCGATGTCGCCCGGCAGGTCAGCCGGGGTCTCTCCGTATTCGCCGGAGCACATGGCCATGAGCCCGACGACGTAGAGGTAATCGTCACGCTGAGCCGGAGGCAGGCCGCGCGCGATGGTGACGAGGTAAGGCGCGGCGGCGTAGGCGGCCGGCCAGGCCGTGCCCTCTGAACACAGAAAAGGCCACAGGTCGTCGAAGCGCTCGCTGTCCGTCGGGTGGGCCAGCAGGTGACGCAGTTCGTCGGGGACGAAAGGGCCGCCCTGCCCTTTGGACCAGTTCCGGTGGTCGAGGGAGAGCCAGCGAGGGTCATCCAGAGGCAGCATGGGCGGGAGTCTAGGCGGGTGTGATCACCCCCCTTGCCGTGCTCCGCACCCGCCGGGAGGAAATCGAGGGCGCCTTCGAGTCCGGCCACTGTTCTAGGAGAGGGGCGTACGCGTCGTTGGGCGGCATGTGCGGTTTGACAGCGGTCGCGGCGGTCACCCCGTCGCTGATGACTGCTGCGGAAAGAACCAGGCGGGGGGCGCCTCATCCGATGAGCGGTCGTGGTCGGCCGCAGCGAAGTCGCCGCAGGCGACCACGCACCCGAGGTTGAACGGCATCCCACCGGACCCGGATCCGACGTTCGTCGGCAGCGACGGGACAGTGGCGCATCCGACGGCACCGGCAAACGGACCTACAGCCCGCTGATCCTTCCGGTCGGAGCGCACTCCGAAACGCTCGACACCTTCGGCGGCGGATCCGGCACCGTCGCCTTCCACGGCCGGCCGACCACATCCGTATTCGGCAAAGCGGTCACCCACGGCTGCATCTGAGCCCACGCTGCTTGTGACCACGGTGACCATGATGGCCGGCACCGGCGCCACCGCGAGCACCCACCAAGCTCGAAGTCACCGACCAGGTGCAGATCGCCGTCTGTGTCCACGACGCCGGACTCGTCTGAGCCGGTTACGTCCCAGCGGGTGCGGATCGCAGCGCGTCGGAAAGCTCGGTGGCGGGTTCGGTGATCCGCTGGTAGGTGGTTGTGGTCTCCTGGGCGATGCGCTGCCAGGGGTAGCGGGAGCGGGCGCGGTCGAGGCCGGCGATGCTCATGGCGCTGCGGTGGGTCGGGTCGGCGAGGAGGCGTCGAAGTTGCTGGGCCAGTTTGTGTGGGTTGCCGGGGGAAACGTGTATTCCGGTCATGTTGTCGTGGATGGTGTCGAGGTGGCAGCCCACGGCGGTGGCCACGACCGGGATGCGGCAGGCCATGGCCTCCAGCGACACGGTGGCGGACGGTTGGTGCCGTTGCAGGGTGAGGACCAGGTCGGCTGATCTGAGCAGCTTGGGGACGTTGTGGTGGGTCACTCGGCCGAGGAAGATCACTCGGTTGATGACGTCGGCCTGTTTGGCCAGGAGTTGTAGTCGGTGCACCTGGGGGTCGGCGTCAAGATCTTCGAGTGGCGGTCCGCCGGCGATGACCAGCTCGGCGCCGGGTACCCAGGCGAGCGCCTCGATGGCGGTGTCGACGCCGTTGTTCTCGGTCAGGTGGGAGAGCATGAGCAGTCGAGGTGCGGTGCTGCGTGGGTAGGTCGGCCCTTTGGGGGTGAATGTGGTGATGTCGACGCCGTAGGGCACGGTCGTGATCGGCAGCCGTGAGATGCCCATGCGCCTCAGTTCGGCGGCCTGCTGGGAGCAGGTGGCGATGACCGCGTCGGCGGTACGGCCGATCGCCCGCTCCAGCCGGATCCGCGGTGCCAGGTCGGTGTCGGTGGCCTGGTGGTTCTTCTTGTGGCGGGGCTCTGTAATGCCCAGGGTGTGGTAGGTCTGCACCACCGGGATGCCCAGGCCGTGTGCGCCGGCCAGCGCGGCCAGGCCGCTCGTCCAGTGGTGTGCGTGGATGATGTCGGGCCGGGAGTTGTTCCACTGCCGAGCGAGGTGGCGGCCGAACTCGGGCGTGTGCGCGAGCAGGTCGTCGGTGGCGAGCGGCCGTGGCGGGCCGGCCGGAACATGCTCGACGCTGACGCCGGCCGCCAAGCGCACCCGGTCGTGGGACTCCGGGGAGTCGCAGCGGGTGTAGACGGTCACGTGGTGGCCGTGGCGACCCAGCTCGCGGGCGAGCTCGGCGACGTGGACGTTGTGCCCGCCGCCGGCCCCGCCGGGTCGGTGTTCGGTCAGCGGGCTGGCGTGCGCAGAGATCATGGCTATCTTCAACGGACTTCCTCCTTGAGGGTCCGAGTAACGCAGCAACCTGGGGCAGCGAATACCGCCCGATGGCGGTCCGCCCGGTGCCTTGCCCAAATGACCGGCCCAGAGCGGGTCACGGGGGTGACCGGCGGGGGGTCGTGGGGGTGGGCCAGTGGACGTCGGTGGCCCAGCCGAGGCGTTCGAAGAGGTGGATGAGTTCGGCGGACAGGTCGATCTGGCCTGGTCGGCGGCCGTGCCGGGCGCAGGCCGGGTCGCTGTGGTGGTCGTTGTGCCAGCTCTCCCCGAATGAGGGCAGGGCCAGCGGCCACAGGTCGGTGGAACGGTCGTGGCGGCGGGTCGGATGCGGTCGGGCACTGGTTGGGCGCCCGTCCTGGGCGCTTCATCCGCGCGAGGGATAGGGACGGGCATTGTCATAGCAGTCATCGCTCACCCTCACCCGGCCAGCCGCACCGGACCGGGTGACCTGATCGGTATTCATGAGTGCCCTCATCCGCAAGCGGAACAACCGCTACTGGGGTCCCGAGCCGCCCGGCGATCAGGGTGATCGTGTAAGACCGACGAGCGACCCGGAGATATCGGCGCAGCCCCAGCAGTGCCCGACGACCCTCAGCAAAAACCATCGGTGAAGCGGCGGACACCGGCAATCCGAGCAAAGCCCATCACCGGGGCCGATCACCTCACACCGAAGACCTACGCGGACCAATGCCACCGGTCACAGAGCCGGGTTCATCTGATGTCTGCCGGGGCTCGGTCTTCCGGACCGGTCGAAGCAGGGCCCGATCGTCCGCAAGCCGGACGCTGCCGGTGACGCCCGACCGCCGGGAGGTCGGTTCCGGATTTAGGGTTCTCCGCCAAGAGAGGAATTATCTAATTATTCTAAAATTCTCGTGTAATGCCCCCCTCGTGGGTATCTAGTGAGGAATGTACTCCTCCAAACAGAAAGGGAGGCTCGTATGAGCTTCGTGCAAATCTTGGAATTTGACACCAAAAAGTCTGGAGAGATCCAGTCACTCATGAACGAGTGGCGCGTTGAGATGTCCGGCAAGAGCATGGTGAGGCACGAGGTCGTGGCAAGGGACCGCACCCTGCCGGACCACTACGTGGCGATCATGGAGTTTCCCTCCTGGGAGGACGCCCAGCGCACCAGCAAACTGGCGGAGACCGGGCGGTTCGCCGCGAAGATGGCCGAACTGTGTGACGGCCCCGTGAAGTTCGTCGACTACGACGTGATCCGCGACGAAAGCTGATCAAAGCCGACAAAAGTTGATCAAACGCTGAGCCTCGGCTCTTGTTAGCTGGAATCGCCAAGGTCGACCTGTGCCCTGGCGCGTGGAAATCGTCCGCGCGTCGTGGTGCAGGTCATTTCTGTTTGCATCTTGATCTATCGTTCACCCCGGATGCGGGAGGATATCGACAGGTTGCCGGTGGTCGACGCCGACATCTGCGAAAGGTTCTCGCCACTCTATTTATTGGAGATTATTAAGAGTAGAGTCGGAATATCCGGAAACGACGACATACCCCCTCTCAGGGATTGCCTGCCAGGCCGGCTCACCCAAAGGGATGTCATGCCGATCTTGGATCGCGCCCGTAGAACCCTCTCCGGCTCCACCGCAACGCAGCCGTCCCGGCTGACCCCCACCCAGGTCAATGGCGCTGGGACCCGCTTCACCCGGCTGCGCCACCTCATCCACCGCGTCATCGGCCGGCACCGCAGCTGAGCACCTGCAGTCGATCACCGTCACATCCGGCAACAGCCCCAAGGGCCGTCCCGCCCGGCCCTTGGGGCGCCGCAGTGGTTTGGGCGTTGCCAACGGACGTCAGAAGGTGATCTCCACTTCAGCGTCGTCGGCACCGCGATCGCGGCTGCATCCGACGCTGCCCGGCGACGGGTGCGTGCTATCCACCACCGACCTCGAGATGGGAGCCACTGTGGTCGACTGGCTGTTCATGATCGGCTTGGCCGGAATCGGGGCCGCCCTGATCCTGGGGATCGGTATCCGCATCGCTGCCGCAGCAGGAGCCCTGCTCATGGTCATGATGTGGAGTGCCGTGCTGCCGCCGGCGAACAATCTCTTCATGGACGACCACCTGATCTACGCCCTGCTCATCATCGGCCTGGCACTGACCAGTGCCGGCGACACTCTGGGCCTGGGCCGCAGGTGGAGCAGCACCAGTCTGGTTCGTTCCCGCCCCATCCTCAAATGACGAGTGCGAAGGAGGGCGACCTCGGGGCGCCCTCCTTCGCGCTGCCGTGGACCTCTACGCGGCCGAAACCGGAAGCGCTCGACGAAGAGGTGAGCGTTTCCGGCGGGGGGTCGGTAGCGCACCCGGCACGCCCAGGTTCGCGGCGTCATCGCAGCGCCAGGAGTCAGACCTGTCACCAGCCGCCCGTTCCGGCCGGTACACAACCCGATCTTCACCGCTGTGGCGCCAGCTGTGTCCTAGCCGGCTGGGCCGTGCTGATCGTGCTGGCCCGGGGTGGCTCACACCCGGAATCCGGCGCGGCCGGCCTCCGTGCCGCCGGCGCCCGGCGGGTCGACGCGCAGCCGGCGGGCTCGGCTGTCCCAGTCGGCCACCCGCAGCGGGATTTGGGGGATGGGGCCCGCAATCGTCGACGAATAACGCCTGAGACCGGGGTACGGCCACGATGACCAGGAAGGTGGCCCGTCATGCCAGAAAACAAGGAACTGATCATCCGATTCCACCCGGTGGGAGGCGAAGACGTCACCATCGCCACCGCCGACTTCGACGACGCGACACAAGCGCTGGAGGCCATCACCCGCGCCCTGGACCACCAACACAGCCTGACCCTGACCCAGGCCCGCTACAACCGCGAGACCGACACCAACGCAGTGGTCATCAATCTGGCCAACGTGGTCTCAGTACGCGTGTCCAGCAAAGACAGCGCCGCCACCGGCCAATACCTCTAACGACCGGCGGTTGCGGTGAGCTACTCAGTGAGGCAGCGCCGGCAGGCCCTACTGTGTCGTCGTCAACGTGAGAACGGCCGCCAGGCACGCCGTGGAACGCCGCCTGCAGCGAGGCCACCGCCGCGTCCGGGTCATCCCCGCTGAGATATGAATTCACGTCGTTGGTCCTTCCAGACGTTGGGGTGTGCACACCGTCCGCGCCCGCTTCCGGCGTGCACACGTCGAGGTGCCACATCACGCCCACGGCTACGAGCCGCCGAGCGCAGGCGGCAGAACGGGCAGGCCGAGCGCGCGTCTGCGGTCCCGCTCGGCCTCGAGATCGGCCAGGCCCGCCGCCACGGCCTCGGGCGGCATCCCGTCCGAACCGTCCGTCACCAGGCCCCCCGGTCGGTCGGAGGCGCAACCGGCGGCCGGTCGCCACACCACGGTGTCAGTGACCGCGTCATAGACCCCGCGGGCGACGAGCCGCTCGTAGACGTACCCGATCCGGGAAAAGCACGGCGTCACCAGATGAATGAGCCCACGAGCACCGCCAGGCGCAAGCCGCAAAGCGTCGCCAGCGCACACGACCGCGCGGGCGTGCTCATCAGTGACACCCAAGCCGCTCAGGGAGCATCGACGTCTTCGATGCCGTTGGAGTGCAGATGAGCAGATGCCTCAGGTCCGTTCAGACGGCCGCTGCCTGGTCTCCTGGTCCTCTAGCAGGGCCGCGTCCAGCGAGACGAGCCCCTGCTGCAAACCGAAGATCGCCGCTTGGGTGCGGTCCTGCAGGCCGAGCTTGGTCAGAATGCTGGAGACGTACGACTTCACCGTTTCTTCGCTGAGCGTGAGCGTACGGGCGATTTCCCGGTTGGAACGCCCCCTCGACAGGGCCGCCAGCACCTCCCGTTCCCGGGGGGACAGCACCCGCATCGGGCCGTGATCCGGCTCGTCTCGTACGCGCTGGACCAACAGCGCCGCCACGCCCGGGTCCAGCACACTGCCGCCCACGGCGGCAGCGCGCACGGCCTCGACCACCCGTTCTACCGCCGTCGTCTTCGGCAGGTACGACAGGGCCCCGGCGCGGACCGCGTCCATCGTCCGGTCGTCGGCCAGAAACGAGGTGAGCACGATCACCGCTGGTTTCGCAGAGCGCTCCCGGAGAGCACGCAGCACCCCCATCCCGTCCAGACCGGGCATCACCATGTCCAGCAGCACCACGTCGGGCTCAATCGCCTGGATCGCGGCCACGGCGCTGTGCCCGTCTGCGCACTCCCCGACGATCTGGATGTCCGATTCCTGCTCCAGCACGAACCGGAGCCCCTGCCGGACCACCTCGTGATCGTCCACGATCAGTACCCGGATCACGACACGCCTCCTGGAATCCGTACCCGCACCGTTGTGCCACACCTGGGAGCACTCGCCACGTCGAACGTGCCGCCGAGTTCGGTGACCCGCTCACGCATCAACTCCAAGCCCATCCCGTGCCGCTCGCCGACCTGCGCCGGATCGAAACCCCGTCCTTGATCGGATATCGCCATCACCACATGGCCCTCGACCTCCGCGACGCTCAGCTCGATGACCTTGGCCGCACCATGCCTGGCCGCGTTGCCGAGCGCCTCCTGCGCCACTCGCAGCACGGCGAGTTCGACCGCCGGCTCCACCTGAAGCTCCCCGATATCGGCCGAGATCCGGATGCCCAGTCGCGCCTCGTAGGACCGGCACAGTTCGCCCAGGGCCGCCACCAGCCCGGCGTCGTCCAGCGTGACGGGCCGCAGCTCCAGGAGCATCGCCCGCATCTCCCGCATCGTGCGATCGACGGTGCGCTCCATCGACTCGGCCTGACGCCGCAGCGCCGACTCGGCCGGCAGCGCCCTGCGCATACCTCCCGCCAGCAGGCTCAACGAGAACAGATCCTGGGACACCGAGTCATGAAGCTCCCTTGCGATCCTGCTCCGTTCGGCCCGCCGCGCCTCGGCGCCCGCGGTATCACGCTCCAGCCGAACCGCCGACTCGAGCCGCTCCGCCATCCAGTTGAACCCTTCCTCCAGCCGGCCGACCTCATCACCGCCCGTTACCGGAACCCGGGTCTGTAGATCACCATCCGCCATGGTGACCGTGCTTTCCGCCAGGCGCCTGATCCGCCGGATGAGACGTCCCGTGCTCAGCAGTCCGAACAACAAGCCCACCGGAAGCAGCAGGACCAGAACGATCAGACCCGGCATCAGGAGACCCTCGACCGGGCCTGTGCTCTTGACCGCGGGCTTTCGTCCAGACTGATCGGTCTTCACCGTGTCCTCTGCGGCAACGCCTTTCGTTTCTTTCCGGGGCTTCTCCAGGGGTAGGCGCAGATGGACCACACCGATCACCCGGGCACCCGTGTTCGGCCCCGTAGTGATCATCACCGGGCGGGTCGCCCACTGGCCCGACTCGCCACGGCCGGTGCGAAGGGACGAGCCGACGGTCCCGGCGGGCAGCGCGGATCCGATCGGCAGGACCTTCGGCGTCGTGCTCGCCACCACCCGCCCATCCGGCGTGGCCACCGCCTCGATGGCCTCCCACGGCCCGTCAGGGAACTTGCGCCGTTTGGCCTCCTGGACCACCGCGAAGTCCGCGAACCCCTGCTCCACCGCAGCGGCCAGCAACACCTCGTCCGATCGCCATTTCCGGCGGTGGGCAAGACTCGTCGCGATCTCACCCAACCTCGTGGCGTCCTCCGCGGTGCCGCCCCTCGTCTTCGCCAGGGCCGCGTCATCCGCCGCATGGGCCGCTCTGTCATCGGCCTCGGCCGCCTCTTCGGAGGCGGCGCGCATCTGGGGCGCGACCAGCGTCAGCAGAACCCCTTCCACCAGCAGAACGGCCGCCGCCGAGACCACCATGTACGACGCCGCCATCCGAGATCGCAGACCGAACCGGGCGAACATGCACCGCCTCCACCATGTAGGGGGGTCACCTGAGATTACCTAGACGGTCCGTAGGGCGTCGGTCGGAGGAACCCGGGCTGCGCGCAGAGCCGGATAAAGCCCGGCGAGTGCGCCTGCCGTGATGGCCACCGCGAGGCCGCCCCAGAGCGCTTGTGGGGGGATGAGGATGGCCCAGCCCCGGTTGTAGGCCATCACGGCGGTGACCGTGGAGCCGAAGAGAAGACCGGCCGCACCGCCCAGCGCGGACAGGACGAGTGATTCGGTGAGGAACTGCGCGGCCACGTGAAGACGCGCGGCGCCGAGGGCACGGCGCAGCCCAATCTCGGAGCGTCGCTCGAGTACCGAGATGACCATCACGTTGGCGATGCCGATGGCGCCGACGAGCAGCGCGATGGCGCCGAGGCCGAGGATGAGGGCGGCACCGGATTCCTTGGCGGCGAGTTGGGCGGTCAGAGCGTCCGAAGGGCGGTTGACGTCGACCCGGGCGGGATCGACGGGGCTGGCGGTCGGGGCGAGGACCTCGAGGACGTCGGAGACATGGTCCGGGTCGGCGCGCAGGTAGACGCGGCTGGGGCGGCCGTCGTAGTCGAGGAGCCGGGTGGCGGCGGCGAAGGAGACCAGGGCCGATCGGTCGATTTCCGGGGCGAAGGGGAACGGCCGGAGGATCCCGGTGACGGTGAACCAGTGCCCGCCGAGCCAGACCCGGGTGGAGGGGCCGACCTGCTTGATGCCGAGCGTCGTCGCGGCCTCGTACCCGAGGACGGTGACGGGATAGGGCCCCGGGTCCAGGAACCGCCCGGTCAGCAATGACCCGTCGAGGGTGGACAACAGCGTGGCATCGCAGGCTCGTACGACCCTCCCGCCGGTCTGGCCCGGCGGGACATGGTCGTTGAGGTAGACCCTGGCGCCCGTCAGTTGGGCGGTGGGCGCGACGGACAGCACCTTGGGCACCTGGCGGATCATCGGCGCGGCCGTGGCCTCGAGCTGGGTCTCGGCCCCGTCCTGGCTTTCGCCGTTGACGACGGTCAGCAGGTTGGTGCCCAGCTGGTCGAGCTGGGTGAGGAGGTTGGACTGGCTGGAGCGGGTGATGCCGAGGACCGCGACGATCGACGCGATGCCGATCGCGATGCCGAGCCCGGAGAGCAGGGCCCGCAACTTGCGGGAGCGCAGACCAAGCGTGCCGGTCGGCAGCAGATCCGCGGCCCGCAGCGTGCTCTTGGGGACGGTGTGTTTCACCGGTGTGCCGGTGCGCTTCACGGGTGTGTTCGTCATGTGATGACCCGACCGTCCCTCAGCTCGATACGGCGACGGCATGCGGCGGCAACGGCCTCTTCGTGGGTGACGATGACGAGGGTGGTGCCCTCGTCATTGAGCTCGCGGATGAGATCGAGGATCTCCGCGCCGGTGGTGGAGTCGAGGTTGCCGGTGGGTTCGTCGGCGAAGACGATCGCGGGGCGGCCGACGACGGCACGGGCGATGGCGACCCGCTGGCGTTCACCACCGGACAGCTTCGTGGCCCGATGGTGCATCCGATGCCCGAGGCCGACCCGGTCGAGTGCGTCGGCGGCGGCCACGCGGCGGCGGGCGGCGGGCACCCCGCGGTAGAGCAGTCCGGTTGCGACGTTGTCGAGTGCCGTCAGTGCTTCGAGGAGGAAGAACTGCTGGAACACCACGCCGACCCGGTAGGCGCGCAGCCCCGCCAGACGCCGGCTCGACAGTGACTCCACGCTGTGCCCGTCAAGGCGGACGGATCCGCTGGTCGGCTTGTCCAGAGCGGCCATCAGATGCAGCAGAGTCGACTTGCCGGATCCGGAGGCGCCCCGGACGGCGACCATGTCGCCCTGCTCGATGGTCAGACTCACCCCGCGTACGGATTCCACGGGAGGTTCGCCGGGGTAGGTCTTCCGTACGTCGCGCAGCTCAAGAACCGTCACGGGGCACCTCGACCTTCTGGCCCTCGGACAGGCCTGGTCCTTCGACCTCGACCAGCCCGGCGGTCTCGTCGAACAGGCCGGTCTCGACGGGCACGTGCCGCGTCGCGGTGCCGTCGACGACGATCACCTTGTACTTGCCGCCCGGCAGGGCGCGCAGCGCCGTCATCGGCACCGCGAGTACGTCCTCGTGGGCCTCCTCAGTGATCGCGACCTGGACCTCGGCCTGGTCGAGGAACCCGCGGATCTTCCCGGTCACCTTTATCGTGATCGGCGCGATCGATTCGTTCTCGCCGCCGGAGCCGCCTCCGTCCGGGCCGTTGCCGGAGTCGTCTCCCCCGCCGGACGTCGGCACCGCGACCGCGCCCACCACGGTGATCTTTCCCCTGACGGTGCCGCCTTCGGGCAGGGTGACGACGACCGGGTCGCCGACCCGCACGCGGGGGATCTCGGCGGGCGACAATTGTGCGGTCACCGCCCGCTCGGCGCTGGTGCCGCGTTCGACCCGGGTGCCGGGCTGCACCCGCGTGCCGATCTTGAGGTCGTGCGTGCTGATCCGTACGGCGGCGGGCGTGAACACGATCTGCCCGAGCGGCACGGTGCCGGTCACCGTCAGACGGGCGTCCTTCTGCCAGGCCCGGATCGCCCAGTAGGTCGCGGTGGAGAAGTGCCTGTCGACCGTCATCGCGGCCCCGTAGCCCAGGGCCTTCAGGTTGGTCTCCAGTTGCCTGACATCGGTGCCGTCGGTCATCCCGGATGAGAACGCCCGCCACGCCGGCCGCCTCCCGTACAGCAACACCACCGGGGAGCCGTCGACCTCGTAGGCGGCCTCGCCGCGTTTCACCACCTGGCCGACCGAGGGAAGCCGGGTGAGCGTCCCCTGGCCGGTGGCGATCACGTCATAGGTTCCTGCGTGCCCGAGCGTGCCGTTGACCTGCCTGCGTTGGGCGACGTCGGTGCGCACCACCGCCGCGGTACTGGTCGTCACCCCGGTCACCGGCCGCTGCCCGCTGTCAGCGGCGCGGCCGCTGGTCACCGCCCAGCCCGCCGCGCCCGCGATCCCGGCCAGCGCGATACCCGTGGCCGCGGCGGCCCTCATTCGCCTCATGTCATTTCCCGCCGGAACCGGGTGGTGCGATGCGGATCTTTCCGCCGGGCACGTACTTGATGCAGGCCTGTTGCTGGGTCTCGACCTGCTTCATGCCGTTCGGAGGGTTCAGCCGGGCCGGCACGGCGAAGCCGCCGTATTCGTCGGGATCCGGCCAGTCGGCGACACCCTGCTGCCGCATGCACTTTGCGAACTGGCGCAACTTCGCCATCTCCGCGGCGGACACCTTCTGGGTGTCCTTCTTCCGGTGGAGCGCCTTTGCCTGCCTCACGAGCGAGTCGCAGGAGGTCTTCGCCCTTCTGGGGACGCCCTGTGAGGGAAAGTCCCACTCGCCGGTCTCAGGGTTTTGAGTCGGATCGGGGAAGTTCGGATAGCCGTTGGCGCGCATGCACGTTGAGACCGCGCGCATCGCCGCGGCCTCGTTCGGGGTCGGGGAGGCAGAGGGACGTCCACCGGAGCCGCCGGCGTCGCCGCCGGAGCCACCGCCGCACCCCGCCACCAGCGCGGTCGCCGCGCACCAGGCGATGAGAAGCTTACGTAGAGTCATGCCCCTACATTCGGCTCTACGGCCCGTCCGGCGCCTCCCCGAAAAGTGGTGACCAGGACACCCAATTCGAGGGGCTCGACCGCTGAGAAAGGTCAGCATGCCCAGGAGCCTCCCCGAGTTCGACCGTAAGATCCTGGGTCTGTTGAAGGCTACGTACACGGCGAGACCCGCCGCGCCCTGCCCAGATCCGCAAATCGATCATCGATTGACATAGCACGCATGCTGGGGTCACGATTTCCCACACCCACCAGAAGTCAGAGGAGCGACCATGGAGGAGACGGCCAGGCAGCGCATCGGTTATGTACCGCTCGAAGCGATGGACGAGCGGATGCAGGAGGAGATTCACCGGTGCGCCAAGGAGGGCACGCCCCGACCGGAGAGCTCGGCGGTTCGGGCGAACGCTCCGAACGCGTTCTGGGCGTTCGCCGACTCATGGAAGGCGCTCTTCCACACCGGTGTGTGCGACCACAGCATCAAAGAACTGTGCAGGGTCTACATCTCGCGCACTGTGAAATGCGAGTTCTGCGGCAACCAACGCTCGATCAAGGCGACCACCGCGGGTCTGCTCGAGCAGCAGTACGACGAACTTCTGAATTTCGAGTCCTCGGCAAAGTACGACGCGCGGCAGAAGGCTGCTCTTGCCTACGCCGAGGCAATCGCATGGCGCCTGGACACCGACGATGCCTTCTGGAAGCGCCTCCACGATCACTTCTCGGAGGCCGAGCTGGTCGAGTTGGGTTGCTTCGTCGCCCTCACCTTCGGGCAGCAGAGCTGGATCCGGCTACTTGGCATCGATCATCACCAGTACATGGCTGGGACGGACGCCTCGATGGCGCCCGGTTTCGAGACCGCGGAGTCCGCAGCGAAGACGAAGGCGTCACCGGACTACTGGGCGAATCCGGGCTGATGTACGACGGCTCACATTGCCGATCAGCCTGTGGGTGACCGAAACAATGGGGTCCGCTCCAGAGGCTCGGGATCGCCGAGACGGCTGCCCGAGCTGCCCCGTGGGTTGGCGATCGTGTCGTGTATGCAAAGTGCCCGACCACCGGTGAGATCGGCTCCACCGTGGCCTGCGCGAGTAGAGGGACTGTCCGGCTCAGCCGGCGGGCGGATCGTCAACCTCGGCCACCAGGGACACCACCTCGTCGAGGTGAGCCGCGGTGGTCAGGTGGCCGAAGCCGGAGAAGACCCGAACGTCGAGGTTCATGGTTCGGCGCACTGCCTGTGCCAGTCGTTGGGGCGGCAGGAACCGGTCATGTTCTCCGACCCCGACTACACACGGCCGCTCGGCGCGACGGGCCAGCAGTTCGGTGGGCAGGGGCGGGGGGGCCAGAGTCGTGCGGCAACAGGTGGCCATGAGGGCCATCCACTCCACCTCGGTCTCGGGCGGGTCCGCGCCGGGGGCGACGAACAACCGGAGCATGCGGCGGGTGTGTTCGGCTGTGGGACGCAGCAGCCAAACGGCCGAAGCCAGTGCCAGTTTCGGGTCCACACTGAGACGGATGAAGCCGGCGGGTGAGACCAGCGCCCGCGCCGTGATTCGTGGCGAGCCGGCGGCCAGCGCCACGGCGGCGCCCAGCGAATTGCCCACCAACACAACCCCGTCGGCATCCATGGCCGCCAGAACCTCATCCAGCGCTCGGCCGTACCAGGCCAGCCGGGCCCGGCGAGGCCGGCGCGGATCGCTGAGTCCGGGCTGACCCGGCAGATCCACCACTGCGGTCGGCCAGTGGACCGACAGCGCCTGCAGCCACGGCAGAGCCACCGCAGCGTTGGAGCCGGTTCCGGGCACCATGACGACCCGCGGCCGTCCGGTTCCGGCGGAAGTGAGTTCCACCCGGCCGACGCTGGTGTCCAAGGTCGCGTTGGTGAGTGGGAAGTCCGCTCGCGCCAAGGCTTCCGAACACCATTTCCGCACCGCGCGTTGACCACGTGGGTTCTTGTAGACGGTCGGCATTGCGCCAGTGTGTCCGGCGGCTCGTGGTCCGTCCAGCCCTGATCAACCAAGGCGGGTCATACCGCGTACATCGCGAACGCCGACAAGGTAAGCGCGCAGCGACGCGCCGATCCATCCGGTGGCTGTGGCTGTGCGGCTGAGGGCGGTTGGTCGAACGTCCAAGGATCCCAACACAAAGGGGGACGAGGCCGATGAACCGCACCATGGGAAACGCTCCCTCCGGATGGATCGACCAGATCTTCTCGAAACCCGACGCCACTCCGATGTCCCGCCGCTCAACCCTGGCCGGCCCAGAACCACACCGATCCGTTCGACATTGGAGGAACTCACCACCCGGCCGTGAGCTCTCCCTTCCGATGTGGCCGCATCAGCGGAGCACGAATCCGGTGCCGAGGTCGTCCGCGGGGTCGAGTTCGAAGCGGTGCTCGCCGGTCCGATACGCCATTCCCGTGACCTCGGGGACGACAGCGGGACGGCCGTCGACGTTGAGCTCCTCGGTGATCCGGGCGTGGAACCGGGTACCGACGATCGAATCGTGAATAAAGGTCTGGCCCCGCTTTAGTTGATCGGTTGATGCGAGAACAGCGACCCGTGAGCAGGTCCCCGAGCCACATGGGGAGCGATCGACCTGGCCATCGGCGAAGACGGTGATGTTGCGCTGGTGCGGGTTTCCGTTGTCGTCGGTGCCAAGGTCGTCGAACAGGATGGTTCCATAGATTCCGCTGAGGCGATCATCGACGGGATGGCGGGCGTGTTCGGTACCGTTCAGCGCCCATTTCACCTCGCGTCCGATCGCGATGAGATCGGAGTAGTTCTCGGGAGTGACGCTCAGTCCGACGCTGTCGGCCCGCAGGTGTGCGTAGATGGCGCCGCCGTAGCCGACGTCGACGACGAGGTCACCACGCGAGGTCGGGACGGTGACCTGCTCGCCCAGACGATAGCTGGGGACACTGACGAAATCGACGCCGGTGATCTGCTGCCCGGTCGTGTGCACCCGGGTCGTCACTCTGCCCGAGGGAACGTCGACGACGACGGCGGTGGTGCCAGAGGGATCAAGGGCGACCCGGCCGGTCTGTACGGCCCAGACACCGAGCGCGATGGTGCCGTGCCCACAGGCGGTCGAGAATCCGTCCTTGTGCCAGAACAGCACCCCGAAGTGAGCACCTGCGTCGTCGGGCGGGGTGATGAATCCGCCGTACATGTCCGCGTGCCCGCGGGGCTCGAAGCACAGCAACTTGCGCAGGTTGTCCACCTCGGCGTCGTCGATGGCGAACATGCGACGGTCCGCGACGGTGGCCCCCTCGATGGCGACCGGAGGATCGGCGACGATGCGGAACGGTTCACCACCGGTGTGGTAGTCGGCGGTGGCTACTCGATACGTTGTCATGGCGTCCTTCTCAATGCCCTCGTTCGTGCCCCATGGTGCGCCGGATGTGACCGCCCGGCCACTGACGACGCTGTGCAGGGCAGGTCAGAATCGCACACCAACGGCCACAATCCGGTATTACTCAGGTCGGAGTGAGCGCCGGCACGCTGACGCTGACTGTGAGACCACCGTCGGTGTTCGGTGCGGCGGACACCTTCGCGTCGTGGGCGTCGGCGATCGCGGCGACGATGGAGAGCCCGAGCCCGACGCCGTCCGATGTGCCTGTGCGAGGCGCGTGCAGCCGCCGGAACGGCTCGAACAACTCGGGGACGCGGTGGGCCGGGACGCCTGGACCGGTGTTACGCACGGTCAAGCCGACGTCGGGCGAGGTGCGGATCAGAACCCGCCCGCCGCGGTGGTTGTGCTTGATCGCGTTGTGCACGAGGTTGCCGGCTAGCCGCGCCAGCAGCACCGGGTCCGCGCTCACGGTCACCGGCTCGAGCTCCACCTCCAGTGCCACGCCACCGGAGTCCGCCAGATCGCGATGCTGGTCGGTGATCTCAACGATGATTCTTTCGAGTTGGACGGGCTCACGGTGGTCGAGGCCACGCTCGCCCTGGGCCAGCATCAGCAGCCCCTCGATGAGCTTCTCGGTACGCAGGTTCGCCTGCAGGAGCTGCTCGCGGGTCTCGGGGATCCGGTCAAGGGAAGGATTTTCAAGCCCTATCTCGATCGCCGCTCGCTGGATCGCCAAGGGGGTGCGCAACTCGTGCGAGGCGTTGGCGACGAACTGGCGCTGGCCGACCGCGGCGCGCTCCAGCCGTTCGAGCATCGCGTCGAAGGTGTCGGCGAGTTCCTTGAGCTCGTCGAGCGGGCCGGCGAGGGCGATCCGCTCGTCCAGGTTGGACAGCGACAGCCGCCGCGCGGTCGCAGTGATGACCTGGAGCGGTCGCAGCACCCTGCCGGCCAGCCACCAGCCGACGGCCACCGCGATGACCGCCAGCACGACGACCGCGATCCAGGTCACGGCCCACTGGTAGGCCAGTACGCTCTGCCCGACGTCCTGGGCCTTCTCCTGCGCCTCCAACTGCTTCAGCTTCTCGAGCTTCGGATCGAAGGACTTACCGCCACCGGAAACCGGGCCGGTGTCCGCCCCCACGTGGATGGTCGTCTGAATGGGGTTGCTGAGACCCACCGCGAGCTTGTCGACGAGCACCCGCTTGAGCAGCACGTTGACGACGATCAGCAGACCGGTCACCGTGACGATGAACAGCCCGGTGTACAGGGCGGTGAGCCGCATCCGCACGGTCCACAGCCGGGATCTCATCGCGGACGGCCAGGCCCTCACAGCCGGTATCCGCCCTGCACCGTCATGATCACCGGGGGTTCACCGAGCTTGGCCCGCAGCTTGCTCATGGTCACCTTGACCACTGTGGTGAAGGGATCGGTGTGCTCGTCCCAGGCGCGTTCCAGCAGCTGCTCGGCGGTCACGACGGCGCCTTGGGCCCGCATGAGCACCTCGAGCACGGCGTACTCCTTGCGGGACAGCGGCAGGAAGCGGCCGTTCCGGGACACCTGCCGATGCGGCGCGTCCAACACGATGCCGTTCCGTTCGAGCACCGGCGGCAGCGCTGGGGCACGGCGCCGACCGAGCGCCTGGACGCGGGCCAGCAGTTCGGCATAGGCGAAGGGCTTGGGCAGGTAATCGTCGGCACCGAGGCCCAGCCCTGCCACCCGTTCGCTGACGGCGCCCGCCGCCGTCAGCATGAGGATGCGCACGTCCGCCCCGTTCTGGGCTAGTTCCCGGCAGACCTGGTCGCCGTGCACCAGCGGCAGGTCCCGGTCCAGTACCAGTACGTCGTAGTCGTTGACCCCGAGCCGCTCCAACGCCGCCGCGCCGTCGTGAACCACGTCCACCGCCATGGCATGCCGGCGCAGACCGTCGGCCACCAGACCGGCCAGCACCCGCTCGTCCTCGGCCACCAGTATGCGCATGGCTCGTTCATAACGCGGATCGCATAACACCGCGGTTAGCGTTCACGGTCACCGCCCCGAAACCGCCGGGCGGCCAGCCTGCACGCATGATGAGATCTCGACACGCCGCAGCGGCCCTGCTGACCGCCCTCGCCCTGGCCGGGCTCACCGGCTGTGACTCCGGCGACGAGCCCGCCGCGCGGCAGAACGGAATCCAGAGCAGAGCCGATGCCCGGGATCAGCAGCTGAAGTTCGTCCAGTGCCTGCGCAAGCAGGGCCTGTCGGTGGCCGACCCGACCCCTGGCGGCCGCGGGTTGGAACTTCGCGGCGATGAGACCAAGATCCAAGCCGCCATGAAGGCATGCAGGCAGTACGACCCGAAGGGGGACGTCGATCCGAACGACCCGGCGGTCATCGACCGGGTGCTCAAGAACCAGCAGTGCCTGCGCAGACACGGCATCGACGCGCCCGACCCGCAGCCGGGGCAGCCCCCGCAGATCCTCGATGACAACGAAGAGAAAGTGGAACAGGCGCGCGACGCCTGCCGTGAGGAGCTGCGTCGCACGAAGAGCAACAACGACAAGGACCCGAAATGACGGCGCTGGACACCGCGCCGCAGGACACGGCCGACATGCCACCCTCTACCCGACGGCGACGGCGCCTGCTGCTCGCGGGTACGAGTGTGGTCGCCCTCGGCACTGCGGGGCTCGGCGTCGTCCTCGGGGACGGCTCCGGCGATGAGGCGCCGGCCGCTCCCACGACCACGACGGCGCCCGTCGAGCGCACCGACCTGGCCGAGCGGACCGAGGTCGACGGGACGCTCGGCTATGCCGGAAGCTTCGCGATCGTCGGCGCCCGGCCGGGCCGGCTCACGTGGATGCCCACCGTGGGGCGGGTGATCCGCCGGGGCGAACGGGTGTACGGGGTGGACGGGCACAGCGTTCCGCTGTTCTACGGTTCGTCGCCTCTGTGGCGGACGCTGGGGCCCGGGATGAGCGATGGCAGGGACGTCCGGCTGCTGGAGACCAACCTCGCCGCGCTCGGTTACGGCGACGGCATGACCGTCGACCGTCATTTCAGCTACGCGACCAAGGCGGCGATCATGGAGTGGCAGGACGACCTCGGGGTCGTCGAGGACGGGATGGTCGAGATCGGGGACGTCGTCGTTCAACCCCGCGCCCTGCGGGTGACCGCGGCGAGCGCCGTGCCCGGCGGGTCCGCCCGCGGCAACCTGATGACGGCCTCCAGCACCACCCGCCAGATCACGGTGAACCTACCGGTGGGCCGGCAGACGCTGGCGCGCAAGGGAGCACAGGTACGGGTCGAGCTGCCCGGCGGCAAGCAGACCAGCGGCCGCATCTCCTCGGTGGGCAGTGTCGCGACGAGCGAGAGCACCGATGAGGAGGGGCCATCGCAGCCAGGTCAGGGCACCCAGACGGCCACGATCCCGGTCTTCATCACACTCACCCGCCCCTCGGCCGCCGGTCGTCTCGACGGCGCGCCCGTCACCGTCGGCTTCAGCACCGGCCTGCATAAGGGCGTACTGGCCGTACCGGTCACCGCCCTGCTCGCCTCGCCGGGTGGTGACTACGCGGTGTCGGTGGTGGACGCCCCGGGCCGTACGCGGCGGGTCCCCGTACGGCTCGGTGCCTTCGCCGAAGGAAAGGTGCAGGTCACCGGTCAACTGACCGCCGGAATGAAGGTGGAGGTGCCGGTCACATGACGGCTCCGGTGGTGGCGCTCCGGGCCGCCTCGAAGAATTATCCGGGTGGCGTACGGGCGCTGCGCGAGGTGTCGCTGGCCATCCGGCCCGGCGAGTCGCTGGCGATCGTCGGGCCGTCCGGCTCCGGCAAGTCCACCTTGCTGCACCTCATGGGCACACTCGATCGGCCCAGCTCCGGGCTGGTCACAGTGCACGGACATGACATCGCCGGGCTGCGCGACGAGCGGCTGGCCGCGATCAGAGCGCACTGGATCGGCTTCGTGTTCCAGCAGTTCTTCATGACCGGTCACCTGTCGGCGCTGGACAACGTGGCGAATGGGCTGCTCTACCGCGGCCTGTCGCCTCGTCGACGGCGCGCCCTGGCGAGCGACTGGCTCGTACGGGTCGGCCTCGGCCATCGCCAGGACCATCTTCCCCATCAGCTGTCCGGCGGAGAGCGGCAGCGGGTGGCCATCGCCAGGGCGGTCGTCGGGCGGCCCTCGCTGCTCCTGGCCGACGAGCCGACCGGCAATCTCGATTCGGCCACCGGCGCCGAGATCGTCGAGCTGCTGCGTGATCTGCACCGGGACGGCACCGCCGTCGTGGTCATCACCCATGACATGGCAGTGGCCGCCACCATGCCACGGCAGGTGGAGATCCTGGACGGACAGATCCGTTCCGACTCGGGCCCCACCGCGGACGACACGGCATACCTCGGCGCAGGACCGGGCCCGGAGGCTCTCTCATGACGGTCATCACCCGTATCACCGACTCTGTACCCCTGCCCGACCCGGCGCGGCTGCGCTCCGGCGATCTGCTGCGGGTCGGGCTCGGCGGGCTGCGCGGCCGACCGCTCCGCGCGGCGCTGTCGGCGCTCGGCATCGCCATCGGGATCGCGGCGGTGGCCGCCGTCCTCGGCATCAGCACGGTCAGCCGTGCCGGGCTGATGCAGCAGATCGAGACCCTCGGCACGAACATGCTCACCGTCGCGCCGGGTAAGACACTGTCCGGCCAGACCGCGTATCTTCCCCGGGACGCCGTCGCAATGGTGCGCCGGATCCCCGGGGTGACATCCGCGTCGGCGGTAGGCACGGTGCCCGGCGCCACCGTACGCCGCACCGACAAGATCCCGGTGGTGGAGACGGGCGGGATCGCGGTGCAGGCCACCAGGCTCGACCTGCTCGCCACCCTCGGCAAAGGCGATGGCCCCGCGCTCAAGACCGGCAGGTTCCTCAACGAGGCAACAGCACGCTACCCCGTCGTCGTGCTGGGGGCGATCGCAGCGGACCGGCTCGGCATCCGGCACGCAGGCGACCAGGTCTTCATCGCCGGCCGCTGGTTCACCGTCAGCGGCATCCTCAACACACTCCCCCTGGCCCCCGCCATCGACCGATCAGCCCTCATCGGCTGGCCCCACGCCACCGGCCTCGGCTTCAACGGGCACCCCACCACCATCTACGAGCGCTCCACCGACTCCACCGTCAACGCGGTCCACGCCGTGCTCGCCGAGACCGTCTCCCCCGAACACCCCGACGAGGTCGACGTGAGCAGACCCTCCGAGGCGCTCACCGCACAACTCGCCGCCGAGTCCACCTTCAACGGGCTGCTCCTCGGGCTCGGTGCCGTCGCCCTCCTCGTCGGCGGGGTGGGCATCGCCAACATCATGGTCATCTCCGTACTCGAACGCCGCCAGGAGATCGGGCTGCGCCGGGCCCTCGGCGCCACCCGCCGCCAGATCCGCCTGCAGTTCCTGGCCGAGTCGGTGACGCTCTCGGCCCTGGGCGGAGCGATCGGACTGCTGCTGGGCCTCGGCACCACCTTGGGCTACGCGATCTACCGCTCCTGGCCGCTCGTCCTCCCCGTAGAAGCCATCGCCGCCGGTACGGCCGCCTCGGTCATCATCGGAGCCCTCGCCGGCCTCTACCCCGCTCGCCGAGCCGCCCTGCTCCCCCCGACCCAGGCCCTGTCGTCCCCCTGAGCGCCACTGCTGAACGCTCCCGCGACGCGTGCATGAACGGCCGGGGCACCGTCGAGAGATTGAGTTGCTCGCCACACTGAGGCACCGCGCGGATGTGGCCGAGCTTTACGATCTACGACTCTTTGGTCCTTACCCAGAGTCGTTCTGCGGGGTGCCCGAATTCGCACGTCACGTGGCGCCTGGCTCCTACCGTCGAATTCTGTCCTGTTTCGACGGTATATCTCGCGGTGGTCCATGTCCTGGAGTGGTTGATATTGTGCCAGGTACACCGACATGAGCGCTGTATCACCATTGCGGAGTTTAGGAGCGTTTGACGTAATTCCATTTTGGATGATTTCTCCGCGGCGGCCCGATATGATCACCCAGTCTCTGCGTCCCCACTGAGAGTGCATATCTCCGGCGACGGCTAAATTCCCACTCGCCAGTGACATGTCGTGGGGTTGCGTACGAAACGTCGCAACGCGGCCTACATGGTTAGCGTGCCATTTCATCCTGCAACGAAAGGTTCCAACATGCGTCCTTCCATCATGCGTGCCACCGTCTTGGGTGCCACCGCGTTGGCCCTCGTCCTCGGGGTCTCCGGCTGTGGCGGTGATGATGTGGACAAGGCGGCTATGGTGAGCAAGCTCAAATCCGAGCCGGACTTCAAAGAGGTCCCGAGCGACGTCGCCGACAAGGTCGTCAACTGCATGGCCGACGTGGCACTGAAGTACGGCGACAAGGCCGATCTCAAGAGTTATGTCGACGGCAAGATCAAGATGGACGCCGTCAAAGGTGTCGGCCCGAACGACAAGCAGTCGGAGGCCGAGGCCGGAAAATGCGCCGAGATGGCGGTCAAGTAGCACTGGCGGAATGATTCGACCTACGGGCGCGCTCCTCGCGGGCGCGCCCGTAGGCGTCGTGGACTCACCCGTTCGATGAGCGCGGTCATTCAGTAAGGCCATTTCAAGGTCGCCTGGGCGTTGATGCGCAGGTTCTGCCGGCCGTACTCGAAGGTGGCGGCCTTGGCCAGGCCGATCACACCGTGCTTGGCGGGTCTCCAGGCCAGGCCCACGGGCCGCACCCGCGGCTTGACGGCGATGCGGGCCAGTGCCTGCTGGTGGTCGGCGGTGAGCGGGTCGAGCACGAACTGCCGCACCGCCCGCACGTGCGTGGGCGCGGCGGCGACGACCACCTCGTAGCCGATGTCGGTGAGGGCGGCGATGTCGAGAACCCGTGACCGGCTCCGTCCCCGCTATGAACGCGACCACAATGGGTCGCATCAGCACCGAGGAGAATCACAATGGCCAAGTACTTGCTGCTCAAGCACTACCGCGGCGCTCCGGCTTCGGCCAACAACGTTGCCCATGGACCAGTGGACGCCGGAGGAGATCTCGGCGCACGTGCAGTACATGGACGACTTCGCCGCCCGGCTCGAGGGGACCGGCGAGTTCGTCGACGGTCAGGCGCTCGCCCCCGAGGGAGCGTGGGTCCGCTACGACGGTGAGGGGCGCCCGCCGGTCACCGACGGACCGTTCGCCGAGACCAAGGACCTCATCGCCGGCTGGATGGTGATCGATGTCGACAGTTACGAGCGCGCCGTCGAGCTGGCCGGGGAACTGTCGGCCGCCCCTGGAGCGGGCGGCAAGCCGATCCACGAGTGGCTCGAGTTGCGCCCGTTCCTGGCCGCGGCGCCCACCATCACGGAGTGACCTCTCAGGTGAACGAGGCCCTGCTGAGGAGCCTCACGCCGAGCGTGCTCGGGATCCTCGTCCGCCGCGGAGCCGACTTCGCGGCGGCCGAGGACGCCGTGCAGGACGCGCTGGTCGAGGCGGTCCGCGTCTGGCCGGCCGACCCGCCGCGGGATGCGAAGGGCTGGCTGGTCACCGTGGCCTGGCGCAAGTTCCTCGACGCGACCCGCGCGGACGCCGCCCGCCGCCGGCGCGAGGACCTCGTCGACGAGGAGCCGGCGCCCGGGCCCGGGCCCGCGGTGGACGACACGCTCCAGCTCTACTTCCTGTGCGCCCACCCGTCGCTGACGCCGTGTCCGCGGTCGCGCTCACGCTGCGCGCCGTCGGCGGGCTGACCACCCGCCAGATCGCCCAGGCCTACCTGGTACCCGAGGCGACCACGGCCGGTGGGACACCGAGTCGATCGCCGAGGGCATCGAGATCCTGCAGGCGGCCCTCGCCCGCGACCGGCTGGGCGAGTTCCAGGCCCAGGCCGCCATCGCTGCACTCCACGCTGACGCGCTCACCGCCGAGGAGACCGACTGGGTGCAGATCGTCGAGTGGTACGACGAGCTCGCGCGTCTGACCGACAGCCCGGTCGTCCGGCTCAACCGCGCGGTGGCCGTCGGCGAGGCCGACGGACCGCGCGCCGGCCTGGCGGCGCTCGCGGCGCTGGACGACTCACTGCCCCGCCACGCCGTGGTGGCGGCGTACCTCCACGAGCGCGACGGCGACCTGGCGACGGCGGCACGGCTGTACGCCGAGGCGGCCCAGAAGGCACCCAACCTCGCCGAGCGCGACCACCTGACGCGCCAGGCCGCCCGGCTCAACGCCCGCCGGTGTCGCTGACGGGTCGCGCTCAGCATCAGCCGCACCGTCGCGGGATCAAACAACCGGCTCCCGGCGAGCCACAACGATCAGTTGGGCACGCATAAGCTGGATCAATGGATACCGAGGCGGTGCGATCGTTCGTCCGCGCGGCCGAGCTCGGACAGCTGCAACACGCGGCCGACGAGCTCGGCGTGACGCAACAGGCCGTGTCGAAGCGGATCGCAACCCTCGAGCGCGGACTCGACGTCCGGTTGTTCACCCGCACCGCCCGAGGGGTCGAGCTGACACTCGACGGCCAAGCCTTCCTCCCGCACGCCCGGAACATCATCACAGGTGTCGATCGCGCCATCACCGCGATCAGACCGGGCTCGCGGGCCCTTCGGATCGACGTTCTCGGCCTGCGATCCGCGCAGGCCGTCATCCTGCACGACTATTGGCGGTCGCATCCCGAAACCGACCTCGACGTGGTGACCATCCGGGTCAACGACCCGCGCGCGGCGGTCGCCGCCGTCCAAGCAGGCGATATCGACGCCTCGTTCCGCACGGTCACCGACCCGGCCACGCT
Source organism: Actinomadura sp. HBU206391 (assembly GCF_014323665.1). Taxonomy (GTDB): domain Bacteria; phylum Actinomycetota; class Actinomycetes; order Streptosporangiales; family Streptosporangiaceae; genus Actinomadura_C. The sequence goes on along the minus strand of NZ_JABVEB010000025.1, from coordinate 27,579 downwards.
GCCGCGTGACGTGCAAATGATCCACGCGTTCGACTCCCCGCTGGAACTCCTCGTCGGCCCGAGACATCCGCTCGCCTCCGCACGGAAACTGACACCACCCCAGCTGCGCCGGCACCGGATCTGGGTGCCGGGTATCGCGCCACGAAGCGAATGGGCAGAGTTCTACGGTCAGCTCGCCACCGACTTCGACCTCCGCATCGACGCGGCGGGCCCGAACTTCGGCAACGAGGTACTCCAAGACACCCTCGCGGACTCCGCGGACGTGGCCACCCTCGTAGGCGCGCGCGACCGGTACATCTGGCCGACGAGCTACGACCTACGCCGCATCCCGATCGTGAATCCGACGCTCGCGTACCCGCTCTCGCTCATCTTCCCCAGAACGAATCCACACCCAGGACTCCGGGCAATCATCGACCACTTCGGAAGCCTGACACCGCTCCCCGAGACAACCTGGCTCCCATCCTGGGCAACGAAACCACGCCGCAGCGACGGAGACATCGAACACACCCGACGCTAACGGTCGATCAGCTCCTCTTCATGACGCACGCGGCGCGGACGATGGTGGCGGCGGGGCCACTGATGGCGGTGCGAACGCTCCGGCACCCTGGGCGGCACGTGCCGTACGGCATCGTCCGCGTACGGCGAGCACCACCGCCGCCGCGATCGCCAGCGCTCCCACGGCGATGAGGCCGGAGAATCCCACCAGCACGCCCGTGTCATACCGGACCGCCTTGATCTGGACCGGCCCGGGGCCGAAACGGGTTCTTTCCGATATCGCGCCCGCCGACGCCGGTGCGTACGCCGACCGGCCCTCCAGTTTCGCTGCCCGGTCGAGGCCGGCCGGATTGATGACACCGAAGCCGACGCTCGTGTCGTAGCCGGCCTTGGGGTGGTGCGCCGACTCCGCGATCGCGCGTGCGACCAGTTGCGGCGGCAACCTCGGGTACTCCGAGATCACCAGAGCCGCTGTGGCGGCCACGAAGGTCGTCGCCGGGAGCGGCCCCCTCACCCTCCAGAGCGACTCGCCCGGGCCGATGGACGGCAGGTCGATGCCGGGCGCCGAGACCAGCACCCCGCTGTTGACGCCACTGAATTTCGGCAGCCGTTTGCCGTTCACGCCGATCGCCCCGACGCCGATCACGCCGGGTGAAGCGGCCGGCTCCGAGGGCTCCTGCCAGCCCTCCACTGGATCGTTGCCCGCGACGAGGACGGAGCCCTTGCGCTGCGCGTAGAGCACGGCGGCCCGCAGTTCCTCCAGCTCCGAGTCGTCGCCCCAGAACGGCAGCGCCCATATGACCTGCGCACCTTGATCGGCCGCGTAGCGGATGCCCTCGGCGTAGTACCTCGCCATGTTGGCATCATCGAACCAGCTCTTGGCGCCGCGTTCCTCGCTGGAGGGCATGACGCGGACGGGAAGGATCTTCACCCCCGGGGCGAGCCCTCTGATCCCGAGAGGCGACCTGTACGAAGGACCGCTCCCCGCCAGCAGGGTGGCCACCAAAGTGCCGGTGACCTTCTCGGCTCCCTTGGGCTTCACGAAGGCCCTGCCGGGCTTGACCTTGCCGCGCAGCGTGTCGATCCGGCCGTCCACGCCGTCGGCCACGATCGCGACCGTCACGCCACGACCCATGGTGACCTGTTGAGCGGCGCGGATGTCACGACCGAGCCGCCGCACCCACTCCAGCGAGTCGGTGTGCGCGGGGACGGCCGGCACGGAGGCCGGAACGAACACCAGCAGGCATCCGGCGGCGGCCGCCGCCGCACGGTGCACGACCCGGGTCAGCATCGCACGCTCCTCGTCCGGCAAGGGTCATCGGCAGTCATGAACCGATCCACGACCTCGGTGGTGATCTGCCGGGCGAACTCGAACATGTCCTCCTGGCGGTGGTCCTCCTTCAGCGTGCGGCGGCCGTCCGCCCAGCCGGACACGCGGAAGAACACGTAGGGCGTCCTCGCCTGGCTGAGCGCGAGCACCTGTCGCTGCCCTGCGTCGAAGCGCTCCGCGGCGGTCTTGGGGAACCGCACGGGCAGCAGGCCGTAGCGGAGGGTTGCGGGTCAGCTCATGGCCCGACCGCTATGGCACCGGCGGACACGGCCGCGATTCCGGCGACGATCAACGCGGCGATGACGGTGGCACGTCCCCTCCAGCGCGTCCGGCGCGCGCCCTGTGGAGACGCTCCCGGGGGCGCCTCCGGCAGCGGTTCGGGGATCGAGACCGGCTGTTCCCCGGATGGGCCCGGCGGCATAGAAGTTTCCGACACGCTTACTGGACGTGTGGCACGTCATATTAGGTTACATGTCATAAATCACATGCGGCGGGAGCCGACCGCGGCGAGCTGTGACCTGTCGTTCATTCGGGTTATAGCGTCCGTGCGCACTTGGCGTCGAACGTTTCATGGGCCTCGCTCCGGTTTACGCCACTCAGGGTCCGCGCCCTGCTTTTACCCTCGCACAGGCACCCCGGCTTACCAATACGCCAGATCGCGTACCACATATAACGCCAGACGGTGACGACCTTCAGGGGAGTCGGCGCCTATTTTCGACTCGGTAAAGGGACACGAAGACAGGCCCGGCCGCGGCTTGCACCCTGCTTGAGGAACTACCACTGCGCGAGCCGGTGAGATCCGGTCTTCGATCCTCAGCCAAGCCGATCAGGAACGAGGAGTCACTTGCGATGCAGCGCATATTCGCGACGCTCACCACGACGGCTGTTCTCGCCGGCGTCGCGCTGACGGGCTGCGGGTCTTCGGACGGCGGACCTGCGGCGCCGGCACCGGACCGTGACCTCACGCGCGCCGAGGAACTGCGGATCTCCGACGCTGAACAGCGGCTGGTCAAAGGCTGCATGAATCGGCGGGGTTTCTCCTACTGGGACTGGGAGCCGATGACCTTGGAGGAGAGCCGTACGGTCGGCTACGTCCAGGACGACGTCGCCTGGGCGCGCAAGCACGGCTACGGCAGCCGCATCGATGCCAAGGCCACCTGGGCCAGGATCAACAATCCCAACGGCGCCTACACCCGCACGCTCTCGCGCGAGCGCCGCCGGGCCTACGACCAGGCCCTGGACGGCGGCCCGGACGCCCCGGTCCTCACCACACAGATCCCCGGCGGTGGCACCATCAGCCGCCGTGCGGGTGGCTGCGCGAGCCAAGCCCAAAAGCGGCTCTACGGTGATCTTGCGACCTGGTTCCGCATGGACAAGGTCGCCGACAACCTCCGTCGCCTGTACGTACCGGAAGTACTGCGCGACCAGCGCTTCCAGCAGGCTGTGCGGCTCTGGTCGGCCTGCATGCACCGGGCCGGCCATCCCTATGCCGACCCGGCCCAAGCCCGCGAAGCGGCGCGCAAGGGGACCCGGGAGCAGACCGGCGCAACCTTCGACAAGGCGTTCAAGACCGAGACCGAGATCGCGGCAGCCGACGCCACGTGCGCCCGCCAGACCTCACTCAAATCCATCGGCCAAGCCCGGCAGGCCCACTACATCGAGAAACTGACCGGCGAGTACGGCGACGAACTCGCCACCCACCGCCGCCTCCACTGGGCGGCACTGGCCCGCGCAGAGAAGATCGCCGGCCCCCGGCCCTGACCGCACCGGCCCCCGGCCCATCGGCAGTCGCATCCGCCGAGCACAGACTTCCACGGTGACCGGCCGCGGATCAGCACGCCTCCGTGGAGGCGTCCGAACAAGGAGGAATCATGCACAAGATGGGAACGGCTGTCGCCGCACTCGCACTGGCCGCCGCCGGATTGACGGGCACGGCCACAACAGCCCAGGCGGAGAATGTGCGCGCGCAGGAGGCGGGCTGCAGCACCGCGTGGCCAGGGCGCGACGGGTACGTGCGCGCCTGGAAAGACGTCAACTGCGGCGGCACCCTCCTCGGCGCAACCCAGGGCAACGATGCGAACTGGGCCGACGGCTCCGGGGCGTTCAGCGGCAGCGACAACGACAACGCCTCCTCGGTGATGAACAGCGGCTACCTCGGCGGCCGGGACGTGGTCGCCTTCTACATCATGTCCGAGCACCGCGACGAGTCCGGTTACGGCTGCCTCGCCCCGGGTGAGCTCTACGCCGACTGGCTGGGCGACAACTACTACTACAGCTCGACCACCGGCCGCACCGACATCAGCATGGAGAACAGCATCTCGTCCCATCTGTGGGTGTACTCCAGCGGCTGCTCCAGTAGTAGCTGGATCACCTGACGACCGACCCGAACCCAGGGCCCGCCGACGCAGAAACGGCGGGCCCTGCAGCGGAAGCTCGCGAACCACGCCCAGGAGGCTTCACGCTGCTTTCTCCTCGGCCGGGTACCGCTGCCATGGTGGCGGACCGGCTCCGCTCCACCGGGCTCGCCGTGACCACTGGCGTGGGCGGGCACAGGGTCGTCGGCGTCCTCGAAGGCACGTACCCCAAAACGGGTCCATATCCACGCACGGGCCGTCGATGTCAGCGGTTGTGCGGAGCTACCAGGCCGGATTCGTAGGCGAGGACCACGAGTTGGGCGCGGTCGCGGGCGTGGAGCTTGGTCATGGCCCGGTTGATGTGGGTTTTTGCGGTCAGTGGGCTGATCACCATGTGGTCGGCGATCTGGTCGTTGGACAGGCCCTGCGCGACCAGGACGACGGCTTCGCGTTCGCGGTTGGTCAGCTCTTTCAGCCTTGTGTCGGCGCCTGTGCGGGGCGGCTGGGTGACGTACCGGTCGATCAGTTTGCGGGTGATCGACGGTGAGAGCAGGGCGTCGCCGCGCGCGGCAACCCGTACGGCGTGCAGGAGGTCTTCTGGCTGGATGTCCTTGACGAGGAATCCGGCGGCGCCGGCGAGCAGCGCGTCGAAGACGTATTCGTCAAAACCGTAGTTGGTCAGGATGACGACGTGTACTCCGGCCAGGGCCGGGTCGGCGGCGATGCGCCGGGTCGCCTCGATGCCGTCGACGACCGGCATCTGGATGTCGATGAGTGCGATGTCGGGCAGGTGTTGCTTGGTGAGGGCCAGGCCCTGCTTCCCGTCGGCGGCCTCGGCCACCACCTCGATGTCGTCTTCGATGTCGAGGAGCGCGCGGAATCCGCTGCGAAGGAGCGGCTGGTCGTCGACCAGCAGGACACGGATCATGACGTTGGGCCCACCGGGAGTTCGGCCTGGACGGTGAAGCCGCCCTCGCCGCGCGGTTCCGCGCGCAGGCGACCGCCGAGGGCGGTGACTCGTTCGCGCATTCCGAGCAGTCCGACGCCGGGCATCGGGGCGGTGTCGGGGGTGGCCTTGCCGTCGTCATCGACTCGGATGGCGAGGGTGTCCGGTTGGTAATCGATTTGGACCGACGCGGTAGCGGCGGCGGCGTGACGGGCGATGTTGGTGAGCGACTCCTGAACGATCCGGTAGGCGGTCCGGCCCACCGCGGCCGGCATGTCGTGTCGTTGCCCGTCGATCGTCAGCGTCGCGTCCAGGCCGGTCGCACGGGCCCGTTCCACCAGTTCCGGGATGTGGTCGAGACCGTGCGGTGGGGTCTTGTCGTCGTCGCGCAGCGCCTCCAGGGTCGCTCGCAGCTCCCGGTTCGCCTCACGACCGGCCTCCAGGATCGCCAGCAGGGCCTCCGGCACCTGTTCGCCGCGCTTGCGGGCCAGGTGGACGGCGACTTCGGCCTGCACCTTGATGACCGAGATCTGGTGGGTGAGCGAATCGTGCAGCTCCCGCGCGATGTGCAGCCGCTCCTCGCCGGCGCGGCGCCGCGCGGTCTCCTCCCGGGTGCGCTCGGCTTCGTCCGCCCGCCTCTCGGCCTGCCGCAGCGCTTCCCCTGCAGCGCCGGCGGCGATCAGCCAGGCCAGCTCAAGGGCGCCTCGGGCTTGCGCGAACGCCTCGCCCGTGTCGTGCAGGGAGGCCAGGGCCGCGAGCGGGAGAGCGGCCAGCAGGGCCACGGACGCCGCCACCGTGATGATGCGGTGCCCCGCCCGCACGGCGGCGTACACCGCGAACAGGAACGCCACGGCGGGCACGTCGAAACCGGCCGCCTGGTAACCCACCGCGCACAGCCCGGTGACGGCCAGGACGGGAACCGGAGCCCGACGACCGGCAGCCAGCGCCAGGCCGCCGGCCACCAGCAGCGCGTAGCCGAGCAGGTCGAGGTTCGTGGCGGAGTGCTGCTCGGACAGCCCGGTGACCAGCAGGATCGCCGCCACGCAGACGGCGATCGCCCAGTCTCTGATACCGGCCCGATCTGTGCCCATATGCGCACCTTAGCCGGATGTCGCTGCGGGCGACTCCTGCTCGCGGACGAGCGGACGCCTACCGCGCACGCAGTACCTTCGCGGCGCCTGCGGCGTCTGCGGCAGCCGGATGCGCCATCGGCGGCAGCGCGAAGTGCGTCCGTCTGCACGACGACCGGCCGTGCCCCCGGCGGCCATGATCAGCGACACCAGACCATCGGAAAGAGACGTACGAAAGGAGAGGACATGAGGGAATCAGACCATGCCCCCCTGGCAGCGCCCGAGCGCTCCGCCGGGCGGCGGCATACGGATGGAGCTCTGGCGGGACTGGCCCGGTTCTGTTACCGCCGCCGCCGCTTGGTCCTCCTGACCTGGATCGTCGGCGTGATCGCCGTGGCGTTCGCCGGCTTCGGCTACGGCGCCGCCTCCGACAATGACTTCTCCGGTGGAGACTCCGATTCCGCCAAGGCGCAGGTTCTGATCGAGAAGCACTTCCCCGAGCAGCAAGGGGACACGCTGACCCTTGCGATCAAGGCAGCGAAGGGGATCGACGACCCCGCCGCCCGGCAGAAGATCGAGAAGGTCCTCGCCGATCTGGACGCCTCACCCATTACAGGACCGGTGACCTCGCCGTATCAGGACGAGAATTTGGTGACGAAGGATCGTCGTATCGCCCGTACGACCATCCCGCTGACCGACAAGGAGGCGACGAAGGCCGAGGTCGAGCCCCTGGTGACCACGGTCAAAGAAGCCTCCGGTGACGGCGTGACGCTGGGGCTGGGCGGGGAAAGGGCAGAGAAGGCCGAGACACCTCCGCAGGGTCCGGCCGAGAGCGTGGGGGTCCTGGCAGCAGCGGTGATCTTGTTCATCGCCTTCGGGTCACTGGTGGCGATGGGCCTGCCGATCGTGACCGCACTGATGGCGATCCTCGCTGGCATCGCCCTGATGAAGCTGGTGGGGCACGTGGTCCCCTCGCCGGATTTCACTGTGATCCTCGCCGCCATGATCGGGCTCGGTGTCGGGATCGACTACGCACTGTTCATCCTGACCCGCTACAAGGACAGCCTGCAGGACGGCGACGAGCCCGAGAGCGCCACTGTCAAGGCCATCACCACCGCAGGTCGCGCGGTGCTGTTCGCCGGCACGACCGTCGTGATCGCGTTGCTGGGCCTGATCGTCATGGGACAGAGGCTGATGACCGGAGTGGCCGTCTCCACGTCGGTGATCGTGCTGGTGACGATGATCGCCGCGGTGACCCTGCTGCCGGCGTTCCTGGGCTTCACCGGCCACAAGATCAACTCGCTGCGCCTGCCCCGCCGCACGTCCCGCCGGCAGAGGGCCGACGGTGTCCCGTCCCGGGAGCGCCGCACTCTCGCCGAGCGCTGGGCAGGCGTGGTGCAGCGCAGGCCGCTGGTCGCCGCGGTTCTGGCCGGAGGGGTCCTGCTGGTGCTGGCCGCCCCCATGCTGTCGATGCGGCTGAGCCTGCCCGACGCCAGTGTCCAGCCCCACGACAGGAGCAGCTACACCTCACACAAGATCGTCTCCGAGGGCTTCGGTCCCGGCTACGGCGCACCCCTGATCTTCGCCACCGAGGTCGACTCCAAGGACGCCGATCTGCGTCCCGTCGTCGAAGCGGTCGGCAAGACCGAGGGCATCGCCTACGCCACGCAGTCTCGGATCAGCAAGGACGGGCAGGCCGCCACCTTCATGGCCTTCCCCAAGACCGGATACCAGGACGAGGCGACCGCGGACCTGGTGCACGAGCTCCGCGACGACGTGCTGCCCAAGGCACCCGGCGGCGAAGGGGTCTACGTCGGCGGCCCGAACGCCAGCACGATCGACTTCGCCGACGAGGTCGGCTCGCGCCTGCCCCTGATGATCGCGGTCGTCATCGCGATGTCCGTGGTGCTGCTGATCGCGCTGGTCCGGTCGATCACGATCGCGCTGCAGGCCGCCGTGATGAACCTGCTGTCGATCGGCGCCGCCTACGGCGTGCTCGTCGCGGTCGTGCAGTGGGGATGGCTCGGCTCGGCCCTCGGTTTCCCCACCGAAATGCCGATCACGACCTGGGTGCCGATGATGATGTTCCCGGTCCTGTTCGGCCTGTCCATGGACTACGAGGTCTTCCTGATCTCGCGGGTCCGTGAGGAGTACGAGCGCACCGGCGACACCCGGAGGGCCGTCACTCTCGGGCTGGCGCGGACCGCCAAGGTCATCACGGCCGCGGCCGCCATCATGATCGCCGTCTTCACGACCTCCCTGCTCGGCCCCGACGTCGCGGTCAAGCAGGGAGGTCTGGGCATGGCCGTCGCCGTGCTCATCGACGCCACCATCATCCGGATGGTCCTCGTCCCCGCGGTGATGGAGCTGTTCGGCAAGGCCAACTGGTGGATGCCCGGACGCCGGGCACCGAAGGCGACTTCGGCTCCACAGGCCGGCGTCGAGGAAGCGGCCAGAGTCTGATCCTTCCTCGAGTCGGAGTGCGGGAAACCCTCAGGCGGGGTTCCCCGCACTCTTTGCGTGGGGCGGCCGGCGAACTCCTGACCAGCACCCACCTGCCTTTGATCGGTGTGCGGGCGCACCCTGGGGTCAGGCGGGTCGGCGGCGTGCTGGGACGCTGCCTACGGCCAAGACCGCGGCGAGGGCGGCCGCGGCGGTGAGTGCGGTGAACAGGTGGGGGTAGCCGCCGAGGCTGGCGGCGAGTGCGGCGCCCGCCCAGGGGGCCAGGGCGCCGGCGGTGGTGATGGGCGCGGCCAGGATGCCCGATAGCGCGCCGTAGGAGGTGGTGCCCCACCGGTCGGAGATGGCGGTGGCCTGCAGCAGGGTGGCGATTCCCCGGGTCGTGCCTGCTAGGACGGCGACGGCGATGAGGAGCGTGACCGGGCCGGGGAGGACGGCGAGGGTCGCGGTGGTGGTCGTCGAGAGCGCCAGGATCCAGACGGTGCGGGCGCGGACTGTGGTGCGACGAACCAGCGTGCTGTAGCCGAGGCGGCCGGCGACCTGGCCCAACCCGCCCAGTCCCAGCGCCCAGGCAGCGGTGGTGGCGCTGGCGCCGCGCTCGATGAGCAGCGGGATGAGGTTGGTCAACACCGCGAACATGGCGAACGCCGACAAGGTCAGCGCTGCCGTCAGCAGGACGAACGGGCGACTGCGAAGCACGTCCTTCACCGCACCGCCGGCACTTTTAACGTGGAGGTCAGGGCGGACCGGTGGCCAGGATCGGCGCAGCGCGAAGGCGTGCAGCGGGATGGTCAGAACGGCGAGGACGGCAGCAAGTACGAGATAGACGCCGCGCCAGGGCAGGTGGGTGGCGAGGGCGTCGGTGAGCGGGGCGAACACGGTACTGGCCAGCCCTGCGACGAGGGTCAGGGTGGTCAGGGCGGTGACGTGGCGCGGCCCGTAGTAGCGGGTGAGGGCGGCGAACGCGGGCTGGTAGAGCACCGCGGCCATGGCGGCTCCGGCCAGCAGCCATGCGGCCGTGAACCACCACAGGTTCGGGGCGAGGGCCACGCCGGCGACAGCGGCGGTGGCCACGACGGAGCCGGTGGTCATGACGGTCCGGGGGCCGCGCCGGTCGAGGACGCGGCCGAGCGGGATGCCGCCGATCGCGGCCAGTACTAGCGCGGCGGAGAACGCGGCGGTGGTGGCTGTGGCGGACCATCCGGTGTCGCGGGTGATGGCCGGAGCGAGTACAGGGAAGGCGTAGTACAACACGCCCCAGCTGGTGATCTCGGTGACGCACAGCGCCGCCAGGACTGTGCCCACCAGTGGGCGGTCACTGCGGGAGGTACCGGCGGCCTGGGGCGCCGCCGGTACCTGCGTGGGTGTGTCCGAACTCAATGGTCAGGCATCGGCGCGGCGAGCTCGGTGCCGGTGGGTTCGGCGTCACCGGAGTAGCCGTGCCGGCGGCCGGTGGCGAACCCGGCGCCTGCCCCGGAGCCCACGCCGAGCGAGACCGGCTGCGGGCCACCGCCGCAGCAGGAGGAAGCAGCCTCACGGGCCGGTTCGCCGACGGGTTCGGCGACCGACTGGGCGGTCTGCTCGGTGGGCTCGATGGAGCAGGAGGTACCGCAGCCGTCGGCCTGGTCGATGCCGAGCATGTCTTCGGTGATCAGGTCGGTGGAGCACACGCCGGTCTGGGGCAGGTCGAGTTCGACGGCGTCGGCGGCCTCCCTGTCGCCGGCCAGCGCGGCGACCACCGAGCGGACCTGCTCGTATCCGGTGGCCATGAGGAAGGTCGGAGCGCGGCCGTAGCTCTTCATCCCGACAATGTAGAAGCCGGTCTCGGGGTGGGCCAGGTCGCGTTCACCGTGCGGCGGGACGGTGCCGCAGCTGTGGAAGTTGGGGTCGATCATCGGGGCGAGCTTGACCGGCGCCTCGGTGGCCGGGTCCAGTTCGACGCGGACCTCGCGCAGCATGTCCAGGTCGGGCCGGAACCCGGTCGCCGCCACCACCGCGTCGGCGGTCAGGACCTGGTTGCCGTCGGGGGTGGAGCCGGTGACCTGGACGGGCCCGGCGGCCGGGCCGCCGTCGGGGGCGTTCAAGGCGGTGATGGTGAAGTTGCGGACCAGAGTGATCGCACCTGAGTTCACCGCCTCCTTCAGCCGAGTACCCAGAGCGCCGCGGGCGGGCAGGCCATCGGCGTCGCCGCCGCCGTACAGCCGCGCGGCCGAGGCGCCGCGCACCGCCCAGGTGATGTGGGTGCCGGGTTCGGTCCGGGCGAGTTCGGCCAGGGCAAGCAAGGTATTGGCGGCCGAGTGGCCCATACCCACCACCAGGGAGTGCTTCCCGGCGAACCGGACACGGTCACGGCCGAGCACGTCGGGCAGCGGGCCGGTGAGGTGGGACGCGGCCTGCTCCTCCCCCGGCGCGGACAGACCCGAGTGCCCCAGCGGGTTGCCGTGCCCCCAGGTGCCCGAGGCGTCGATCACGGCCCGGGCCTGGATATCGCGGACGGCACCGTCGGCGTCCACGGTGCGCACCAGCAGCGGCCGCTCATCGCGCCCCACGGTGCGGGTGGCGTCCACGCCGTGCCGGGAGACCGCGATGACCGTGGTGTCGGTGCGGATCCGGCCGGCCAGTTCGGGCAATGTGGCGAGCGGGGCCAGGTAGTCGCGTACCAGCTCGGCGCCGGTCGGCAGCACCTCGGTCGGCGGCGGTGTCCAGCCTGTCTTGTTCAGCAGGCGGCGGGCGGCGGAGTCGGTGTTGTACCGCCACGGCGAGAACAGCCGGACGTGCCCCCACTGCGATATCGCCGCCCCGACCTGGGGACCGGCCTCCAGGACCGTGAAGTCCAGGCCGCGTTCGGCCAGGTGCGCTGCGGCGGCCAGCCCGATCGGCCCGGCGCCGATCACCACAACAGGCAGCCCATCGGCGGCGGCGTCCTCGACACAGCCGCAGCCGGCGTCGGCCTTGGCATCCAGCACGGTCACCGCGGGGTCCTGGGACTGCTCGGTATCGGTGCAGCAGGCGCTGACTCCGCAGCAACTGCCCTTGGCGACCGGTGCACCCTGGAGTCCGGCGGGCTCCTGCGGTTCGATGTTGGCACTCATGGATGTCTCCTTACTGAGGCTGATCGAGAGCGGGTCAGAACCGGGCGCGGTAGGCGGCGTGCGTGACGCGGTCGCGATGGGCGGCCGAGCGGCAGCCGCTGGTGCAGACCTCGCCGCCGCAGCACTCGTCGAAGGTGACTCGCCCGGCCCCGGCAGCGGTGCCGGCAGGACGGGTGGAACGGCGGACCGTGATCCGGGTGAGCAGCGACCGCATCCCGACCTCCTTGATTCGAAGTTCGTCTAAGTAGGCGCGAGTTTGCCTTGCGGGATAGATGGATGTCAAATTAGAGGCATGTCGAAGTCGTTGGGCCTTGAGGACGTGTCCACCCCGGTGTGCTGCGCGCCACTGAGCGGCCCGGTGATGGGCGCCGGCGAGGCGACCGAGCTGGCCGGGGTGTTCAAGGCCCTTGCCGACCCGATCCGGCTGCGGCTGCTGAACCTGATCGCCTCGGCGGAAGGCGGGGAGGCCTGCGTGTGCGACCTGACCGTGCCGTTCGAGCTGACCGCGCCGACCATCTCCCACCATCTGAAGGTGCTACGCCAGGCCGGCTTGATCGAAGGCGAAAGGCGCGGGACCTGGGTGTACTACAGGGTGGTCCCCGAGGCACTCACCCGCCTGTCGGGCCTGTTCGCGCTGCCGGCGCTCACGGCGGCCTGAGTCATCTCATCGGCGGGTGCCGGCTGGGGCGTCGGCTTGTGCCTGCTTGCGCAGCCGGCTGAGGACGTGGCGGGCGTCGGCTCCGACGCCGCGCAGCGTGGCTGAGGCGAAGGAGCGCTGCCATTCCAGTCCGACGAATCCCAGGCCCGGATGGGTGGGTGACACGCCACCGTGGTGGCGGGGTTGCCCGTCGGCGTCCAGGGCGTTGCTCAGGCCGGCGAGGTAGTCAACGCCGGGCCGGTACCCGGTGGCCAGCAGGATCGTGTCGGCCTGCTCCCGGGTACCGTCCGCCCACACCACCTGTGCGCCTTCCAGGCGGCTGAACATCGGGCGGCGGTCGGGATTGCCGGTGGCGATGGCCTTGCGGTAGGTGCCGGTGTCGAACACCGGGGCACCCTTGCCGCCCGTCAGCAGCGGCCTGGCCCATCCGGCGGTGTCCAGCCCGGTCCATTGCAGCCACAGATGCATGTCACGGCCGAGCACCCGCTGGGCCATGAACCGCAGCGGATGGCGTGTCGCCAGGCTCACCCGCGCGTGCCCGGCGAGTTCGATCGCGATCTGGACCGCCGAGTTCCCGCCACCGACGATCACGACCCGCTGCCCGTCCAGCGCCTCGGGGCGCCGGTAGTCACAGGAATGCAGCACCGTGCCGGCGAAAGAGCTCAGCCCTGGGAGCTCGGGCCGGTGCGGGCGGCTGAACGCCCCGGTCGCGGCGATCACCATCGGCGCCTCGAACCTCTCGCCGCCGGTGGTGGTGACCTCGAACCCGCCGGAGGCGGGCGCGGCGATGCGCTCAACGCGGTGGCCGGTGCGAATGTCGGCGTCCAGCGCGGCGGCGTAGTTCGTCAGGTAGGCCACGACCTGGTCACGGGTCGGGTAGCCGTCGGGGTCGCCAGGGAACGGCCGCCCGGGCAGCGCGCTGCGGCGGGCCGGTGAGAACAGGGCCAGGCTGTCGTAGTAGTGCGGCCACGACCCGGTCATGGACCGGGTGGCCTCCAGCACCACAGGCGTCAGGCCCATGGCGCGGGCGGTGTGGGCGGCGGCCAGCCCGGCCTGGCCGCCCCCGATGATGAGGAGGTCGGTACGGTGCGACATGACGAGAACATATCATCATTTCGCGAAATGACGATATGTTCGGGGTGGGAGACTGGCCCAATGCCGGGCACGAGATCGAGGACCGGCGGGGCGGCAGGCGAACGGGCAGGGAGAGCAAGTGATGGCACGGTGACCGAGACAGAGCCCATCACAGTGGCCGGCACGGTCGCCGGCACTGGCCCTGCGGGGTGTGCGGGAGTCGACCAGCCGAGTGACAAGCTGCGCGACTTCCTCAAAGGGCTGGCCAGCGAGCAGCGCCAGCAGATGATGGAACTGTTCACCGGCGGCGTCGAGCTGACCGTCGGGACCGTCGCCGAGCGGCTGGGCATCGGCCAGTCCACCGCCTCCCAGCAACTGGCGCTGCTACGCCGCGGCGGCCTGCTGACCTCCCGCAGGGACGGCAAACAGGTCCACTACCGGGTCGACGTGGCGGCCGTGGAGAAGTCTCTGGACGAGTTGCGCGACTACCTGCGCCGCTGCTGCCCGCCCGAGGACGTCTGCTAACTCGGTGGGTTGTTGCCGGCCGGTCGGTTCCGGCTGGTGCACGGCGGTCTCGGCGATCAGGCACCCGCCGGGGAATGGCCAGGGCCACCCGTCTCAGGTACGCGGAGTGGGATCGGTCGCCGCCAAGCCACGCCTGGGAGAGCCTCGCCTGGTCGATCGGCGACGTGCGGTCGCACGATGGTCAGGTGGCGGCTGGCTTGGTGGCTTGAATGATCGCTGAGTGCATGCCGTCGGCAAGCTGGTGGGTGGGCCGAATGGTGATGTCGGTGAAGCCGGCGGTGGTCAGGTGGTCCTGATATTCGGCGAAGGTGAGGGCCCCGGCGATACAGCCGACGTGCTCACCACGGGCGGCGCGGTCGGCATGGGTCAGGTGGTCCTCAGCGACGACGTCGCTGATGCCGATCCGGCCGCCCGGCCGTAGCACCCGCTGTGTCTCAGCGAACACGGACGACTTGTCGGTGGACAGGTTGACCACGCAGTTGGAGATCACAACGTCGACGTGAGCGTCGGGCAGTGGGATGGCCTCCATGTCGCCTTTGAGGAATTCAACGTTGGTAGCGCCTGCCTCACGGGCGTTGCGGCGGGCGAGGTCCAGCATCTCGTCTGTCATGTCGAGCCCGTAGGCGTGGCCGGTGGGGCCGACCCTGCGAGCGGAGAGCAGCACATCGATGCCTCCGCCAGAGCCGAGATCCAGGACGGTCTCGCCTTCGTTCAGATCGGCGACGGCCAGGGGATTGCCGCAGCCGAGGCTGGCGGCCAAGGCGGCTGAGGGCAGGATGTTCCGGTCGGCCGCGGCGTATTGGGTGGCGCCGAATCCTTTCTCGAGCTCGCCGGCCGACGGGGAGCAGCGTTCATCGTCCAAGGACGAGGGGGCGCAGCAGTCGATGGTGGTGGGATCGGTGACGGCGAGCGCGGCGGCGGCGTAGCGGGCGCGGACCTGCTCACGCACGTCATTTTCACCGGGCTCCGGCGCGTTACCGGGGCCTGTGCTGGCGGTGGTGTCGCTCATGTGATGGCCTCCTTGGCAGGGTGGTTCGGCGGAGCGGTGCGATCGGACCGGCTGGTCACGTTGGGTCGTTCATGGCCTCACGGCCTACCGTCGTCTCTTCGGTCAGGCACAGCGCCAGATCCAGCACCAGCGGGATACAGGGATCGGCGATCGAGTAGAAGATCCGGTTGCCTTCCCGGCGGGCCGCCACGATCCCGCGGTCACCGAGCCTTTGCAGCTGGTTCGACACCGCCTGCGGCCGCATCCCGACCTGCTCGGCCAGCTCACCGACGGGAACCTCCCCGTCGCGGTGCAGCGCGTGCAGCAGCCGCAGCCGAGTGTCGTTGCCGAGCACCTTGAACAACACGACCAGCTGACCGGCCTGCTCGGCGGTGATGAGCGGCCGGTCGGCCAGTGCGGGCTTGCCCGCCCGCTGCGCCGGCGACAACGCCGGCGAACAAGCCTGGACTTCTTCCGTCATAGAACCACTATCACACGAGTATGTGTGATTGTGTAGACCTCCACTAAAGGGTGATTCAGCTCCTGGGAGGTTCAGCGGCGAGCAGTGGCCGCCAGCCGCACCTCAGCATTGATCACGGTCTGGCCGCTGTTCACTCGGGCCGCAGGCGGAGGGTGCCGGCGCCTGAGTAGCCGGTGCTGCTTGGAGGAACTGGCGGACGTAGGGCGCCGGTCCCCCGCCGGCCAGATAGTTGTCGAGCTGCTCGCTGCGCGCCGCAACGGCCTGGACGAGAAAGTTCAGCAGTGCCTCGGAGGTCACCGAGGTGGTGGTCGTCCCGCGCCATTCCCATACCCGGGTGTCCGTCTCGTCGGGGTGGGAGGGGCGGAGCTCGATGCCCGCGGCGCGGATGGTCGGCGACGCCACAATTCTCTGGTCGACCGCTTCTGCCCAGGTCGCGACAACGCGCGGTCGGATCTCGACTGCGATGCCGAGTCGCTCTGCGAGTGGGCGGACGATCTCGACGGCATCGGCGAGCATGGTGAGGGTCGTATCGCACGAGCCGCAGGACGCCTGTCCGTCCATGGTCACGGTCCAGTACTCCACGGCAACCCGGATCCCGGGCGCGGTGCCTTCAGGTGTTGGTGCCTTGGGGGTGTCGATGAGGGTGGTCAATGGGGTTCTCCGTCTTGGGTGGCACTCGGGTCGCAAGCGTCAGAGCCGTCGAAGTCGTCGCGGGCGCGTTCAAGGGTGTCGGCGATGCCGCGTAGAGCCTCGGCAAGGCCGTCGAACTGGATCTCGTACAGGACATTGCGGCCCGTCTTGGTCGCCCGCAGCACACCGGCGGCCCGCAGGAGCGCTAGATGCCGAGATACGACCGACAGGTCGATGTCGAGGCAGTCGGCAAGTTCGGACACTGAGCAGGCGCGGCATCGTTCGGCGAGCAGATCAAGGAGGCGAACTCGGGTTGGGTCCCCGAGGGCGCGGAAGAGTTGGTGGGAGAGAACCGCGCCGAGGTCGCCTGCAGACGATTGACCCTTGTTCATTTGCACAAATATGCAAGTATTTTCTACTGCCGTCAAGAGTCGGGACGGCTCTCCCACCTCCGAGACCGCCGCTACGGGTGCTCCGAGTAGGACGGATAGGAGTCCGTTTGCGGTGGTGCCCCATCGTTCGGCGACGGCAGTGGCGTGCAGCAGCGGAAGGTTGCCGCGCGCGACGTCCGCCGGGATGGCGCGGGCGATCAGCAGCGGTGTCGGTCCACTGCCGGACCGCCACCGTCGGCTAGTGCCGCATCAGGCAACGTTCGCCCTGTTGTGAGCCGTCCGGCTGCTGTCGCCGGCAGCCCCCTGGCGGCCACAATGATCGCGTGGCTGAACGTGTGCGGGTGCGGGAGATCGATGATGACGAGGGCGGACGGCTGCTGCGGATTCTCCGCAGGGGCGCTGGCTCGGTGGTGACCTGGCGGCGCGCGCAGATGGTGCTGCTGTCCGCGCAGGGCATGCCGGTGGTGAAGATCGCCGAGGTAACGTTCACCAGCGCGGACCGGGTCCGGGACGTGATCCATGACTTCAACACCGACGGCTTCGACTCCTTGTATCCGAAGTACAAGGGAGGCCGACCGAGAACCTTCACCCTGCCCGAGCGGCGCGAGATCAAGAAGATCGCCAAGTCCAGGCCGGTCGAACACGGTCTGCCGTTCTCGACCTGGAGCCTGACCAAGCTGGCCGATTTCCTGATCGCCGAGGGGGTGGTCGACGACATCAGCCACGAGGGCCTGCGGGTCCTGCTCCGCGAGGAGGGCGTCTCCTTTCAACGCATGAAGACCTGGAAGACCTCCCGCGACCCCGACGACGCGACCAAGAAGGCCCGGGTCGAGCACCTCTACGCGATCGCCGACGGCGAGGTCATTCCTGAGGAGGGCGAACCCGGAGTCGTCTTCAGCATGGACGAGTTCGGACCACTCAACCTCCAGCCCCACCCCGGAAAGCAGTGGGCCGAACGCGGTGGGAGACACAAGGACCCCGACCGCGAACCGAGACCCCGCCGACGGGCGACCTACACCCGTCCGCACGGGGTGAGGCACCTGCTCGCCGCCTACGATCTGGGCAAGGACCAGCTCTACGGCCACATCAAGAAGACCAAGAACCGATCCAAGTTCCTGGAATTCTGCCGCTACCTGCGCTCGCTGCACCCAGTGGACGTCCGCATCGCGATCGTCTGCGACAACTACTCGCCGCACCTGACCACGAAGCGGTGCCAACGTGTCGGGACGTGGGCGGCGGCGAACAACGTGGAGATCGCCTACACCCCGACCAACAGCTCCTGGCTCAACCGAATCGAAGCCCAGTTCACCGCCCTGCGCTACTTCACCCTCGATGGCACCGACCACGCCAGCCACAAGGTTCAGGGCAGCATGATCCGCCGCTACATCATCTGGCGGAACAAAAACGCCGCCGACGAACGCCTCCACGAAGTCGTCAGCAGGGCAAACGTCGCCTGACTAATTGTCGTCGCGACACAGGCAGAAGGGGTGTCCAGCAGGGTCGAAGAGCACTCGTACATTTTCCTGCGGCTGGAACTCCGCCACGATGGCGCCCAGGGCGACGGCCTCGGCTACCGCCGAGTCCAGGTCGCCGACCTGGAAGTCGAAGTGCATCATCGGGCGCTGGTCGCCGTCGGCCGGTGGCCACACCGGAGCCCGATAACCCTCGGCCTGCTGGAACACGAAGAACGGCCCTTGCGGGGAAGCGGCCACGATGGCTGTTCCCGGCTCTTCGTGCCCGATGTGCCAATCGAGGAGCTCGGCATAGAACCTCGCCAAGCCGCTGGGGTCCGGCGCTTCGATCGTGGTCCCCCACCACATGCCGCCTGTTCGAGATCGCATGCTTGAGCCTATCCGAGGCCCCAGGCACACCGATGTCGCCCGTAAGCGCCGCAGCCTGCGCAACACGACAGGGCGAACGTTGCCTGATGCGGCACTAGTGCATGCGCAGGCCGGGTGTCTGAACGGAGTCTGTGAAGCTCAGGACCGGCAACTCAGACCAAGAGCGCGCGGACCGCCTCGAGCTTGTTGGGGGCGATGGTGAAGTAGGCCCAGCTGCCGCGCTTGTCGCGGTTGAGGACGCCCGCGTCGAGGAGGATCTTCAGGTGGTGGCTGACGGTGGGCTGGGTGAGGCCGAGTGGCTCGGTGAGGTCGCAGACGCAGGCCTCACCGTCGGGGCTCGACTGGATCATGCTGAGCAGCTGCAGGCGGGTGGGGTCGGAGACGGCCTTGAGGGTGCGGGCGGCGCGCTCGGCGTCTTCTCGGGCGATGGGCACGAGGCCGGCGTGAGTGTGGCACGCCTCCTCCGCGGTGTCGGGAGGGTTGATCGTCTGCAGCACTCTGCCATCGTTCACATCTTGAGTGTATGAAAGGTGAACGAACGACGACTTCAAGTGAACGACTGCCATGTGGCGAGCGTCACTGCGGGCAGGCGAGGCGGTAGCCGACGCCCCGGACGGTCAAGATGATGGTCGGGTTCTCCGGGTCGTCGCCGAGGCGTTCGCGGAGCCTGCGGATGTGTACGGAGATGGTGTTGGTGTTGGCCGTGTCGGTTCTCCAGACGTGGGTTTGTATCTGCCGGCGGGCGACGACCCGGTCGACGTTGACCATCAGATAGTGCAGCAGCTCGAACTCCCGTAGCGGCATGTGCACGAGGGCGCCGCGGACCCGCACGATGTGAGCGACCGGATCGAGTTCGACCGCGCCGCAGGTGAGAACAGCGCCGCCGGTTTCACCCGCCGCCGCTTCGGCATGGATTCCCAGGATGAGAGGGAGAAGCTCCGGTAGCCGGTAGGGGCGGGCCACGCAGACGTTCGCCCCGGCGGCCAGGGCCTTCACCGCCTCCTCGGCGTTGTCGGCGCCGACGCCGAGGATGACCGGGATGGGCAGGCTGGCCCGGACGGTGCGCACCAAGGTGGTGGCGTCGACGGTGGGAACGTTGGCGCTGACCAGGAGCACGTCGGGGTGCAGCGCGCCGGTGCGCAACAGCGCCTGGGCCCCGTCGGTGCACACGGCGACTTCGATCCCGCGTTGGGCGAGGGCGAGGACGAGTTCGTGGCCGAGGGCCTCGTCGGGGTCGGCGACCAGCAGCAGCGGTACGTGCGCCTTGTCCAGTGCGCCGGGAAGGTGGGCCACCTCCGCGGCTTGTTCGTTCACGTCGGTTCAGGCCCCCGTTTTCTCAGCCGAACCGGCCGGTGATGTAGGCCTCGGTGCGTTTGTCGCCGGGGGTGGTGAAGATTTTTCCGGTGAGGTCGTACTCGACGAGCCGCCCGTGGCGTACGCCTTTGTCGTCGACGTCCGCGGTGAAGAACGCGGTGCGGTCGGAGACCCGGGCGGCCTGCTGCATGTTGTGGGTGACGATGATGATGGTGTAGCTCCTGGCCAGCCGCTTCATCAGGTCCTCGATCTTGGCGGTGGCGATGGGGTCGAGCGCGGAGCAGGGCTCGTCCATCAAGATGACCTCGGGTTTGATGGCGATGGTGCGGGCGATGCACAGCCGCTGCTGCTGGCCGCCGGACAGGGCCAGGGCGTTGTCCTTCAGTTTGTCCTTGACCTCCTCCCACAGGGCGGCCTGGGTGAGGGCCTCCTCGACGATGTCGTCCATGCCGCGGCGGACGCCGTTGACGCGGGGGCCGTAGGCGATGTTGTCGTAGATCGATTTGGGGAAGGGGTTGGGTTTTTGGAAGACCATGCCGATCCGGCGACGGACCTCGATCGGGTCGACCTCGTCGGCGTAGAGGTCCTCACCGTGGTAGGCGATCTTCCCTACGACCCGGGTGCCGGGGATGAGGTCGTTCATCCGGTTGAAGCAGCGCAGCACCGTGCTCTTGCCGCAGCCGGATGGGCCGATCATCGCGGTGATCTGCCGGGTGCCGACGGTCATCGCGACTTCCCGCACGGCCTCGTAGTCGCCGTAGAAGACGCGCAGGTCGGCCACCTCGAACACCGGGTCGACCAGGTCAGGAGCGTCCCGGTGTTCGAAGCGCTTGACGGGCCTGGCCAGTCCGAGGTCGTCGTCGTAGGTGCTGGTGTCGGTCACGTGCTCTTCTCCTGAGGGGGTCATAGGCCTTACCAGCGCTTCTGGTAGCGGTTGCGCAGCCAGATGGCCAGGGAGTTCATGGCGAGCAGGATCGTAAGCAAGATCACGATCGCCGCTGAGGCGAGGGTGTGGAATTCGGCCTCCGGCTGCTTGATCCAGTTGAAGATCTGGATGGGCAGCACGGTGTAGGCGTCGGTGAGGCTTTCGGGGTTGAAGGTGATGTGGGTGACGGCGCCGAGCAGCAGCAGCGGCGCGGCCTCCCCGATCGCCCGTGACAGCGCCAGGATCGCGCCGGTGGCGATGCCGGGCACCGCGGCGGGCAGCACCTGCCGGGCGATCGTCTGCCACTGCGTGGCCCCCAGCGCCAGCGAGCCCTGCCGGATGGAGCCGGGTACGGCGCGGATGGCCTCGCGGGCGGCGATGATGACCACCGGGAGCACCAGCAGCGACAGGGTCAGCGCCGCCGTCAGCAGGGTGCGGCCCAGCCCCATTCCGCGGGCGATGATCCCGAGCCCGAGGATGCCGTAGACGATGGAGGGCACTGCGGCCAGGTTCTGGATGTTGAGCTCGATCAGCCGGTTGTACCAGCGGTTGCTGTCGGCGTACTCCTCCAGATAGATGGCGGTCATCACCCCGATCGGGATGCAGAAGGCCGCCGTCAGGCCGATGACGTACAGGGTGCCGACGATCGCCGATTGGGCGCCGGCCCGATCCGGGTAGAGCTTGGAGGGGAAGTTCTCCCACAGCCGCGAGTCAAGCCGCGCCCAGCCCTCGTTGAGCACGTAGAACAGCAGGACGGCCAGGAACACAACGGCGACGACGAGGCTGGCGAGCAGCACCGCCTTGAAGGCCGGCTCGAGCGGCCGGCGGCGGCCGCTGAGTCCCGAGGCGCTGGGTGCCTCCGGTGCCTCGCGGTCCAGGACGGCGGTCATTCGTACACCTCCCGGTACTTGCGGACCAGGCGGATGCTGACGGCGTTCATCGCGAACGTCAGCAGGAACAACAGCGCGCCGACGGCGAAGATCGTGGTGTAGTCGAAGGAGGAGGTGGGCAGGTCGCCCTCGCCTGCGGCGGCGATGTAACCGGTCATCGTCTGCATCGCCTCCAGGGGGTTCCAGGTGAACTGCGGCTGTAGCCCGGCGGCGATCGCGACGATCATGGTCTCGCCGACCGCGCGGGAGATCGCCAGTACGACGGCGGCGACGATGCCCGACAGCGCGGCGGGCAGCACCACCCGGATGGCCACCAGCCGCTTGGTGGACCCGAGCGCGTAGGCGCCTTGGCGCAGGGACTGCGGGACCGCGGCCATGGCGTCCTCCGACAGCGACGCCACTGTCGGGATGATCATCACGCCCATGACCAGGCCCGCTGACAGCGCGTTGAAGATGTCCGGGCCCTGGCCGCCTGGCCAGATGTCACGCAGCAGCGGGGTGACGAAGCTGAGGGCGAAGAACCCGTACACCACCGTGGGGATCCCCGCGAGGACCTCGAGCACCGGTTTGAAGACCGTCCGGACCCGCGGGCGCGCGTACTCGCTGAGATAGATCGCTGCCGCAAGGCCCAGGGGAACGGCGACCACGATGGCGATCAGGGTGATGAGCAGGGTCGCGGTGACCAGCGGCAGCACGCCGTACTTGGGCGGTTCGAACAACGGTGACCACTGCGTGGTGGTGAAGAACTCGCCCAGGTTCACCGTCTTGAAGAACCGCAGCGCAGGCGGCAAGAGGGAGATGACGATGCCGACGGTCGTGGCGACCGACACCATCGCGGCCGCGAGCAGCAGCGCCTTGATGACCGCCTCGCCGTACCGCGGGCGGCTCCGCCGCAAAGACCCAGGGGTCCCTGCGGCGGAACGTGCGGAGTCCACGGTCACTGACCCGCCTGCTGCTTGAGCGTGGCCAGCGCCGACTTCAGCTTGGTCTCCTGCTCGGGGTTGAGCGGCACGAACTTGGCCCGCTTGGAGATCTCGGCGTGCTGTTCCACATAGAACTCCACGAACGCCAGCACTTCGGGGCGCTTCAGCGCCGATGCCGCCGGATAGATGAACAGCGGCCGCGACAGCGGCTTGTAGGTGCCGGCCTGGGCGGTCTGCACGCTCGGCGCGATGCACCCGTCACCGCCGTCGATCTCGACGGCCTTCAGCTTGGCGGCGTTCTCCTCGAAGTAGGAGTAACCGAAGTACCCCAGTCCGCCCTTGGACCCGGCGACGCCCTGCACGGTGACGTTGTCGTCCTCGCTGGGCTGGTAGTCGGTGCGGCTCTTGCCCTCCTCACCGTTGATCTCATCGGTGAAGTAGTCGAAAGTCCCCGAGTCGGTTCCGGCGCCGAACAGCTTCAGCGGCTCGCTCGGGAACGACGGATCGACCTGCTTCCAGTTATCGACCTTGGAACCGGGCTCCCAGATCTTCTTCAGCTGCGCCACCGTCAGGCACTTGGCCCAGGTGTTGTCCTTGTGCACCACGACCGTGAGGGCGTCGTTGGCGACCGCGAACTCCGAATAGGCGATGCCCTTCTTCTGGCAGGCCGCCTTCTCCTCGTCCTTGATCGGACGAGAGGCATCAGAGATGTCGATCTCGCCGGCACAGAACTTCTCGAACCCGCCACCTGTACCGGACGTGCCCACCGGGATCTGGACGCGTCCCTGCTCCTCCTTGAACAACTCCGAGGCCACCGTGCTCAGCGGCGCGACCGTACTTGAGCCGTCGATCTTGACCGTGCCCGACAGCCGCTTGCTCTCCCCCGACCCGCCGCCGGTGTCGTCCGAACCGCCCCCACAAGCCGCCAGCGCCGCGGCCAACGCCACCACAGCCGACGCGGCAAGCGTGGACCTGCGCAATGGGATGCTCACCAGAATCGTTTCCCTTGTACTCGTGTCGGCCCGCACCGTCACCGCCGCGGGGGTCGCCCAAACCGGCGACATCGTTGAGCACATAGAAAGCCGTCTATATGAATCGAGAGTGAACAACGACGGTCGCATCACGAAACATCGACAGCCGTCTATCTCATCCGCGTTCGCCGTGAAGATTCCGGGCTCGAGCGAGCGTCCAGGGCCTACCGGTTCTGCGCAGGGAGGGGGCAGCCTCGGCGGCGAGACGCGTATCGGCTGTGAACGAGGAAGGAGTCACCGGGGCATCACCACAGCGCGGACCAATCCCAGCACCGCAGCTCACTTCAGGCCCTGACATCGCCGGTGAGCGCTCTTCTCAGATCTCGAAGGCTTCCGCCGGGTCGAAAACGGGCACGGCGGCCGACAGCTCCACTAGCAGCTCGCGCACCCGCATGTCGATGTGATCACGGATGGCGCGCACCGCCTCGATGGCGGCGCCATGAGGCTCGGCGATGTTCCAGTCCAGGTAGCGGGTCGCCGGGAAAACCGGGCAGGCGTCACCGCAACCCATGGTCACCACGACATCCGCGGCGGCCACGACCTCGTCGGTCAATGGTTTGGGATACTCATCGGCGGCGTCGAGCCCGATCTCGACCAGCGCTCGGCGCACGACCGGATCGACGTGAGTGGCGGGTACGGTCCCCGCGGTTCGCACGTGGACCCGCCCGCGGGCGTGACGCGACGTGAGTGCCGCGGCGATCTGTGAACGGCCGGCGTTACGAGTGCACACGTACAGCACCTCGGGGACGGCCTTGGTGTGCAATCCCTGCCGCTGCGCGAGCGCGCTGAGGCGTTGCCGGGCAAATCGCTCGGTCAGCACCGGCAGATATCGCTTGACCGCCGATGACCGGTACAACAGCTGGTAACACTCGCGGACGTAGCGGTCAACCGTCTCGACTCCCAGCGTGCCATCGAAGCGCAGCGCGAGAACGCGAGCGATACGTCCGAGCAGCTCATCGGCGTCGCAGTACTTCTCCTCCACGCCCGCACTCCTTATCACGGCCGGCCGGTAGCGGTTGAGGAGTGAGGCCGGCACCCGCAACATATCATTTTGCAATGATGTCAGTCGATACTGATATATCGCCATGGAGAACGGCCGAGGCAGGGGCGGTGCCGCTAACGGGTGGCGGCTGCGGTGGCGTAACGCTTGCGCCAGGCGAGGGAGACGTAGACCAGGCCGACCAGGACCGGGACCTCGATGAGCGGTCCGACGACGCCAGAGAGGGCCTGCCCGGAGGTGACGCCGAAGGTGGCGATGGCGACGGCGATGGCGAGTTCGAAGTTGTTGCCGGCGGCGGTGAAGGCCAGGGTGGCGGTGCGGTCGTAGTTCAGGCCGATGGCTCTGCCGAGGGCGAAGGTGCCGAACCACATGAGCGCGAAGTAGACCAGCAGCGGAAGCGCGATCCGTGCGACGTCCAGCGGCTGGGAGGTGATGGTCTTTCCCTGCAGGGCGAACAGGATGACGATCGTGAACAGCAGGCCGTAGAGGGCGAACGGCCCGATCTTCGGCAGGAACGTCGACTCGTACTTCTCGCGGCCCATGGACCTCTGGCCGAAGTGGCGGGTGAGGAACCCGGCCAGCAGCGGGATGCCGAGGAAGATGACGACGTTCAACGCGATCTTCCACATCGAGATGTCCAGGTGCTGGCCGTCCCCCAGGCCCAGCCGGCTCGGCAGCAGGTCGAGGTAGAACCAGCCGAGCAGGCCGAAGACCAGCACCTGGAACACCGAGTTCAGCGCAACGAGCACGGCGGCGGCCTCGCGGTCGCCGCAGGCCAGGTCGTTCCAGATGATGACCATGGCGATACATCGCGCCAGGCCCACGATGATCAGCCCGGTGCGGTACTCGGGCAGGTCGGGCAGGAAGATCCAGGCGAGTGCGAACATCACCGCAGGCCCGACGAGCCAGTTGATGACCAGCGAGGACACCATGAGCCGCTTGTCGCCGGTGACCGCCTCCAGCCTGTCGTAGCGGACCTTGGCCAGCACTGGATACATCATCACCAGCAGGCCGACGGCGATCGGCAGGGAGATCCCGCCGACCTCGACCTTGGCCAGGGCGTCGTTCAGTCCCGGGATCAATCGGCCCAGTCCCAGGCCCACCGCCATGGCGGCGATGATCCACACCGCTAGAAAGCGGTCCAAGGTGGAGAGCTTGCCGACGACCCCGGTCGCGGCGTCTTCCGCCTGGTGGGTGATGGGTTCGGACTTGGTCACGGGCAGGCCCTCTTGATGTCGGTGGCAACGGTGGCGCGGGCGGTGGCGGCAAGCTCCGCGAAAGAGCCGGCCAGGGATTCGATGACATCCGGCCGCAGCCGGTAGTAGGTGAACCGGCCGCACGGCTCGGTGTCCACCACGCCCGCCTCGCGCAGCACCCGCAGGTGGTTGGACAAGTTCGTCTGCCTGGCACCGGTCTCGGCCACCAGGTGCGTGGTGCACAGCGTCTCGTGGGCGAGCAGGGTCACGATCTTGAGCCTGAGCGGGTCGGCCAGAACCCGGATCATATCAGTGTCGACTGACGTCATCATGTACTGATACTCTCACATCAGCGGCGGCTGATGCCACCCGCTGTGTCCTTGTGAGACGAGAGAGATCCCGATGCCTGACAAGTCCTCCGTACTGTTCGTCTGCGTCCACAACGCCGGACGTTCACAGATGGCCGCCGGATTCCTCACCCACCTCGCGGGTGACCGCGTCGAGGTCCGCTCCGCCGGTTCCCTGCCCGCCGACCAGGTCAACCCCGCCGCGGTGGAGGCGATGCGGGAGGCCGGCGTCGACATCGCCGACCAAAAGCCCAAGGTGCTCACCCCCGAGGCCGTACAGGACTCCGACTACGTCATCACCATGGGGTGCGGTGACGTCTGCCCCATCTTCCCCGGCAAGACCTACCTCGACTGGGCCCTGGACGACCCGGCCGGTCAGGGCGTTGAGGCCGTCCGCCCGATCCGTGACGAGATCGAGCGCCGTATCAAGGCTCTGATCGCCGAGATCGACGCCGCGCAGGAGAACTGACCACCATGGCCACCACTGCCACCTCTGCCAATGGTGACGTCCGCGAGGTCATCGTCATCGGCTCCGGCCCCGCCGGTTACACCGCCGCCCTCTACACCGCACGCGCCACCCTTCAGCCCCTGGTGTTCGAAGGCTCGGTCACCGCGGGCGGCGCGCTGATGACCACCACCGAGGTCGAGAACTTCCCCGGCTTCCCCGGCGGCGTCATGGGCCCCCAGTTGATGGAAGACCTGCGGGCGCAGGCGAAGCGATTCGGCGCCGAGCTGGTCACCGACGACGTCGTCGCCGTCGACCTCAGCGGCGACGTCAAGACCGTCACCGACTCGGCCGGGACCACCCATCGGGCCAAGGCCGTCATCGTGGCGACCGGCTCCGGCTACCGCAAGCTCGGCCTGCCCAACGAGCAGGAACTGTCCGGCCGCGGGTTGTCCTGGTGCGCGACCTGCGACGGGTTCTTCTTCAAAAACCATGACATCGCCGTGGTCGGCGGCGGGGACACCGCGATGGAGGAGGCCACCTTCCTGTCCCGCTTCGCCCGCTCGGTCACCGTGATCCACCGTCGCGACACGCTGCGCGCCTCCAAGGCGATGCAGCAGCGCGCCTTCGCCGACGAGAAGATCAGCTTCGCCTGGAACAGCGAAGTCACCGAAATCCACGGCCAGGACAAGCTCAGCGGCGTCACACTGCGCGACACCCGCACCGGCGAACGCCGCCGGCTGGCGGTGACCGGGCTGTTCATCGCGATCGGCCACGACCCGCGCACCGAACTGTTCACCGGCCAACTGGACCTCGACGACCAGGGATACCTCAAAGTCCAGGCGCCCTCCACCCGCACCAACCTCCCGGGCGTCTTCGCTGCCGGAGACGTCGTCGACCACACCTACCGGCAGGCCATCACAGCCGCCGGAACCGGATGCGCCGCCGCTCTGGACGCCGAACGCCACCTGGCCGCCCTCGCCCACCATGCCTCCGCCGTCCAGGCACGCCAGGCCGAGCCCGAGAAGGCAGCCGCGGCCTTGTGACACCCAGTGGGTAGGCGACCTCCCGTGCGCTGAACCTGCCCGAAGTTCGCGAACCAGCGCTGTGACCACCTCGGCCGAGGTGACCCGACTGCGCATCAATGCGGTCCAGGCGATCCGCTCCGGTGA
>NZ_JABVEB010000249.1 GCF_014323665.1 Actinomadura sp. HBU206391 | reverse complement strand
CCAGATGGTCTGGTGCCAGCTATTCAGCGAGCCGGGCGCCGGCTCGGACCTGGCCTCACTGTCCATGAAGGCCGAGCGGGTCGAGGGCGGCTGGAAGCTCACCGGGCAGAAGATCTGGACCTCCGTCGCCCAGCACGCCCAGTGGGGCTTCTGCATCGCCCGCACCGACCCCTCGGCGCCCAAGCACGACGGCATCACCTACTTCCTCTTGGACATGAAGTCCGAGGGCATCGACGTCCGGCCGCTGAAGGAGCTCACCGGCGAGGCCATCTTCAACGAGGTCTTCCTCGACGAGGTGTTCGTGCCGGACGACTGCGTCGTCGGCGAGGTGAACAAGGGCTGGCAGGTCGCCCGCAACACGCTCAGCAACGAGCGGGTCTCGCTGTCCAGAGGTGGCGGCCTGGGCGCCGGGCTTCCGGAGCTGCTGGAGTTCTTCGGCGGCCGTGAGCTCGACGAGGCCGCGAGGGTGGAGGTCGGCAAACTCGTCGCCCAGGGCCAGTCGATCGACCTGCTCGGGCTGCGGACGACCGTCAAGCAGCTGTCCGGCCTCAACCCGGGCGCGGAGGCCAGCGTCCGCAAACTGCTCGGCGTTCAGTTCAACCAGGACGTCGCCGACTACGTCTGGGCCGCCCAGGGCACGAGCGCGGTGCTGGAGGACATGCGCGGGCTCAGTGGCAAGTGGGCTCGCTACATGCTCTTCAGCCGGGCGATGACGATCTACGGCGGCACCACCGAGGTGCAGCTCAACATCATCGCCGAACGGCTTCTCGGCCTGCCGCGCGACCCCGAGCCGGGCAAGTGAACGTCAGCCGCGCAGGAACCGGAGGGCGTAGACGAGGTTGATCATGACGATGCCGCCCCAGGAGAGCAGCAGACCGGGGAGACCCGCGTTGGCGACGCCGATCGCGGTCAGCGGAACCGCCGCCGCCAGGCTGATGCACAGGACGGCGATGCTCGCCCCGCGCTCGTCCTTGGCGGCGTGATGGTCGCGTTCGGTCCGGGCGGGCACCTGCGTGCCCAACCGGGCGTCGATCGTCTGTTCCACCCGATCGACGACCGACTCGATGAACGCGGCGTCGTAGTCGGGGCCAAGCTCCTGTCTGGCCGCGAAGGCGGCGGTCAGGTCGGCGTGGTGGGGCGGTCGAGGAGTCGTCATGATCCCGGTATACAGGGCCGCGTGGCCGGTGTCGTCCCTCGGCGGTGCCAGTTCCGGCTCGGTCACAGGTATGAGGCCCGAACGGCACCGCCGTGCCGGTGCCGGAAGGAGCGCGGAGCGTGATCGAGGACGAGCCCACGAGCGGTCTTTTCGCCACACCCGAGGAGGTGGCCGACCGGCTCGCCGCCGTCGGATATCTCGCCGACGACGCGATCGCCACCACGGTCTACCTCGCCGACGCACTGGGCAAGCCGCTGCTGGTCGAGGGCCCGGCGGGCGTGGGCAAGACCGAGCTCGCCAAGGCCGTCGCCGCCGTGACCGGCGCCCGCCTCGTACGGCTCCAGTGCTATGAGGGGCTGGACGAGGCACGGGCGCTGTACGAGTGGAACTACAAGAAGCAGCTGCTCCGGATCCAGGCGGCGCCGGCCGACCGCGCCTGGGAGACCACGCACGACGACATCTTCACCGAGGAGTTCCTGCTGGAGAGGCCGCTCCTGGCGGCCATCCGCCGTACCGAGCCGACGGTGCTGCTGATCGACGAGACCGACAAGGCCGACGTCGAGGTCGAGGGGCTGCTGCTGGAGGTGCTGTCGGACTACCAGGTCACGATCCCCGAGCTCGGCACCATCGTCGCCGCCCGCAGGCCTTTCGTGGTGCTGACGTCCAACGCGGCCAGGGAACTGTCCGAGGCCCTCAAGCGGCGCTGCCTCTACCTGCATCTGGACTACCCGCGGCCCGAGCGGGAACGCGACATCGTGCTCGCCCGGGTGCCGGGCATCGAGCGCGAGCTCGCGGCCCGGGTGGTGCAGACGGTCGGGGCGCTGCGGGCACTGGAGATCAAGAAGTCGCCGTCGATAGCGGAGACGATCGACTGGGCACGGACCCTGCTCGCCCTCGGCCTGGACCAGCTCGACGAGGCCGCCGTCGCCCGCACGCTCGGCGTCGTGCTCAAGCACGCGTCCGACCATGAGCGGGCGGTGAAGGAGCTCGGTCTGCCGGGAGTGGGTCTGCCGGGACCGGGTCTGCCGGGCTGATGTCGCTCATCGACCGGCACACCGCCTTCGTCGCCGCGCTGCGCGAGGCCGGGCTGCCGGTGTCGATCGCCGAGGGGCTGGACGCCGTACGGGCGCTGACGGTCGTCGGGCTGGGCGAGCGCGAGACGCTGCGGGCGGCCTACGCCGCCACGGTGGTCAAGCGGCCGGCGCACCGGCAGATCTTCGACACCCTCTTCGACCTGTGGTTCCCGACCACGATCGGGGACGGCGTGGCCGGCCCCGAGGAGCACCGGCCGACCGGCGGCCCGGGGCGACCGGCCACACCCGTGCCACCCGCGCTCGACCCCGAGGTACAGGCGCGGCGGCGCGAGCTCGCCGACCTGCTGCTCACCGGGGACGACGCGGGTCTGCGGCAGTTCGTCCAGGCGATCGTCGGGCAGTACGGCCGGTCGCCCGGCGGCCAGTCGTGGTTCTCCTCAGGGGTGCTGCAGGCGATGTCGGCGGACACGCTGATGGCCGGGCTGCTCCGCGCCGTGCTCACCGGCGAGGACCGGGGCGGCATCGCCGAGCGCGGGGCACGGCAGACGTTCCGCGATCGGATCACGCGGTTCGAGGACCTCGTCGGCATCGAGGTGCGGCGGCGGATCGCCGAGGACGGCGGGCTCGAGCGGACGGCCCGGATGGCGGTGCGGCCGCCGCTGGAGCAGCTGGACTGGGGCCGGGCGTCCCGCGCGGATCTGGACTCGCTGCGCCGCGAGGTCTATCCGCTCACCCGCAGGCTCGCCACCCGGCTCGCCGCCCGCAACCGGCCCGGCAGCCGGGGCCGGCTGGACTTCCGCCGTACGGTGCGAGCGTCGCTGTCGACCGGGGGTGTGCCGGTCACCACCCACCACAGGCCGCGCCGGCCGCACAAACCCGAGCTGGTCATCCTCTGCGACGCCAGCGACTCGGTCTCGTCGTTCGCGCACTTCACGCTGCTGCTCACTTTCGCGCTGCGCGAGCAGTTCACCAAGGTACGGGCGTTCGCGTTCATCGACTCGACCGACGAGATCACCCGGTTCTTCGCCCCTGGCGTGGACGTCGTCGACGCCATGACCCGGCTCGCCCAGGAGGCCGACCTGGTGTGGATCAGCGGGCGCAGCAACTACGGTCACGCGTTCGAGGTCTTCGCCGACCGCTACGGCGACGCCATCGGGCCGAGAACCTCACTGCTCGTGCTCGGCGACGCCCGCTCCAACTACGGCGACCTCGCGCTGCCGACGCTCCGGGAACTCGCCGGCCGGGCGAAGCACGCGTACTGGCTCAATCCCGAGGCCCGCAGGGACTGGGACACCGGCGACTCGGCCGCCTCGGCCTATGACGAGGTCGTGCCGATGTTCGAATGCCGCAACCTCACCCAGCTCATGTCCTTCATCGAAGAGATCGCCTGAGCGCCAGGCCAAGCTCGGGATGCCGCGATGCCGGGCCAGGGTCGGGCCGGGTCAGGGGCCGAGCGCGCGGGCGATGAGGTCGGCGACCGCGTCGGTGTCGACGTGCTGGCCGGTGAGCTGATGGAGGTTCTCCTGGTAGAGCAGAACGGTCGCGAAGGTGGCCGCCGCCACCTCCAGCCGGGCGGTGTCGCCGCGCGCGCCGGGCAGGGCCAGCTCGAGCGCTCGGCGGGCACGGTGGATCACCTCGGCGTTGACCCGTCTGAGCCGTTCCCTGGCCGACCGGTGGGTGTCGGCCTCGCGGAACAGGATCCGCCGCATCGCGGGCGAGGCCCGCAGCGGAAAACGCCGCGCCAGCCGCGACAGCGTGCCGGCCGGGTCGCCGGGCAGCGCCTCGACGTCGCCTTCGGCCAGTACCTCGACCGAGGTGCGTTCGTCGATGAGTGCGGTGAGCACGTCGATCTTCTGCGGGAAGTAGTGGAAGACCAGCCCTTTGGGCACCTCGGCGCGTACGGCGATGCCGGCGGTGGAGGAGCCGTCATAGCCCGCCTGGGCGAACAGTTCCTCGGCGGCGTCGAGAATGCGCGTGCGCGCGCCCGCCCGTGCGAGCGGTGACTTCTTCATCGGCCCTCCGTGTCGCCTGCGGCGGGCACGCGTGCCGGAACGGGCTGGAAACGCCGGCGACCCCTGGACACCGAGGTGCCAGGGGCCGTCTCAGCGCCGTGCTCAGACCGTCGTCGAACTCCGGCCCGTCGAACTCCGAGCGGCCGAGCTCCGAGCCTGGGTCGCGCCCCACAGGCCGACGATAGCGGCGACGCCGCCGGCGATCCATGCCGTCCAGGCCGCCGCGTCCTGACCGGTGAACTCGAAGGCCCAGGGCGAGACGAAGATGAGCACCGCGAACGCCGTCGTGGTCCACGCCGACGGCCCTGCGGCCGCCAAGAGCGCATAGAGGCCCGCGAGGGCCAGGAGGGCGCCCAGCACCA
Source organism: Actinomadura sp. HBU206391 (assembly GCF_014323665.1). Lineage (GTDB taxonomy): Bacteria > Actinomycetota > Actinomycetes > Streptosporangiales > Streptosporangiaceae > Actinomadura_C. The sequence continues at coordinate 3,122 of NZ_JABVEB010000249.1, read as the reverse complement.
TCAGGGGCTGCTTGCCCGCGTCGTCGGCCCACAGTTCGGGCGCGAGGAGTGCGGCGAGACCGGCGACGAAGGCGACGCCGTCCTGCCAGGAATAGTTGCCCATCCGCCACCTCCATGGGGATCTGGGTCGGTCCATGTCGTTCATGTCCGGGATTCCCTGATTGACCGACCGGTCAATCTCGCCGGGTAGATGGACCTCCCTTTCCGGCGGGGCACACCGACCTCGCCCTGGCCGTGAGCGCCGGAGCGATACGTCGTGCTGCCGCCGGACAACGGGCCGCGATCGCGACCTGAAGGTGCCCGAAGGGCACGCCGACGTCTTCGCCTGAACCGTCCTCGCGGCCGGGTGCCGGTGGGCCGTCAGAGCTGATTCAGCAGGGTGGAGAGAACCTGGGAGGTGTGCTCGGGACGGGCGGCCTCCACACAGAGCCGGTTCATCGTGCGCAGGTACTTGTCGACGTCGGCGGGCTTGTCCAGATAGAGGGCGCTGGTCAGCTGCTCGAGATAGACGATGTCGGGCAGCGACTGCTCGCCGAAGCGCAGGATCGCGAACGGCCCGCCCGCGGCGGCGTGGCCACCGGCGGTGAACGGCACCACTTGGAGCGTGACATTGCTCATCTCGCTCATCTCGATGAGATGCTCGAGTTGGGCGCGCATGACCTCGCGGCCGCCCATGGGACGCCGCAGGGCGGCTTCGTCCATGATCGCCCAAAGCACCGGCGGCTCGGCCCCGGTGAGACACTCCCGGCGGGTCATCCGCATCCGGACGCGGCGTTCGATCTCGCCGGGGGAGGCCTCGGGATGGCCGAGCCGGATCACGGCCCGCGCGTAGTCCTCGGTCTGCAGCAGGCCGGGGACGAACTGCACCTCGTAGGTCCGGATGAGCGAGGCGGCCTCTTCGAGACCGATGTAGACCTCGAACCAGCTCGGCAGCACGTCGCCGTACTGGTGCCACCAGCCGGGCGTGTTGGCCTGCTCCATCAGCGAGAGCACGACCGCCCGCTCGGAGGGGTCGACGACGCCGTACAGGGTGAGCAGGTCGGCGATGTCCCGCTCCTTGAAGCCGACCCGTCCCAGCTCCATCCGGCTGATCTTGGAGTGAGAGGCCCGGATCGCGTAGCCGGCGTCCTCCGCGGAGATGTTCTGCCGCTCGCGCAGGCGGCGCAGGTGGGACCCGAGCACGATGCGGAGCACGGTTGGTCCGCCGCGGGGGTACTCCAAGAGCCGACCGCCGGAGACGTCCTCGGCCGGCGGAGTCTCAGGCGCTTCGTTGCCCGCTGGAGCTTCAGCCACTTGAGGATCTCCCGATCTATTTGCCCGAGGGCGCGAATGGATCGTAACCGATCTTCTGCTCCGGTGCGTTATCGGATTGCCGCATCGTCACCGGGAGTGACGCAGGCCTGTCCTCGAGGGCGGCTCGCCCGTACGGACGCCCGGCCGGCTTCGGCGACACCGTGGGTGCGCGCGGCGTGGCGGAGTACTGTGCGGCGCATGATTCGCACTGCCATTGTCGAGGACGTCCCGACGATCCTGCGGCTCGTCCGCGAGCTGGCGGACTACGAACGCGCCCTGCACGAGGTTCAGGCCACCGAAGAGGATCTGCGGACGGGCCTGTTCGGCCCCGAGCCGCGGGCCTTCGCCCACGTCGCCGAGCACGAGGGCGAGGTCGTGGGGTTCGCCCTGTGGTTCCTCACCTACTCGACCTGGACCGGCCGCCACGGAATCCATCTCGACGATCTGTACGTCAGCCCCGATGCGCGGGGACACGGTTATGGCAAGGCACTGCTCACCGAGCTGGGCCGAATCGCCGACGAGCGTGGTTACGGGCGGGTCGAGTGGGCCGTGCTCAACTGGAACGAGTCCGCGATCGGCTTCTACAAGTCTCTGGGCGCCCTGCCCCAGGACCAGTTCACGATCTACCGCGTCGCCGGCGACGCCATCACCCGTCTCGCGGAGGGCTGACGATCGGCGGGTGCCTCTCCGCCACGCCCGGCGCCCGGAGACGTCGCCGGGCAGGTCGGACGGGGCGTGACAGGCCGGGCGAGTGGATCTCCGCCGCACCTCCCACGCGTTCGGGACCATGAGCCGCGGCCAGTAACCTGCATCGCATGATTCGGATCGCCACCCCCGAGGACGTCCCGACGATCTTGCGGCTCGTCCGTGAGCTCGCCGAGTACGAACGCGCCCTGCACGAGGTCCGAGCCACGGAGGAGGACCTCCGGGCAAGTCTGTTCGGTCCCGAGCCGCGCGTCTTCGCGCACGTGGTCGAGCACGAGGGCGAGGTCGTGGGGTTCGCCCTGTGGTTCCTCAGCTACTCCACCTGGCTCGGCCGCCACGGCATCTACCTCGAGGACCTGTACGTCAGCCCGCACGCGCGTGGGCACGGCTACGGCAAGACGCTGCTGGCCGAACTCGCCAAGATCGCCGACGAACGGGGATACGGGCGGGTCGAGTGGTCGGTGCTCGACTGGAACGCGCCGGCCATCGGCTTCTACACGTCCCTCGGGGCTCTTCCCCAGGACGAATGGACGGTCTACCGCCTCACCGGCGACGCTCTCACCCGCCTCGCGAAGAGCTGACGGCCACGGGCCGGCGGCGTCGTCGCTCGCACCCGCCGGCCCGTCCAACGCTCCCGCGGGCCCGTCCCCTCCTCGCCCGCGTCGGCCCGCCCGTACGCCCCGTCCGGCTCAGGAGAGCTGGCCGAGGTAGAAGTGGCTGCCCTGGTCGTCGACGCATTTCGCGGTGATGCCGTACGGCTGCCTCTCCGGCTCCGTGGCGGTCCCGCCGGCGGCGCGCACCCGTTCGACCGCCGCGTGGACATCGTCGACCGAGTACATCGGCACGACGATCGACCGCGGGTGACCGCCGTGCAGGCCGGTCATGAACCTGCCCTCCTCGCCTCCGATGAGCGCGCCCCACCCGTCCTCGGCCCGGCCGGGGGTGAACTCCCAGTTCAGCACGGCACCGAAGAACGCGCGTGCACGTGCCGAGTCGGGCACCTCGATCGTCAGGTAACAGATCTCACCGTGCCGGTACGGCGCGACCGGAGCCCCCTGCGCGTCCGGGGGCTCCTGGTACACGGCGAAGGCCATCCCCTGGTCGTCGGCGCACGTCGAGATCAG
>NZ_JABVEB010000248.1 GCF_014323665.1 Actinomadura sp. HBU206391 | reverse complement strand
CACATAGGCGAGCCCGTGCAACCCGCGCCAGAGCCAGGGACGGCGTCCGGTGGCGAAGCGGGCCCGCGCCAGGCCGGTGAGAGCCACGACGATCATGAGGTGGGCGGCAACCGTGCCGAGCGCGATGGCGGACGTCCGGCCAATCGGCAGCAGCACCTGAACGGCGTCGGCGTTCTTGGTGAGGATCTCGATCACGACGTGTGAGATGAGGAAGGCCGTGGCGACCAAGGTGGCGGCCCGGTGCAGGGCCTGCGCGAGGATCCGGTGCTGGATCTTGAGGATCATGCGGTCGGTGGCGACGAGTCCGGCGATCACCGACAGTGTCAGCCCGACAAGGGTGAACACGCCGCTGTAGAAGTCCATGAAGCGCTGGATCTCGGCGACGACGACCGCCCCCACCGGTGTGGCCGCCCCGATCAGCACGCCGAGGGTGGCGAGCAATCCGGCCGGAACCAGCCACCGCACCCCGGGCTTCTGAGATTGTGGGGTATCCACTCACGGACCTCCCTTTGTCTGTTTGACCTGTATGTCATGAACATTGCTGGTTAGTAGTGGATCGGAAGGAGCGATGTCGCTGGGCCCGAAGTTGGCCAGCGGCTCGCCCGGCATCACTTGCAGTACGCCGCGCTCGGCCCACCCGAGGAGGGGCTTCGCCCGCTCCTGGAAGGTCCATCCGCCTATCCGCAGGCCGTTGAGCGGCACGTCGTCGGCTCCCTGGCGGATGGCGAACCGCACCTGCGGCCGGCCTGCCGGGGCGCCGCCGCAGGGGCGGTCGGTGCCGATCCGGCCGAGATAGTCGCCCTGCTTCACCACCCCGCCGTCCGGTACGTCGGTGACCTTGGTCATCTCGTAGTACTGCGTGGCCAGCCCGTTGGGATGGATGATCAGCACGAGGCCTTTGTCGGACTCCGTGGTGCAGAAACGGTAGAGGCGGCCGTCTCCCGCGGCCAGGACGCGACCGTCGCCGCCCCGGAACGCCACCGCCCCGAGCGGGCGGGCACTGTCGCTCGCCCCCCGCGTCGCCGTGATCGTCCACGCGTCGCCCGCGCGCCACGGCAGCATGAGTCCCGCCGTGGAGCCGCTGTCGGCGTCGGAGTCGCTGTAGCGACTGAGCAGCCGCTTCTCCTCAGCGGGGATCAACGCCGTCGGGGCCAGCCGGACCAACGGCGAGAACTCCGGCGATCCGGCGAGCGCCATCTCCCATCCGCCCTCGCCCCACCGCGCCATGAACAGCGTGACCTGCGGCATCACCGGCTGGTCCGTCGGCGCCGGGATGGCGGTCGTGCCCAGCGCCCACGCGCGGTCGCGGCTGAACCTCGTCGTACCGACGATCGGCTGCTGGCTCGGGCGAACGCCGTACAACTGCCGGGCCGCCGGGCCTCTCTGCGCCAGGGTGAAGGTGCGAACCTGCTGGCCCAGGGTCTCGGTGGGCGGGGTCCGGCGCCGCGAGGGCACGGACGGCGGCTTGCGCGGGCTCTGCTCGGGAACCTCGAGGAGGATCTCTCCGTCCGGGGGGGCGTCCTCTCCCCGCGCCAGCAGCACTCTCTCCACCACCGCCACCAGCGCCAACACGACGACCATCACGACGACCATCCCGGCTACGGCCACACGGTTGGCCACGCGAGCCGTGCGTTCAAGGAACACGACCTTGTTCTGGTTACGTCTGGTCACATCCCCTCCTCCACCAAACGGGCGCGCCGCGTGGGGCTTGACGGCGCCACGACGGGAATGCCGTGGTGCCGCTCCCCGACGCCGAGAGAATCCAGGCCGGAGCATACGCCCCAAAGGCCACAACGAGACTGGAAAGTAACTTGATTTACTGGATTCTCGCCACAATCCTGGCAATCCGGAAAAACTTTGGCATCAGGTGAACCATCTGCCTTCGCCGTGCGTACCGCTTGGCGACAATCCGTCGCACCGGGCGTCGGCCCGGGGAGGAGCGACATGGCAATGCCCAACCGCCCCGGCTCCCGCCGGCGGGGCAGGTCGGTGCCCGTCGGTGAAATGGACCGGCGGGCGGGTCAGCACGCCCGCACGGGCATGCCCGACCCCACTTTCACGTCCGAAGAGGGCCGGCATCACGCCGATGTGATCCGCCTCACGGCGTCGCCGCAAGGTGACGCCGGGACGGAGGGACCGATGGCAGAGGACAGCCGGGCTCCGGGTGGACGCGGCGGGTCGCAGGTGGGACAGCTCATCAAGCTGCGGCGGCAGTCCAAGCCCAGCCGCAGGAAGGGCGCCGACGAGGACCTCGCCGCGGCGCTCTACCGCGACTTCCGTGAGCCGCTCCTCGGCCTGGTGATCAAGCTCACCGCCGGAGACCGGCAGTGGGCCGAGGACATCGTCCAGGAGACCCTGCTGCGTGCGTGGCGTTCCGCCGACCAGCTCTACGGCGACGAATCGCTGATGCCCTGGCTCGCGACCGTGGCCCGCCGACTCGTGATCGATGACTGGCGCCGGCGCAGATCCCGGCCCATGGAGGTCAACGACGATCCGCTCGAGGAGATGCCGGACACCGACAAGTGGGAGCAGTTGCTGCAGTCGATAACGGTGAACGAGGCGCTGCGTTCGCTTTCCCCCATGCATCGTGAAGTGCTCGTCGAGACCTTTCTCCGGGATCGCTCGGTCAATGAGGCCGCTAAGGTCCTGGGAGTTCCGGTGGGTACGGTCAAGTCGCGATGCTTCTATGCGTTGCGTGCCCTAAGGGCCGCTCTGGGAGAGAAGGGACTGGCACCGTGACCGGACGCGTGGAGCACACCGATGTCGCCGCCTACTCCCTCGGCCTGCTCGAAGCAGAGGACAAGCACGCGTTCGAGGAGCATCTCCTGCAGTGCCCGAGGTGCCTGGAGGAGCTCCGTGGTCTGCGGGGCATCTCCGCGCTGATGCACGGGCTCGACAAGCAGCTCGCCACGCCGACGCCTTCGCAGGGCACCGACGACCTGCACGTGCTGCTCCGCCGGTGCTCCGAGACCAGGCACCGGCGCTCCCGGCAGCGGTTGCTGGTGGCCGCCGCGATGCTGGTCGTCCTGCCCATCGGAGGCGGGTTCGTCTGGTCGACGCTGAACTCGCCCGACCCCAGTACGGGAGGCCGTCCCGCGACGGCCTCGCCCCGGGCCGCCGAGTTGCTCAGCTCGGGTGAGCGGTTCACCGGCACCTCGCCGACGGATGTCAGCGCGACGGTCGCGGTCGAGGCCAAGACCTGGGGAACCGACGTGACCCTGCAGATCACCGGTGTCCAGGGCCCGCTTCTCTGCCGTCTCGTCGCGCTCGATCACGCCGGTGGCGAGGAGACCGTGATGAGCTGGCAGGTGGCCGCGCCCGGCAAGGCCGCCTCGGCGGCGAAGCCGCTCGTCATCCAGGGCAGCGTGGCCACGTCGCGCGACCAGATCAACCGGTTCGAGGTCCGCGCCTCCGACGGCGAGGTCCTGTCCACCGTGCCGGTCGAGTGACGGGGCGGGCGGCCGCCACGCGAGAACCGATGCGGTCGCGCCCTCGCGGGTTCGCACGGCCGCGGCCGGCGTCCGAACACCGCCATGACGGGTCGCGGCGGTAGTCTTCTGATCATGCGAGTGGTCATCGCGGGTGGACACGGTCAGATCGCACTGCGCCTGGAGCGGATTCTCTCCGCGCGGGGCGACCTCGTCGCCGGGCTGATCCGCGACCCGGCACACACCGACGACGTCGCGACGACGGGCGCCGAGCCCGTCATATGCGACCTCGAGATGACCGGCGTCGACGAACTGGCCGGTCATCTCGCCGGGGCGGACGCGGTGGTGTTCGCCGCGGGCGCCGGCCCGGGCAGCGGAGCGGCGCGCAAGGACACGGTCGACCGGGCCGCGTCGGTCCTGCTGGCCGACGCCGCCGAGCGCGCCGGGGTGCGCCGGTTCCTGCAGATCTCCTCGATGGGCGCGGGCGAGCCGCCTCGGCCGGGCACCGACAAGGCATGGGCCGCCTACGTGAAGGCGAAGGGCGAAGCCGAGGACGACCTGCGCGGCCGCGACCTCGACTGGACCGTCGTGCGGCCCGGCCGGCTGACCGACCGGCCCGGCACCGGCCTGGTCACCCTGGCCGCCCCTCCCGTCCCGCGAGGCGAGATCAGCCGCGACGACGTCGCCGCGGTTCTCACCGCATTGCTGGACACACCGGCCACGCGGCACCGCACGCTCGAACTCGTCGGCGGCGACATCCCCATCGACGACGCCGTGCGGGGCACGCACACCGCCTGACCCGTCCATCCGGCCGGCCACGCGATCGTCACATCCGCTCGATGTCGTTCTTCGGCGATCCGCCCGTGGAGCGGGTGACGTTCGGGTTCGGCGCCTTCGTCGACTTCTTGGACTTCTTCGGCTTCTTGGGTTCCTGAGACTTCTGCGGCTGCCCCGGTTCTCCGCTCTGCGGGCCCCGCAGCAGCTCCGCACAGTAACCGGCGACCCTGCGCTCGCCTCCGGCGGCGGCCACCAGCGGTGCGAACGCGGAGCGGTAGAGCGCCTCTTTGCGGCCCGGGCCGATGACGCGGTAGGCGCGACAGAGGTCGGTCTGCGGCAGAGTCGCCGAGGGGCCGCCGCTCACCGGGCCCGCCGCAGGCGTCGGCGTGCTCAGAGAGGGGCGGGAAGACGTGCCCGATGAGGTCGCCGTCGCCGAGGGCCCGGCCGTCAGCGGGCGGGCCTCGTGACGGGCGGACAGGCTCACGGTGCCGGTGGTGATCGCGACCCCGCCGACGGCGATGGCCGCCAGCGCGGCCACGGCGGCCCTGGTCGCCGGCAACCTCCCGAACACCGGCCCCGCCGGGTGCCGGCGAGGGGACACCGGGCCACGGCGCGCCTCGCGGAAGGCGGCGAGAGCGGCCTCCTCCCCCTCGTGCGTCCCGGTCCGCGGCGGTGGGGCGGCAGCGGCGGCGAGGAGGCGTACGAGCGGATCCGGATCTTCCGGCGAGCCGAAAGCTGCACGGTCGAGCAGCCGCTCGGCTCGGCCGCGGGTGACCTTCCTGTCGACGCTCATGCCGAGTCCTCCAACGTCCGGCGTTCCACCGAACACTCCCTCCGCCGCTCCCCCTCCACCGCACCGGACACGTTCTCGAGGCGTCCCGCCAGTTCGCGGAGCCCTCGGTACGCCGCGGTGCGAACGGCCCCCGGGCTCTTGCCGAGCACCCGTCCCGCCTCCTTCGCGTCCAAGCCGATGATCACGCGGAGCATCACGGCCTGGGCCATGGGCTGCGGCAGCGTCGCGATCACTGCGATGGCGTCGTCCGTTGTGATCCTGTCGAACGCCGCGGCGGTCACCCGGTCGTTACCGGCGAGGTCGACCATCTCCTCGGCGGGCACGAGGTCCTCCGGCCGGCGTCCCCGGCGGCGCAGCAGATCGATCGCGCGGTTCCGGGCGATCACCGAGGCCCATCCGCGGAACTTGTCATAGTCCCCGCTGAACGACCGGTGGTCCCTCGCTATCTGACTCCACGTCTCGGCCACCACGTCCTCGGCATCCGGGCCGACGAAGGCGCGCAGATACCGGACCAGGCGCGGATGGAGATCCCGGAAGACGATTCTGAACGCGTCCTCGTCGCCGTCCAGGGCCGCCTTCAGAACATCGTCCAGATTCATGCGCCCTCGACACGTGATCCCGCCGGCGCTTCGCCGAAGGTACTCACGACCGCTCCACAGGTTCGGCACCTCGGTTGGGTTCGTTCACGTCGGAACCATGCGACCGTGAGGCTACCGGATCATGTTCTCTTGGATCAGTAAATCGACTATTCGACCGCAGATACCGGCATACCGCGTAAGATCTCCGCCCACGGCTCGGCCGAAAGCGCCCGCCGGGCCGCGCTCCGCTCCGCTGTCGTGCGCGCGCGAGGCATCGACCGGGGCTGTGACAGAAGTGGAGGCCCCGACGCTGAGGTAGTGGGAACCGCTGGATGCCGGCACCGGGCACGCCGTGCAGATCATCGCGCTGGATGGAGGGTACGCCGCTCATGACGTTGCTATGGCGCGTGCTGGCGATGATGATCTTCTGCTCCGGCTGTCTCGACTCCGGTCCGGCCAAGAAGGCCCCCGTCGACAAGGCACCGGCCGGCAAGACCCCGGCCGGCAAGACCCCGGCCGGGAAGGCCCCGGTAACGGAGGCGAAGCCCGCCGCCACCGGCGAGACCTCCTCGTCCCCCGAGGCGGCGACCACCGTGCTGACCAAGGCCGAGGCCGCCGAGCGCTACCTGCAGAGCGTGCGGCCGTACAACACCGCCCTTGACGACTTCGAGGCGGCGGTCCACGCCGATCGGCCGTGGGCCGACCTGCGCACACTGGCCGGGCGGGTGGCCGCGGCCAATGCCGCACAGGTACGGGTTCTGCGCGAGACGACGTGGCCGCACGAGGCACGCGAGCAGGTCACGGCACTGATGACCGCCTCCGTCCGCGCGGGCCGCTACTGGAGTACCGCCGCCGGGGCGGACGGGCCTGACCAGTTCAAGGCGGCCGTGCTGCGGGCGGCGGCGTTGTCCGGCAAGCCAGAGGCCACGGCCCTGCGGCACGCTCTCGGCCTGCCGTCGGATCCGCAAGGCTGACCGCCCGGCACAGCGGGTCGCCGACAGCGCGTCAGCCCGTGAGAATGCCGTCGAGCCGCTGGGCCTGGATCTCCCAGCGCCACTCACGCTCCACCCAGGACCGGCCCTTCTCCCCCATGGCCTGGGCCCGCGCGGGGTCCCGCAGGAGCGTGGCGACCGCGTCGGCCACGGCGCTGACCGTGCGACCGCCCACCACCAGGCCGGTCTCGCCCTCCAGTACGGCGTCCGGTGCGCCGCCGGAGTCGCCGGCGACCACCGGCAGACCGGTCGCGGACGCCTCCAGATAGACGATGCCGAGTCCCTCGACGTCGAGGCCGCGCCGGCGGGTGCGGCACGGCATGGCGAAGACGTCGCCCGCGTCGTAGTGGGCGGGCAGCTCCTCCCACGGCACCGATCCGGTGAACCGCACGGACGACGCGACCCCGTGCGACGCGGCGAGATCCTCCAGCCGCCGCCGGTAGGGGCCACCGCCGACGAGCAGCAGCGCGGCTTCCGGTACGGCGCGCAGCACCCGCGGCCAGCCCGCGATGAGCGCGTCCTGTCCCTTGCGGGGAACCAGCCGGGAGACGCAGACCGTCACGGGGCGGTCGGTGAGACCATGCCGGCGGCGGATCTCGGCCCCGCCGGCTCCGGGACGGAACAGGGTGTCGTCCACGCCCGGGGCCAGCCGCGCCATGCGGGCGGCGGCGCCGGCGGACAACACCCGGGCCATCCTCGAACGGGTGTACTCGCCGAGGTAGGTGAGCACGTCGACCCCGTCCCCGATGCGCCGCAACAGTGATCCGGCCACGGGCAGCTGGGCCCAACCGGCCTCGTGCCCGTGCGTGACCGCGACGAAGCGCTCCACGCCGTACCGTCGCAGCGACGGCGCGAGCAGGCCGAGCGGCGCCGCGGCGCCGAACAGGACCGTGTCGCAGCCCTCGGACCTGGCAAGCAGCCCCGCCCGCCTCAGCACCGATGGCAGCGGCAGCATCAGCGAGGTCGGGTGACGAACCACCGGGAACGGCTGCTCGGCGTCGAACCCGGGAGCGCCCTTCCACGCGGGCGCGTACACCACGACCGAACCTGGTGGCCGGCGAAGGGCCAGGTTGTGCACGAAGGCCTGGATCCCGCCCGGCCTCGGCGGGAAGTCGTTGGTGATCACAAGTGTCTTGGTCATCGCGGCCAGCATGCCACGGCCCCGCCGGCGGCCGGGCCGGCGGGGCCGTG
>NZ_JABVEB010000247.1 GCF_014323665.1 Actinomadura sp. HBU206391 | reverse complement strand
GTCTTTCACGTCGGTCGAGATCGTCTGCCGCGTGTGCTCGGGCAAATCATCGAGCGGAAGCCGTTCCAACTCGACGATCAGGGCCTGGCGAAGGGGTCGCGACCCCGTAGCTAGGGCATCGCGACGGGCACTCTTGAGGGTCTTCGGGTTCCGCCACACACCGTCGTTGCGGATGAACGTCCGGACGAGTACTTCCTCCTCGTCCTCATCCACGAGCACGTACCGGCGCTCGACGAGAACGCGGAGTTCCGCCGTGAGTTGCTCGAGAGTCCAGCCCTTCGAGCGCTGGACCCACCGGCGGGGGTTGAGACTGAGCACACCCGCGTAATTAATGGTGGGTTGACTCAGCAGGAACAGGTAGAGCCTCTGAGGCCCGGGGTCCAGGTCCCGGAAGTCCTCGTCTGCCCAGATGTCCTTGAAGATCTGGGCGTATGCCCTGCTCAATATCTCGCCCCGTTCACGATGTCGTCGTAGTCCTCAAGGACGCTGTACAGATGTCTGTACGCGACCTCGTAGGCCGTGCTGGTGCGCAGGTAAGGGTTCGCGGCTGACCAGCCGGCCAACTGCGTGAGGCGCCTCTTGTAGCCCCCGTGGCCTGCCCATAGGTGGTCGATGGTGACCGGGCCATTCCGCTTCAGGTGCCGAGCAGCGCCACTGCGGATGTCCCGCTCCAAGGTGAGGAGCCGTGGTTCCGCATCGGTGAGCGCGGCCCAGGACTGAGGGGGGAAGGCGTTGCAGTTTGTGAAGGTCACTTGGGGGTTCCCTCTGTGCGATCGAGTCGATGTTCGAAGGGCACGGCAGGGGGGTGAGGGGAAGCCCGTCTGTCCGTTGAGGTGACTCGGCTCAGTGCGGTGAGGCCAGTGGTGGATGCGCTGAACGGCGTGAGCCGCAGCGGAGGTCAGGAGGCCGCGGCGTCCTTAGCGGCTTCCTCATCGATCCAGGCGAGCAGGTCGCTCTCCCAGCACACCAAGTTCTTGCTCAGCCGGAAGATCGGGGGACCGGTGCCGCAGTGGCGCTTGTAGCGCAGGGTCGCCTCAGACAGCGCGGTGATCTCGCTGATCGCGGGCAGCCGGAGGAGCCGATCTCCTCTACGGTCCGGCGGGGAGGCAACTTCGCCCCGAGTGGGCACCTGGGCGGCGCGACGAGTACCGGCATGGGTAGCCTTCATGCGACCCTTCCTCTCTTCAGGGTGGTGGGTCGGCGGCCTGGCGGGGGTGTTTGGCGACGGTCCCGTCAGGCCGCACTTGTGTGTAGTGCGGGCGATGACCTGCGATAACAACTTTTCGATGTGAAAATTGCGCGATCATCACCGTTCTGGGGCTGATGGTGCCACAACCGTCACTGGCTCGCAACTGTTGGAACGCACAACAGTTTGTTGTACTCTGCTCTCCATGGGAGATGAGGCGCGGCTTGAGTGGGGGACCCCAGAGGAGCGGTTCGCTAGGAACCTGCGCGAGCGGCGTGAGGCCATGGGGCTGTCCCAAGCAGAACTCGCCGAGCGGATGGTCGAGGCCGGACACGCCTTCCACCAGCAAACGATCGCCAGGGTCGAGAACGGCACCCGGGCGGTGCGGTTGAACGAGGCGGAGCAGTTCGCGCGGGTCGTCAATTCGACGGTCGCGGACCTCACGAGACAACCGGCTGAAGCCGTTGCCGCTCACCTACTCGAGAGCAGGTCGACCGATACCTATCGCGCGCACCAAGTGGTCGTCGCGGCGATAAAGGACCTCTGGAACGCCCGCATCGCGCTTGAAGCTCAGATCGAGCAAATCGAGAACCCGCGAGGTTCACTAGATCAGGAGGCGCTTGAGAAGCCGCTCACGTCCGCGAAAGCCCGGCTGCAGATGTCCACACCGGAGTACGCGGTTGAGTTCGCGCTCATGGAATTCGAAGGCAAGTTTGGTCGGCAGGGGCCTGGGCGCGGCACAGGGTTGCGGTTGAAAGAACTACTCGACCAGGTCAAGGACAAGCAGGTGACCGATGGCGAGAGTTAGAGATCTTTGGTTCGTCGAGGTCAAGGACCCGAACGACCCCGACAAGAAGATCAAACGGAAGACCGGGCGCCACCCCGACCGCGGCGGCAGCAAGGACGCGAAGCGGTGGCTCGCCTGCTGGATCGACCCGGACGGCAAGGAGAAGACCAAGGCGTTCGCCGTCAAGGAGAAGGCGAAGAGCTACGGGGCCACCAAGGAGGCCGACGTCGAGCGCGGCGAGTACATCGCCCCCGATGCCGGCAAGGAGCTGATCGGCCCGCTCGGCAAGAAGTGGCTCCGGCTCCGTGACGTCGGCGCGACCACCCTCCCGAAGTACGAGGGCGCCTTCCGCCTCCACGTCGAGCCCGCGTTCGGCCACCGCCAGGTGCAGGCCGTTCGACCGTCCGAGGTGCTGGAGTGGCTCCGCGAGCTCGGCAAGAAGCGCGGGCCCGGCACGCAGTTCGTGGCCTACACCATCCTGGCCGGCATCTTCGACCTGGCCGTGGCGGACGGCATGCGCAAGGACAACCCGGTGAAGTCGCCGATCGTCCCGGTGCCGAAGCAGGAGCACAAGGAGCGGAAGCCGTGGCCGGTCGAGCGGATCTGGCTCGTCTCCGACCATCACGCCGAGCCGTACCGGCTGATCCCCACCCTCGGCGCAGGCCTCGGTCTCCGCGAGGGGGAGGCGCTCGCGCTGGGAGAGGACGACTTCGACTTCGAGGCCGAGACGGTTGAGATCGGCCGGCAGATCGTCAAGATCGGCGGGTTGTGGGTCTTCAAGGCCCCGAAGTACGGCAGGGTACGGACCACCCCGCTGCCTAGCGGTGTCGCGCGCGCGGTGAAGGCGCACATTGAGGCCTACCCGCCGCGGCCGTACGCGCTGCCGTGGATGCCCGAGCGCGGCCCGGCGGAGGAGGAGCGCGCGGTCAAGCTGCTGTTCCGGTGGCACGGTGACGACCGGCGGACCCACGATCAGCACGTGCGCACGATGGCCTACGACCAGGGCGTGTGGAAACCGGCGCTGGTCAAGGCGGGGATAATCCCGCCGAGGGCCAAGAACAGCAACGGCCGGTTCGTCTACGTGGAGTCGCGCGAGGACGGTACTCACGCCTTGCGGCACTACTACGCCACCACGCTGATGGACGCTGGCGTATCCCTGGCGGGGGTCATGGACTTCTTGGGGCACAGTCGCAGGGGTGTGGGCGTTCCGGTGACCCTGGGCACCTACGGCCATGTGACTCCGGAGACTTTCGAGCAGGCGCGGAACGCGATCGACCGGAGTCTGTTCCGTCTCCGCGCCGTCCAAGATCAAATCTCCAGCGGAACAGGGCCGGAACAGGCGGTGTCGCAGTGACCGCCACAACCGTCCGCATGCAGGTCAGACACCAGGTCGGCCGGAATTCCGTGAGAATGTTCAGTTCTTCTGGTTCGTCTGGGGCATGTCCCCGAACGAACGGCACTCGGTGTTCCGTCCCGGCGAGGCGGCCGCCCGCCTCGCCCGAACGGCCCTCGATCAGGGCTGGCCGGCCGAGGCCGACCAGGACGGCCTCGCGCAGACCCTCGACCGGTTCCTGCACTGACCGACCCCTGGACGGACGCCGCGCCGATGTTGACCGTGGCGAGCGTCGTCCGACGTTCGCCCGGTCGCCCGTTCGCCCGGTCGCCTATAGTGATCTTGCGGTCGTTCGCAGACGAACGACCGCAAGATCACAGCGGCGAGGGGATGCGCTCGGGGGTGAGCCAGACGGCGCCGAGGGGCGGCACCCGCAGGACGGCGGAGGCCGGCTGAGCGTGCCAGGGCGCGTCGACCGCCTCCACCCGGCCGAGGTTCCCCACACCGCTACCGCCGTACTCATAGGCGTCGGTGTTGATCACCTCGCGCCATGTGCCCGCGAAGGGCAGGCCGACCCGGTACTCCTCGTGCGGCATCCCGGCGAAGTTGACGATGGACGCGAGCACTGAGCCGTCCGACCCGTACCGCAGAAAGCTCAGCACATTGCCGGCCGCGTCGTTGGCGTCGATCCACTGAAAGCCCTGCGGGTCGTTGTCCCTGGTCCACAGCGCCGGGGACGCGCGATAGGCCCGGTTGAGGTCGCCGACGAACTTCTGCGTCCCGGCGTGCAGCTCGTCATCGAGCAGCCACCAGTCGAGCGACCGCTGTTCCGCCCACTCACCGCCCTGACCGAACTCGCCGCCCATGAACAGGAGTTGCTTGCCCGGGTGCGCCCACATGTACGCGAGAGTGGCACGCAGGTTCGCGAACTTCTGCCAGGAGTCGCCCGGCATCTTGCCGAGCAGTGAGCCCTTCTCGTGCACGACCTCGTCGTGGGACAGCGGCAGGATGTAGTTCTCCGAGAACGCGTACACCAGCGAGAACGTGATCTCGCCATGGTGGTAGTTCCGGAAGATCGGCTCGTGCTTGAGATAGCCGAGCGTGTCGTGCATCCACCCCATGTTCCACTTGAATCCGAAGCCCAGCCCGCCGAGATGCGTCGGCCGGCACACGCCCGGCCAGGCGGTCGACTCCTCGGCGATGGTCATGATGCCGGGCGAGCGCTTGTACGCCGTGGCGTTCATCTCCTGCAGGAACGAGATCGCTTCGAGGTTCTCCCGGCCGCCATAGACGTTCGGGGTCCACTGGCCGTCCTCGCGGGAGTAGTCCAGGTAGAGCATCGAGGCGACGGCGTCCACCCGCAGCCCGTCGACGTGGAAGTCCTCCAGCCAGTAGCACGCGTTGGCCACCAGGAAGTTGCGCACCTGCGGCCTGCCGAAGTCGAAGACGTACGTCCCCCAGTCGGGATGCTCGCCGCGCATCGGGTCGGCGTGCTCGTACAGAGCGGTGCCGTCGAAGCGCGCCAGCGCCCACTCGTCCTTGGGGAAGTGCGCGGGAACCCAGTCGACGATCACACCGATACCGGCCTGGTGCAGCCGGTCGATGAGATACCGCAGATCGTCCGGATCGCCGAAGCGCGCGGTCGGCGCGTAGTACGACGTCACCTGATATCCCCAGGAAGGGCCGTACGGATGCTCGGCCACCGGCAGGAACTCCACGTGGGTGAAGCCGAGGTCGGAGACGTACGACACCAGCTCGTCGGCGAGTTCGCGGTAGCCGAGGCCCTGCCGCCACGAGCCGAGATGCACCTCGTAGACGCTCATGGGCTCGTGCAGCCAGTCGCGTCCCTTCCGCTGGTCCATCCACTCGCCGTCCGACCACACGTGCGATGTGCCGTACACCACCGACGCGGTCTTGGGCGGGCACTCGGTGGCCTGGGCCATCGGGTCGGCCTTGCGCGTCCACACGCCGTCGGCGCCGAGGATCTCGTACTTGTACGCGGTGCCGTCGGCGACGTCGGGCACGAACAGCTCCCACACGCCCGACGACCCCAGTGACCGCATGGGGTGCGCGGTGCCGTCCCAGTGGTTGAAGTCGCCGATGACCCGCACGCCGCGCGCGTTCGGCGCCCACACGGTGAACGCGGTGCCGGTGACCGGTCCGAAGGCGGAGGCGTACGTCCGTACGCGAGAGCCGAGCGCCTTCCACAGCTCCTCGTGCCGGCCCTCCTGCATCAGGTGCAGATCGAGCTCCCCGAGCGTCGGCAGGTGGCGGTACGGGTCGTCCTGGATGAGCTCCGGCCCGTCGGAATAGGTCACGGCGAGCCGGTAGTCGGGCACCGCGAGCGGGGCGCTGTCGGCCTTGACGTCGGCGAGAGAGGCGTCCTCGGGCAGCGTTCCGGTGTAGACCCCCGCGTGGACGTGGCGCAACGGATGGCGGGTGCCGTCGGGCAGGACCACCTCGACGGTCTCGGCCAGTGGCCGCAGAGCGCGGATCGTGACCCCGTCACGGCCGGGGTGGGCGCCGAGCACCCCATGTGGATCATGATGTTCGCCGCCGGTCAGCCGGTCCATCTCATCCCGCGTCACCCGTGCCATGGCGGTGAGGGCCTCCTTGATCGCTGGACTGTAGGTCCAACCTATGCCTTTCCCCATGAACGGCGCGTTTCACGGAAACGCTGCGATCGTCGTGCCGTCATTTCGGCGAAATGTCGTCTGGGGTCGTCCCGTGCACGTCACAGGTCGATGGCGTAGTCCAGGATGACGCGGTCGGCCGGGATGACGATGTCGCGGCACACCTCGAGCACGTGCTCGCCGGACAGCATGCGGCGGGTGATGGTCATGACGGGCACGCCGCCCGTCATTCGCAGGGTCTCGGCCTCCTCGGGGGTCGGCATGCGGGATCGCACGGACTCCTCTACCCGGGTCAGCGGGTGCCCGAGGAACGCGAGCTGCGCGGGGGTGCCACCCGGCCACGGCTCGCGCTCGGGATCGGCGACCGGGGTGCCCGCCACCAGGTCCCAGGGCAGATAGTTCACCGAGATCTGCTGGGGGTCGCCGCGGGCGTGGAACACGAACCGGCGGCGCAGCAGCTCGGTCGTCGCGGGGAGTTCGAACAGCGCGGCGAGCGCGGCGTCGGCCGGCACCCGGGTGTAGGCGCGGTCGAGGCGGTAGTCCCGCCAGCCGATCCGCTGGTCATGGGTGAACGACGTCGCCGGCGCCGCCAGAGGCCGGGTCTCCAGCCGGTACCGGTCCATCGCCACGCGCCGGGCCGGGGGACAGACGCGCACCACGGTGCCACCGCCCCGCCTGGTCTCCACCAGGCCCTCACCGCGGAGCAGCGCGATGGCCTGCCGCACGACGATCTCGGAGACATCGTGCATCTGGGAGAGCACGGCCATCGTCGGGAGTTTCGAGCCGGGTGGATGGCTGCCGTCGCGGATGCCGCCCCGTAGTTCCTCAGCGATCCGGAGATAGGCGGGGCGACCCTGCACAGGTGTCACCTCCTCTTGCGCCCGGGAGACGTTCCACTTACGTACAGCTTGACTCCTATCGTCTTGTGTATCACTTTCGTATACGGAAGGCATTCCTTGGAGAGGATGGCCACGATGGGGGACTTCGAAGACCTCAAGGCCGCCATTGAGGAGGAGTTCCCCGGCTGGCTCGTGTGGCGCAGCGACGCCGGCCGCTGGTACGCGACGCGGAACGGAGACCTCACGGACGCGCAGCTCCAAGCCGGATATGCGATGACCGTGGCCGCCGACGATTCCGCCGGTCTGCGGGCGCTGCTGGTCGACCAGAAGCGCAGGGACTGGCAGTAGGGGCGGGTCGGCCCGGTCCGCCGGCGGGGGCGGACCGGCTCGGCTCGGTCGGCGTCGCACCATAGACCCGCGCCGTGACGGCAGGGAAATCTGGCACTGCGGTTACCCATGTGGGCACGATCTGCTGCCGGGCAGGTCGGATGCCCCCGACGTCCCGCCACGGTCCCGGCTTCCTGCTCTTGGCGCCGTGCGACGCGCCGACGGTTTCACCGGATCACCCTGTGTGTGCCTACCGTCGCGTTACGGTGACCTGCGTGGCATTACTCAGTAACCGCCAGGGGAGGCACGGGCGCCGCAGGCGCCCGCTGTGGATGCTCGCGTTCGCCATCGCCCTGGCCGGGGTGCTGGCCGCCGCGATCCTGTTGGCGGTGACGCGGAACGAACCGTCTCGGGCCGAGCCGCCGCGATCGGCGGACCGGCGGAGCGTCGGCCGGGTGGCGGTCGGCGCCCCGAAATCCTGGCCGGCCTGGGGCTTCACGCACACCCAGTACAGCGCGGGCATCGGTGAGCAGGGGGCGACCGACGCGGTACGCGGCTCGATCTCCCGCCAGCCGGTCGTGCAGGCCCAAGCGATCATGGGCTGGGGGGTGGACAATCCAGAACCCGCCAGGGACCAGTACAACTTCGGCTCCCTCGACCAGCGCATGGACCT
>NZ_JABVEB010000246.1 GCF_014323665.1 Actinomadura sp. HBU206391 | reverse complement strand
GGCGGAGCCGTTCCGGCTCCGTGCGATCCAGGCGAAAGGACGTGCTGTGGAAGAGGACCCCGCAACCCTCGAGACCATCGACGGGAAGCCGGTGCTGAGGCTGGAACGACGACTCGCTCACTCCCCGAAGAAGGTCTGGCGAGCCATCACCGAGCCGGACGAGATGGCGCACTGGTTCCCCGCCCGAGTCGAGACGGAGCTGAAGGTCGGCGCGGTCATGCGCTTCACCTTCGAGGGCCAGGTACTGGGACACCCCGACGGCCACTTGGTGCGCTTCGAGCGCGACCTGGTGTGGCGACCGGCCGCGGACATATGGGCCGCGCTCATCGGAGGTGAGGGCACCACGGAGGATGCGCGTACCACGCGACGCGACCTGGCCGTGGGCGCGCCGCCTCCGCCTGCGTCCACCACCGACGACGTGCCCGCCGGTCCGCTCACGGCGGTAGACCCGCCGCACCTGCTCGAATACACCTGGCGACACGAGGGCGCACCTGCCGGGCGGGTCCGCTGGGAGGTCCTCGCGGACCCGAAGTCCGGCCATCGGATCGTCGTCACCCAGACCGTCCCCGCACGGCTGGCGGATCTGCTGCCGACCGCGCTCGCGGCGCGGCAGACCCACCTCGAGCTGCTGTTCGCCACGCTGTTCGGATCTTCTCGACCCGTGCCGGCCGAGCGGACCAGAGAGCTCGAGAAGATGTACGCGGATCGGCTCGGCTGATCGCATGCCCGCCGGCGCGTCCTCGGCGGGCGGGCCATCGGACCGCCCGCCGAGACGGCGCGCGTCACGGTTTCGGGTCGCGCGCGTCGTAACGCGCGAAACCAGGCCATCGCGCGAGGAGCAGCAGCATCACCACGACGCAGGCCATGCCGCCGCTGACCACGGCGAAGGCCGGTGACGTCAGCTGGGCCACGGAGCCGGACTCGAAGTCTCCGAGCCGCGGGCCGCCGGCCACCACCACGATGAAGATGCCCTGAAGCCTTCCGCGCATCTCGTCGGGTGCGGCGACCTGCATGATCGTATTACGGAAGATACTGCTCACGCTGTCGGCGCAGCCCGCCGCCGCGAGGAACAGCAGGCCCAGCCAGAGCTGCCGCATGAGTCCGAACCCCGCGATGGCCAGCCCCCACGCGATGACCGCCCACACCACCGCGAGACCGTGCCGGTGCACGCGGCTCACCCATCCGGACAAGACCGCGCCGGCAAGCGCGCCCACCGCGGGAGCCGACGTCAACAGCCCGACCGTACGGGCGTCGCCGGCGTAGAAGCCCACCGCGATCGCGGGGAACAGCGCACGCGGCATACCGAAGATCATGGCCGCCATGTCGGCCAGGAAGCTCATGCGCAGGTTCGGCCGCTCGCCGAGGAAACGCAGCCCCTCGAGAACCGAAGCGCGCCCTTTGCGCACTCCCTCCGGGCGCATGGCAGGCAGCCGCCACATGGCGTACAGGGTGGCGGTGAAGGCGACGGTGTCCACCAGATAGGCCGCCTGGTAGCCCCATACGCCGATCAGGACCCCGCCGAGCATCGGTCCTGCCGTGAAGCTGAGATTCATGCTCACGGTGGCCAGAGCATTGGCCGCGGGAAGCTGTTCGGCCGGTACCAGCCGGGGGATCATGGCAGACCGGGCGGGGGTGCTCACGGCGTAACACACCGCCTGCAGCGCCACCGCCCCGTACAGCAGGAGGACTTGGGGCGACTCCGCCATCGCCAGCACCGCCAGCACACCGGAGAGCAGAGCCAGCCCGAGCGAGCCGACGAGGCCGAGCCTGCGCCGGTCGACGGTGTCGGCGATCGCGCCGCCGTACAGCCCGAAGACCACGAGCGGAACCAGTGAGCACAGACCCACCAGGCCGGTGGCGAAGGTCGAATCGGTGAGCGCGTAGACCTGGACCGAGACGGCCACGGCGGTCATCTGCTGCCCGATGGACGAGACCGTGTGACCGAACCACAGCCGCCGGTAGTCGGCGCTCGTCTTCAGCGGCGTCAGGTCGGCGAAGGCGGCACGGAAACCTGTCGTCAGCCTTCGTGGGGTGGGTCCGGGTTCGGGTTCCAAAGGGACAGGCGCGTCGCCCTGTTTCTGGTCGTCCTTACCCGATGACACCCGGATACGCTATATGACGGAGTTCGCTCAACAGACCGATGGTGGCTTTGGAGGACATGTGCTCTCGACGGACGCGGCGATCGCCGTACTCGGCCCCGGCGGCGTCGGCGGGCTCCTCGGCGGTCTCCTGGCGCGCGGCGGCCGACGGGTCATCTTCCTGGCCCGGCCCGACACGGCGGCGGCTCTGCGGCGCGACGGTCTCACCGTGCGCAGCCGCAGGTACGGAGACTTCACGGTGCCCGTCGACGCCCGGACCGAACTCGACGAGCCCGTGGAGGCGTGCCTGATCGCCGTCAAGCAGACGACGCTCGCCGCCGCCCTGGGCAGCCTGCCGCCCGACGTACTCGGCGATGGACTGGTGGTGCCGCTGCTCAACGGCACCGAGCACATGGCCGCGCTGCGCGAACGCTACCCGTCCCCGCAGGTGATCGCCGGTACCATCCGCGTGGAATCGACCCGGATCGCGCCGGGACGGATCGAGCACGCCAGCCCCTTCGCCGCCATCGAGCTGGGGAGCCGCACCACACCGCGCGACCGCCTGGACGGGCTCGCCGAGCGACTCCGTGCGGCCGAACTCGATGTGACCGTGAGCGACGACGAGACCGCGATGCTCTGGAACAAGCTGTCGTTCCTGGCGACGCTGGCGCTGCTGACCACCCACGCCGGCGCGGCCATCGGAGAGGTACGCGAGGGCCGGCGGGAGGAACTGCTCGCCGTGGCCCGAGAAATCGCCGCCGTGGCCGGTGCCGCCGGCGGGACGCTGGGCGCGGAGGATGTGGTCACGACGCTCGACCGGGTCGACGCGGGGATGAAGTCGTCCATGCTGCGCGACGCGGAGGCGGGCCGGGAGCTCGAGCTCGACGCGATCGGCGGCGCGGTGCTGCGCGCCGCCGAGGTCCACGGCCTCGACGTACCGGTCACCGCCGCCCTCGTCGCCGATCTACGCGACCGCGAACGACTGCGTACGTCCTCGGGCGTTGGCTCGGGCTCCGGCTCAGCGCCGGGGTCGTCGTCGGCGTCGGCGTCGGACTCGTCGGAGGGGTCGCCCTCGTCCCCGGAGCGCGCCGGAGCCTGACACGCCGATCCGGCGGAGGCCGTGCACGAAGGGCCGGGGGCGCTCAGTGCCGGAACGCCCAGTCGAGCCGTGGCTCCACCGCCCAGCGGAACGCCCGGCGGGCCGGTCTGCTCCCCGTCGCGAAGACCAGCATCACTCCGAGGACCGTCACGACGGCGAGGCCGCCGACCGCTCCCAGCTCACGTACCCGCGTGTACCAGCCGGCGTACGTCGCGCCCAGGATGACGAAGCCGTGCAGCAGATAGACGTACATCGACGCGGCGCCCAGCTCGGTGAACCAGGTGCGGCGGGCGGGCACCAGCGCGAGGAACGCCGCCGTCATCACCAGTCCGCACATCAGCACGGCCGCCCGTACCCCGAACGAGGCCAGGAAGGAAAGGCCGAGCTGATCGCCTGGGTGGCGATAGTGAATCCACTCGGGGTTCACGTGCGGCTCGGCCAGCGCCGCGGTGACGGTGGCCGCTCCCGCCACCAGCACGGCGGCGATGCGCGCCGGCCGCGTCCGCAGCAGCCTGAAGTGGTCCTCGGTGAGCAGCAGGCCCCCGACGAAGAAGGGCAGGAATCCGAGCGTCCTCGTCACCACTGGATCGGGCAACCGGACCACGGCGGAGACCAGGGAGATCACCACCGCGATGACCAGCGGAAGACGGAGTTGCTGCCACAGCGGGGTCGACAGCCGCCACATCAGCAGCGCCAGCAGGAACCAGGTGAGGTAGTACGGCGACAGCGGGCTCCAGACGAACGCCGCGCCGCCCAGCATGCTCACGTAGAGGGGATACGCCGCCGCGAAGAGAAGGTAAGGGACGGCCACACCGGTCATCAGGGCGCGGACCTTCCCTCTCTTGACCGCGAAGGACCGCGAGAAGTGACCCGCGATGACGATGAACAGCGGCATGTGGAACGTGTACACGAACAGGTGCGCGGTGTCGCTCGGCCGCAGTCCCTCCAGCGGGCCCCAAGCGTGCCCGATGACCACGAGGACGACGGCGAGGAACTTCGCGTTGTCGAAGTAGGGGTCGCGAGGCCGGGGCGGCGCGCGGTCGGAGCTCCGCTCGCGAACGGACGGTGGCGGACTGGCCTCGGCGGGAACCGGCATCACGACCCATCCATTCGCGGACATATCGCTCATAAACGAACATAATTCCGCGACGAGGAGGCGAGCCCAGGGTTCCGTGAACGCCGGACGAACATCGGGGAGCGACATGCCGCACGCCCGCCATCGGCGGTCGAGCCGGCGGCCGTCCTCTGACCGGGCCGAGCGGGTCCGCGTCAGCCGT
Organism: Actinomadura sp. HBU206391; assembly: GCF_014323665.1. GTDB lineage: Bacteria > Actinomycetota > Actinomycetes > Streptosporangiales > Streptosporangiaceae > Actinomadura_C. The sequence goes on along the minus strand of NZ_JABVEB010000246.1, from coordinate 3,330 downwards.
CAGTTGTGATCGCCTGGCGCCACTCCACCGGGCTCGACAGCACCAGCATGCTCGACGGCTGCCCGTACTCCGCCAGACGGTCGATGAGGATCTCGAACTGCGGCATGGTGGGCACCGCCACCAGCAGCACGCAGCATGCAGCGCCCGTGACCCGGTGGAGCTGCAGCACCTGCGGCCAGTTCACCACGTCGGGGTCGCGCAGGATGCAACGCGGTCCGTAGCACTGGACCTGCACGAGTGCGGTGACAGGCCGGCCGATCCTGGCGAGGTCGACATGCGCGTGGTACCCGGTGATCACCCCGTCCGCCTCGAGCCGCCGCACCCGTTCCGCCACGGCCGGGGACGACAGCTTCACCCGGCGCGACAGCTCGTTGAAGGAGAGCCGCGCGTCGCTCTCCAGCTCCTCCAGGAGCCGGCGGTCCACAGCATCCATGTGATCTCCCGATTGGAAACCGAAACCCACTTTGACATTTCATATGTTAAGCCAAACCGGCCAACCAGGTTGCGATGCCCATTCCGTAGGGCGATGAACCGTCGCAGAATGGATGTGATCAACAGATGTCAACAGGGGGTCACAATGGCGCATGGGCGGCACACCACGATCGTCGCCGAGACGGCGGGCGATCCGAGGCTGTCGTTCGGCCCCGCCGAGACCCCGTACTCCGCGTACGCCCACATCGATGCGCTCCACCGCCTGCAGGAACCGAGCAGCGGGGTGTCGGCGGAGATGTCGTTCATCGTGACCACGCAGGTCATGGAACTGCTGTTCGGGCTGCTGGAGCATGAGTGGACACAGGCGCGGCAGGAGCTGCGGGCCGACGATGTTCCGGGTGCGGCGGCGGCCCTGCGACGTGGGCTCCACGCCCAGGACGTCCTCGTAGCCTCCTGGGACCTGCTCGCCACGCTCACTCCGGTGGAGTTCAACGCCTTCCGCGACCGCCTGGGTGAGGCGTCCGGATTCCAGTCCGCCGCCTACCGCAGGCTGGAATTCATGATCGGCAACAAGTCAGCGGCGATGCTGCGACCACACGCGGGCGTTCCCGAGGCGCACGCCGAACTCTCCGCCGCCCTCCGCACGCCCAGCCTGTACGACGAGGTGCTGGCACTCCTGCACCGGCGCGGACTCCCGATCCCCCAGGCGAGACTGGACCGCGACTGGGCCTCCCCCTACGAACCGCATGAGGACGTGGAGACGGCGTGGCACACGGTCTACGTCTCGGGCGCCGAACACCGCGATCTGGTCGAACTGGCCGAGCTGCTGCTGGACGTCGCCGAGCGGATCACACGATGGCGGCAACGACACTACGCCTCGGTGAAACGGGCTATGGGCGCCAAACCCGGCACCGCCGGATCCAGTGGCCTCGGCTGGCTACGGCGCGCTGTGGATCAGGACGTGTTCCCTGAGCTGTGGTCGGCCCGTACCGGAATATGATCACCCCGCCGTCGCCGGCAGGCGTGCACAAAGAGGTCCTGGATTCCGCTAGAGTTAACGCACCGGGGCACCACCGCCCGGTGAACAGCAAGCGGACGTGGCTCAGCTGGTAGAGCATCACCTTGCCAAGGTGAGGGTCGCGGGTTCGAATCCCGTCGTCCGCTCGAAGAGGCCGAGCAGTGCGGGCCTCGCACTGGTGGAGTGGCCGAGAGGCGAGGCAACGGCCTGCAAAGCCGTGTACACGGGTTCAAATCCCGTCTCCACCTCGACTGCTGTCAGTCCCGGGCGATTAGCTCAGTGGGAGAGCGCTACCTTGACACGGTAGAGGTCACTGGTTCAATCCCAGTATCGCCCACCACTGTTTGCGCAGGTCAGAGGCCCTGTCCCTTGTTTGGGAGGCGGGGCTTCAGGCTTGTTCGGGCGATATCCGGGCGATGATCTTATCGCCCTCGATCGTCTCAGCCTGATGCCGCGCCGTGATTTCGTTGATCTTGTTGTTCATCTGCGGGAGGAACGCGATGAGCTGCTCTCGCTCCCGGTCACGCAGAGCCAGCAGTGAGTCCTCCCACCGCTGTTGCAGCACGTGCAGGATCCGTTGTCTGGTCTCCGGTGTCACGTGCTCGTACACCCCGGCCATCCCAGGCATCTTGTGACCGAGCCGGGCGGCCCGCCCGACCTCGTTGATGCCGTCGTCGGCCAGCCAGGTCCGGTGGGTGTGGCGGCCTTCGTGGAAGGTGAACCCGGGCAGGATAGGCGGGATCCGCCCGGCAGGGTCGGTGTGCTCGAGGTCACCGTCCCAGGCCGGCCGCCAGAACCGGCGCCCGAAGTTGCTGCGCCGCAGGGTGCCGCCCTTCTCGCCGACGAACACGAAGGCGGTCTGGCAGTCGTCGAGCAGTGCCTCGTACAGCTCCGCCAAGAAGGGCGGAAGCTGCACCCAGCGTTTGCCCGCCGGGGTCTTGGTGCGTTGAGCCTTCACCAGGTGCCCCCGGACCTCGGCCAGTGGTTCGGCGACCCGGATCGCCTTGTTGATCTCGTCGTACTCATGCGGCTGACTTCACCGCCGTCGACCTGGCGGCCTGAATGACTGCCACGAGTATGGATGGCGATAGCGGGGGAGGCAGAGCCCGGTGATTGGAACTGACGTTGCGAACGCGAACGATCCGCTTGCCGGTCTGGACAACGTTCGCTGGGATCTGGCCTGGGACTGCAACCGCGACGTTGACCAGGTGCCAATCTTGCTGCGGCTGCTCTGGCAAGGTGATCGGGATGCGGTCGGTCAACTACGTGACCGGCTCGCTTTGCTGAGCCCGATCGGTGAGCACGTGAGTCCGGCGACCTCCGTGGCGGTGCCGTTCCTGCGGCGGCTCGCATTGCACCCACATACCCGCGACCGGGTCGCCGTCGTCGCCTTGCTCATCCGCATCACACAGCACGCCATCGAGTGGAGACCCGCGACGCTGTACGGAAAGGACATGACACATGTGGGTGAGGAATGCCGGAAGGCCTTGCGCGTCCATCCAGCCAGCTGGTTCGACATGCTCGAGCACCCAGACCGCTCTTTGCGCCGACATGTCCTTGTGTTGTTGGTGCTCGTGTCGCAAAGCATCAAAACCGACGTGCGGATGTGGGACCTACTGCTCGACGCCGACAGCCGGGATCTGCTCGCCGAACGGGCGGTGGCCCTCGCGTACAAACAGGCCCGCTACGACTGGCGCCTACGGGGCCGCTTGGAGGATTGGCTCCTGAACGGACCAGGCTTGGTCGAGTGTGACGAGGTAGAGGCCGCTTGGGATTACCTCATAGCCCCAGACCCCGACCACTTCTGGGGGATGCATCGGATCCCCTACTGGATCGACGAAGGCGACGTCGCCGCCGCTCGCGCCCTTATGGAAGAGGCT